>NZ_JACHMG010000001.1:2400000-3000000 GCF_014204865.1 Amycolatopsis jiangsuensis
AAACGGTCCACGAGCACCGGATGCTCGGGGGTGACCTCGGTGGCGCGGCGGATGTAACCGGCCAGCGACTCCTCGTCGTAGACGATCTCCATCCCGCGCCCGCCGAGCACGTACGACGGGCGCACGAGGACCGGGTAGCCGATCTCGTCGGCGATCCGCTTGGCGCCCTCGAACGAGGTCGCGGTGCCGTACTTCGGCGCGGGCAGCTCCGCGTCGCGCAGCACCTCGCCGAACGCGCCGCGGTCCTCGGCCAGGTTGATCGCCTCCGGCGGCGTGCCCACGACCGGCACCCCGGCGTCGGCCAGCCGCTGCGCGAGCCCGAGCGGCGTCTGCCCGCCCAGCTGCACGATGACGCCGGCGACCGTGCCCGACTGCTGTTCGGAGTGCACGACCTCGAGCACGTCCTCGAAGGACAGCGGCTCGAAGTACAGCCGGTCGGAGGTGTCGTAGTCGGTGGACACCGTTTCCGGGTTGCAGTTGACCATCACGGCCTCGAAACCGGCCTCGCGCAACGCGATCGCCGCGTGCACGCAGGAGTAGTCGAACTCGATGCCCTGCCCGATCCGGTTCGGGCCGGAGCCGAGGATGAGCACCTTCGGCTTGTCGCCCTGCACGGCGACCTCGGAGGTGGCCGCGGGATCGGTCTCGTAGGCCGAATAGTGGTACGGCGTCTTCGCGGCGAACTCCGCGGCACAGGTGTCCACGGTCTTGAACACCGGCCGCACCCCGAGCCGGTGCCGCAGCGCGCGCACGCCGTCCTCACCGGCCAGCTCCGGACGCAGCGCGGCGATCTGCCGGTCCGACAGCCCGGTGCGCTTGGCCCGGCGCAGCAGCTCACCGTCGAGCACCGGCGCTTCCCGCACTTCCGCGCCGACCTCGCCGATCAACGCGATCTGGTCGATGAACCACGGATCGATGCCGGAGGCCTCGTGCACCTGCTCGACCGTGGCACCCAGCCGCAGCGCGCGTTCCACCTCGTACAGCCTGCCCTCGTGCGGCACCCGCAGCGCGTCCACAGTGGACTCACGGGTGGCGCCCTCCGGGTCCGGCTGCGTCCAGAACCCGGTCGCCTTGGTCTCGATCGACCGCATCGCCTTGCCGAGTGCCTCGGGGAAGCTGCGGCCGAACGACATCGCCTCTCCGACGGACTTCATCGTGGTGGTGAGCGTGGGGTCCGCGCCGGGGAACTTCTCGAAGGCGAAGCGCGGCACCTTCACCACGACGTAGTCCAGCGCCGGTTCGAACGAGGCCGGGGTCTCGCCGGTGATGTCGTTGCGGATCTCGTCGAGGGTGTAGCCGATGGCGAGCTTCGCGGCGATCTTGGCGATCGGGAACCCGGTGGCCTTCGAGGCCAGCGCGCTGCTGCGGGAGACCCGCGGGTTCATCTCGATCACGACCATCCGGCCGTCGTCCGGGTGGAAGGCGAACTGGATGTTGCAGCCGCCGGTGTCCACGCCGACCTCGCGCAGCACCGCGATGCCCACGTCACGCATCTGCTGGTACTCGCGGTCGGTGAGGGTCATCGTCGGGGCCACCGTGACGCTGTCGCCGGTGTGCACGCCCATCGCGTCCACGTTCTCGATCGAGCACACGACCACCACGTTGTCGTGCTTGTCGCGCATCAGCTCGAGCTCGTACTCCTTCCAGCCGAGCACGCTCTCCTCGATCAGCACCTCGGTCACCGGGGACTCGCTGAGCCCGGTGGAGGCCAGCCGCTCCAGGTCCTCGGGCGTGTGCGCCATGCCCGAGCCGAGCCCGCCCATGGTGAACGACGGCCGGATGACGACCGGCAGCCCGAGGTCGGCCACGGTGTCGCGGACCTCGGTCATGTCGTGGCACACCCGGCTGCGCGGAACGTCGGCGCCGATGGTGCGCACGATGTCCTTGAACTTCTGCCGGTCCTCGCCGCGCTGGATGGCGTCGATGTCCGCGCCGATCAGCTCCACCCCGTACTTCTCCAGCACCCCGCGCTCGTGCAGGGCGACCGCGCAGTTCAGCGCGGTCTGCCCGCCGAGCGTGGCCAGCAACGCGTCGGGCCGCTCGGCGGCGATCACCTTCTCCACGAAGTCCGGCGTGACCGGCTCGATGTAGGTGGCGTCGGCGAACTCGGGGTCGGTCATGATGGTGGCGGGATTGGAATTCACCAGGCTCACCCGCAGCCCCTCGCTGCGCAGCACCCGGCAGGCCTGCGTCCCCGAGTAGTCGAACTCGGCGGCCTGCCCGATCACGATCGGCCCGGAGCCGATCACCAGCACGTGCTGGATGTCCGTCCTTTTCGGCATCAGGCCTTCTTCTCCATCAGGGTCACGAACTCGTCGAACAGCGGGGCCGCGTCGTGGGGGCCGGCCGCGGCTTCGGGGTGGTACTGCACGGAGAACGCCGGCACGTCGAAGGCGCGCACGCCCTCCACGGTGTCGTCGTTCGGGCAGTAGTGGCTGATCTGCGCGGCACCGTAGGGCGAATCGAAGCGCTGCCCCGGCTCGCCTTCCAGCGCGAAGCCGTGGTTCTGCGCGGTGATCGCGACCCGGCCGGTGGCCACGTCGATCACCGGGATGTTGATGCCGCGGTGGCCGTAGCGCATCTTGTAGGTGCCCAGGCCCAGCGCGCGGCCGAGGATCTGGTTGCCGAAGCAGATGCCGAACAGCGGGATCTCCCGTTCCAGCACCGTCTTCGTCAGCGCCGTGGCGTGCTCGGTGGTGGCCGGGTCGCCGGGGCCGTTGGACAGGAACACCCCGTCCGGGGCCAGTGCCAGCAGCTCCTCGGCACTGGTGCGGCTCGGCAGCACGTGCACCTCGATGCCGCGCCTGGTCATCTGCCGCGGGGTGTTCGACTTGATGCCGAGGTCGAGCGCGGCGACCCGGAAACGCCGCTCGCCGAGCGCGGGCACCACGTACGGCTGCGCCGTGGTGACCTCACCGGCCAGATCGGCGCCCTTCATCTGCGGGCTCGCCAGCACCTGCTCGACCATCCGCTCGTCGGTGTCCAGCGCGTCGCCGGAGAACACCCCGGCCCGCATCGCCCCGCGTTCGCGCAAATGCCGGGTCAGCGTGCGGGTGTCCACCTCGGAGATCCCGACCACGCCCTGGCGGCTCAGCTCGTCGTCGAGGGTGCGCCGGGAGCGCCAGTTCGACGGCGTGCGCGCGGGATCGCGCACCACGTAACCGGAAACCCAGATCCGGTCGGATTCGTCGTCCTCGTCGTTCCAGCCGGTGTTGCCGATCTGCGGCGCGGTCTGCACCACGATCTGCCGGTGGTAGGACGGATCGGTCAGGGTCTCCTGGTAGCCGGTCATCCCGGTGCAAAACACCGCCTCGCCGAGCGTCCGCCCCCGCGCGCCGTAGGCGGCGCCGCGGAAGACCCGGCCGTCCTCGAGAACCAGTGCCGCCGCGTTGCGGGTGCTCACTGGGCACCTCCCTTGATGTCGTGGTCTGACAGGTAAGAAATCCACTGTGGATAGTCGTCCAGATCGTCGCCGCGGAACCCGGTGTCCAGCTCGACGTCGCCGAGGCGCCAGGTGAGCACGAGCAGCGCGTCGGTGCCCATCACCTTGCCCGCGATCCGTGAATCGCGGCGCACACCGGTGATCGACGCGCGCGGGATCCAGAAGTCCGGTGCGCCACCACGTTCCACCGCGACGCCTTCGGGGTGCAGCCGCCACACCGCGCCGGTGCGCAGCCCGGCCCCGCGGGTCACGACGCGGTCCTGCCAGTTGCCCGCGGTGGTGGTGCTGACGTAGAGCCCGACGGACTCCAGCCGCACCTCGCCCGGCTCCGCGGGGATCTCCGGGAACGGCGGCAGCCACGCACTTTGCGACCGTGACCTGCGCCGCCAGCCCAGCCGCATGCCCGCCAGGCACAGCAGGAAGAACACGACGATCGCCAGTACGAGCCAGAAGCGCTCCATCAGCGGATCTTCCCTTCTCGCGCGGTGATCCGCCCGCGCAGCACGGTGGCTGTCACCACGCCGGGCAGCCGCATTCCCTCATACGGGGTGTTGGCCGCGATGCTGGCCAGCTCGGCGCCGCGCACGGTCCACTCCGCGTCCGGGTCGACCAGCGCCAGGTTGGCCGGCTCCCCCACCGCGATCCGGCGGCCGTGGTCGGGCAGGTTGCCGATCTCGGCGGGCCGCTCGCTCAGCACGCGCGCGACACCGCGCCAGTCGAGCAGCCCTGTCTTCACCATGGTTTCCACCACCACCGACAACGCGGTCTGCAGCCCGAGCATGCCGGGCCGGGCGGCGTTCCACTCGGTGTCCTTGTCCTGCGGGGCGTGCGGGGCGTGGTCGGTCGCGACACAGTCGACGACCCCCTCGGCCAGCGCGGCCCGCAGCTTCTCCGCGTCCCTGCCGGTACGCAGCGGCGGGTTGACCTTGTTGACCGGGTCGTAGGTGTCCAGCCGGTCGTCGGTGAGTAGCAGATGATGCGGCGTGACCTCGGCGGACACCTTGGTGCCGCGGTCCTTCGCCCAGCGCAGCACGTCGACCGTGCCCGCGGTGGAGACGTGGCAGACGTGCAACCGCGCGTTCGCGTGCAACGCCAGCAAGCAGTCGCGCGCGACGATCGACTCCTCCGCCGAAGCAGGCCAACCCGGGTAGCCGAGCCGTGACGCCTGCTCGCCCTCGTGTGCCTGCGCGCCGACCGTGAGCCGCGGCTCTTCGGCGTGCTGCGCGATCACCGCGTCGAGCGCAGTGGAGTACTCCAGCGCGCGACGCATCAGCAGCGGGTCGGCCACGCACACGCCGTCGTCGGAGAAGACGCGTACGCCGGCAGTGCCCTTCGCCATGGTGCCCAGCTCGGCGAGCTTCGCCCCGTTGAGCCCGACAGTGACCGCGCCGACCGGGTGGACGTCCACCAGGCCGACCTCCTGCCCCCGCCGCCACACGTGGTCGGTGACGAGCGCGTTGTCGGCGACCGGATCGGTATTGGCCATGGCGAACACCGCCGTGTAGCCGCCGAGCGCGGCGGCCGCGGACCCGGAGTCGATCGTCTCGGTGTCCTCGCGGCCCGGCTCGCGCAGGTGCGTGTGCAGGTCGACGAACCCGGGCAGCAGCACCTGCCCCGCGGCGTCGAGCACCTCCGCGCCCTCGGGCACCTTCACCGAGCCAATGGACGTGATGACCCCGTCCTCGACGAGCACGTCGACCGGCTCGCCCTCGCCGTACGGGCGGGCGCCCTTGATCACGAGGGTCATGCAGCGGCTCCTTCACTGGCCAGAAGGTGGTAGAGGACCGCCATGCGCACGTGAACGCCGTTGCGGACCTGTTCGGTGACGGCCGAGGCGGGCGAATCGGCGACCGCGTGCGCGATCTCCATCCCGCGCAGCATCGGCCCGGGGTGCAGCACCACGGCGTGGTCCGGCAGCAGCGCCTGACGACGTTCGGAGAGGCCGTAGGAGATCGAATACTCGCGCGCGGACGGGAAGAAGCCCCCGTACATGCGTTCAGCCTGTACGCGCAGCATCATCACCGCGTCGACCGCGGGCAGCTCGGCGTCGAGGTCGTGCGACACGGTGACCGGCAGCTTCTCCACGCCCACCGGAAGCAGCGTCGGAGGCGCGACGAGGACGACTTCGGCACCGAGGGTGTGCAGCAGGTGGATGTTGGACCGCGCGACCCGGCTGTGCACCACGTCGCCGACGATGGCGATCCGGCGGTCCTTCAGGCTGCCGAGGCGTTCGCGCAGGGTGGCGGCGTCCAGCAGCGCCTGCGTGGGGTGCTCGTGCGTGCCGTCGCCGGCGTTGACCACCGACGTGCCGGCCTCGGCGAGCCAGCCGGACAGCCGGTGCGCGGCGCCCGAGGCGGGGTGCCGGACGATCACGCAGTCGGCGCCCGCGGCAGCCAGGGTGAGCGCGGTGTCCCGCAGCGACTCGCCCTTGTTCACCGAGGAGCTGGAGGCCGAGACGTTGACCACGTCGGCGCTCATCCACTTCCCGGCGATCTCGAACGACACCCGGGTGCGGGTGGAGTTCTCGTAGAACAGCGTGATCACCGTGCGGCCGCGCAGCGTCGGCAGCTTCTTGACCTCGCGGCCGAGCAGGGTGTGCTTCAACTCGTCGGCGGTGTCGAGGACGGCTGTGGCGGTCTCCGCGTCCAGCCCGTCCGTGGCGAGCAGGTGCTTCACCGGGTGTCTCCTTCCGGCGCGCGAAGCAGCACCGAGTCCAGCCCGTCCGTCTCGGACAGCAGCACGGACACGCCCTCGGCTCGCGCGGTGGGCACGTTCTTGCCGACGTAGTCGGCACGGATCGGCAGCTCGCGGTGCCCGCGGTCGACCAGCACGGCCAGCTGCACCGCACGCGGGCGGCCGTGGTCGCGCAAGGCGTCGAGAGCGGCTCGCACGGTGCGGCCGGAGAACAGCACATCGTCGACGAGGATCACCACCCGGTCGTCGATCCCGTCCGGCGGCAGCTGCGTCTCCTCCAGCGCCCGCGGCGGGCGGCGGCGCAGATCGTCGCGGTACAGGGTGATGTCGAGGGCGCCGTGCGGCGGCTCGGTCCCGGCGAACTCGCCGATGCGGGCGGCGAGGCGGGCGGCCAGCGGGGTGCCGCGGGTGGGAATGCCCAGCAGCACCGGATGCTGCTCGGGCGGACCGGCCCCGAGGGCGGTCTTCTCGATGACCTGGTGGGCCATCCGGGCGATCGTGCGCGCGACATCACCGGCTGAGAGCAGCTCTCGCTGTCCCGCCGGCTCCGCCGCGCCACGCGGACGTGACGACAAGGCGGACCTCCTTCCCCGCCTCTCCGGACGGGTCCTTAAAGGACGTCGGTTCCGGCCGGCGCCGGAAACCGCACCGACAGTAGCAGGAGCGGTCAATCATCCTTCCGAGTGGTACGGGCAAGCCCGTCACCTGCGCGTACCGACGTTCTGCTTGACCTGGTGACAACTATGCGTAACCATTACTCTGAGTATTCGACTCGAGGAGTCCCCGGCCCGGTCGTTCCGGCCGGCGTGGGGTGAGGAAACGGAGAACCACCAGATGGGCGATTACGCCAAGGCGCTCGGGGCCAAGCTCCGCGGGATCCGCCAGCAGCAGGGCCTGTCCCTGCACGGAGTCGAGCAGAAGTCCGGCGGCCGCTGGAAGGCCGTCGTCGTCGGCTCGTACGAGCGTGGCGATCGGGCCGTCACCGTCCAGAAGCTGGCCGAACTGGCCGACTTCTACGGCGTGCCGGTGGTCGAACTGCTGCCGGAGGGCCGCGTGCCCTCGGGTGCCGAGCCCGCCACGAAGATCGTGATCAACCTCGAGCGGCTGCAGCAGCTGCCCGCGGAGAAGGTCGGCCCGCTGGCCCGCTACGCGGCCACGATCCAGAGCCAGCGCGGCGACTACAACGGCAAGGTGCTCTCCATCCGCACCGAGGACCTGCGCTCCCTGGCGATCATCTACGACATGACCCCCGGCGAACTCACCGAGCAGCTCATCGACTGGGGCGTCCTCCCGCCGGAAGCCCGGCCGTCCAAAGAGGACTGACGCCCGCGGCCGGCCACCCCGCGACGTGATGGGCGTCCCCGGCCCTGGGGGAGCCGGGACACCCACCACATCCCGCTCCGAGGTGGGCGGGGCGGGATGGGATGGGGCGAGCGGGGCCGTGGCGGTGCCGGCCGTGGTGAAGCCGGGCCGTGGTGAGGCCAGGCGTGGTGGAGCGGCCCGTGGCGAGACCGAGCATGGTGAGACGGGGCCGTGGCGGGGCCTGCCGTGGTGAGGCCGGACATGGTGAGGCGAGGCCGTGGTGAAGCCAGCCGTGGCGAGCTTGGGCATGGTGGAGCGAGGCCGCGGTGAGGCGGGACGGGGCGGTCCGGCCACCGGCTCCCGACCGCCCGGCGTGCCCCTGTTCCGACTCCGCTCGGTGATCAATGTGCAGGAACGGTCCCTATCACGTCAGTCACCCTCACCGCCCGGTTAACCCGAACGGGTGCCGAACAAGCTCCCGCCACGGTGAGCTGAACCTCCGGCGAACCCCGCCGAAGCTCACCGTGTGCCGTGAAGGCCTCTTTGGCGACACAGGTCCTGTTTACCTACTGTGGTTGTCATGGGTGGTGGCGACGAGATTAGCGCAGGTCAGGGCCAGCGTCAGCCGGTGCTGGACTCCTACGGCCGATTGTCGAAGGTGCCGGACACGGGCGAGCTAGAGAAGATCGACACCCAGTGGGCGGATAACCGAAAGGTGATCACGCGGGTTGGCGCCCGGCTGGGTGCGGAGTTGCAAGATGGGCTCTCCGCATGGAAGCGGGGTGTTCGTCGGCCGGGGTGGGAACGGCTGCTGGAGCGGGTGGAGTCGGGTGAGTCGGACGGGATTGTGGTCTGGCACACCGACCGGCTGTTCCGGCAGCCGCGCGACCTGGAGACGTTGATCGATCTGGGTGAGCGCGGGTTCAAGGTGTATTCCGCGCATGGTGAGCGGGACTTGGCCGATCCGGACGACCGGTTCATTCTGCGGATCGAGGTCGCGCACGCGGCCCGATCCTCGGATGACACGTCCCGACGCTTGAAACGCCGGTTCGCGACCTACCGGGAACAGGGCAAGGACACCGGTGGTCAGCGCCGGTTCGGGTTCCCGGGCAAGGACACGCGATGGGAGCCCGAGCTGGGCCAGACCAACGCGGACCGGCCGGAGGTTGCCGGTGAGCAGGTCGAGCAGGAACGCGCGGCGATTCGTGACGCGGCAGTCTTGCTGCTCTCGGAGGACGGTTCCGCACAGAAGGTGGCCGATCTGTGGAACGCGCGCGGTCTGCGGTCGGTGAACGGCCTGGAATTCACCTCGGACACGGCGACTGCGATCATGAAGCGGCAGGCGCTGGGCGGGTTCGTCGTCCACAACGGTGAGATCGCGGGGCGCTTGCCGGGTGAGGCAGTGTTGGACAAGCGGACATTCGAGCGTGTGCAGGCCATGTATGCGGGCCGCAAACGTGGCCGGGTCGCGGGTAAATCGTATGTGGGGACCGGGATTCTGCGGTGCGCGGTGTGCAGGCGGAAGTTGAGCGCGCGCACCAACAGGACGGCGACCTACCGCGAGGATGGGCAGTGGCGCTTCCAGTACTTCTGCCCGAAGCAGCGGCGCGGATGCGGCACGGTGTACGTCGACGGACGCGCGGTCGATCGGGAGTTGCTGGCGTTCACCGTGGAGCGGCTGTCCGACGAGCGGCATGCGCACGAGGTCGCGGTGTTGCAGAGCCGGACCAGTGACCGGCTCGCCGAGGTGCGCGCGGAGATCGCGCAGATTGAGGTGCTGCAGCAGGGCTTGTCGGAGCGACTGGGGGCGCGTCGGATCTCTCTGGATGCGTTCGATGTCGCGAACGAACCTTTGGCGGCTGATTTGGCGCGGTTAATTGCGGAACGGGACGAGTTGACCGAGGAGGTCCCGGCCGGGCCGACCGAGGTGGCGTCGGCGCAGACACTGGCCGACGAGTGGGAGAAGGGAGATACCTCGGAGAAGCGAGCGATGTTGACCCGCGCGTTAGGGCGGGACCGGATGACGGTCTTCCCGGCCGACCGCACTGGGAAGCGGGAGTTCGACCGATCCCGGCTCAAGCCGCAACCCCCGACTGCGGCGCCGTGATACGGCAGTCGATCTCCCGCAGATGTGAGCGTCGGGTTGCCTATAGAAGGGCGATGATCGGGGTTGCCAGCGGTGTTGATCCTGAGTTGAGCCGACGTCCCCTTGACCTCATCGTTCTCGCCGGCGGAAACTTCGGCCGTCCGTTGGCTACTGCTGGCTGACCTCGTCTGGTGCCGTGTTGGACGAATGTTGCACCCAACCGCAAGTCTCACCGGTGCGTAGTGCGTTGGGTCGCGGGGAGTCCCGTTGAGCGGCCTGCGGAGGTGGCCGTAGCCGGCATGTCCGGCTCCGGCATTGGCCAAGGCGCTGCGGGTGAGCATCTGATAGTTCGCCTCACGGGCCGACGCTTGAACCCGCCATCACAGCCTGTAACGCCGATGGCCGCGTGGCCGACTGTGTGTAGACGTCGGCGATCGGTGCGGCCATTGGGAGGTCAAGTGGTAAGCGTAGAACTCGCAGACATGCCTTCGACACCCGAGGGGCTCGAAGACTACGTAGCAGCACTATTTCAGGCTTCTGGCAATTACGTGGAGAAGAACCTGATACAGCGCGATCCAAGTGACGTACTTGAATTGGATGTTGTGGCGACTAAGTATGATTCAATGTTGCCTGAATCGCTAATTGCCGAGGTTAAGAGTGGTAATTGGGGATATCCAGACCTGTTCAAGGTTCTTGGTTGGATGGCCTACCTGGGGAAGCCTGAGGGTGTACTGTTTGCTGCAAAGTCCTCCAGTAAGGACATCTCTCTTGTAGCAAACAAGTTTGCGCCGTGGGGGTTAAAGGTAGTCTGCTTCGAAGGTGCAATAGAACCCCTTTCCGTTTTCAGTGACGCGGGTTTAGGGAGAACCCCAGAAAAGGATTCGGTCGACTCATGGAGATTCTCTTATGAGATCGAGAGAAAGCTTGTTGGCACACTGATTAAGGCTGCCAGGTCAACAGATAAACGGGGACCCCAGGTTGCAGTAAAGTACCATCGACTTGTCAATGGCGGTGTCTTTTTCGCTGAATCCGAGACCCATGCCGTTGCTGCGCTTTACGGTGAGTTTCAACGGCACCCGAGGCTTACCCTCTCGACTGCCCACGAGCAGGACGGCCGAGACTTTGACGACGCGTTAAACGGTCAGCAAAGCGCACTCTACGGGCAGGCGCTGAACGATGGTGAACATCCACTCCTACAGGCTTGTTTCTATACAGAGCACATGGCAAGGCTATCGATCCTACGGGCTGCTGTCGACATATGCTGCAGGGTCACGAGTGAACTAGATCGACGCCCATCTGATGAGGACTGGAACGCCGTCGAATTGGATGGCCTGCCTGCCACTTTTTGTTCTGGCCTGAGATGGCTTTCTCGTCAGCATACATTTTATCGATATGCACTCTTCTGGCAGAACATACTCTGGAATTGGGGCGGATTTGTGCTTACCGACCAGATCGACGATGAGCATGCATGGATGTCAGAAGAGTCCGGCGTTCCGGTCGACGAGATAGCCAGCGCAATGTTGGCATTCGACAAGTTCTTTCCATCATCAAGCAGTTGGATAACCGATTTTTCAGGATCGAAACTGTCGGTCGTGAAACTAGTTCCGGCATATTTTCGCGGAATTGGCTGCCATCGACGAAATGTGAGATATAATTGGGATAATAGCCTGAAAAGTGTCTTACTGTCGAAGTATTCTAAGCAATGTATTTCAAAGTGGAATCACTCCGCTGTGCAATTTCTTGCAGGCATTTGATGATCGATAGCTTGTGTGCATAGAAATAACCGAGTATCGCTCACCTACTTGTGGGTATCTAGCTGCAAGTGGGTGCCCACTGCGCCATCTCGTTGACCCGGCGCAGCCGGAACACGTCGGGTCAAAGAATGCACCTTTCCTACGGTCCGCAGCATGCCAGCCTAACTGCCCCCCTTAACGCGGCGTAATAGCCCTCCGTGAAGGCCCCGGCTAGTACTCCAGCCGTAGATCGTGATGTTCATGGTTCTCGGGTGGCTTGTCGCTGGTAGTGGGCCTGCCGTGCTCGGTATTGGTGTTGTCTGCGCCAGATCGAGCAGCGTAGTCGGTGCGCGATGTCGGTGATCGGTGTGATGGCGAGTGTGGCGAATAGGTGCTGGACTTCGTTGCAGGTCAAGGAAATCCAGTCGGTCGAGGTCGCTTGCCGGGTGCGCTCGGTGGCGGCAACGATGGTGAGGAAGGCGTGGGCGAGCATCGCCAGGATGGTCCAGCGGTGCCAGGAGGTCCAGCGGCGGACTTGGTGCTGGTCAAGTCCGGTGAGTCCTTTGCTGGTTTGGAAGGATTCCTCGACGCGCCATCGGGTTCCGGCCACCCGCACCAGAACGGGCAGCGCGGTGGCAGTGGCTGCGAAGCAGCGGTAGAACGCGAGTTCTTTCGTGCGGCGGTTGCGCCGGATCAGCAGCCACCGGTGTCCCGCCGGTGTGGTGTCAGGGTCGATGTCGATCAGGGCCCAGTCGTAGTAGCGGTGTCCTTTCGCGCCCGCACCGGCGGAGAAGCGTTGCCACACGTGTTTCGGCAGCCGTCCCGCGAGGTCGTCGGGGCGGAAGGTGCCGACTCCGGTCGCGACGCGGCGGTCGCGTCCGATGGCCAGCACGTAGCCGGCACCACGGTGTTCCAGTTCCGTGCGCAGGTGCGGGTCGGCGCCATACACTTCGTCGCCGGTCACCCAGGACGCCGTGATTCCGGCGTCGAGGGTGCGGGCGATCATCTCGGTGGCCAGCGCCGGTTTGGTCGCGAACGCGATGTTCTCGTCGATTCCGGCCGCGTGGCAGCGTTCGGGGTCGCTGGTCCAGGACTTCGGCAGATACAGGGCCCGGTCCACGAAGGCGTGTCCCGCGGTGGTGGCGTAGGTCAGATAGACCGCGACCTGGGAGTTCTCGATCCGCCCAGCAGTGCCCGTGTACTGGCGCTGCGTCCCGACCGTGTGGCTGCCTTTCTTCACATCCCCGGTCTCGTCCACGATCAGGACCGCGTCAGTCTCACCGAGGTGCTCGACCACGTAGTCACGCAGGTCGTCGCGTACCGCGTCGGCGTCCCACACCGCCCGCGCCAGCACATGCTGCAACCTGTCCGGGCTCGGGTCCCCGACATACTCGGCGATGGTCCAGCAATTCTTCCGCGGCAACTCAGACATCAACCCCAGCAACAACTTCTCCGCCCCACGACGCGGTTCGACCCGCCCGAACCGGCCCGCGATCCGCCCCATGAGCTCATCGAACATCGCCCGCCACCGGACAGGGTCTATGCTCACACCTGCGGCCGTCAGGCGATCTTGGGAAGTCCACACAACCAACCATGATCAACTGTCGGCCGCACCCATCTCCAGGCACCCCCCCCACCAGCCCCGATCACGAAGTCCGGCTGGAGTACTAGGCGTGAAGGTCAGCCGGTGAAGGTGCGTACGTGCTCTCATGGTTCATCGGTGATGCCTTAAGAGGTCGGGTTGCCGATCCGGGAATCGGGGGAGTGTGCTGGGTGGTCATCGCTGCCTAGCCAAAGGTCGGTGCAGTGTCAGTCACTGTGTCGTGCCTCGATGCGGCGCAGGATCGCGGCGACGTCGGCAAGTTGTTCGTGGGTCATCGGTTCCATCGCTGCCACGATGGGGCGCCAGTAGGCGCGGGATTCCTCGCTGATCTGTGATGCCGCATCGCGCGGCGTGCGCTCGTCGTCGGTGGCCGGTGGCCTAGCTGCCATCGGCGTCCCCAGGGAGGGAGTCAGGCCCAGTGGTCTCTCCGCCCTGTTGTCGGGGGTTTTCAGAGATGTCCCGTTGCTGGGTCCCTGCGGTCCCTGAGTCGTGTTTCCGCTGGTCAGTCCAGGGACTTTGAGTCAGGGACCGGTCAGGGATAAGTCCCTGACTCCCTGCCGAGTCCCTGTCTTCCTCCCTGCTCTCGTCGGCACCGGCGCGCTGACGGTCGGCAAGCGCGGCGGCGAGGTCGTCGGCGCGGATGACCTTGTTCCCGTCCGACTTGGCCGGGGCGAGGCCGTGCGCCGCGAGTGCGGCGGTCAGGTCTCGCAGGGTCCACCCGTCGTACTCCTCCGGGTTCCGGGCGATCAGCCGGGCGAGTACAACCTGCGTGCGTACCCGCTTCTCTCCCGCGCAAACGGCCGCGATGTCGGCGAGATGATCCACCGCGACGGGCGCGGCTGTTTCAATCTGTGGTCGGGCACCGGCCTCGATCTCCCGGCCCGCCTCTTCGATCAGTTCCATGGCGCGGGCGATGACCGGGGTCACGTCGTCGGCGCCGTCCTCGAACGGTACGTAGAAGGTTCGCACCAGTTCGAACGTCTCATCGGTGATGCCGACGGCTACGCAGGTTCCTCGATCGGTGTTGATGCGTAGCTCGGTGGCGCGGATGCCGGCCGAATACTTGCCCGACCCCAACAGCCCGTCGTTCGCGACCTGGTCGGCCACGGAGAACGCGACACCACAGGAGACGTTGCGGGTGATCTCGCGAGGAATGCTGTCCTTCGTAGGTGACTGCGTCGCGAGCAACAACACGATGCCGTACTTGCGTCCGCGCTTGATCAGCCGCACCGCCAGCTCTGCGGCCTTCTTGCCGTACTTCGGGTGCTGGAACAGTTCGTGACACTCGTCGATCCCGCACACCAGCGGGTGCAGCCCAAGTCCACGCTTGTCGGCCAGCTTGCGCGACACCTTCGGCGGACGCCCCGGCTGTTCGCCCAGTACCCGGCCGCGTCGCTCCATCTCGGACAGCAGATCCGCGAGTGCCTGCGTGGCGGCTTCGGCCACGCTGTCGTCCATGCCCATCCGGTAGCGGGTCAGGCGTGGTGCGAACGGGTCGAAGTCCGGCGACTCGCCCATGACGAACGCCCACAGTTCGGCGGTGGGATCGAGCGCGGCGCCGAGCAGTAGCGTCCGCAACGCGGCCGACTTGCCTTGGCCGGGCCTGCCGCCGATCAGCCAGTTCACCCCGACCAGCGGGGCGTTGATGACCTGGCCGCGTTGCGACAGTCCGAACGGGACACCCTCGAATACGTCTACCTGTCCTTCGTGGACCAGGGGCCAGGCACCGGCCCCACCTTGCAAGACACCCTTGTCGGCAACCCACAAATCAAGAAGGCCGTCTTCATCTCCCTTGGTGGGCCAGGTTTCCAGCGACGCGCGTCCGAGGTTCGCGGCCAATTTCGACCGGCGGGCCGCGACCATGTCAGCGGTGACGCCGAGTGGCAACCTGATTTGCGCGAACGTGCCATCTCCGTCCTTGCGCGCCACAACGGTGTAGGCCAGCTCACCTCCGTCCTTATAGAACCGATCCAACGGAGAAATTCCCAGGTGTGCCAACGCTTTCGAGATCATCCGCTCATCGATCCACGAGTCGGCATCCGCACGGTCCGGGCGTACCAGCCAACCGGCACCGGGCGCGCGGTCGCGGCCTTCGAATGCCGCTGCCACCGCCCACGCGATCGGCGCCAGCACCAGCACGACCGGGATTACCACCGTGAGCGCCGACCAGACTGCCGTCAGGTCCGCGTACATCTGGGCCAGCCACGGCCACATGTCCGCGCGGTCCATCACTGAATCGACCAGCCACAGCAGCGCCACGACCGGCGCCGCCACTCGCAGTGTGATCACGCACCGGCGGAGGGCAATACCTACTTTGGCCCACCTCGCCGTGGCGTCCGACCGGATCAACTCCTGCGCGGTCCTCCGTGCTTCGGAATCCCCGGCCAGCCGCGCGCGTCGCGCGTCCGCCCGCAGGTCGGCATAGGTGGCCCAGTTCCAGAACTTGACCAGCCACCGCCCGTTGCCCCGCAGTACGAACCAGATCAGCCGCACGACGTCCAGCGGAGCCTTACGCGCCCGGTACGCAGCCACCGAGCGTGCGCGCAGCAGCGGTCCGGAGCGCCAGAGCCGACCGGAGGCCCCGCACCACGTTCGCCACCATTTCGTCCGACGGCCGGATGCCGCGCGGGTTCGTGGTTGAGGCAAGGTGTCGTCGATCAGTTCGCCGTCCAGCACTGGACCGACGTGTTCTACGTCCTGTGTGCCGGTTGGGCTCAACGCCGCGTGGTTCTCCTCGTGCCGTTCGGGTTCAGCGCTCATCGCGGTCCCCCTTCCCGACCTCGGCGGCCAGCGTGGCGGCAAGCCGGGAGGACAAGCCGCGCGAACAGCCGGAGACCTCCCGTACCCACGCGGGGGTGACGACAACTCCCGGCGCCCACGCTTGGCGAGCGACGGCGAGGTAGTCACCGAACAACTTCCGCCGTACCGGACGCTCCGGGTCCGGCACGCGCGGTTCATGAACTACTGCTCCGTTCATGGCATGCGCGAACGCGACCTGGACGGCTTCGGTGAGCTTGTCCCGCAGATCCGTCACCGCCTCGGCCGCGACGAACACGACCAGCGGCGGAACCGAATGCAGCACCACTCCGGCCGGCGAGCCCGCAGCCCACGATGACCAGGTGTTCATCACGTACGTGGCCGCAAGCGTGAACCACTTCGCCGCTCGCACCCACCGGCCGGTCCGTACCTGGTATCGCGCGGTCACCTGCTCTGCACGCAGGATCGCCAACAGCACTAGGCACACCGTCGGGTCCAGCAGCCACGCGGTTGACCAAGGCAGCGACCACACCGACGCGCCAGCGGCGGCGAATCCCTGGACATTGGCGGTCGTGAATGCCAGCCCGAGCAGAATCCCTGCCCAGCACAGCTGGTCTACCTGGGTACGCACCTGCTCTACCCGCAACGCCACTACGTCCGGGTCGGTCTGCCAGCGTCGCACCTCTGCCGCTGCTGCAGAATCCTCGGCCAGCCGCAATGCCTTGCGGTGCACCACCGGCACGTTCCGATCAGTCCTGATCATCGGCGCTCACCACCCCGGCGCCTCGTGGTGTCCAGCGACGTCACCGTCAAGGCACGAGTCAGGACATGAGCGGCGACCAGATCGGGAAGCCCGAGTACGACAACGAGCAGTGTCGGGTTGCCGGGATGGGTGATCACCAGCCACTGAACACCCATGAACGCGGCGCCTGTGAACAGCACCCGCCCGGCCAGCGACACCACCCGCGCACCGGCCCGAACCCGTTCTTCCGCCCGACGTGCCTTCCGCGCGCCCAGCCGCCACACCGCGAACAGTGCGACCAGCACCAAGGCCCCGGTGAGGATCTGCGCCGACGTGAGGTTGAGCGTCATCGCGCCTCACCTCCCCGGCGGCGTGCCCACACGGGGTGCAACGCCCGCCGGTCGGTGTCCGGCAACGCGCCCCAAACCCCGAGTGTGTCCGGCCCGGCAGTGCGGAGTTCCAGTTCAAGACACTCGTCGATCACCGGGCATCCGGAGCAGAGGCGGGAGGCCAGCTCGCGGTCCGGCTGGTCGTCCCCGGTCAGCTCGGGAATGTCAGTGCGATCGAAAGCCCAGAAGCACAAACCATCCCTGATCACCACGTCCGTGAGCACGCCGGTTGACGCGCTTGCGTATCGATCGAGCCGGGCAGCCATCTCCGTATAGCGGTGTTCAGTCATCGCGCACCCCCGTTGAGCGCACGTCGCAGTTCAGCGGCGGGGATGACGAGCCGGGACCGGCGTCGCACGGCGCGGAGTGCCCCGACCCGGACAGCGCGATGAACTTCGTTGAGGTCGACGCCGAGAATCCACCCGGCGTCAGCCAGCGAGTAGAACGCCGGACCACCGGCGTCAAGAATTTTCTTCTGCATTGGATTGAGTCCCTTTAAGTCAAGAACGATGATTTAAGCTGAAATTAGGAGCTGATTTAGTCGCACGATGGCGCGTAAATGGTCCGAACGCGCGACGCGGAGTCGATCTCGGCCGCGTGGAATCCGTTACGCGCTAATCTCGGCGCTGAGGCGGACCACGGAGGAATGGGTGTCGGAAGACTGGGCGGCGGTCGCGAGGGTCATCAACGAGCGCGTGCAGGCGCTCGGATGGAAGCAACGCGAACTGGCCGCGCGTTCGCAGGTCTCCCAGGCGATCGTCCGGGAAATTCAGAACCACACCGTCGAACGCAAGCGCAGCGATCGGACCTTGGAAGCTCTGGCTTTGGCCCTCGGGCTGCACCCGCAACACCTGCTGGCCGTGTTGCACGGCCGGATTCCGCCGGCCCCGGGCCAACCTCGGGAAGACATGGAGGACGCAGTGTCCGCACGGCTTGCGGTGATTGAGCTCCGGCTCTCCGAGATCACCGAACAACTCGCCGGGCTGAGGGCTGACCTCGGTGCGGCGCTGGGCAACCGGGACGAGCAGTAGGGGGCTGATGTTCAGCGGCGCGCCGCGCTTCTGCGGCTGGACCACTGGCCGGTGTTCGAGTTCCTTCATGCCTCAAGAGAACGGCACCTGGGCACCTTTTCGCAGGTGGCTGAAGTTAACCGCGGAACCATTAACTGCAATAAACTTCGCAGGTCAGCGCGGTTATCGCGAAGGTTCGGCCGATGGCTGATACCAGGCTTCAAGCCGTCCGCAGACAGCTCGACTACAAAGCCGAAGAAGTCATTCGGATGCTGCTGCGGCGCGCCGACGAACTCGGCACGCCGGTCATGTCGGCAACAAGTCTCAAAGTCAAGCTGTCGCGCTGGGAGAACGGGCACGAAGCCGCCAGCCAGCCATACCGGCGGCTGTTCCGCGACGTGTACGGCCGGACGAACGACGAACTCGGCTTCCCGCCCGAGGAGACCGACGACGAGGCCGAAGAACTCGTGTCCCGCCTGACTCTCGCGCGGTCGGTCGACGCTGAGACCGTCGACATCTTCCGGCGCCAGGTTGACCAGGCACGGCACGTCGACCGCCGGTTGGGCGGGGTGCCCCTGCTTGACCAGTTGCGCAGCAACATCGATCAGCTTCAAGGCCTTCTCGGCTTCAGCACCATGCGCGGCCAGCGCGAAGCTTTGGCCGGGGTGCTGACCGAAGCATCCGCGTTGGCCGGCTGGGAAGCGCTCGACCGCAACGCCATCCGGCAGGCGTGGGAGCACCACGAAACGGCCAAGTCGGCGGCCCGTGAAGCAGGATCACCGATCCTGCTGGCGCATTCGACGGCGCAACAGGCATTTATCTTGATCGACCTTGGGGAGGTCGAGATGGCGGTAGGGCAGCTCGCCGAAGCACGCAAACTTGCCGAGCGCGCGGCGCCACCGCTTTTGCGTTCCTGGATGGCGGCAGCGCACGGCGAAGGTCTCGCCGCAGTGGGCCAGCGCGACGACGCATTGCGTGCGTTCGACGCGGCGGACGCGCTGCTGCCCACCGATCCGGTGGACCCGTCGTTGCCGTTCCTCTTCCTGGGCGGGGCGCATCTTGACCGCTGGCGTGGCAACGCGTTGAGCAAGCTCGGCGAACCGGACGCAATCCAGCAGCTCACCACCGCCCTGCTACGGCTACCACCCGACTTCATCCGGGCCAAGACAGGAATGCTGGTCGACCTCGCAATCGCCTACGCGGCGGCGGGCGACCGTGATGCCGCGCTTACCCACGCACGGCAGGCGCGGCGACTCGCGGGACAGATCAAGTCCGACCGGCAGCTACGCAGGCTCGGGCGCCTGATCCTGCCCGGCAGCGTTGCCGGTGCCGCGTGAAGCGACGTAGTACAGCAGCGGTACCAGCGCGCCCGCGCCGAGAAGTTCCTGCCGCTGCGCCAACTCCGTTATCCGGCTGAGCGGGACCCATTCCAGCCTGCCAACCTCTTCGGTGTCGGTTGGCTCCCCAACCTTTTCCGCCGCACGCCACAGATAGACGTCCGTACCTGCGGTTACCTGACCAGGCAACGGCTCGAAACTGATCAGATGCTCGGCCTCGCCGAGCGGCTGATAGCCACTCTCTTCCCGGATCTCCCGGGCAGCCGTGGCAGCCGGTTCCTCACTTTCCTCGACCAGACCGCCGAGCAGTTCGTAGCCCCATTGATCGGTGGCGAACCGGTAGCGCCAGAGCATCAGCACCCGATCACGATCATCCACGACCAGGCCGATGGCGATCCGCGCCAGATGCACTACGTGGTACTCCCACCGCTCACCGTTCGGCGCCTGCACGTCGGTCAGGCCAAGCCGGACCCACTTGTTGTCGTAGACGGTCCGCTCGCCGAAGGTCTTCCACGCCCCATGCTCGTCAGTCACGCCCAGCACCCTACGGGGCTGTCAACGTCCATGGCATCTCCATCCAATGTCCGTTGAACGCTCCGGGCCAGCCGCCGTCGTGAACGCATATCAGCAGGTCAGGCTAGGTGCGGATGCTCACAGGGGTGATCTCCGGCTTTCTCCGGACAGGTTGTTGCCGGTTGGCTACTATCGGTGCGAGGCTAGATGCCCACAGTGCAACAGGGGAGGCAGCAAGTGGCAGGGCAGGAGCAAGCGATGAACGCCGCGACCTTCGTCGTGGCCGGCGCCGGAGGCGGAGGCGCTTCCGGGGGTTCGGGCGGCGGAGCGTTCACGCTGGACCGGGACGCCATGACCGCGGAGTTGACGAACCTCAAGAAGTTGAAGGACCGGATCGCCGCCCAGATTGACCGTGCAGCGCCAATGTGGTCCATCCAGTCTCCGGGGAACGATCCCGCGTCATTACGCAACACGGATGCCAGCAACAGGTCCGGCTTGGCCTACCGTGACGCTCTTGTCCGCAAGCGCGATTTTGTGGGCGTCTTCATCGAGAAGATCGAAAAGGCACTCGGAATCCATGAGGCCAATGATGAGCAGGCTGCGCAAACCGTCAATACCAAGGGTGACGGGGGTCGCTTCTGATGCCTGGCTTGTCAACAAGGTTCGTCGGTGTTGCGGCCGGTCTGACTGTTACATACATGGTTGTGGCCTGTTCGGGGACTACCGCAGGCACGGCGACACCTGGACCTAGCTCCGCGCCCGCCGCGTCGAGCAGCGGCCTACCGGTACCGACGGTAGCGCAGCCGTTGCCCGCATCGGTGGTTCAAGGAGACCCTTGCAAAGCGCTCACTGATGCCCAGGTAGACGGCCTGTTTACGAACACACCCACACGTGACCATGCTGCGGATGACACCGGCGTGGCCCACGCGTGTAGTTGGCACGATGTTGATCGCGGCTCGCTGGTGACGATCCAGTTTGTATACGCCTGGAAGCGCGGTCTTACTGACGTGTACGCGACGCAGGCGAAGGGTGGGTTTTTCAAGGTTCTGCAGCCGGTACAGGGATATCCGGTGGTGGCCTATGGTCCTTCCGACGACCGTTCGCGCGGGAGATGTGGCGTCGCCGTGGGGATTGCTGATAACGCGGCATTTGAAGCTGACGCAACTGTTGCCCAATCGGCTACTGGTACCGGGGATCCGTGTGAGGACGCCCGGAACGTTGCGAATCTGGCGCTCACGACGTTGAAGGGGGGCGCGTGATGTCCGGTCCGGCCGATGCGGTCAGAGCATGGATGCAGTTGCAGCAGAAGGAGGGCAAGCTGATCCTGCCCGGAGAACTGGTGCGACGGGTGAAGAGCGGGCCGGGTCCGGGCAGCCTCGGCGAGGCCCAGCAGGTAAGCATGTCGCAGGCATCCGAGCAGCAGGGGATTGAGTCGGATACGCGGGCGATCGTGGCCCGGCTGGAGGCGGCGTGGTCCGGGCAGAGCGGTGACGCGGCCCGGGGCGGGCTACAGCCGCTGACTCAAGCGGCGACTGCGGCATCAGCGGCTTTGGGCACGGGACAGAACACGCTGACGGATCAGTCGCATGCGTTTCAGTCCACTCGGGACTCGATGCAGGACGTGACCGACTCGCCGCCGGAGCGGGATGCAGTTGACGTACTGACGGTGTGGGACACCGACACCGAGGATCAGATCAACAAGAACAATGCGGCGATCCAGCAGAACAAGCAGATCTACGACGGTTTCACCTCTACCAGCGATGGGCACGCGCAGACGATGCCCACCGAGTATGGTCAGATGCCCGACGCGCAGGGCGATTTCTCTATCGGGGATCCTTCTGGCACTGGAAATCAGCAGTCTGCAAACTCCGGGCATTCCGCATTTCAGCCACACTCGTCCGGTCCGGGTAGCTCGGCGCAGGACGGTTCGTCGGTTTCACCACCCGTGCAGTACCACCCGGGAAACGTTGGGTCCGGCTCCGCAGGCAACGTGCAGGTGCCTGCCGCGCAAGGGAGCGGTGGCGATGGAACACACACCTCCGGCGTGGTCCCTCCTCCGGCGTCCGGCCCGGTTGGTGGGTGGAGTGGCGACCCGTCGCGGCTCAACCCGATCGGCCCTGGTGGTGGAGGATCGTCCTCCTACGGTCCGGGGAGCGGCCTTGGCGGTGGTTCGGGATTCAGCGGGGGTTTCGCCCCTGGTGTGTCTGGCCCGGGAGAACCGGGAACAGGTGGAAGAACGCCGGGGATGACCGGTGGGGGTTCTCGCTCGGGCGGTCTCGGTGGGGCGGGACGGTCGACCGGTTCGGGTGGCAGGTTCGGCGCAGCGGAAGAGCCGATGACGCGCGGCGGGGGTGGGACGGGTGCGTCCGGTGCCCGGGGCGCGAACGGTATGCCAATGGGCGCTGCCGGCGGAAAGGGTAATAAGGAAGAGGACAAAGAGAAGAAGTCCGCTTCGTACTTGCTGGAACCGGACCCGAATGCGTTGTTCGGATACGACGGCAAGGCCGTGCCGCCGGTGATCGGCAAATAGCCGGTTATGGTGATCGACCAGCCGGTCACGGTGCCACGGGTGGCTCTTGCCTGGGCATGGGAAGGCGAACGAATCGGTCCGGCACACCCCGTGCTGGGGATCGTGGAATGGTGGCTCGAAGACGACGCGGTAGCCTCGTTCGACGAACTGATGCGGCAATCTCTCGCCGAGCCCGGTTTCTATGACCTGCGTCGGCAGCGGCTGACCGGGGATTTCCGGGACGTACTTCTGGGCATTTCCACCGCCGACGCGGAGTGCTACCGGATTTCCAGTCGGCGCGACGGACGCAAGTCCGGTTCGCTGGCTGTCCTCGCTGGACGTTCCGCCTTGCTGGTCACGGTGGACGATGACGAGGCGACATTGGTGCAGATTCCAGCCGGCCGGTTGTGCCGGGCGGTGGTGGGCGCTCTTCCTGATCTGCGTCCGGCCGGTATCCGAGAGATCCGGGTACTCCGGTCGGAATACGGAGCGGGACCTACATCCGAGTCCTACGACCTGGATATGAACAGCGATTACACCGCGCCAAACGCAGCAGAACAGATGCGTACGTTGATGGCCGCTCGACGCAGCGCGGTACATCAATTCTACGTGGCCAGCCGCAGCAAGGGCGCGCGTTCGTCCAGCTATCCGCTAACCGCTGTCGACACGATCGACCACGGACGGATATTGACCATGCTCCAGAACGGTCCCGATGGCGACGACGTCATCTCATGTGGCCCGGGAAGCGCCGACTACATCACCGCGACCTTGGACAACACCATGCGAGGACTGAACACCTGACGTGTCAGCGCTGCACGTCCGGCAGGCATGCCAGCCGCCGCAACTGCCGGGCTGAGCCGATCTCGGACGCCAACGCGCGTGCTTTCGTGATCTGCTCGCGTGCTCCGTCATGCTCTCCGCTTGCAACAAACGCGGTCGCCAGATCGACGCGTAGCCCTGCTTCCGCGCGCGTAAATGTCGGATCCAGGTTCCGCAGAGCTGTACTGAGGACGTCGACGGCTTCTGTCTCGCCGATGCAGGCAAGCGCGTTCCCTCGCCATCGGGCGAGGTGGACAGCATCAAGAACGAGATACGGGCCATCCGCGTCAGTAGATCCGGACGGGAGCAGCGACGCCGCGCGGTCGAAGGCACGCAGGCAGGCGGCGCGCTGGTTGCTTGCGGCGAGGGCTTCACCGTGCGCGGCTGCAAGCCAGGCGCGCAGGAATCGTCCAGACGTGCCGCGAGCGTCGTCCTCGGAGGCTGCCAGCAGCTCGGCCGCGTCATTCGCGCGCCCGAGGTCGAGAAGCACGAATGCTTGCTCCGCGCCGACGTGGTGCGCCGAGGCAGTGTTTTCTTGTTGGCTTGCTGCTTGTTTCGCGCGTTCGTAGTGGTCCCATGCCACGGAAGCCTGCCCTTGGTCGAGGGCTTGCCATCCGGCAAGAGCGCTGAGTTCGGCGAGTAATGCGGCGAGGTTGCTGCGCGTCCCGGCGGTCAGGCTGTAAGAGTGCAGGCGAGTCACTTGGTTGATCTTGACCGCAACTTCCTCGTACGCGACGGCGGCACCTAACTGTCGGTCGAGTTTCCGGATGGCCGCCAGTTGATCTCGCAACAGTGTGACCACCTCCGACGTGACTCTCCGAGAGATAGCAAAGGCTGCTTGCAACTCCTGCCGGTCTGTCCGTACTCCTCCCGGGAGCCCGGGTGTGTTCAGGAGTTCGTCTACCGGGGTGTTGAAGATCCGCTCCAGCAGACGTGCCGTCGCAGGACGCGGACGCCCGACCCGGGTGCCGTCTGTCCGGCGTCCGGCGACCAAACGCTTGAGGTTCCGTTCACTGAGCGTGCCAGGCTCTTCGGAGCGGCGTGCAAACTCCTCGGCGAATTCAACAAACTCAGTCAGGGACTGGTTACGTTCCCAGATCCGCTGCTCCAGCAACGTCCGTGGTTGCCTGCTTGCGTCCGTCACGCTCACTGTCCCTACGTCCCCGATGTGGCCCGGTATTGGCCCGCTCATGTCCTTACGCTGAAATAGTCTCATAGTACACGCTCATATCGGCTCAATTTGGAGATGGCGCCCTTGGTGCACGACGTGCCGGCGGAGGGGAACGACGAACATGGCAGTCACGGTGGAACGGCTTTACGTGGTGTGGCATCGCTGCGCTTGCGACGGCCGCGACCATGCCGTCACCGACGAAGAATTCGCGTGGGGACGGCACCAGAACTCAGGTGGTCGTTATCCGGCGGTCTGCGGTCACGCAGTCCTGGTCGGATCGATGCTTCAGGCCCCTGGCATCCCGTGTGTGGCATGCGGGGCGTACGTCGCCGCGCGAAACGGGGCTTCGGCACCGAGCACCCGACCACGGCGAACCCGACGGCACGCAGACTCGCCCTGGCACCGACTGCTGCGCCGAGTGCATCGGTGCACGGGCACGACGGCTTCCTTCGGCGGTGCGCGGTGAGCGGGCCCGTGTTTCTCGCTCGCCCCGCGCGAGGAACCGTCGGTGAAACGCGCCGCTTGGTCCACGTGTTTCCCGTCCCGGCCGGTGAGATCCCTCCCCGGCTAGGCGCACTCTGCGGCGCGGATTTCGGCTCCGGCGAACTGGAACTCATCCACGCCCTGAGCGGTATGCCCTGCACAGACTGCCTGCGGCAGATACCGGCCGTTCCCGAACTGGCGACCGGCGCCTGATGGCAAAGTTCGTCCACGTCAACGGCTACACCGAGGAGATTGATCCGACCTTGGTGCCACCGGTGCGACTGCTGATCACGGTCCATTTAGTCGACCAACAGTGGCACGACTACTCCGAACTGCGGGAGGAACTGGGACTGCTTCCCGCCGTCTTGTCGAAACAGTTAGCCGCTTTGCGGAGAGCTGGCTACGTGACGACACGACCTGCAACGGACGCGCGGAGATCAGCGTGGCAGCTCTCGGACTGTGGCCTTGACCAACTGGTCTCACACCTCGCCGGATGGCAACGCGTCATCGGCGCAGCGTCCAAGATCGTCGCAGCAGCACGCGCGGACAGGCATGCCTGAACCTGCGTCCATTGACTGGCCGGGACAGGCACCGGCCCCAAAGCTGGGCGGAGCGGGTTCCCCCGACGACCCGTTCCGCCCACCTCGGCGTTCAGTCGGTGAGCATGTCGGCAGGCATCAGCGCAAGGAGACGCCGCGTGGTGGCCTCGTACTCAACGTATGCCCGGGAGTCGTCGGGGCCACCGGCCGCGATCATCTCCTCGTAGGCCAATGCTTGCGCAGCGGTCACGGACGCCACCTGCTCCAGCATCCGTGCCGCACGTTCGGCACGACTCTGCATTTTGGCCATGCCGGAAAGCCCCCGCTCAGCCAGCCCAGCAAACAACGCGGCGGCACGGTCTTCGGTCCCCGCCCATGCCCGAAACGTCGCCGAGCTCCGGCGCAGATCGTCGGCATAACTCGACGAGGTGTCCTGGCCAGAAGGCGCGTCGGAAGGCTCGCTCATCTCCATCATCATGCCCGACCCTCGTGGCAGACACGGCCGATCCCAGAGTTGTCTTTAGCCCATAGGTCGCTACGAAGTCTCCGCAGGTCACAAGTAGGTAAACAATTATCGTGTCGCCTTCAGGAAAACGGATTCCCTGAAAGAGGTCTTCACGAGGTTTGACAGCACCGTCGCGGGCGCGACGCGGCTTCGCCGGAGCGTGCGACGTGGCGTTACAGCACTGCACGCAGGCGGTCGGCGATGGTGCCGAGCCGGCCCAGTACCCCGTTGACGAAGCGGGGCGAGTCGTCGGTGGACAGCTCCTTCGCCAGCCCCACCGCCTCGTCGATGGCGACCGCGTCCGGGACGTCGGCCGACCACAGCATCTCGTACACGCCGGCCCGCAGCACCGCGAGGTCGACCGGGGGCATCCGCTCCAGTGTCCAGCCCTGGGAGTGTTGCGCGAGCAGTTCGTCGATTCGCTCGCGGTGCGCGGTCACGCCCTCCACGACCGTGATCGTGTAGTCCGCGACCGGGTCCACCTCGACCGCGCCGACGCGGTCGGCCAGCAGCGTCACCGCGTCGGTGTCGCGCTGGGCGGCCTCGTACAGCATCTCGACCGCACGCCGGCGGGCCTGCCGGCGGCTGATCGGACCACCGCGGTTCGGATGCGGCGGGAGCTTCCCGTCGGCCATCAGGCGGAGATACGGCCGAGATACCGGCCGTCGCGCGTGTCGACCTTGATCTTCTCGCCGGTCGAGAGGAACAGCGGGACCTGGATCTCCGCGCCGGTCTCCAGGGTGGCCGGCTTCGTCCCCCCGGTGGAACGGTCGCCCTGCAGGCCGGGGTCGGTGTGCTGGATGACGATCTCGACCGAGGTGGGCAGCTCGACGTAGAGCGGCTCGTTCTCGTGCACCGCGACCTGGACCTCGGTGTTCTCCAGCATGTAGCTGGCGTTGTCGCCGACGATCCCGGCCAGCACCGTGATCTGGTCGTAGGTGTCGCTGTCCATGAACACGAAGTCCGCGCCGTCCTTGTACAGGTACGTCATGGTGCGGCGGTCCACGGTGGCCGTGTCGACCTTCGTGCCGGCGTTGAAGGTCTTGTCGACGACCTTCCCGGTCAGCACGTGCTTGAGCGTGGTGCGCACGAACGCACCGCCCTTGCCCGGCTTGACGTGCTGGAACGCGGTGACGGTCCAGAGCTGGCCGTCCAGGTTGAGGACGAGTCCGTTCTTCAGGTCGTTGGTGGTGGCCACGAGCTTTGGTCTCCTGTGTCGATCTCTGCGTCCGCGGCCCGTCTCAGACGGCCACGAGGTCCTTGGTGCTCAGGGTGAGGAGCTCGGGCCCGGAGTCCCGCACGACGAGCGTGTCCTCGATGCGCACGCCACCGCGCCCCGCGAGGTACACGCCGGGCTCGACGGTGACCGCCATACCGGCGGACAGTGTACCGGCGCCCGTGGCGGCGAGGCTGGGCGCCTCGTGCACCTCGAGCCCGACGCCGTGCCCGAGACCGTGCGCGAAGTCGTCCCCGTGCCCCGCCGCGGTGATCACCGAACGGGCCGCGGCGTCCACTTCGGACACCTCCGCGCCGGGCGTGACGGCGTCGGTGCCCGCCGCCTGCGCGCGGTGCACCAGCCCGTAGAGCTCACGTTGCCATTCCGCGGGTTCGCCGAGCACGAACGTGCGAGTCATGTCCGAGTGGTACCCGTCCACGGTCGCGCCGAAATCGAACTTCACGAAGTCCCCCGCCCGCAGCTGCGCGCCGGTCGGCCGGTGGTGCGGGATGGCCGAGTTCGGGCCGGCCGCCACGATGGTGGCGAACGACGGCTCGCTCGACCCGTGGTCCAGCATCCGGCTGTCCAGCTCGCGCGCCACCTCCAGTTCGGTGCGCCCCGCCCGCACTCCCCCGGCGGCGAGCAGGTCCGCCAGCGCCCGGTCGGCCGCCGCGCAGGCCGCCCGCAGCGCCTCGACCTCCACCTCGTCCTTGACCACCCGCAACTGCTCGACCAGGCCCGGCGTGCGGATCAGCTGCACGTCCTCGAAGCGCACGGTGAGCGTCTCGTGCTCCTCGACGCTGACGTGCTGGCTCTCGAACCCGGTGCGGCCGTAGCTCGCGCGCTGCCCGGCGGCCCGCGAAGCCAGCGCGCGGGCGCTGGCGCGGTCGAGCACCCGTTCGAGGTCGGGCACCTCCGACTCGGACTGGGTGGTGTAGCGGCCGTCGGTGCAGAACACCGTCTTCGCTTCGCCCCCGGCGTGCAGCAGCAGTGCGGCGTTGGATCCGGTGAACCCGGTCAGGTAGCGGATGTTGCGCAGGTCGGTGACGAGCAGCGCGTCGACCCCGGTCTCGTGGAGCAGGGTACGCAGCGCGTCGCGGCGGTGAGCGTGGATTTCCGGCACCCGGCCAGCTTAACCAGCGGGCGCCGCCGGCCCGTCCGGCGGCGCGGGAGAGGAGGCCACACCACGTTCACCCGGCGCCGCCTACACTCCGTCCATGCTGGGTGCCTGGTTGACTCGCGGGCTGGTGATGGCCGTCGTGCACGCCGTCGCCATGACGCTGCTCGCCAAGTGGTCCGTGTTCCACCCGACCGGCCAGAGCGTGCTGATCTCCCTGACGCTGGCCGTGCTGGTCGGCGTCGCGGCGCTGTGGAGCGCGGTCGACGGCTGGCTCGGCAAACCGGACCGCGGGCGGGCCTGGTTCATCGGCGGGCTCGTCGCGGGTGTGGTCTCGGGAATTCTGTACGTGATCGGACGCGCGGTCTTCGTCGACGAGACCGGTGTCTCCGAGCTCGGCCCGGCGCTCACCGGCGGGGCCGCGTTCACCGCGCTGCTGGTGCTCGTCCCGGCCGGGCTGGGGCTGTTCGTCGGCAGCCGGATCCGCCGGCCCGCGACCACCGGCGACGACGCCGGGGCGCCATCTCCGGAGGACGACGAGGCCGAGGACGGTTCGGGCAGCCGTTCCGGCGAGCTGGAGCTGCCGGCCGCGGACACCGGGCGCTCCCCCGGCGACGACGAGCCGCGATCCCCGGGGAAACACGCGCGCCGCACCGCGGAGGCGGCGGGTCCACGATCCGGAGCCGAGGAGCCGCGGCCCTCTCCGGTCAGCCGCCCAGCGGCAGCCCGGGCGCGGCGGCGTCCCACTGTCGCTGGTCGATCTCCAGCACCCCGGAACCGTTGAGCTCGACGATCGAGGTGTCCGGCAGCCCGTAGCGCACCCCGTCGAGCACGATGCCGTAGCCGCGGCCGGCGGTGTGCACCACGGTGGCGCCCGAACGCAGGCGGGTTTTCACCGGCAGCTCGCCGACCTGCGGCAATGGCCGGTCCACGACTTCACCGGCGAGCGCCCCGGCCACCGAGCGCCGGTCGATCCGGATCCGCTCGCCGCGGCGGAACAGGTCGATCGTGCGGTCCGGGGAGGGCATCGCCACGCCGTCGAAGGTCGCGGTCGTCCGGGACCGCGACGAGCACCCACCGGCGCCGTGCACGTCGAGGCCGAAGTGTGCCAGCCCGGTGGGCGCGCCGGCGCCGCCGATCCGGGTGGCCCGCACGACGTCCAGCGCCACGGTGCCGCACGGGTCGGTGACCGAGGTGGGCGTGTGCCCGTCGGGGCGGCGGACGAGGCCGGGTCCTTCCTTCCACGCACCGGGAATCACCAGCGGCGCGTAGGGCTGCATGGTGAAGCCGCGGTCCCAGAAGGTGACCGTGGTGCCGCCGGCGGTCTCGTGCGCGATGGCGAACGCGTCGAGCGCGCCGACCCAGGCCAGGTCGGCGCTGAACCCGTCGACCACCGACCGCTGACGGGGCGCGGCGGTGCCCGCGGCCGGGCTGAACCCGTTGTCCCCCAGTGCTTCCACTCCGTCGCGGAAGGCCGGGTCGTGGGCCCGCAGCAGGAACTGGCCCGCGCCGTTCCAGCCTGCGGCGCGGCCGGTGGTGTCGGTGAACATCAGGTAGTACCAGCCGTCGAGGAACACCGCCGAGGGCTGGCCGGCTCCGTAGACGTTGGCGCGGTGCACGTCGTGGGACGGGCCGAGGATCGGCTGCCCGCCGTTCGCCCGGGTCCAGTGCACTCCGTCGCTGCTGGTGGCCAGCCCGATCGCGTTGCCGAGCGCGTGGTCCCCCGCGGCGCCGGTGTAGTACAGGTAGTAGGTGCCGCCGACGCGGAGCACGGATGGATCGCAGGTGTGCACGCCGTCGAACTTCCCCGGTGCACCGGACAAGACCGCGGCGGGGGCGCCACCGCCGGGGCCGGTGAACGGGCCGTCGGGGGACCCGGCCTCCGCGTAGAGGATGTCGTCGCCGGGTGGCGGGGCGCTGCCGTACTGGCTGCACCACCACAGGCGTGTCCGGCCGTCCTCGACCATCGCGGTGGGGCCGTAGTTGTACACCGCGTCGGCAGTGCCCGCCGCCACCTCGTGGCCGCTCTGTCGCGACGAGGTGGTCTCGAGGGGGACGTTCGCGGCACGCGGCGGCTCGGCGGTCTGCGGTGCGTCACCGGAGATCCCGCCGTGGCCGGTGCCTTCCGCCTGCGGCTGCGCGGCACTCGGGCTGCAGCCCACGACCACCGTCCCGGCCAGCAGCAGGGCGGACAGCTGACGCACGGGTCGCCGAGCCCCACGACGGATCAGGTGCACGACTGCCGAGTGTAGCGAGCCCACCACCGGACGGGTGACAGCAGCCGGGTTCACGGGGTGTCGGTGGCGACCAGCTCGACCTCGAACCCGTCCTCGTTCTCCAGGTAGGCGGCGTAGTGCTCGGGGCCGCCCGCGTGCGGGTAGCGATCGGCGAACAGCGGCCGCCAGCCGTGTCCGCCGCCGGCGAACCGGTCGACCTCGGCGCGGGTGCCGGCGTGCAGGGCGAGGTGGTTGAGCCCGGAGCGGATGCGGTCGTGCTCCGATCCGGCGTGCACCTGCTCGACGACCAGGTAGGTGACGCCGGACCGCCAGCTCACGCCCGCCGGCCAGCGCTGGAACTCCCGCCAGCCGAGCCGTCCGAGCAGCCAGCCCCAGCTCTGTTCGGCACGGGCCAGGTCGGGCACCCACAGCTCGACGTGGTGCAGCCGCCCACGCCGGGCGGGCGGCAGCGCGATCAGGACCCGGTGCGTCGCGCCGAAGTGCTCGCGGCTGCCGACGTCGAGGAATCCCGTCCGTGCCGAGACCGCGAGGCTCGCCGCGTTGTCCTCGTGGACGAGCGCGTACACGGCGGGCAGGCCCAGGAAGTCGTGTGCGTGCTCCAGCACCGCGGTGACCGCTTCGGTGGCGAATCCGGTGCCCGCGTGCTCGGTTGCCACGGAGTAGCCGATCTCGGCCCCGGCGCCGGGAAGCACCGACGAGGGGCGCAGGCTCGCGAGGCCGATCAGCGCACCGGCGTGTTCGATCACCCAGTGCCCCTGCCCGGCCGGCGGCGAGGCGGCCAGCCGTTCGGCCACCAGGGCGCGGGCTTGCGCCGGGTCGGAGAAGTCGGCGGCGAAGTACCGGCTCATCGCGGGATCGGCGAACAGCGCGACCACCGCGGCACGGTCGGCGGGGGCGAGCGGGCGCAGCCGGAGCCGACCGGTCGCCAGCTCCGGAGGCGGCGTCACGAGCCGTGCGCCGCGATCCAGCGGAGAGCGAGTGCGTACCCGTCCACTCCGAGCCCGGTGATGACGCCGGCCGCGAGGTCCGCGAGCACGCTGTGGTGCCGGAACTCCTCACGCCGGTGGACGTTGCTGATGTGCAGCTCGATGAACGGCGCGCTGAGCTGCGCCGCGGCGTCCCGTACGGCGATCGAGTAGTGCGTCCACGCCGCCGCGTTGAGCACCACCGGCGCGCCGACGTCCGCGGCCTCGTGCAGCCAGCCGACCAGCTCACCCTCGTGGTCGGTCTGCCGGACCTCGACCTCGATGCCCAGCTCCTCGCCGGTGCGCACGCACAGCTGCGCGAGGTCGGCATGCGTGGCCGCGCCGTAGACGCCCGGTTCACGCTTTCCGAGACGGCCGAGATTGGGCCCGTTGAACACGAACGCCTTCACCACGCCACGCTCCCCTCACCCGGCGTACCTGCCGCCGGGTACGTCGCCGGAACCGCGATCGCGGCCCGGTTCGCATCGGTCGTTTCCGGGTACTTCTCCCGTGTTTCCACCGCTGGGCCGTCCGCCTCGCGAAGGGCGCACGCCGAGACGTTCACAGCAGGACGCTCCCGCCGTTGGTCGGCTCCTCGGCTTCGAGCGCGGAGTACGCAGCGGCCAGCAGCGCCGGGTCAGGGCCCTCGAGCCGGCCGGGTTTGGCGAGGCCGTCGAGGACCACGAAGCGCAGGACGCCGGAGCGGGTCTTCTTGTCGCCCTTCATCGTCTCGACGAGCTGCGGCAGCGCGCCCGCCTCGTAGGTGGTGGGCAGGCCGAGCAGCTTCAGCACCGTGGCGTGCCGGGCCGCGGTCGCGTCGTCGAGGCGGCCGGCCAGTCGGGCCAGCTCGCCCGCGAAGACCAGGCCGACGCTGACCGCCGCGCCGTGCCGCCAGCGGTAGCGCTCCCGGCGTTCGATGGCGTGGCCGAGGGTGTGGCCGTAGTTGAGGATTTCGCGGAGGTCGGATTCGCGCAGGTCCGCGGCGACGACGTCGGCCTTCACCTGGATCGAGCGGCGGACCAGCTCGGCCAGCACCTCGCCGCCCGGGTCGACGGCCGCGGCCGGATCCGTCTCGATGAGCTCGAGGATCCGCGGGTCGGCGATGAACCCGGTCTTGACGATCTCCGCCATCCCGGCGACGAGTTCGTTGCGCGGCAGCGTTTCCAGCGTCGCGAGGTCGACCAGCACGGCGCTCGGCTCGTGGAAGACGCCGACCAGGTTCTTGCCGGCCTCGGTGTTGATGCCGGTCTTCCCGCCGACCGCGGCGTCGACCATGCCCAGCAGCGTGGTCGGCACGTTGACCAGCCGCACTCCGCGCATCCAGGTGCCCGCGACGAACCCGGCCAGGTCGGTCACCGCCCCACCGCCCAGCCCGACGACCACGCCGCGCCGGTCGAGCCCGATCCGGCCGAGCACCTCCCAGCAGAAGCTCGCCACGGAGAACGCCTTGCCGTCCTCGGCGTCGGGGATCTCCACCCGGTGCGCGTCGAGCCCGGCCGCGGCCAGCTCGTCCCGCACGGCCTCCGCGGTGGCGGTCAACGTGGGCGGATGGATCAGCGCGACCCTGGAGGCGTCGGCGAGCTGCTCGGTGAGCTCACCGAGCAGCCCCCGTCCGACGAGCACGTCGTAGGGCTGCGCGGTGGCGACCCGGATCCGGGCCGGCTGCATCTCGGGCACGGTACTTCCTCACTGCTCCGGGGATTGGCTGCTGGCTGCTGGCTGCTGGTGAAGGCTCGCATGGACGAACGGCTCGCCACCCGGCGGCCGGGCCGGGCGGGAGGCCGGGTGGGACGGGCAGCGGTTGCGGGCCGGGTGGCCCGGCCGGGACGGCGGTTGCGGGCCGGGCCTTCCCGGGTCGGTGGGTTGCCCGCGCGCCGAGTGACCGGCCCCGGGGTGCGTGGCTGTTCGAGGGCCGCGCGTGTCGTCGTGGTTTCGGCGGCGATTCGGTGTCCGTGGTCCGGCTCCTGCCCGGCTACTGCTGCTGGACCTGGCCGGGCGCGAGCGCGGCGACCACAGCGGCCACGATCTCGTCCGGCGACCGGTGGTCGGTCTCGACCTCGATGGTCGACACCTCGCGGTACACCGGCAGCCGGGCGTCGAGCAGAGCCTTGAAGGTGGCGCGCGGGTTCACGCCGGCCAGCAGCGGACGCGCCGTGGACAGGCCGGTCCGCTGCACGCCCGCGGCGAGGCCGACGTTGAGGAACACCACCGTGTGCTGCGCCAGCCGGGCCCGGGTACCGGGCGTGAGCGGGGCGCCGCCGCCGAGGGAGAGCACGCCGTCGTGCTCGGCGAGCGCGGCGGCGACCGCGTCTTCTTCCAGCGCGCGGAAAGCCGGTTCGCCGTCCTCGGCGAAGATGTCCGCGATGGGCCGTCCGGCGCGGGCGATGATGTCGTCGTCGGTGTCGCGGAACGCTGTGCCGAGTGCCGCGGCCAGCATCGGGCCGACAGTGCTCTTGCCGGACCCGGGCGGCCCGACGACGACCGCGCGCGGGCTCACCAGCGTTCCTCGAGCGCGCTCAGGTACGCCTGCGCGTTGCGCCGGGTCTCGGCCAGCGAGTCGCCGCCGAACTTCTCCACCGCGGCGTCCGCGACGACCAGCGCGACCACGGACTCCAGGACCACCCCGGCCCGCGGCACCGCGCACACGTCGGAACGCTGGTGGATCGCCACCGCCGGCTCCCCCGTCTGAACGTCCACAGTGGACAGTGCTTTCGGGACGGTCGAAATCGGCTTCATCGCGATCCGCACGCGCAGCGGTTCGCCGTTGGTGATGCCGCCTTCGAGCCCGCCGGCACGGTTCGACCGGCGGGTGACGCCGGACGGCCCGGGGCCGCGGTCGATCTCGTCGTGCGCTTGACTGCCCCACCGCCGGGCGGTGGTGAAGCCGTCACCGACCTCGACGCCCTTCATCGCCTGCACGCCCATCAGCGCACCGGCGAGCCGCGCGTCGAGGCGACGGTCCCAGTGCACATGCGAGCCGAGGCCAGGCGGGAGACCGTAGACGAGGACCTCGATCACGCCTCCGACGGTGTCGCCCGCCTTCCGCACCGCATCGACCTCGGCGACCATCGCCTCGGTGCCTGCCGCGGAGAACGACCGCACCGGGCTCTCGTCGATCGCGGCGAGGTCCCCCGGCTGCGGCAACGGCCCGTCGGGCGCGTCCGCGGCGCCGATGGAGACGACGTGGCTCAGCACCTCGGCCCCCAGCAGCTGGCGGAGGAAGTTACGCGCGACCGTGCCGAGCGCGGTCCGCGAAGCCGTCTCGCGGGCACTGGCACGTTCGAGCACCGGCCGCGCCTCGTCGAACCCGTACTTCTGCATGCCGGGCAGGTCCGCGTGCCCCGGGCGGGGCCGGGTGAGCGGCTCGTTGCGGGCCAGACCGGCCAGCTCGGCCTCGTCGACCGGGTCGGCCGCCATCACCTTTTCCCACTTGGGCCACTCGGCGTTCTCGATCTGCACCGCGATCGGGCCGCCCTGGGTACGCCCGTGCCGGACGCCACCGAGGAACTGCACGTGATCGGTCTCGAAGCCCATCCGCGGGCTGCGGCCGAACCCGAGCCGCCGCCGCGCGAGCTGCGCGGTGAGATCGGAGGTGGTCACTTCCACCCCGGCGGGCATGCCCTCGAGCACGGCGGCGAGAGCGGGGCCGTGTGATTCTCCAGCAGTGATCCAGCGCAACACCGGCCAATCCTGTCACGACCCGCCCGCAGCCCCGGCAGAGCCCCTGATCTCAGACGACCCCCGTTCCCGCGGCCGGGAAGACCGCGCACACCCAGGTGGCCAGCACCAACCCCGGCCCATGCGGAACGACCATGCGCCCCGGCCCACCCCACCCCCGACGGCGACGAGCCACGCCCCGGCGACGTACGCCCCACACGGCGCGAGCGAGCAGTGGACCGGTCGGGTGCACCGTGGCCCGCCCGGGTCCGGCCCGGGCTCGGGTGACTGGGGGCGAAGCGGCCTCCGGTGCGGCAGGGTCCGAGGCGGGCGGGGCCCGGGTGGGTGGCTCCGGCGTGGGCGGGTCCGGCGTGGGCGGGTCCGGCGTGGGCGGGTCCGGGGCGGGTGACTCCAGGACGGACGACTCCAGGACGGACGACTCCAGGACGGCTGCGATGGTCGGGTCAGAAAACAGGTGGTCTGGTCGTGGAGTTTCGGCTGGGAGTCGCGCAGTCTCGGACGTGGCGTCCGGAGAAGGTGGCTGGGGCGAAGCCGGGCGGTCATCATGCGGCCAGGGCTGCGAATTGTCCGGGACCTGCCCGGGCGAGGTTTGCGGCGGCGGCGAACTGGGGCGTCGTTCGAGGAACCAGGTCGTCGTTATGCCGGTCAGGCTCGCCGTGGCCGCCAGTGCGGCCGCGACGATCGGCGTTTCTCCGCCCAGCGCGCCCAGGACCGCGCCGAGTGCACCGGACAGTTTCACGTCGCCCGCGCCCAGGCCGCCCGCGGAAAGCCGGTGCACGAGAAGGTGGGCGCCGCCGAAGAGGAGGCATCCGGCCACTGCGCCGGTGAGCAGGCGGGGTCCGCCACCGGTCGCGGCGAGGACCAGCGCGATCGCGATCGCCGGGTACGCGGGCCAGGTCAGGACATCGGGCAGCCGGTGGTGGCGCAGGTCGGCCAGTGCCAAGGGCATCCCGAGCACGGCGACCACCCATGGCACCGGCAACCACCAGGCGGGCAGCACTCCGGCCTCCACGCGGACTGCCGGTACCGCGACAGCCGCCGCCGCTCCCGCCACGACGAGCAACGCCGGAACCGGGGCGCCGGCCCGTTTCACCATCATCACCAGCACGGGCGTCACCACCCCGGCCGCGAGCACCGCCATCAGAACCATGTCGCCAGCGTGTCGGCGAAGTGGGGAGAAGTGCAAATGCCGAGCGTCACGACGGTCCCCCTCGCTCGCGACACGCCGGAAGATTCACTCGACGGGGCCGCGAGCGGAGATCATCAGCGGCTGCGGCGTGGATGCGAGCGTTGAGCGGGGAAGTGGGGGAAGCGCCCGGCGGACGCTGCCATGGGCGGACGGCGGACCACGGGTCGCGAGGTAGCGGGGTAGCCGGGTCACGGGGCCGCGGGGTCGGGTCACGTCCGGCGGAGTGGTGTATGAGATCGACTCCGCGTGATCTTGGTTCGGGATTCTAGGCGGTTATTGCCTCGGTTGTCATGAGTGCCTCGCTGCCGGTCGGTGCGGCTTCGGTGGTGACGATGCGGATGCGTGAGCGGGCCAGTAGATCGAGGCCCATGTAGCGGCGGTTCTCGGTCCACTCATCACTCTGTTCGGCCAGGACGGCGCCGACGAGGCGGATCAGGGAGTCGCGGCCGGGGAAGATCCCGACCACGTCGGTGCGACGGCGGATCTCCTTGTTCAGTCGCTCTTGAGGGTTGTTCGACCAGATCTGGCGCCAGACCTCGCGCGGATATGCGGTGAACGCCAGCAGCTCATCGCGGGCGTTGTCGAGGTGCTCGGCTGCGTCGGGCCAGCGCGCGGTGAGAGTGTCGACCACGCGTCCGTACTGGGCTGTGACGGCGTCGGCGTCGGGCTGGTCGAAGATCGTGCGCACCTGCGTAGCGACATGCGGCTGCGCCGACTTCGGAACACGGGAGAGCAGGTTACGCAGGTAGTGGGTGCGACACCGCTGCCACGCCGCACCCGGCAACGCCGAGGCGATCGCCGCCACCAAGCCGGGATGGGCGTCGGAGATGACGAGCTGGACCCCGGACAGGCCGCGGGCGACCAGACCGCGCAGGAACGCCAACCAGCCCGCTCCGTCCTCGCTGGAGGCCACATCCAGGCCGAGGATCTCGCGGTGCCCGTCGGCGTTCACCCCGGTCGCGAGCAGCGCGTGCACGTTGACCACCCGGCCGTCTTCGCGGACCTTCACCGTGAGCGCGTCGACCCACACGAACGTGTACGGGCCCTGGTCGAGCGGGCGCTCGCGGAACGCGGCGACCTGCCCGTCGAGGTGCGTGGCCATCTCGCTGACCTGCGAACGCGACAGCGACTTCACCCCGAGTTGTTCGGCCAGCTTCTCCACCCGCCGGGTGGAGACACCGAGTAGGTAGGCCGTGGCCACGACGGTGACCAGGGCCTGCTCGGCGCGGCGGCGGTGGGTCAGCAGCCAGTCCGGGAAATAGGAGCCCTGGCGCAGCTTCGGCACCGCCAACTCGATCGTGCCCGCTCGGGTGTCCCACTCCCGGGCCCGGTAGCCGTTGCGCTGGTTCGTCCGCTCGCTGCTGCGCTCGCCATAGCCGGCCCCGCACTGCTGATCGGCCTGCGACGACATCAACGCGTTCGCCATCGTCGCGATCATCGTCTGCAACAGATCCGGCGACACACCCGCCGAGGCGAGCTCCTCGACAAGCTGGGCAGGGTCCACACTGTGTGGTGCGGCCATCGTGGTGGTCCTTCCTGGAGTTCCTTGGTCGGTACTCGAGAAAGATCACGCGGTGGCCGTCTCACGTCACGACGCCACGCCGCTCACCAGCGACGAACCCGTACACCACCTCCGCGGACGTAACCCGGGGTCGCGAATCGCCGGGTAGCGGGTAGCGGGTAGCGGGTAGCGGGTAGGGAACTATCGACAGCGAGCGGCGAAGCAGCGAACCACGGGTCGCAGGTCGAGAACTACTGACAGCAAGCAGCGGAGCACCCCGCAGGGCACGGCAAAGCAGCGGGCAGCGAAACACGGGCAGCAAGCAAGAAGCAACGCGTCGCGGGCCGCGAGCGGCGAGCATGGAATCGGGCCACGGGTAGCAAGTCGGGAGCCACCGGCAGTGCGCGCCGGAGCACCGACAGCGAGCGGCGAAACAGCGAACACCAGGTAGCGCACCGCCGAGAGCGAACAAAGAAGCACGGGCAGCGAGTAACGGAGCAGCCGCTCGGGCAACAGATTGCGAACCACCGCAGCGGGTGCCGGCCACCGACAGCGGGCCACTCGTGGCGGACGGCGGCGACGCATGGAGACCGCAAGCCCTCAACGGGGAACGGTCGTGACCTTCTTCAGTACCGTGCAGGCGTCGCGGCCACCACAGGCACCATGGCCATCACAGTGGACGCGCGCTCCCGGGACAGCGACGCACACCGCCTACGCACTGGGTTAGGTGTTCGGCACGCTCACCAGTGCCGTCAAGAAGGAACCGGGCGGCCGTTACCGAGGTAGCCGTCTGCACGTTCCAGAACGGCCGGAACTACCCGGCCGGAACCACACCCGAACCGGGACCACCCTTTGTGGACGAACACCGTCCACAAAGGGCCTCCGGTTCAGTCGTTCCAGGTGAACAGTTCCGTGCCGGCCGTGATCTGCCTTCCGGTGTCCAGGTCTGCCAGGACGTCTGCCGACGCGTCCAGTCCGACCACCGGCACGATCGGCGAGTAGCCCTTGGCCGCCACCGCTTCCGGGTCCCAGCCCACGATCGGCTGGCCGGCGCGGACGGACTCGCCCTTCACCACGTGCAGGGTGAAGCCCTCGCCCTTCTCCTTGACCGTGTCGATGCCCAGGTGCACGAGCACCGCCCGGCCGTCCTCGGTGGCCACGACGTAGGCGTGCGGGTGCAGGGTCACCACCGTGCCGTCGACCGGCGCGACCGCGTCGGACCGGCCGCCGGACGGGCGCACCGCGATACCCGGGCCGACCATCGCCTCGGCGAAGACCGGATCCGGCACCTCGGTGATCGCGACGACCTCGCCCGCCACCGGGCTCAGGATCCGCAGGCTCACAGAAGGTCCTCGATGTCGCTGGCGATGGTGTCCGCCTCGGGCCCGACGATCACCTGCAGGGCGCTGCTGCCCATCTTCACCACGCCCATCGCGCCGGCGGCCTTCAGGCCCGCCTCGTCGACCTGGCCCATGTCCTCCACCTCGCAGCGAAGCCGCGTGATGCAGCCTTCGATCTCGGTGAGGTTGTCCGCTCCACCGAGCGCCGCGAGAATCTTCTCCGGCCTGTCATCCGCCATCGCGGCCTCCTCGTATCCCGTTTCCTGCCCACCCGGAACAGGCGTGCGTACCACCAGTACTACGCCGCCCGGCGGTCCGTGCGGTGCCGCCGGGCACGAACGGATAACGGTGGTTGACACCCGCTCGCCCGGCGGAGCATCCTGCCCCATCGGATCAATGGTCTAGACCGGAACGTACCAATCTTCCGGCCCGGACGCGAGCACCGGTCCCCCGGTGCGAGGACGAAGGGAGGGTGACGCCGATGAGCGCGGCCGCGCACGTCCCGCCACCCACGCCCACCGAGCGCGTGGTGAACGGGCCGACGCCGAAGCACGCGCAGCTGCGCGAGATCCTGCGTCGCTCGGTGGAGCGGGAGCTGCCGCCGGGGTCACCGATCCCGTCCGAACGGGAGCTGGCGCAGCAGTACGGGGTGTCCCGGCTGACCGTGCGTTCGGCGATCGGGAAGCTGGTCGAGGAGGGCCTGCTGGCCCGGGTGCGTGGCAAGGGCACCTTCACCGCGGCCCGGCGGATGGAGCTGCAGCTCTACCTGATGTCGTTCACCGACGACATGCGCCGCCGCGGGCTGGCCCCGGCCACCGAGGTGATCTCCACCTCGACCGAGGTCCCGCCGGTGACCTCGGCGCACGCGCTCGGCCTCGCCCCGGGCGTTCCGGCGCACCGGCTGATCCGGCTGCGCCGCGCGGACGGCGTGCCGCTGGCCGTGGAACGCGGCTGGTATCACGCGGACCGCACCCCCGGCCTGCTCGAGCTCGACCTCACCCGGTCGCTGTACGCACAGCTGGCCGACGAGTTCGACCTGCGCCCGGACCACGCGTACCAGACGGTCTGGGCCGAATCCGCGGACCGCGAGACGGCGCGCCTGCTCGGCATGCGCACCGGCACTCCGCTCCTGGTCTTCCGCCGGGTCTCCAGCGCGAACGGGGAGCCGGTCGAGGACATGACGTCCTGGTACCGGGGGGACCACTACCAGGTGACCATGCAGCTGGACCGGAGCATTCCCGGTTCCGACACGATCAACTCCACCGAACAACCCCACTATGGAGGTACCCGATGAGCGCCACCACTGCGGCGGGGGCCAAGGGCAAGAAGGGCGGCGGCGGTCTCGCCGGGTTGCAGCGTTTTGGCCGCAGCCTGATGCTGCCCATCGCGACCCTGCCCGCGGCCGGTCTGCTGAACCGGCTCGGCCAGGACGACATCTTCGGCAAGGACGGTCTCGGCTGGGACAAGGTCGCGGCCGTGATCGGCGCGGCGGGCGGGGGCCTGTTCGACTGGCTGCCGCTGCTGTTCGCGATCGGCATCGCGGTCGGGTTCGCGCGCAAGGGCGACGGTTCGACGGCGGTCGCCGCGGCCGTCGGCTGGGTCGTGTTCAACAAGGTGATCCAGGCGATCGCGCCCATCGACAGCCAGCAGGGCTACAAGCCGGCCTGGGAGGGCTCGCCGATCCACTGGCCCTACAGCGTGCTGACCGGCATCATCTCCGGCATCGTCGCCGCCCTGCTGTGGCAGCGTTACCACCGGATCAAGCTGCCGTCCTGGCTGGCGTTCTTCGGCGGCCGCCGGTTCGTGCCGATCATCACCGCGGTGACGATGATCGTGCTCGGCGTCCTCTTCGGGCTGGTGTTCAAGTACGTCGACCAGGCGATCAACTCCGCGGGCGAAGCGGTCGTCGGCTCCCCGGTGGTCGGTGGCGGCCTCTACGGCCTGCTCAACCGGCTGCTCATCCCGATCGGCCTGCACCAGCTGCTGAACGTGCCGGTGTGGTTCATCTTCAACGGCGGTGACATCCCGAACTTCCTGAACAACCACGTCCAGGGCTCGGGCATCTTCCAGTCCGGCTTCTTCCCGATCTTCATGTTCGCGCTGCCCGCCGCGGCGCTGGCGATCTGGCAGACCGCGCGGCCGGGCCAGAAGAAGATCGTCGGCAGCATCATGATCTCGGCGGCGCTGACCTCGTTCATCACCGGCGTCACCGAGCCGATCGAGTTCGCGTTCATGTTCGTGGCGTGGCCGCTGTACATCTTCCACGCGATCATGACCGGCATCTCGCTGGCGGTGGTCAACGCGCTCGGCATCCACCTGGGTTTCTCGTTCTCCGCGGGGGCGATCGACTTCGCGCTCAACTCGTCGCTGGACACCGCGCACAAGGCCTGGCTGCTGATTCCGATCGGGCTGGTCATGGCCGTGATCTACTACGTGGTGTTCCGGTTCGTGATCACCAAGTGGAACCTGCGCACGCCGGGCCGCGAGGACGACTCGGTCGAGGCGGACCTCGAGCGCTCGGCCGCGAAGTAACTTCCGACGACAGTCAGAAAGGACGACCATGCCGGAGAAACGCGTCACGGTGGGCAGCAAGGTGGGCCTGCACGCCCGCCCGGCCGCGCTGGTGGCCAAGGCGGCCGCGGCCCAGCCCGTGGCGGTGCAGATCGCCAAGGCCGGCGGCGACCCGGTGGCCGCCGGCAGTGTGCTCAACCTGATGACGCTCGCCGCCGCGTTCGGCGACGAGGTGGTCATCAGCGCCGAAGGTGACGGGGCCGAGACCGCGGTGGACGCCGTGGCCGAGCTGGTCTCCACGGATCTCGACGCGTAGCAGCACCCAGCCGTCCGAAGCGAAGGTCCCCTTCAGAGTCTCTGAAGGGGACCTTCGTGCACCGGGGACAGATGCCGCGGCGTGCCCGATACGCTGGGCGGCATGGAGAGCCTGCGCCTGATCGACGAGTGGCCGGTGGACAACGCGGCGGCCGGGGTGGCCGGCGCCGACGGCGTGGTCCGCGGCCGTCACGGGGACCCGGCCCGGCCGTTCCGGCTGGCCTCGGTCACCAAGCTGCTCACCGCCTACACGGCGCACATCGCCCTCGAGGAAGGCGTTCTCGAGCTGGACACCCCGGCCGGGCCGGAGGGTTCGACCGTGCGGCATCTGCTCGCGCACACCTCGGGGCTGGCCTTCGACGCGCACAAGGCAATGGCCGCGCCGGGCACCCGGCGGCTGTACTCCAACGCCGGGTTCGAGGAGCTGGCCGACGCGCTGGCCCAGCACTCCGGCATCGCCTTCGCCGACTACCAGGCCGAAGCACTGTTCGAACCGCTGGGCATGGCCGCGACCCGGCTGGAGGGCTCCCCCGCGGCCGGTGCCACGTCCACACTGGACGATCTGCTGCGGTTCGCCGCCGAGCTGCAGGCGCCGAAGCTGCTCGCGCCGGAGACGCTGCGCGCGGCCACCGAGGTGGCGTTCCCCGGGCTCACCGGCGTCCTGCCCGGGTTCGGCCACCAGAAGCCGAACGACTGGGGTCTCGGCTTCGAACTGCGCGACCACAAGAGCCCGCACTGGACCGGCGCGCGCAGCTCCGCACGCACGTTCGGCCACTTCGGACAGTCAGGCACGTTCCTGTGGGTCGATCCGGACGCCGGTTTCGCGTGTGTCGCGCTGGCCGACCGCTCCTTCGGCCCGTGGGCGGCCAAGGTCTGGCCCCCGTTCACCGACGCGGTGCTGGCCGAACTCGGCGCGTGACAATCCGTCCCGCGCTGCGGGTTGCCGCGGTGCTGTCCGCTGCCACGATGCTGTTCGCTGCCGCCTGCTCGGCTCCGGCCGCCACAGCGCCTCCGGTGGACGAGCCACCGACGACGACCGCGACGCCGGCCCCGCTGGGCACCGGAAACGCCGCCGTACCGCGGCTGCGCTGGGTGCCGTGCCACGGTGGGTTCCAGTGCACGACAGCGACGGTGCCGCTGAGCTACCGCGAACCCACTGGAGCGAAGCTGGATCTGTCGGTCATCCGGCTTCCCGCGACGGATCCCGCGCACCGCATGGGTTCCCTGATGATCAACTTCGGCGGTCCGGGCGCGGACGGCGTGGGCGAGCTGACCCGGTTCGGCAGCCGCTACCCGAAGCAGTTGCGTGCCCGGTTCGACCTCGTGAGCTTCGACCCGCGTGGAATCGGTGGCAGCTCGCCGATCCACTGTCCGGGTGGCGATCAGGCGCCCTCAGCCGGTTCGCCGTTGCGCGACAAGGCGTTCTGGACGAAGAGCGCGGCGATCGGCAAGGCGTGTGCGGCCGGTTCCGGGGCCGAACTGGCGCATCTGTCCACCGCGAATGTCGCGCGGGACATGGATCTGCTCCGGCAGGCGCTCGGCGAGCCGCAGCTGAACTTCTACGGCTACTCCTACGGCACCTATCTCGGTGGTACGTATGCGAACCTCTTCCCCGGCAACCTGCGCGCGATGACTCTCGACGGCACACTCGACCTCGTCGCCAACGCCACCGGCCGGCCCGGCGAGGAAGGCGCGCCGGTGGACGTGCGGGCGGATGTCGCGAGCGCGCAACAAGAGGAGCTCGATGCGTTCTTCGCCGCGTGCACCGCCGCGGGGCCCGGCAAGTGCGCTTTCGCCGGCGGGAATCCGAAGGAGAAATTCGCTTCGCTGTACGCGCGGTTGACCCATGGTCCGGTCGGCGGCGTCACCGTGGCCTCGCTCATGCAGAGCGTGGATCGAGCGCTGTACCAGTGGTCACGGTGGCCCCGGCTGGCCCGCACGCTCGCCGCGCTCGTTCCGTCGAAACCGGCTTCACCGGCGCCCGTGCTCGATCCCCGGGTGCCCGCTCATTCGCCGGGATTTCTTGCTGTGCAATGTCTTGACAGCGATCTTCCCCAGGATCCCGAGACCTACCGCAAGCTCGCCACGACCGAGGAGCGGCGGCAGCGGTATTTCGGTCTGGCTCCGGTGTTTTCGATGGCGCAATGCCTCGGCTGGCCCGCCCGCGACGACGACCGCTACCTCGGGCCGTGGAACCGGCCACGCCAGCATCCGGCGCTGATCCTGGCCAACCGGCACGATCCGGCCACTCCCCTGGCCAACGCCCAAGCCACCGCGGGGGAACTGGGCGACAGCCGGGTGCTCGTCGTCGAGGGCGCCGGGCACACGACGCTCGACGTGCCCAGCACCTGTGCCTCGACCGCGATGGTGCGCTACTTCGTGGACCTCGCGCCGCCCGCGTCCGGCACGACCTGCGCGCCGGACGCCGGCCCGTTCCCGTGAGGTGTCATGCCAGTACGCGGATCGGCGATCCCGCCTGGAACGCCGCGATGTCCTCGACCACCTCGCGGTAGAAGATCTCGTAGGACTCCCGGCTGACGTAACCGATGTGCGGGGTCAGCACGGCGTTGTCCAGAGTCCGGAGTGGATGGTCAGAGGGAAGCGGCTCGGTGTCGTAGACGTCCAGCGCTGCCGCGGCGATCTTCTTGTCGCGCAACACTTCCAGCAACGCGTCCTCGACGACGATCGGGCCGCGCGAGGTGTTCACGAGCAGCGCCGAAGGCTTCATCCTGGCCAGATCGGCGGCATCGACCAGGCCACGGGTGCGCTCGGAGAGCACCAGGTGGATGGACAGCACGTCCGCCTGCGCGAAAAGCTCCTCTTTGGACACCAGCCGCGCACCGTGTTCCGCGGCTCGCTCCGCGGTGAGATTCCGGCTCCAGGCAATCGGTTTCATCCCGAATGCCTGCCCGATCCTGGCTGCTTCCGCACCCAGGCGGCCCAGCCCCAGCAGGCCCAGCGTCTTGCCGTGCAGCACGGTGCCGACCCCGACCTGCCAGCCACCCTCGCGCATCGACCGGAATTCGGCGGGCAGGTTGCGGGCGGCGGCCAGGATGAGCGCCCAGGTGTGCTCCGCGGTGGGGGCAGCGAGACCGCCGGTGCCGCATACGACCACCCCGCCCCGCTTCGCCGCGGCCAGGTCGATCGCGGCATTGCGTGGTCCCGTGGTGACCAGCAGCTTCAGCGCGGGCAGCCGCTCCAGCACCGCAGCGGGAAACCGGGTGCGCTCACGCATCGCGACCACCACGTCGAAGCCGGCCAGCCGCTCGGCCGTCTCGTCCTGGTCGCCGAAGGCCTCGGTGAACACGTGCAGGTCCGCCCCGAGCGAATCCCAGTCGGCGTATCCGAGTGCGACGTTCTGGTAGTCGTCGAGGATCGCGATCTTCACACCCGCCACAGTAGCCCGTCGTTCAGCCGGACGCGTCCCGCTGCGCGGCGCGGGCCCGGTCGATGATCCCGTCGATCACGTCGTTCTTCGCGTCCGCGTAGTTCTGGACGTAGTCCCAGACCTGCGCGGCGAGTTCCCGCTTCTTCGCCAGGTACCACCGCAGTTCGTCCGGATGCGACCGCAGCCGGTCACGGAAGAGCAGGTACCGCGGCGTCTGGCCGTTGCCCGGCGAGTGGACGTGCAGGTTGATGTTCGTGTCCGGACCCTTGAAGCAGCGGTGTTTCTCCCACTCCGGCTCGCGGATCACCAGCCGGTACCCGGCCGCTTCGAGCGTGGGCACGTACGCCGGTTCGTCGTCCGAATCGGGCACTTCGAGCAGGATGTCGACGATCGGCTTGGCGGCGAGCCCGGGCACCGACGTGGAGCCCACGTGTTCGAGCAGCACCACCCGGTCGCCGAGCACCGTGCGGAGGCGGGCGGCCTCGCGCTCGTAAAGACGCGGCCATTCGGGGTTGTACTCGAGAAGCGTCACCGTGGTGCCGAGCTTCGGCGCTGCGCCGACCCAGGCAGCCTGGATGGCGGCCTCGTCGTGCACCTCTCTGGACACCGGCGTTCCCCCTCGGCTGTGTGGAAGGCGGCCCGGCAGCGTATCAGGAGATCGGCAGGGGCAGGACGTCGTTTGTCGCCGCGCGGAGGGCCGCGCGCATCTCGGCGCGTGGTGCGGGACGTCCGGTGAAGTGCTCGGCCTGTCCGAATGCCTGGTGCAGCAGCATGTCCAGCCCAGTCGCGAGGCGGCCGCCGCGGGCCGTGACGGCCTCTGCCAGAGGGGTCGGCCAGGGGTGGTAGATGACGTCGAGCACGCTGCCGACGCCGGCCAGCTCCGCGACGTGCGGCCGCACCGCCTCCGGCGGCACAGTGCTGATCAGGACCGCCGCGCTGTCCGCCAGCCTCGCGAAATCCGCTTCGGACCACGTCAGCACGTCGACCGGCAGCCCGGCCCGCTCGGCCGCTGCGAGCGTTTCCGCCGCCCGCGCCGGATCGCGGACGACCAGCTGTGCCGACCCGACGCCCAGCTCGACCAGCCCGACCACCGCGGCCGCCGCGGTGCCGCCGGCGCCGAGCACGACCGCGTGGTCTCCCGGCGCGGGCGCGTAGCCGCCGGCCACCCGCAACGCACCGGTCACGCCTTCGACGTCGGTGCAGTCGGCCAGCCAGCCATCGCCTTCGCGTACCAACGTGTTCGCCGCGCCGACGGCCGCCGCGCGCGGGGTGACCTCACTCGCGTGGTCGAGGGCGCGGCGTTTGCCCGGCATGGTGACCGACAGGCCGACCCATTCCGGCCCGAGGCCGTCGACGAAGCCGGGCAGCTCGTCCGCGTCGGTCTCGAACCGTTCGTAGGTCCAGCGGTCCAGGCCGAGCGCGGCGAACGCGGCCCGGTGCAGTACCGGCGAGAGCGAATGCGCCACCGGCTTGCCCAGCACACCGGCGTGGCGCGGCCCGTCAGTAGACGCCACGGGACTGCGCCAACGCCTTGTTCTCGTTGTGCTCGTCGTTCGTGACCGCGAAGCAGGAATGCCCGTCCTTCTCGCATTTCACGAAGTAGGCCCAGTCACCCTCGGTCGGTTTCACCGCGGCCTCGATGGCGTCCACGCTGGGCACCCCGATCGGCGTCGGCGGGAGGCCGTAGTTGAGATAAGTGTTGTACGGACCGGGCCTCTTGCGGTCCTCCGGCTTGGTCAGCAGGGTCGGCTGGTCGAGCGGGTAGTTGACGGTCGAGTCGAGACCCAGCTTGATGCGCTGCTCGAGCCGGTTGTAAATGACCCGGGCGACCTTGCCGAAGTCCGGGCCGATCGCCTCCCGCTCGATCAGCGACGCGACGACCAGCGTCTCGTACGGCGACACGTCGGGGCCGGTGTTCTCCGGGCCGAGCCCGGCCGCCTGGATCGCCTCCGTGGACCGCTTGACCAGGTCGCTGATCAGCTCGGTCGCGCTCCAGCCGGGCTTCACGTCGTAGACGCCGGCCGCGATCAGGCCCTCGACGCGCTTGTCCTTGCTCAGCGCCTTGTCCGCGTCGGCGGCCGCCCAGTCCGGCACACCGAGCGTTTTCAGGTCCGCTTCCGCGACGGTCCTGCGCAGCTCGTCGACCGGGATGCAGGTGCTCTTGCCGTTCAAGGTGGCGCACGAAGCCTTCGACATCAAGGAGAACACTCCCGGCGTGACCTTGCCGCCGGGCTGCTTGACGTCGTCGAGCTGGGTGTAGGGACGGATCTCCAGCCGGCCGACCCGGGCCGACGGCGACGTGATCGCGTCCACCGCACTGGACCCGGACATCTGCTTTTTCAGCAGGTAGTAGCCCTGCTGGATGCGGCTGAGCGCGGTGTTGTCGACGCCCGCCTTGACGAACGCCTTCGTGCTCGCGACGACCCCGGCCTCGGTCAGCTTCGAGCCGATGGCCGAGGTGGTGTCCCCGTCCTCCACCTGCACGAGGGCGTCGCCCTGGCCGGAGCCGTCGAAGTCGGCGTACCCGAAGAGCCGCTGGTAGCCGTAGTAGGCGCCGCCGGCGAACACCACGAGCACGACGAGCGCGGCGACCCAGCCGAGGGCGCGCTTGCGACGGCGCCGGCGCGGCTTCTCCGGCGGTTCGTCGGCGTAGTCCTCGTCGTAGCCGTCCTCGTAGCCATCCTCGTAGCCGTAGTGCTCGTCGTCGGCGTAGTCGCCGTCCGGGTACTCGTCGTAGCCCTCGTCGAAGAGGTCGTCGAGCTGTTCCCGGGGCGGTTCGGGATGTTCCTCGGGCAGGCTCGGGATGACCTCGGTCGGCGGCTCGGGCGGACGCCGTCGCTGGGGGTACGCCCCGTCGCGGCCGGCCCGGGGATCGGGAGGCATCGAAGTGTCGGCGAACCGCGGGTCGCGCGGCATCGAAGTGGCCGCGAACCGCGGATCCGGCGGCATCGACGGGTGCTGCCCGGGGTCGGCGAGCCGCGGATCCGGCGGCATCGAGCCCTCGGCGAAACGCGGGTCGGCCGGCGCCGCACCCTCGGGCGGCACCGGACCTGTGGCAAAGCGTGGATCCGGCGGCATGGACCCGTCCGGGGGTGGCACCGGGCGGCGGCGTGGCGGCCGGGGTGCCGCGGCGGGTGGGTCGGCGGACAGCGGCGTGCCGACGTCGGGGGTGGGCACCTCGTCCGGTTCCAGGCGGCGGCGCCTCCTCAACGAGGCGTTGCCGTGGCTGTCGCCCGGGGGTGGTTCGCCCGGCCCGGGCTGCGGTGGACGAGCCGCCGGACGACGGCCGGGCGGCGGTTGTTCGGCGTTGCCGGCCCGGCGACGCCGCGGGGGCGGCGGCGGCCGGTCGTCCACCGGACGGCCGGCCGCCGGCGTACCCTGCTCACCCTCGTCGCGGCGACGGCCACCGGACGGCAGCGGTTCCCCTTCGGCACCACGGGGGCCAAGCTGCGGACCCTGGCCCCCCCTGGCGTCGGGACCGGGTGGCGGCACCGGCGCACCTTCCACACCGCGACCGGGCGGTGGGAGCTGTTCTCCGGCAGCACCAGGACCAGGTGCCGGAACTTGTGCACCTTCGCGGCGACCGGGCTGCGGAGGACCTTCCGCGCGGCGACGGCGGCCAGGCGGCGGAGGCTGCTGCCCGGCGTCGGCCGCACGGCGAGGTGGCGGCTGGTCATCTCCGGCACGACGGCCGGGCGGTGGAGACTGTTCCGCTTCGTCCGGGCGATTGCCGGGCGGAGGCGCGGCACGGCGGCGACCGGGCGGGGGTGGACTCGCCTCGTCCACGCGACGACGGCGGCCGGGACGCGGGGAGCCGGCGTCCGGGGAAATCCGGCGGGGGCGGGCCCGGCCGGGTTCGGCGAGGTCGTCCTGGCCGGGAGGCAGGTCGCGCGAGGCCGGACGCGGTGGACGGCCCGCGCCGGAAGGCGGCGGGCCACCCGGGGCCGGTGCACCACCGGGGTCGCGGCCTTCGGGGCCGTCCGCACGGCGGCGGGCACGGGGTTCGGCTCCCGGGGGGCGCGGCCGGCGGCGGCCGCCCGGGTGTTCCGGGCCGCGGGGCTCGGTCATGAGTCGCCTTTCCGGGCGCGGTGTGCGGCGGCGGCGTCGAGCCAGGCCTGCAGGATCTCGACCGCCGCGGCCTGGTCGACCACCGCGCGCTGCTTGCGGCCCTTGACCCCGCGCTGGGACAGCATCCGGGACGCGGTGACCGTGGTCAGCCGTTCGTCGGCCAGTCGCACCGGAACCTCACCGATCCGCGTGGCGAGCCGGTCCGCGTAGTCCACGGCCAGCTCGGCGGCACTGCCCTGACGGTTCGCCAGCGTCCTCGGCAGCCCGACGATCACCTCGACCACCTCGTGTTCGGTGACGAGTTCGGCAAGCCGGTCGAGATCGCTGTCGTCCTTCGCATCACGGGAAAGGGTAACCAGCGGGCTCGCGAGGATCGGGGCGGGATCGCTCAGTGCCACGCCCACCCGGACAGACCCGACATCGACCGCGAGCCGCCTGCCGCGGCCCGGATCGGACTCGCCGGGCCGATCCGGGCCTCTGTGCGCCTTAGCGGGCAACGCCGGCGACCGCCGCGCGCAACGCGGCCGTGGCCTGCTGCGCGCCGGCCGGGTTGGTGCCCCCGCCCTGGGCCATGTCCGGCTTGCCGCCGCCGCGGCCGCCGATCGCCTCGGCGAACGAGGGCACGAGCTTGCCCGCGGCGAGCCCGCGTTCCCGCGCCGCCGCGGTCGTGGCGACCACGAACGCGACCTTGCCACCGGCGGGCGAGAACAACCCGACCACGCCGGGCCGGTCACCGAGCCGGCCGCGGATGTCCGAGGCGAGTGCGCGCAGCCCGTTGCCGTCGACGTCCGGCACGACCTCGGCGACCACCGAGACACCCCCGGCGTCCTGGGCCTTGTCCGCCAGCGCACCGGCCGAGCCGAGCACCTGCTGCGTGCGCAGCTGCTCGATCTCCTTCTCCGCGTTCTTCAGCCGGCTCAGCACGTCCTCGATCCGGCCGGGCAGCTCGTCGGAGGGCACCTTGAAGGTGTTCGCCAGCTGGGAGACGAGCAGCTGCTCCTTGCGCACGTGCTTGAGCGCGTCCGGCCCGACCAGCGCCTCGACGCGGTGCACCCCGGAGCCGACCGACGCGTCCGACACCAGCTTCACCAGGCCCAGCTGGCCGATGCGCTCGACGTGCGTGCCACCGCACAGCTCACGCGAGTACTCGCCCATGTCGACCACGCGCACGTCGTTGCCGTACTTCTCGCCGAACAGCGCGACCGCGCCCAGTTCGAGGGCCTTGTCCTTGGTGGTCGTGTAGCTGCGCACCTCGGCGTCGGTCTGCAGGTAGTCGTTGACCTCCTGCTCGACCTCGGTGAGGATGTCCGCCGACACCGCGCCGGGCGTGGTGAAGTCGAACCGCATGCGGCCCGGCGCGTTGAGCGAACCGGCCTGCGCCGCGCGCTTGCCGTAGGCGCCGCGCACGGCCGCGTGCACGAGGTGGGTGGCCGAATGCGACCGCTCGATCGACAGCCGGCGCTGCGCGTCCACCGAACCGGTCAGCTCGGTCCCGAGGCCGACCTCACCCGCGGTGATCTCCACGCGGTGCACGAACAGGCCGGGCACGATCTTCTGCACGTCGAGCACCTTCAGCTCGACGCCGTCGCCCACCAGCACCCCGGTGTCGGCGATCTGGCCGCCGCTTTCGGCGTAGAACGGCGTGCGGTCCAGCACCAGCTCGGCCTGGTGCCCGGCGGCGACACTGCGCGCGGGCACGCCTTCGGCCAGCAGCCCGACCACCTTCGCGCTCGCCTGCAGCTCGGTGTAGCCGAGGAACTCCGTCTCGCCGTGCTGCTCCAGCAGCTTCCGGTACTCCGACAGGTCGCCGTGGCCGCTCTTGCGCGACGCCGCGTCCGCCTTCGCGCGCTTGCGCTGCTCCTCCATGAGGGTGCGGAAGCCGTCCTCGTCCACCGACAGGCCCTGTTCGGCGGCCATCTCGAGGGTGAGGTCGATCGGGAAACCGTAGGTGTCGTGCAGCTGGAACGCCTTGTCCCCGGCCAGCACGTCGCCGCCGCCGCGCTTGGTCTCCGCCGCGGCCAGGTCGAAGATGCGCGAACCGCTGGTGAGGGTGGCCAGGAACGCCTCCTCCTCCACGCGCACGACCTCGGAGATCCGGTCGAAACCGCTGACCAGCTCGGGGTAGGTCGGCCCCATGGTCTGGCTGACGACCTTCGCGAACTCCTGCAGCACCGGCTCGCCCACGCCGAGCAGCCGGGTGGACCGCACGATCCGGCGCAGCAGGCGGCGCAGCACGTAGCCGCGGCCGTCGTTGCCGGGGGTCACGCCGTCGCCGATCAGCAGCACCCCGGTGCGCGCGTGGTCGGCGATCACGCGGAACCGCACGTCGTCGGCGTGGTTGGCGCCGTAGCGCCGTCCGGAGAACTCCTCGGCGCGGCCGATCACCGGGCGCACGAGATCGGTCTCGTAGACGTTCTCCACGCCCTGCAGGATCGTCGCGACCCGCTCGACCCCCATGCCGGTGTCGATGTTCTTCTTCGGCAGCTCGCCGATCGGCGGGAAGCCCAGCTTCGGGCTCTGCTCACCGCGGACGTCCTGCATGAACACGAGATTCCAGATCTCGATGTAGCGGTCCTCGTCGGCGACCGGACCGCCCTCGCGGCCGTACTCCGGGCCACGGTCGTAGTAGATCTCCGAGCACGGGCCGCCGGGACCGGGTACGCCCATGTCCCAGTAGTTGTCCTTGCCGTCGCGGACCTGGATCCGCTCCGAGGGCAGGCCGGTGATCTTGCGCCAGAGCCCGGCCGCCTCGCTGTCCTGCTCGTAGACGGTCGCCCAGATGCGGTCCGGGTCGAGGCCGAAACCGCCCTCGTCCTGGGAGCCGGTGATCAGCTCCCAGGCGTTCCCGATCGCGCCGTCCTTGAAGTAGTCGCCGAAGGAGAAGTTGCCCGCCATCTGGAAGAACGTGTTGTGCCGGGTGGTCTTGCCGACCTCTTCGATGTCCGGGGTGCGCACGCACTTCTGCACGCTGGTCGCGCGCGGGTAGGGCGGCGGCGCCTCGCCGAGGAAGTACGGCTTGAACTGCACCATGCCGGCGTTGACGAACAGCAGGTTCGGATCGTCGAGGATCAGCGGCGCGCTCGGCACCCGGGTGTGGCCGCGGCTTTCGAAATGGCGCAGGAAACGATCGGTGATCTCGTGTGTGTCCACGGGAATGTCCTCAGGCTGGGCCCGGCCCCGCACGCGCGGGTGCCGGGAGAAAACGGAAGAACGGGGTCGGCGACGGCGGAGGGCGTGCGGAAGCGGCTCAGCCCTCCGCCCGGCGAGCTCGCCGGACGGGGCGCTGGGCGGCGTGCCGGCCCGCGCCACCCGCGGGCGGTGCGGTGAACCCGGTGCGTTCCTCGACCATGTCGTGCAGCTCCTGTTCCCGTTCGCTCATCCCGGCGCGCACCTCGGCGCCGAACGAACCGACGGCGCCGGCGAGTTCCCGCACGGCGTCGCCCACATTCGATGCTAACCCCGCCGGCGTGGCCTGACGAGCGGCTTCGGAGGCCTTGCGGCTGAGCGCGACCCCGGCGACGACGCCGACCCCGAGCCAGAAGAGGCGCTTCACTTCTTCCTCCGGCCGGGGCGCTCCGCCTTGGTCTCCTGGCGCTTGCGGCGCGCGCGGATCGCCTTGCTGACCCCGTAGGACAGCGCGGCCGTCTTCACCAGCGGCCCGCCCAGCGTCGCGGTGAACACCGACGAGAGCGCCGAGACGTTGCCGCTCACGGCCTGCGCGTTCGAGGTGATCCCGTCGACGCGCTCGAGCTGGGTGTTCACGTGCGTGATGGTCTCGTTGGCGCCGATCAGCAGCGGATCGCTGTTCTCGTGTGCCTTGCGGATCGCGATGGTGGCCTCGTCCAGCGTGCGGCCCAGTTTGAGCAGCGGGATCGCGAGCAGCACGACCAGCAGCACGAAAGCACCTGCGGCGATCAGCGCGGCGATCTGCCCTGCCGACACGGGCCCTCCTCGGGTGGTGCGGGTTTCCGGTGTGTCAGTGAGGTTACCGCCTGGCCCGCCGTTCGCAGGGCGCGCCCCGCCGCTGTGGTCACGCAGCGCAGCCACCTCGGTGGAAAACCGTTCGCGACCGTCGCACCGGCGCTGGTGGGCACGGGGAATGACCGGCAGCAGCGAGCGCCGGCCGCCGGCCCGGGTGCTCGGCGGACCGGGCGGCGCGGTGGCCCGAAGTGCTCACCGGGCTGTCCGGCGTGGACTGTGACCACGCTGCGCCCGAGGTCGCCCGGCGGCGGGCCGCGTAGCAGCCACCCGGTCCGGGCTTCTTCGCGCATTTCACCCTCGTCGCCGCGGTTTTCGCCGGACGGGACTGCGGCGGGCGGACGTTCGAGCGCACGCAGTTGCTGGAGCACGCCCTCACCAACGGGCATCAGCGTGGACCCGATCGCCGGGCTGCTCAGCGGCCGTCCCTGACGATCGCCTCGTACAGCGCGGCCATGTCGTCCTCGCCATGGCCGGCCTCGGCCGCGGCACGCAGGTGCGCGAGCGCCGCGCCGACGCCCGAGACGTCGGCGGCTTCTCCCGCGGCTTCCACGACCAGCGCCGCGTCCTTCGCCGCGAGCGAGGTCGGGAAGCTGGCCGGGTAGTCGCCGGACAGCATGAGCGGACCCTTCATCCGCGCATAGCCGACGTCGAACGCGGTGCCCTCCATGACGTCGAAGAACAGCTGCGGGTCGACTCCCAGTGCCTTGGCCAGCGCGAGGCTTTCACCGGTCGCGTTGGTGAGCGCGAGGACCCAGGCGTTCATCACCAGCTTCAGCCGGGTCGCCGTACCGGGTTCGGTGCCGAGCCAGCGCGTACGCGAGCCGATCGCGCCGAACACCGGTTCGGCACGCTCGTGCACGTCGTCCGGGCCGGCGGCGAGGATCTGCAGCTGCGCCTGCTCGGCGGGCACTTTCGTGCCCATCACCGGGCAGTCGACGAACGGCACCTCGGCGTCGGCGGCGGTCTCGGCGAGTCTGCTCACCCATTCGGTGCCGACAGTGCTGGTCTGCAGCCACAACGTGCCCGGCGCGGGCGCGGCCGCGTCGAACGCCTCGGCGACCACCGGTCCGTCGGCCAGCATGGTGACCAGGACGTCCGCGCCGTCGGCGGCCTCGCGCGGGGACGCGGCGACGGTCGCACCCTCCGCGGCGAGGGGTTCGGCCTTGGCCGCGGTGCGATTCCAGGCGCGGACGTCGAGGCCCGCGCGCACGAGGTGGCCGGCCATCGGGCGGCCCATGATGCCGGTGCCGAGAAATGCGACGGTGCTCATGCCGTCATGATGAGCCGGTCAGTGGCTGAGCGCAGGCCAGGAGGTTCGCCGTTCGGCGACCAGGGCGCCGAAACCGGGGAAGTCCGCCGGCACCACCGGCTCCGGGAACCGCGCCGGAGCGGCCGCGGCCGGGTGCCGGACCCGGATCGTGACGTGATCGGGCCGCGGTCCGCCGTCGTGCCAGTGCCGGGTGTGCGCCGGGATGGTCAGCAGGTCGCCGGGTTCGCACAGCAGCGCGAGCACCTGGCGGCCGGCGCGCAGGTACCAGACCGCGGAGCCGCTGACGAAGAACCGGTCTTCGTCGCCGTTCGAGGTGCGCTCGACCGGTCCCGTCTCGGCCACCAGCAGCTCCACGGCGTGGTAGCCCGGCCCCGCGGTACGGGCGTCGATGCGGTCCCGGAAGTGCGCCAGCACCTCGGCCTCCCCCGCGCCGGACGCCAGGCCGGCGAGCGGCCAGCGGACGAACCCGGCGCCCGCCCGGCCGAGCTCGGCCGTGATCGTCGCGGTGTCCTCGGTACGCAGCAGCACGTGCCCGGGCTGATCGTCCGGCCACACCGTCAGCAGCGTCATCGCCACCCCCTCCGTCGCAAAGGACCAACCCACGTGGCGGCCGGGCATTCCCCTTCCGCACGCCGACGGGAAGAAAGTGGCGCGGTTCACGGCCCGTCGCCCGGGCCGGGGTGCCGGCTCGTGCGGCAGGCGGGTGCGGCTCGCACGGGCGGACTCCACACGGCAAGCGGGTCGGCTCACGCCGCCCTGGTCGGCCCACGCAGGCAGCGAGTTGCCTCACCCAGCCGTGGGTCGGCCTACGCAGGCCACCGGTCCACTCACCCAGCCACCGGTCCACTCACCCAGCCACCGGTCCACTCACCCAACCACGAGCCGAGCGGCTCGGGCGGCTCGGGCGGCCGGGAGGGCGTCAGCGTTCGCCCCGGATCGTGCGGCGCAGCCGGGGTACTCGGTCGGCCAGCGGGCGTTCGCCGCCGCGCTGGGTGGGCTCGTAGTAGTCGCGTCCGACGAGTTCGTCCGGGGGGTACTGCTGGGTGAGCACGCCTTCCGGGACGTTGTGCGGGTAGCGGTAGCCCTGCGCGTTGCCGAGCTTCTGCGCGCCCGCGTAGTGCCCGTCGCGCAGGTGCGGCGGGACGGTGCCGATGGCACCGGATCGTACGTCGGCCAGCGCCGAGTCGATGGCCGTGACCACCGCGTTGGACTTCGGCGCGGTGGCCAGGTGGATGGTGGCCTGGGCGAGCGCGAGCCGGCCCTCCGGCATGCCGATGAACTGCACCGCGTGCGCCGCGGCCACCGCCGCCTGCAGTGCGGTGGGGTCGGCGAGGCCGACGTCCTCGCTCGCGTGCACGACCAGCCGCCGCGCCAGGAACCGCGGGTCCTCCCCCGCCTCGATCATCCGCGCCAGGTAGTGCAGCGCGGCGTCCACGTCCGAACCACGGATCGACTTGATGAACGCGCTGATCACGTCGTAGTGCTGGTCGCCGTCGCGGTCGTACCGCACCGCCGCCTTGTCCACAGTGGACTCGACGGTGGCCAGGTCGATGGTCTTGTGCTCGGTGGCCGCCGCGGCGTCGGCCGCCGCTTCCAGCGCCGTGAGCGCTCGCCGCGCGTCACCGCCCGCCAGCCGCACCAGGTGCGCCAGTGCTTCTTCGGTGAGCGTGAGTTCGCCGGCCAGCCCGCGCTCGTCGGTCCGCGCGCGCTCGAGCAGCGCCACGATGTCGTCGTCGGTGAGCGAACGCAGCTGCAGCACCAGCGAACGGGACAGCAACGGGGAAACCACCGAGAACGACGGGTTCTCGGTCGTCGCGGCCACCAGCAGCACGGTGCGGTCCTCGACCGCGCCCAGCAGCGCGTCCTGCTGGGTCTTGGAGAACCGGTGCACCTCGTCGATGAACAGCACGGTGTTCTCGGTGTTGTACTGCCGCCGCCGTCGAGCCTCCTCGATCACCCCGCGCACTTCCTTCACCCCGGCCGAGAGCGCGGACATCGCGACGAACCGGCGCCCGGTGGCGACGGACACCAGGTTCGCGAGCGTGGTCTTGCCCGTCCCGGGCGGGCCGTAGAGCAGCACCGACGCGGGCGCCGCCCCCTCCACGAGCCGGCGCAGCGGGGCGCCCTCACGCAGCAGGTGCTGCTGGCCCACCACCTCGTCGAGGGTGCGCGGGCGCATCCGCACCGCGAGCGGGGAGCTGGCCGGTGCGGCCTGCAGCCCCGAACCGGCGCTCCCCGATCCGGCGCCACCTGCCCCGGCGGGCTCCGGCGGCGGTCCCAGGTCGGGGTTCACCGTGAAGAGTTCGTCCTGTGCCACGCCGACGACGGTATCCGACCACCCCGACATTCCCGCTCCCCCGGCCCGGGTCACCCGCGTGGGCGCGGGACGGGCTGTTCCTGCGCCCACGCCTTCGCGGGCGTCGCGCACCACTGTCCATCTGCGCTGGCGGGTCGACGAGATGGAGTCCGGGTGCTGCTGTTGACGCTGCTTGTGCGCCGTCGGCGAACACGCCTCGGCTGCGGGGTGCGGGCGGGCACACTGGGGTGATGGTGTCCTCGGTAGCGGTGCTCTCCGACGTCCACGGCATGCTGCCCGCGCTCGAGGCGGTGCTGGCCGAGCCCGATGTGGCGGCGGCCGAGGTCGTCGTGCTGTGCGGTGATCACGCCGCCGGGCCACTGCCGCGCCGGACCCTCGACCGGCTCGCCGGGCTGGGCGACCGGGCGAAGTGGTTGCGCGGCAACGCCGACCGCGAGCTGGTCACGCTCGCGGCCGGTGGCGGCACCACGATCGCCGACCCGATCGCGCCGTGGGCGGCCGGAGACCTCCGTCCGGACCAGCTCGCATTGCTGGCCGGCCTGCCGCTTTCGCTGACGATCGAGGTGACCGGGCTGGGCGAGGTGCTGTTCTGCCACGCCACGCCGCGCGACGACGAGGAAGTGGTGCTTGTGGACAGTCCGCCCGCGCGGTGGGCGGAGGTGCTCGCCGGAAGCACCGCGGAAACCGTGGTGTGCGGGCACACCCACATGCCGTTCGTCCGGCTGGCGGACCGGCGCCGGATCGTCAACCCGGGAAGTGTGGGGATGCCTTACGGCACAACGGGTGCACACTGGGCCCTGCTCGGCCCTGGCGTCCAGCTGCGGCGCACCGAGTACGACGCGGAAGCCGCCTGCCGGGAGCTGGAGAACACGTCCGGGTATCCCGGAATCAGTGTGTGGGCGGATGAATTCGTCCGGAATCCGGCGTCGGACGTCGAGGTGCTGCGGGTTTTCAGTCCCCTCGCCCGCGGAACGAGCGCCACATGATCACCGCGGCGTACGGCAGGAACTCGCGTCCGCGCCGCCACAACCACGGCACCCCCTTGGCCACCAGCCAGCCGAGGTGTCCCGCCGCGCTCGGCTCCACCCCGCCCGAACACGTCAGGCTCACCGGCCGGGGTACCGCGAAGCCGGCTTCGGTGAGCAGGGAGGTGAAGCCCAGCGCCAGCATGCGATGGCCGAGTTCCGAGGGATGCAGCCGGTCGACGCTCCACGCGGTCAGGTCGTAAGCACCGGGCAGGGCGTCGAGGTCCAGGCATGCGATGTCCTCCGTCTCGACCACGCGGTCGATCGCGCCGTTGAGTTCCGCGACCCGCGCGCTCAACGCCCGCTTCAGCGCGGGTGGCAGGCGGAAAACCTTGCTGTGGTCGTGAAACCGCACCGGAAGCACGGTGGTTCCGGCGGCGGCCAGCGCGCGGACGACCTCGGTGAGATCGGCCGCGACGCGGTCGGCGTCGAAGTCCGGGCGCAGCGTGTCGTTCATGCCGACCACGAGCAACGCGACGTCCGGCCGATGCGCGAGCGCGCGCGGCAACTGCTCGGTGCGCACGCAGCGCATCCGCGCGCCGGCGAACGAGGGGTTGAGGTACCCGTCGTCCCCGACGCCGAGCGCGTCCGCCACGAACGGCCCCACCCCACGCCATCCCCCACGCCGCGGCAACGGATCCCCGAGACCGACAGCCGTCGAATCGCCCAGCACCACCAGCCTCACCGCGCGGCGAAGCTCAGCCACCGCTGCGGGCAGCCGGTCACGGACTCCGGACGACGACGCGGCAAGCCGACCGCCGCCCCCAGGCGGCGACGCGGAAACCTGGTCGCCGACTTCAAACGGCGACGTCGACAGCCGGCCGACGACCCCAGACGGCGAGGCGGAAGATTGCTCGCGCATCTCGGACGACGACACCGAAAGCCGGTCGCCAACTTCAGGCGGCGACGCGGAAACCCGGTCGCCGACTTCAAACGGCGACGTCGACAGCCGGCCGACGACCCCAGACGGCGAGGCGGAAGATTGCTCGCGCATCTCGGACGACGACACCGAAAGCCGGTCGCCAACTTCAGGCGGCGACGCCGAAGGCTGCTCGCGGATTCCCGACGGGAACGCCGAAAGCCGGCCGACCACCTCGGACGGCGACGCCGACAGCCGATCACCGACCCCCGGCGGCGACGCGGAAACCTGCTCGCGGACTCCAACCGGCGACGCGGGAACCTGCTCACCGACCCCCGACGGCGACGCCGAAGGCTGCTCGCGGATTTCGGAAGACGAAGCCGAAGGCTGGTCGCTGATGTCGGACGAGGGCTCGGGAGCAGGGGCGGGGGTGAGTCCGACGCTGATCACGGTCACCCCCAGACCATCGGACACCGAGACTCACCCCCGGTGATGGCCAGGTAACGCGGTATGGACGGGGCCGGGAACTTCCGGTTCCTCTCACCGCGAGACGACCGTTACGTCCGTGAAGCCCCCTTTCACGGACCCGGGAGCCGCCGATTCCCTCAAGTGGACCCCACCAACCTCGGCCACGAGGGGCCCCTCATCGACCGTGGTAGGAACGGCGGCCACCGCGGTGACGCGGAGTACCGACAGTTACCGGAACGCGGGGTAGAAAGCCAGGTCGGCGTGCGGGCCCAGGCGGGCGCCCAGCGCGGCGGCCACCCGGGTGGCGTGCTCGGCGACGTCGGTGTGGCGTGCGTAGCCGGCGTGCTTGGCCAGGTTCCGCCACCACGTCACCAGTGCGGCTTCCCGGCTCACCGGGGCCGCGTGGCGGCGCAGGTCGAGCCGCGGCAGCGTCACGCGGGTGATCTGCCAGACCAGCAGCAGCTCACTGACGGTCAGCAGCTCGGCCAGCTCGGCGTCGTCGGCGAAGGACGGCCACACCGAGACCACCTCGGCGCGCCACGCCGCGATCATCGCCTCGCTCATCCCGGCGGGCAGGGCCAGCGCGTCGGAGCAGAAGGCGAACGGCAGCCGCAGGTACGCCGCGTCGACCAGCGCGGTGCGGACCCGGCCGCGTTCGAAGTCGAGAAACCGCACCCCGGATCCGGTGACCAGATTGTTGTCCGGACTCAGCTCCACCGGGCTGAACGCGCGGAACGCCGCCGACCGCGCCTGGCTCACCGCCGTGGCGACGCGCTCGAGCACGGCTTCGGGCACCGAGACCCCCAGCAGGCCCGCCAGCATCGGCGGGACCTCCGCGGCCTGTGCCGCGAGGTCGGACTCCTCGATCCGGCCGGGCCCGCCGAGCCGGCGCAGCAGCGCGTTGAAGTCGGCCTCGCGGCTGGCCGTGCTGGCGTGCAGCCGGCCGAGCGAGCGTGCCCAGGACAGCAGGGCACGTTCGGCGGCTCGGGAGTCACGCGCGGCGAGCTTGTCCTGCAAGGTCGGCGCGCGACCCAGGTCCTCGATCACCAGCACCCGGTCGCGGCCGTCGTGGGCGAGCAGTTCCGGGCACATCCGCTCGTCCGGCGCGAGCGCGGTGAACAGCTGATAGCTGACCGCCTCCTGGGCGAACCGGTCGCCCCGGCCCGGTACCGGCGGATCCGGATAGTGCTTGACCACGAGCGTGCGCGGCAACGCGAAGGACGACGACACCACGCGGGCACGCACCACCGTGGCGGGCCCGCTGCCTTCGAGGTCTTCCGGATGCACGAGCGTGATCGCGCTCCCGAACCGGCGGGAAAGCACCGCCTCACCCGCCGCGACCGCCGCGGCGACGGCGGACTCCCCGGCTCCCGCCCGCACTCCGGCGTCCCCGGCGGAAGAGGTGTCGACTTTCATTGGCACCGACCCTACTCGTGACTGCGCGACCATGACCACCAGCTCGCGGGCAGGAGAACGCGAGGCACCGCGTCCTTCTTCACCCTCGCGAAAGCGGACGTAACAGGACGCCGGAACGTTGCTTGCGCCGGCGAAGGATCAGCACAATGGCCGCCGCGAGCACGATCCCCGCCAGGTTCACCAGCAGCTGGAGCAGCGAGAACCCGGCCCGGTCCCAGCGCCCGGCGACCGCCGCGACCACGACGTATCCGGCCGCGGGCACAGTGGTCACCGAGATGAACACGCCCACCAGCGCGGCCGATTTCGCCGAGGTCATCGCGAGCATCCCGGCCGCACCCGCGAGCAGTGCCACCACGAACGACGCCGGGCCGACCTGGTAGACGAAGTCGACCTCGTGGTTGCGCACGATCACGTCCGGTTCGAAGATCCCGGCCGCAGTGCCGAGCAGCACCCCGGCCAGGGTGCACGCCATCGCCACCGGGAACCCGGCGACCAGGGCGAGCCCGGCCCGGCGCACCAGATCCCACCGGCGCAGCACGAGGCCCATCGCGATCGCGGCGAGCGGGCCGAACTCCGGGCCCACCACCATCGCGCCGACCACGGTGACCGGGGAATCGGTGAGCACCCCGACCGCGGCGAGCAGACAGGCGATCACGAGGAAAGCCTGGAACGTCGCGTTCCAGCGGGATTCCTCCCCCGTCCGGCCGAGCAGTTCCTGCCACACCACGGCGTCCGCCGCCTCACCCGGCGCGGATTCCTCCGCGGCGTCGGCCGCGTCGGACAGCGCCGTGTCCAGCGCTTCCATGGTGATCCCGCCGGAATGGTCGAGACCGAGGCCGCACAGCGCGTCGACGATCTCGTCGGCGGCCTCGCGCGCCACGTCGGCCTCGACCAGGTCGCCCTCCGGTGTCACGGCCACACCCCGGTGCACGATCAGGTGCGCGGTGCCGGGATGTTCCCGCAGCAAGTCCACCGCTTCGGCGGTGCGCTCCGGTGGGCACACCGCCCGCAAGTGCAGCACTACTTCGCCGGCGCCGCCGGTTTCGCGTCGATCCCGGCCTCCTTGCGCTGCAGGGCGGTGATCGGCGCGGGCGCGGCGGTGAGCGGGTCGTAGCCACCCCCGGTCTTCGGGAACGCGATCACGTCACGCAGTGATTCCGCGCGCGCCAGCAGCATCACGATACGGTCCCAGCCCAGAGCGATACCGCCGTGCGGCGGGGCGCCGAACTGGAAGGCGTCGAGCAGGAAGCCGAACTTCTCCTGCGCCTCCTCCTCGCCGAGACCCATCACCGCGAAGACGCGCTTCTGCACGTCCTCGCGGTGGATACGGATCGAGCCGCCGCCGATTTCGTTGCCGTTGCAGACGAGGTCGTAGGCGTAGGCGAGCGCGTTGCCGGGGTCCTGCTCGAACGTGTCGATCCACTCCGGGGTGGGCGAGGTGAACGCGTGGTGCACCGCGGTCCACTTGCCGGAGCCGACCGCCACGTCGTCACCGATGTCCTCGACCGGCGCGAACAGCGGCGCGTCCACGACCCAGACGAACGACCAGGCGTCCTCGTCGATCAGGCCGAGCCGCCGTCCGATCTCGTCGCGCGCGGCGCCGAGCAGCGGCTGCGCGGCGGACGTCTTGCCGGCGGCGAAGAAGATGCAGTCGCCCGGCTTCGCGCCGGCCGCGGCGGCGACGTTCGCACGCTCGGTCTCGGACAGGTTCTTCGCGACCGGGCCGCCGAGCGTGCCGTCCTCGCCGACCAGGACGTAGGCCAGGCCCCGGGCCCCGCGCTGCTTGGCCCACTCCTGCCACGCGTCGAGCTGCCGCCGCGGCTGATCCGCGCCGCCTGCCATCACGACCGCGCCGACGTAAGGCGCCTGGAAGACGCGGAACGGGGTGTCGGAGAAGAACTCCGTCATCTCGGTGATCTCGAGGTCGAAGCGCAGATCCGGCTTGTCCGAACCGTACTTCGCCATCGACTCGCGGTAGGTGATCCGCGGGATCGGGGTGGCGATCTCGTGCCCGATCAGCCGCCACAGCGCCTTGGCGACGGCCTCGCCGACCGCGATCACGTCGTCCTGCTCGACGAAGCTCATCTCGATGTCGAGCTGGGTGAACTCCGGCTGCCGGTCGGCGCGGAAGTCCTCGTCGCGGTAGCAGCGGGCGATTTGGAAGTAGCGTTCCAGGCCGCCGACCATGAGCAGCTGCTTGAACAGCTGCGGCGACTGCGGCAGCGCGTACCAGGAACCGGGCTTGAGCCGGGCCGGGACGAGGAAGTCGCGCGCGCCTTCGGGGGTGGAACGGGTCAGCGTCGGCGTCTCGACCTCGACGAAGCCCTGGTCGTACAGCACGTCGCGGGCCGCGCGGCTGACCTCGCTGCGCAGCCGGATCGCCGCCGCCGGCCCGCTGCGGCGCAGGTCGAGGTAGCGGTGGCGGAGCCGGACCTCCTCGCCGACGTCGACCCGGTCGTCGATCGGAAACGGCAGCGGCGCGGCCTCCGACAGCACTTCCAGGTCGGTGGCGAGCACCTCGATGTCGCCGGTGGGGATCTCGGGGTTGGCGTTGCCCTCGGGCCGCTGCGCGACCTCGCCGGTGACCCGCACGCAGAACTCGGACCGCAGCGCGTGCGCGCGCTCGGCCATCTCGCCCTCGCGGAACACGACCTGGGCAACGCCGCTGGCGTCCCGGAGATCGATGAAGATGACCCCGCCGTGATCGCGCCGCCGAGCCACCCAGCCGGTGAGGGTGACGGTCTGACCGGCCTGCCCGGCACGCAGGGTGCCGGCTTCATGAGTGCGGAGCACTGCGACTGCTCTCCTTAAGCCCACGGGGTCGTCGGCGGGATTCGCCGAACACGGTTTTCGCCGAACACAGAGGCTAACGAACCCACCCCCGGGCCCCGCCACCAGGTTTGACTCCCGGCGGGCCGCGCACCGGTCGGCAGCACCGGGCCGGTCATGCTGGTCGCTGCCAGCGGGCCAGTCGCGCCGGCCGGTGGTATCGGACCGGTCGTGCGGGCCGGTGCCACCGGCCCGGTCGTGCGGCTCGGTGCCACCGGGCCGGTCACGCTGGTCGCTGCCAGCGGGCCAGTCGCGTCGGTCGGCGGTACCGGGCCGGTCACGTTGTTGGTCGGTGCCACCGGGCCGGCCACACCGGCACGACCCGGGCGAGCCGCGTTGGTCGGTGCCACCGGGCCAGTCGCGTCAATCCGCACCACCGGGCGGTTACACCAACCGGCACCACCGGGCCGGTCGCGCCGGCGGGTGCCACCGGGCCGGCCACACCGGCACGACCCGGGCGAGCCGCGTTGGTCGGTGCCACCGGGCCGGTCGCGCCGGCCGGTGCCACCGGGCCGGTCACACCCACCGACAGCACTGGCCCGGTCATACCAACCGACACCCACCGGGCCAGTCACACCGGGCCGTACGACCGGGCCGGTCACACCAGGCGGTGCCACCGGGCCGGTCGTGCCGGTCGGCAGCGCTATCGCGGTTGCCGTCGCTAGCCCGGGTATTTCCGCTGAGCCGATTGCTCTGTTGCTCCCGGTAACCGGTCGTTTCGGTTGCTCCGGTCGTACAGGTGCGCCGGGTTGCTTCGGTTGCGCCGGGTTGCTTCGGTCGTTTCCGGTGCTTCAGGTACTCCGGGCGTCCTGCGTGCCGGTATTTCGGCTGCTCGACGGCCAGGGCCAGTGCCAGGGTCAAGGGAGCAGGACGATCTTTCCCCGGGTTCGCCGTTCGGCGAGGCGCCGGCAGGCTTCTCGGACGTCGGTGAGCGGGTAGGTGGCGGCGACCGGGATGTCCAGCTCGCCCGCGGCGACGAGGTCGGTCAGGCGCTGGAGACCGGCCGCTCCACCGGCGTCGTTGGTGCCCGCGATGCCGGCGCGGCCGTCGAGCCCGGCCTGGAAGTCGACGACGGTGTTGATGCGTTGCGCGGGGACGCCCAATTCGTGCGCGAGGTCGACGTAGCCGGCGCCGTAGGTGTCGATGAACGCGTCGATCCGGTTGCCTGCCGCCGAACGGATCCTGGCCGCCTGGCCGTCCCCGTAGGTGACGGGGGTGACGCCGTGCTCGCGCATCCAGGCGTGATTGGTCTCGCGGGTCAGGCCGATGACGGCAGCGCCGCTGCGGCGGGCGAGCTGGACCGCCACGAGCCCGACCGCGCCGGCGGCGCCGGAAACCACGACCGTTTCGCCGGGGCCGGGGGACACGGCTTCGATGCTGGCGAGCGCGGCCATCGGCGCGACGAACATCGAGCCGGCGACCTCCCAGCTCAACGCCGCGGGCTTCGCCACGAGGTGATCGGCAGGCACCGCGGCGAGTTCGGCGTGGCTCGTGCGCGACGCGGACCCGCCGAGCACGTGGTCGCCGAGGTGCCATCCCTCGACACCGTCGCCGACGGCGGCGATTTCCCCGGCCAGCTCCATCCCCTGACCGACCGGGAACGTCATGGACCACTGCGGCACGTCCGAATCCCGCCCGGACAACCGCGCCCGCAGCGCCCACGCTTCTTCGGCGAGACCCTCCCGCACGTACCCGTCCCCGGGGTTGACCGCGGCCGCCCGGACCCGGACCACCACCTGCCCGGCCGCGGCCACCGGATCGTCGACCTCGCGCACGTCAAGCACGTCGACGTCGCCGTAGTGATCGAAGCGCACTGCCTTCATCGTCCATCTCCTGAAATCGGCCAATTAGTCATGACTCATGTTGAGACATGACTCATGTTTACCATGCTGAACCGGGGTCCCGCTAGGCTGGTCACCGTGAACGCGGAAACGGACGCCGACGACCGCGCGGCCGGACCGAGCAACCCCGGCGCTCTCGAATTCCAGGGGACCGTCTCGTGGCTGCTCGCCGGGGCCGGGAAACTCGTCCTGCACCGGTGGACCGGCATGCTTGCCCGGCTCGAGCTGACCTCCAGTCAGTTCAAGCTCCTGCTGGCGCTGGACGAGATCGGGCCGCTCGGCCAGCAGCGGCTGGCCGAGCTGGTCGGGATCGATCCGCGCAACGCCGTGCCGATCATCGAGACCTCGGTCGGGCAGGGCCTGCTGACCCGCACGGTGGACCCCGCCGACCGGCGCCGCCGGGTCCTGGAACTCGCCGCCGACGGCAAACGGGTCGCTGCCGAGCTGCGCTCCTCGAGCGCCGAGATCGAGGACGAGCTGCTGGCCCCCCTCGACCAAGCCGAACGCGCTGCCCTGCAACGAACACTTCGCACCTTGCTCGACGCTTCCGACAAACACCCGTGACAGCACCGGGGTCTCCCGAGCCACGCACCGACCCGGACGTCACCACGCAGGTCGCCCTGAGGCGTGCATGCTGACGCCCCGGCAACGCTTCCGGAGATTTCTTGAATGTGCAGTGCCCCGCGCCCGGCCAGGCGGCAGCTCGGAAGCCAGCGCACGGTGCAGCTGGCTGTCTGCGGTCGTCGTCGGAGTGCGAGCGCAACGTCGGAGTGAGCTGCGCATTGGCGGGACTGGCCAGGCGGGTCGATTGCCCCGCGACCGACCGACCCGGGGCGGTCGACCCGGACTGATCAGTGAGAGCGCGGCCGCCGAAAAACAGCTGCCCGCACCGAAACGCGTCCCGGCGAAGCCGGCCACCCGCAGCAATCCTCAAAGGCAGACGTACGCATCCCGAGCTTGGCCAGCCGGATCAGGTGCCCCGAGCCGACCGAGCCCTGACGACTGCCCGGGCCGGAAGAGCGAGGGCCCGGCCGCCGGAAGGCAGCCGCGAGTTCCGGCTGTGCGTACAGCCGAGGCTCGACGTCCAGCGGTGGATTTTCGCCGGAATGAGCGCTTGCAATGGACTTTCCGCCGGACTCTGCCACCCGCGACGGGCCTCCCACCGAAACTGCCACCCACGACGGACTCTCCACCGCAATGGCCGCCCGCGGTGGAATTTCCGCCGGAACAACCACCCGCCAAGGACTTCCCGCCGAAACGGGCACCCACGATGGCCACCCGCGATGAGCTTTCCACCGGACTCGGCAACCCGCGACGAACTCTCCACCGGAACGGCCGCCCACAGTGGACTCTCCACCGAAACGGCCCACCCACGACGGACTCTCCACGGGACTCGGCCACCCACGATGAACTCTCCACTGCACGACCGCCCGCGGTGGGCTTCCGCGGGGGCCGGTCGGCTGCGCGGTCAGAGCAGCCGTAGTTGGGCGGGCTTGTGTGGTTCGGGTGTTTCCGGTTCCGGTTCGCGGTGTTCGTGCGCGGTGCGGGGTGCCAGGCCGTGGCGGCGCAGCAGGGGGCCTGCCCGGGCGGCCAGGCGTTCGCGGTACCCGGGGTCGACATAGCTACCCCGGGCGTACAGGCGCCGGTATTTCGGCACCAACGCCGGATAGGTGCGGGCCAGCCAGGACGCGAACCACTCCCGCGCGCCCGGGCGCAGGTGCAGCGGCAACACCGTCGCGCTGGTCGCTCCGGCCTCGGCGAGTTCGGCGAACAGCGCGTCGAGGGCTTCGGCCGAATCGGTCAGGTACGGCAGCACCGGCGCGACCATCACCGAGCACGGCAGCCCCGCCGCCGCGGCTTTGCACACCAGGTCGAGCCGCGCTCGGGGACTCGGCGTGCCCGGCTCCAGCCTGCGCTGCAGCTCGCGGTCGAGCACGGCCAGCGACACCGCCAGCCGCACGGGGACGTCCTCCCCCGCCGAGCCCAGCAACGGCAGGTCGCGGCTCAGCACGGTGCCCTTGGTCAGGATCGACAGCGGGGTGCCGGAACCGGCCAGCGCACGCACGATGCCGGGCATCAGCCGGTACCGGCCCTCGGCCCGCTGGTACGGGTCGGTGTTCGTGCCCATCGCCACGGGTTCCCGGCGCCAGCCGGGATGCTTCAGCTGGGCGGTCAGCACCTCCGGCGCGTTCACCTTGACCACGACCTGGGTGTCGAAATCCCGCCCGGCGTCGAAGTCGAGATAGGTGTGGGTGTTGCGGGCGAAGCAGTTGTGCGAGACCACGCCGTCGGCCACGAAATCACCGGTGCCGGTGGTGATGTCGTACAGCGGCAGCTCCAGTCCCATCGGCTCGACAGCGGCGACGCGACGGCGCACCGAACCGATGACAGTGCCCTCCAGCGACCGCTTCCACTCCACCGCCGGATCGGTCAGGTGCACAAAGCGCAGCACCTCGCCGGTCCCGCCGGTGAGCCGCGCCTGCCGGCGGCCGGGGTGCCGGCGGTGGCCGACCGTGTCGTAGGCGAAGGAGAACCGGTCGAGCGCGGCGAACAGCGTGTCCACCACCTCGGTCTCTTCGTGGGCCAGCGTCAGCGTGCCGCGCCGGTACCCGCCGGACAGATCGAAAAGCCCGGCCAGGAATCCCCGCGCCCAGTGCGCGTCCGGCGCCCGCGGGATCCGCATGAACCCCACCGACGATCCGAAGTCCGGCAGGTACCCCAGCGCTCGCGCGGCCGCGTCCGGCTCCGCGGCGAACCCGCCGGAGCGCAACATCCCGCACAGGTACCCGGCCCGGTAGCCGAGTGTGTCGTCCGGCGTGCGCGCGAACCGGCCGGCGCCGACCAGCTCCACCCCCGGCTCCAGATGCGGCCGCTGAGCGGTGCCGAGCCTGCTGCCGGTGACGTACTTCCAGCCGCGCGCGCTGAGGAACCGGTGGTCCGGGCCGGCGACGAGCCGGGTACCGTCCTCGAGCGTGACCCGGTAGGCCTCCCGAACCGTGCTCCACTGCGCCAGCACCTCGGTGGGCACCAGCCGGCGCGCCACCCCGTGGCCCCGCGTGCCGAGGATCCGGTCCCCCTCGCGCAGCTCGGCGATCGGCCTCGTCCGGCCGTCGGCCATCAGCACCGGCGTGTCGCCCTCGAGACAGTAGGTGCACGCGTGCGAACAGCCGCGGTACGGGTTGACCGACCACCGGAACGGCACCATCGACGCGTCCGGCACCCGGTTCAGCACCGACCGGGCGCGGACCTCGTGGAACGTGATCCCGCCGAACTCCGGCGCGCGCACCGACCGCACTGCCTCACCGAACGCGCCGAGCCCGGGAAGGACCGGCTCTCCCTCCCCCGCACGCAACTGCTCCCATCGCACCCGAACATTCGAACACATGTTCTAGGCGTGAGTCAAACACCTGTTCGAATGAACGTATCGGTAGTACCGTGATACTCGGTCCGATGATCTTCGTACGAGGAGGTGAGAGCGGTGCGGGCGATCGGCCTGACCGAGTTCGGCGGTCCGGAAGTGCTGCGGGTGTTCGAGCTGCCGGAACCGGTGCCGGGCAAGGGAGAAGTGCGCATCCGGGTGCACGCCGCATCGGTCAACCCCACCGACACGCTGTTTCGGTCCGGCGCCCTGAAAGCGCGGTTCGAAGGCCGCTCGGGGCCGTACGTGCCGGGGATGGACGCCGCGGGCGTGGTCGATGCGATCGGCCCGGGCACCGGCACCACGCTCCGGCCGGGCGACGCGGTGATCGCGATCGTCCGGCCCTACGGTCCCCGTGGCGGCGCCTACGCCGAGTCGATCGTGGTGCCCGCGGACTCGGTGGTGCCGAGGCCGTCGACGGCGGACTTCCCGGCTGCCTCGACGTTGCTGATGAACGCCCTCACCGCCCGTCTGGCGCTGGATCTGCTGTCTGTGCCCGCCGGGGGCACGGTCGCGGTCACCGGAGCGGCCGGGGCATTCGGCGGATACGCGGTGCAGCTGGCCATGAGCGACGGGCTGCGAGTGCTGGCCGATGCCGGGCCGGCTGACACGCAGCTGGTGGCTGGGCTGGGCGCGGACGAGGTGGTGGCGCGAGGGGACGACGTCGCCGACCGGTTCCGTGCCCTGGCACCCGATGGGGTGGACGGCGTGCTCGACGGGGCGATGCTGCACGAACTGGTCGTCCCGGCGATCCGGGATTCGGGTGGCATCGCCGTCATCCGCGGCTGGGCGGGGCCGGCCGGCCGCGGGATCCGGGTGCATCCGGTCTGGGTCAACGAGGTGGCCACCGACCATGACCGGCTGCTCCGCCTCCGGGAGCAGGTCGAGGCGGGCGAGCTGACGCTGCGGGTGGCCGACGTGCTGCCCGCGGGCCAGGCCGCCGAGGCACACCGGCGGCTGGCCGAAGGCGGGGTACGTGGCCGCCTGGTGCTGGACTTCACCGCCTGGTAGGGCCTTCTGGCCTCGGCGAGTCCACTGGGGCCGGAAGGAGTCGCCGGGGCTGCCGGATTCGCCGGGCCGGGGTTGGACGGGATCGGTAGGGGGCACGGGTCCGCAGCTGGGCTGGGCTGCGGGCACGGGTTTCAGCCGAGGCCGGTCGCAGGCAGGGACCCCAGCGGGGGCCGGTCGCGGCGCGGGCCTCAGCCGGGGCCGGTCGCGGCGCGGGCTCCAGCCGGGGCCGGTCGCGGCGCGGGCCTCAGCCGGGGCCGGTCGCGGCGCGGGCCTCAGCCGGGGCCGGTCGCGGGCACGGGCTCCAGCCGGGACAGGTCGCGGGTGCAGGCCTCAGCCGGAACCGGGCAGCAGCCACGGATCTCAGCCCGGACCGGCAGCAGGCACAGACCTCGACCCGAACCGGGCAGCAGCCACGGACCTGGGCCGAGGCCGAGCAGCGGGCACAGGCCCCAGCCCCGACCGGCAGCGAGCGCGGGTCCCAGCCCGGACCAGCAGCGAGCGCGGGTCCCAGCCTAGGCCGAGCCCCAGCCACCGACCCCAACCAGACACCAGCCACGCACCGCAGCCGGGACCGGGCAGCAGCCACCAACCCCAGCCAAGCACCAACCACCGGCCTCAGCCGGAGAAGTGTTCGAGCGCGCGGATCTTGTTCGTTGCGTCGAGCGCGGCGACTTTGTACGCCTCGGACAGGGTGGGGTAGTTGAAGACGGCGTCGACCAGGTAGTCCACCGTGCCGCCGCAGCCCATCACCGCCTGGCCGATGTGCACGAGGTCGGTCGCACCGGTGCCGAACACGTGCACCCCCAGCAGCTTCCGGTCCGTGGTGGACACCAGCAGCTTGAGCATTCCGTAGCTGTCCCCGCTGATCTGCCCGCGGGCCAGCTCCCGGTATCGCGAGATGCCCACCTCGTAGGGCACCGACGACGAGGTCAGCTCGGCTTCGGTGGCACCGACGTAGGAGATCTCCGGGATGGTGTAGATGCCGATCGGCTGCAGCGCCCCCAACCCGTTGGCCGGTTCGCCGAACGCGTGGTACGCGGCCAGCCGGCCCTGGTCCATCGACGTCGCGGCGAGCGCGGGGAACCCGATCACATCGCCGACCGCGTAGATGTGCGGCACCGCGGTGCGGTAGTACTCGTCGACCTCCAGGCGGCCGCGGGGATCGGCGGCGAGGCCCGCGTTCTCCAGCTCCAGTTCGCCGGTCATGCCCTGGCGGCCCGCCGAGTACATCACCGCGTCCGCCGGGATCCGCTTGCCGCTGACCAGGGTGGTCACCGTGGCGTCGTCGGACACCGCCACGTTCGACACCTTCTCGCCGAAACGGAACGTGACGCCGAGGTCCCGCAGCTGGAACTTCAGCGATTCCACGATCTCCGGATCGCAGAAGCCGAGCATCTGGTCCCGCTGCTCCACCACGGTGACCCGCGAACCGAGCGCGGCGAACATCGACGCGTACTCGATGCCGATCACGCCGGCGCCGACCACCACCAGCGACGACGGGATCTCCTCCAGCGCCAGCACCTCGTCCGAGTCGAGCACGCGGGCCGCGTCGAAGTCGACGTGGTCCGGCCGCGCCGGGCGGGTGCCGGTGGCGATGACGATGTGATCGGCGGTGACCGAGCGCCGGTCGCCGCGATGCCGTCCGTCCACCACGACGGTGTGCGGATCGGCGAACGATCCGGTGCCCGGCAGCAGGTCCACGTGGTTGCGCAGCAGCTGGGCGCGCACCACCTGCACCTCCCGGCCGATCACGTGCTGGGTGCGGGCCATCAGATCGGCGATGGTGATGTCCTGTTTGACCCGGTAACTGGCGCCGTACAGTTCCCGCTGGTTCATCCCGGTCAGGTAGAGCACCGCTTCGCGCAGGGTCTTGGACGGGATCGTGCCGGTGTTGACGCACACCCCGCCCACCATGTCGTGCCGGTCGACGACCGCCACTTTCTTCCCCAGCTTCGCGGCCGCGATGGCGGCCTTCTGCCCACCCGGGCCCGAACCGATGACGATGAGGTCGTACTCGTGTTCGCTCACGCGACGAGCCTGCGCATCCCGGCGGTCGAACGCAAGCCCGGATGCGCGTTCAGGAACGCAGAGCGCCCCGACGACGTTGCAGATCGGTCACGGCGCCGAGGCCCGCGTCGAGTTCTTCACGCAGCAACGCCGCCTGCTGCGCCGCGACGTCTTCGCCCAGTAACGCGGCGGCACGGCCCTCCTCGAGCAGCGCCAAGGCTTCCCACGGGGACGCGGCCAGCTCCCCGACCGGCTCGCCCGCTTCGGGTGGCGACAGCTCGTCGGCCAGTCCCGCGGCACCGGCGGCGAGCAGTGCGGCTACCACCAGGTGCGGCTGCGCATCTGCACCCGCGAAACGGAATTCCAACCGGGGCGAGGACGGCGTGCCGCAAAGCCGGACCGCGCACGTGCGGTCGTCCCGGCCCCACCGCAGCTCACGCGGGGAGAACGGCGCGGTGCGCAGCCGGACGTAGCTGTTCCACGTCGGTGCCCACACCGCGGTGAGAGCCCGCGCGTCGCGCAGTACTCCGGCCAGGAATGCCCCCAGCGCCTCCGGGTCGTCCGAAGTGGACAGGGACAGGTGCACGTGACAGGAACTGCCCTGACCGGGCTCCGGCGCGGCGAGATAGTCCGCCGTCACGCCGTGCCGGGCCGTGACCCGGCGGGTCAGCAGCTGCAGCAGCAGGGCGTCGTCGCACGCGGCGAGTGCGTCCCGGTGCCGCAGGACCACCTCGTACTGCCCGGGGTGGCATTCCGCACGAGCCGATTCGACGCCGAGCCCGGCCGACGCCGAACGCAGGTCCGCGAGCAGCGGCGCGAGCGCTTCGGTACCGCCGACCGCGTAGTCCACCCCGTGCCCGGTCAACGGTCTCCCGTCCGCAGCACGGAAAACGACCTCGTGCTCGATCCCGATCGACGGCACGAGGCCACGTTCCTCCAGCTCCGCCAGCTGCCTCCGCAGCACGGTGCGCGGAGCGAGCCCGGCCGGTTCCCCGGACGGGAACTCCGCGTCGCCCACCACCGCCCAGGTCCGCTCGCCGAGCGGGAACGCCGTGGCCGCGTCGACCCGGATCGGCAGGTCGCCGAATCCGCCGAGATACCGGCGCACCGGCCCGCCGTCCGGTAGCGGGTCCCGCCCGGGCGTCCAGGCGAACACGTAGCCGCACAGCCCGTAACCGGTGTCCACGACCTCGGCGGCGAACGGTGCCGCCAGCTCCACCGCGGCGAACCGTGCGTGCGGGTCGGGCACGAGCAGGAGCAGCCGGGTGTCCTCCTCGGCGAGGACACGACGCAGCACTTCGGCGGCCGCGCTGCCGGCGACCGCACGCTCCGCGAGCGACCGCGCCCCGACGGGACGATCGAACAGCGTCACCAGGCGCCCTCCGGATCGGGCGCGTGCAACGGGTTCGGCACCCGGCCCCAGCGGACGTCGAACTCGTCGTCGCGTTCCACCTTGTCGAAGCCCTGGCCCGCGAAGTGCTCGCGGTTGAGCGTGACGCGTTCGACGTCCGGCGCGAGCAGGCGGCACGCGTCGAATCGCGCCGCCACGTCCGGGTTCTCTTCGCGGTAGCGGCCGACGACAGTGCGCACCAGCGCCCAGAAATCGGCGCGGGCCAGGCCCAGGTCGTCCAGCAGCAGTTCGGCCCAGAACCGCAGCTGCCCGGAGAAGACCGAGCTGAACAGCGACTGCGCGAGCAGGTGCGCCGGCCAGCGCAGCATGTCCGCCGCCGCCTCCGGCGGGAGGTCGGCGTACGCGGGCAGGTCCTCGTCCAGCAGGTCGACGCCCTGGGCGAAGTCCTTGATCGCGACCCGCAGCGGACGCCCGTCGGCGTCGACGACGAGGACGAGGTTCTGCCCGTGCGGGCAGAACCCCACGCCGTAACGGAGAAGCCAGTGCAGCAGCGGCGTGAGCAACAGGTCGAACAGCCGCGAAAGCCACGCCTGCGCGCCGTCCCCGGAGCGGGTGATGAGCCCGGTCAGCACGGAGTTGCCGTCGGCATCGCGATACGGCAGAGCGGCGAACGAGATCGCCTGCTCGCTCTCGCCGAGCCGCGCCGCGAGCGGTTCCCGCCACAGCGCGCCCAGCGTTTCGTGGAACCGGTAGGGCAGTTCGTCCAGCGCGCCGAACAGCGGGTGCCGCACCGAGACGCTGGCCACCTCGCCGAGCAGCTCGAACCGGTACTTCCCGGACAGCAGCGGATCCGCGGCGTCGATCCGGCGCAACCACTCGGTGACCGACGGGCCGGCGAGCGTGGCGGCCGAGTTCAGCCCCCGGTAGACGAGGGTGTTGCGGACCGAAACCGCGGTCTTCACGTCGCGGCGATCCGGGCGCGAGCGGTTGGCCAGCGTTCGCACCGTCTGATGTGGACGATAGACGTCGGAACTCTCCCCCAACTCGGCCATCTGACCGGTGGCCAGCTCGGCCGCGTACAGCGTGCCGACGATCTCGTCGGCCTGCCACGGGTGCACCGGAACCCACACGTACTCGCCCGGAGCACCGAGCGTGGCAGTGCGCGCGGCGAACTCCTCCCACGTCGAGTCGTCCAGTTCTTCGCGCAACAACGTTTCCGCGTCCAGCCCGGCGACGCTGCGGAACTCGGCGAGGTCGCGATGCACGGCGTACCAGCGCAGCCGGACGTCCACGCCTGACTCGGGCGCGTAGCGCGCACGGTCCCGGGCGGAGAAACCGACTCGGCCCTTGTTCAGCACGAGCCGGGGATGCCCCGTGAGGTACCCGTCCGCGAGGTTGTACTCCATGGTGGACAGCTGGGCGGCGGTCGGCGCGTGGCGCAACCGGGTCGCCTCGTTGGTGACCGTGGCGGTCAACTCGGCGAGCACGTCGGCCAGCCGGAGTCCGGTGAGGCCCAGCGTCTCGCGAGCGTCGGCCACGAGCGTGCGCGGATCGTCCGCGGGCGTCTCGGCCCCGCCGTCGACGCGGACCGCGCTGCCCGGCAGCACGGTCCAGGATTCGAACGCGCCCCGGCGCGCCTGGAAGCGGTACGAGATCCCGCCGGGCAGCTCCAGCAGCCACCGGCGGTGCCCGGCGCCGGCCGGCTCCGCCGGCTGCGGGACCAGCATGGCCTCGTAGGACAACTCGCCGAGCATTTTGTGCGTGACTAGTGAACCCGCGGCCCGCCAGGCGGCGGTGTCGGTCAAGCTGTCGCTCACTGGTTCTCCGTTTCGTCCAGGCCGAATGTGGTGAAGGCGGTGCGCTCCGGCAGGTCGTACACCGGTTTTCCGCACACGGAGTTGAGGATCGAGGCAGCACGCCAGGCACCGAGCCCGAGATCCGGCGCGCCGGGGCCGTGGGTGTGACGCTCGGCGTTCTGCACGTACAGCGATCCGCGCACCGGCTCGGCCAGCTGAACGCGGTAGTCGGCGCCGATCACGAGCCGGCCCCGCGCGTCCCGGCACACGGTTTCGCCCAGCCCGTCGAGCAGTGGCGCGACCGGTGTTTCGGCGTACCCCGTGGCGGCGACCACCGCGGACGTCCGGTGGGTGCCGGTCCGTCCTTGCTGTACATGCCGCAAGTCCAGCGTGATGCCCTCGGGATCGGCGGCCGCGGCGACCACTTCGACTCCCGGGGTGAGCACAGCTCCCGGCCAGCCGCCGCCGACGCTCCGACGGTACAGCTCGTCGTGGATCTCGGCGATGGTCCCGGTGTCGATCCCGCGGTAGAGCTGCCACTGCGAGGGCAGCAGGTCGTCTCGCACGGAACCGGGCAGCCGGTGGAAGAACGCCGTGTAGTCCGGGGAGAACTGCTCCAGGCCGAGCTTCGAGTACTCCATCGGCGCGAACGCCGGGGTCCGCGCCAGCCAACGCAGTCCGTCCACAGTGGACCGGGTACGCAGCAGGTCCAGGAAGACCTCGGCACCGGACTGCCCGGAACCGACGACGGTCACCCGCTCCGCGGCCAGCAGTTCAGCGCGGCGGGCCAGGTAGTCCGCGGAGTGCAGCACCGGTACGTCCGGGTCGGAGAGCAAGTCCCGCAACGGTTCCGGCACGCTCGGCGAAGTGCCGACGCCGAGCACGACCGCCGTGGCGAGTACCGGTTCCGCGCCGTCGACGGTGAGTTCGAACGCCTCCTCGTCCGGCATCCAGCGCAATCCGGTGACCTCGTGGCCGAACCGGCACGACGGGAGCCGGGCGACCGCCCAGCGTCCGTAGTCGTCGTACTCCGCGCGGGGCAGGTGAAACCGCTCGGCGAAGTAGAAGGGCAGCAGGCGGCCGCGTTCGCGCAGGTAGTTGAGGAACGAATGGCGGCTGGTCGGATCGACGAGGGAGACCAGGTCGGCGAGGAACGGCACCTGCAGGGTCGCGCCGTCGACGAGCATGCCCGGGTGCCAGCGGAACTCCGGGCGCGCATCGAACAGCACCACGTCGAGGTCGAGCGGATCGGCCAGCGCGGCCAGTGAAAGGTTGAACGGCCCGATCCCGACCCCGGCGAGGTCGAAACGCCTCACGAGGCGACCGGGCTTTCCCGCACTGCCACGGAATTCGCCGCGGCCGCGGCCACCGCGTCGAGGATCGGGCGGTACTCGGCGACGGTCGCGTGCGGGTGCAGGAGGGTGAGCTTCAGCCACCGCTGCGGGCTGCCGTCCGGTCCGGTGGGCAGCAGTCCGCGGCCGATCACCGCGGTGCCCTCCTCCAGCAGCGTCCGGCGCACCCGCGCGACCAGCTCGTCTCCGGCGGGCCCGGGCAGCTCGTCCGCTTCCCGCGGACGGAAGACCACTGTGGACAGTTCCGGCGGGCCCCATGAGCGCAGCGCCGGGTGGCCGGTCACCAGTTCGTGGACGGCGGAAGCGGTGGCACAGCAGTGTTCCACGAGCGCGCCGAGCCCCCGTACGCCGAGCGCGCGTACCGTGACCGCCATCCGGAACGCGTCCGGTCGGCGGGACGTGCGCAGCGAACGCCCGAGCACATCGGGCAGGCCGGCTTCGGTGTCGTCGTCGGCGTTGAGGTACTCGGCGCGCACGGTGAGCGCGCCGAGATCGGCCGCTTCACGCGTGGCGAACAATCCCGCGGCGACCGGCTGCCAGCCGAATTTGTGCAGGTCGAGGGCGACCGAATCGGCCAGCTCCAGTCCGGCGACCCGGCCGGACAGAGCGGGACTGCACAAGGCCAGGCCTCCGTAGGCCGCGTCGACGTGCAGCCGAGCCCCGGCGCGGCGGCAGATCTCGGCGATCTCCGGCAGCGGGTCGATCCGTCCGGTGTTGGTCGTCCCCGCGGTCGCGACGACCACCGCCGGTCCGTCGAGCGCGGTCAGCGCGTCGGCCAGCGCCGCGGGCAGCATCCGGTCGTCCGCGCACGCCACCACGACCGGCGCGGGAAGCCCCAGCAGCCAGGCCGCGCGGGCGACGCTGTGGTGGGAGTTCTCGCCGCACACGGGACGGATCGCGGTGCCGGAACGCTCCCGGGCCAGCAGGAGGCCGAGCAGGTTCGACTCGGTACCCCCGGAGGTGACGACCGCGTCCGGACGCTCGGCCGAGGGGTAACACAGCCGGGCGATCCCGGCGGTGAACTGCCGCTCCAGCTCGCCCGCGACGGGTGCCTGGTCCCACGAATCCACCGACGGGTTGAGCGCGGACGCCACCACGTCCGCGGCGACCGCCACGGCGAGCGGCGGACAGTGCAGGTGCGCGGCGCAGGCCGGATCGGCGGGATCGGCCGCGCCCGCGGCAAGCAGGGTGCTCAGCTCTTCGAGCGCCCGCTCGGCGCCGACCCCTCGCAACGGCAGCCCGGCGCCGGTCGCCGGCGCGGAGCTTTCGGGGCGCGGGGATGGCAGCCCGGAAGCCGGCATCGCCGCACCGGAGCCGTCCGGGGCCACCGGAGCCCCGGCGAACTCGCACTCGACGGCCGGATCCGCCCGGTCCGTGGCGTCGCGCCCGGACTGCCGGCCGCGCGCGCCGCCGGGCACGAGCGTGCCATTCTCCCGGCCGAATCCCGCTACGGAGCCGCGCTTGTCGACGGGCCGAGGGTGGCCGGCGCTTCCCGCAGCTCGCTCCGCCGGGCCGGAGTCCGCACCGGGTTGCCCAGCGATCCCGGAGCCCGGGCCGGGCGGCGCATCCTCCCCGGAACCGGCATCCACGGCGCCCCCGAGGCGTGGGCCAGGTGGGTCGTCCCCTGCGGCACCGGGGTCGCCCGCCGCGGCCAGTGTTGCCAGAGCCGCCACCGCGGCCGGGCCGCCGGACGGGATCGGGCCACCTCGTTCCGCCACGCCGGACGCCAGGGCACGCAGGGCCACCGGGATCAGCCGCGCGAGCCGGTCCGCGCCGCCCGGGCCGCCGGCCAGCCAGGCCGAGGACTCACCCTCCATGGAGCCGCCTTTCTTAGGGTAACCTTTCCTCACGCTACGCAACACTACGGACACCCATCGCCAGCCCGCGCGCGGGTGCCCCGGCCGGTGTTCAGCATGCTGGGCGAGCGCGGCACCACGCGTCGGCCATTCGGGAGACCCGGCTTCACCCGAACGCCACCGGCAGTCCCCCCGGCGCGCACGCGAAACGGCCCGGGGCAAGCGCCCCGGGCCGTCTGCCGAAAACCCGTCACCGCCGCGGGGCGAGCCCCCGCACCTGGTCGAACACGTCGCCGCCGGTGGGCAGGACCGCGAGCACCGGCGTGGTCAGCCCATTGTCCACATAGGACTGAACCTGCTCACGGCAGGAGTCCACGCTGCCGTGCACGACCAGCGCGTCCACGACCTCGTCCGGGATCACCTCGTTCGCCTTCTTGCGCTCACCCGCGGCCCACGCCTCGTGCATCGGCCGGAGCTGCTCGCCGCGGCCGAGCCATTCGTGGAAGGCCGCGTACACCGGCACGGTCAGGTACGACGAGATCAGCATCCGTCCCAGTGCCCGCGCGGCCGCGACGTCCTCGGTCGGGCACACGAAGATCCGCGCGGCCAGCTCCACGTCCGGGCCCACGACCTCCCGCACCTTCGGCACGTCCGCGGCGGCCAGCCAGTTGGTGATCGCCCCGTCCGCCTCCTTCGCGGCCAGCCGCAGCATGCCCGGGCGCAGTGCGGCCAGCATGATCGACGGCGCGGGATCGGCGGCGCGCTCGAGGCGGAACTTCGAGACCGAGAACGTGTCGTAGGACTCGGTCACCTTCTCCCCGGCCAGTGCCGAACGCAGGAACCGCAGGGCGTCCCGCGACCGCTTGAACGGTTCGGCGAACTCCGCGGAGTTCCAGCTTTCCACGATCACCGGCGACGACGCGCCGATGCCCAGCACGAACCGCCCTGGCGCGAGCTCGGCGAGCGTGGACGCGCTCATCGCGAGCAGTCCCGGACCCCGCGTGTAGACCGGCACGATCGCGGTGCCCAGCCGCAGCTGCGGTGCCCACTGCGAGGCCAGGACGAGCGGCGTGAACGCGTCGGTGCCCGCGGTTTCCGCGCTCCACACGTCGGTGTAACCGAGGTCCGGCAGCTGCTCGACCAGTGCGCGGTGCTCGGTCAGCGGCACTCCCGTCAGCGGGATGGTGAGGCCCCAGCGGTTCGTCATGGCTGCTGCTCCTTCCGGTCGCCGGACAGCTCGCGCAGGATCCAGCCGATCTGGGTACGCATCAGGTTTTCCGCGACTTCCTCGGCCTGCGGGCTCATGTGGGTGGCGCCGGCCAGCGGCAGGAACACGTGCCCGCGGCCGGCGGCCAGCAGCGCCGAGGACAGCCGCAGCGAATGCGCGGGGAACACGTTGTCGTCGGCCAGCCCGTGCACGATCATCAGCGCGCGGGACAACGATCCGGCGCCGGCGATGAGCGAATTGTGCCGGTAGCTCTCGGGTTCGTCCTGCGGCGTGCCCAGATAACGCTCGGTGTAGTGGGTGTCGTAGAGCGACCAGTCGGTGACCGGCGCGCCGGCGACCGCGGCGTGGAACACGTCCGGACGGCGGAGCACCGCGAGCGCGGACAGATACCCGCCGTAGGACCAGCCGCGGATCGCGACCCGCTCCAGATCCAGCTCCGGATGCGCCTCGGCGGCCGCGTGCAGCGCGTCGACCTGGTCGGCCAGCGTCACGTCGGCGAGCTTCCCGGCGATTTCCTTCTCCCACGCCGGTCCCCGTCCCGGCGATCCACGCCCGTCGGCGACCAGCACCGCGAAACCCTGGTCGGCCAGCCACTGCGGGGTGAGGAAGGCGTTGCGGCTCTGGAGAACCCGCTGCGCGTGCGGGCCGCCGTACGGATCGAGCAGCACCGGCAGCTTGCCTTCGCCCGGCTCGTACCCGCGCGGCAGCAGCAGCGCCGCACGCAGGCCACGTTCGCCGAGCGTGAGCCACGTCAGGTTCGGCACGATCTCCGGGTCCACAGTGGACGACCCGATGGCTGCCACCGGTTCGCCGTCACGCAGCACGCTCACCCGTGGCCCGCTGTAGGCGAGGCTCCACGCGGTCAGCACGGTCAGCTCCGCGCTGCCCGCTCCGATGTGCACACCGTCCTCAGTGGACAGCCGGCGGACGCCGCCGCCCTCGGTCCGGTAGACGTGCACCTGGGTCGGGTCGGATTCCGAGGCGGTGAAAAGGATCTCGTCGCCCACGTGGAGCACCGCACGCAGCTGCGTGCCCGGCGGCGTCACCGGCTTGCCGTTGACGACGAGCCGGTGGTCGCCGTCCGCGGCGCTCTCCACGACCAGCTTTCCGTCCGTGGTCCACGCGGGCACGCCCTGGACGATCTCCACCCACTGTTCGTCGGTTTCGGTGTGCACCTCGCGCACCGAGCCGTCGGCCGGGTCCACCGCCAGCACCGTCAGCTTCTTCTGGTCCCGTGGCTGCACCGCCAGCAGCGGAGGGCCGCCGGCCGACCAGTGCACGGTGACGAGGTACTCCCAGCCGCGGTGTTCTCCCTCCGGGCGGGCCACCGCGACCCGGCTGCCGTCGAGACCGAGCACGGCGAGCGACACCTCGGCGTTCGGCGAGCCCGCCGACGGGTAGGCCACCACGTTCGCCGGCTGCTGCGGGTTCGCCGGGTCCCCGATCGTCCAGCGGGGCACCGGCCCGCGGTCGGACCGCTCGACGAGCAGGCTCCGCCCGTCCGGCGACCACCAGTACCCCCGCGTGCGGTCCATCTCCTCGGCGGCGATGAACTCGGCGAGCCCCCACGCGACATCGTCGCCGCTTTCCTCGACCAGCGCCCGGTCCTCGCCGGTCGCCAGCTCGATCACCCGCAGGCGCCGGTCGCGCACGTACGCGACGTGCGTGCCGGACGGGTTCGGCCGCGGGTCGACGACGGAGCCGTCCACGAGCATCCGGGTGGCGCCGGTGCCCGGGTCGAGGGTGTAGAGCTTGCCCGACAACGTGAAGGTGACGACGGTGAACGCGTCGTCCACGTCGAAGGCGACCACCCCACCGCCGGTTTCCCTGGCCCGCTCGCGCCGCGCCCGCTCCTCCGGCGGCAGGTCCTCGTCGCCGGGCAGCAGCTCGGCCGCGTCGACCAGCATCGTCTCCTGGCCGCTGTCGAGTTCGAGCGACCACAGACTGTGCCGCGGATCAGTGCCCGAAGCACTGCGCAGGAACAGCACCCGGGAGCCGTCCGGAGCGACCCGGAACTGCTTGGGCGCACCGAGGGTGAAGCGCTGGGTACGGGCCTGGCGGCGGAGGAAGGGAACGTCATCAAGAGCGGAATCGGTCACGGCTGGCACTCTTTCAGACGATCAGCGGCTCGCGCCAACACTCCTCAACGCTGCGCGCTGTTCGGCGACGTCATAGGCGGGTTCGGGAAACCGCGGGTCCATCTCGGCGAGCGTCTCGGCGAGCAGTTCGGCGACGGCCCAGTTCCGGTACCACTTGCGGTCGGCGGGCACGACGTACCACGGCGCGTGCGCTGTCGACGTCCGCTTCAGCAGATCGGCGTACGCCTGCTCGTAGGCCGGTCACTGCCGCCGCGCCGCCACGTCGGACGGGTCGAACTTCCAGCGTTTCTCCGGCCGGTCCAGCCGTGCGGTCAGCCGCCGCAGCTGCTCCTGCGAGGAGATGTGCAGGAACACCTTCACGAGCTCGGTGCCGTTCGCGGTCAGCTCACGCTCGAAGGCGTTGATCTCGGTGTAGCGGCGGCGCCGTCCGGCCGCACTCAGCTGCCCGGACACCCGCGGCACCAGGATGTCCTCGTAGTGCGAGCGGTCGAACACCCCGAGATGACCCGGTGTCGGCAGCCGTCGGCGGATCCGCCACAGGAAGTCGTGCCGGAGTTCCGCGGGGGTGGGCTTCTTGAACCCGGTGTACTGCACGCCCATCGGGTTGACCAGGCCGAGCACGTGCCCGACGGTGCCGCCCTTGCCGGAGGTGTCCATGCCCTGCAGCACGAGCAGCACGCTGCGCCGCCCACCCCCGGAACCCTCCGCGTACAGCGCTTCCTGCAGCGCGGCAAGGCGTTCCCCGGCGGACGCGAGCCGCTTCGTGCCCTTGTCCTTCTTGTCCGGACCCACCGGCGAAGAACCCGGGTCCGGCAGTTCGTCCCCCGCACGGAGTGCCTCGCGTACCCGGTTCCCGTTCTTCTTCGCCATGCCGGGACGATAACCGCCGGCGGAGTGTGCAGCGAATCGCCGGAATTCTCGCCGACTGCGCAACGAACAACGATCCCAAGCAACGTTTCCCGGCTGATCTGGCCGCTCACGGGATCTAGCCTGAACGTATGACGACGTTCGCCGGTACCGGCCTTCCCGCTTCCACCGACGGCTACCTCGCGCTCGACGACCACTGGAGCGCGCACAACTACCACCCGCTGCCGGTCGTCATCGCGCAGGCACAGGGCGCCACGGTCACCGACGTCGACGGCAAGTCCTACCTCGACTTCCTGGCCGGCTACTCGGCACTGAACTTCGGCCACCGCCATCCGGACCTGATCGCCGCCGCGGTGGAGCAGCTGGGCCGGGTCACGCTCACCTCGCGCGCGTTCCACCACGACCAGTTCGGCCTGTTCTGCCGCGAGCTGGCCGAGCTGACCGGCACCGAGATGGTGCTGCCGATGAACTCCGGCGCCGAGGCGGTGGAGTCCGCGGTGAAGCTGGCGCGCAAGTGGGCGCACCGGGTCAAGGGCGTTCCGGACGGCACCGCGGAGATCGTGGTCGCGGGGTCGAACTTCCACGGCCGGACCACCACCATCGTCTCCTTCTCCACCGACGAGACCGCGCGCGCCGACTTCGGGCCGTTCACCCCGGGGTTCGTCACGGTGCCCTACGGCGACGCGGGAGCACTGCGGGCCGCCATCACGCCGCGCACCGCGGCCGTGCTGCTCGAGCCGATCCAGGGCGAGGCGGGCGTGATCGTGCCGCCGGCCGGCTACTTCGCCGAGGTGCGCCGGGTGTGTGACGACCAGGGCGTGCTGCTGATCGCCGACGAGATCCAGTCCGGGCTGGGCCGCACCGGCACCGTGCTGGCGCTGGACCACGAAGGCGTGCGCGCGGACGTCTACACGCTCGGCAAGGCCCTCGGCGGAGGTATCCTGCCGGTGTCCGCGGTGGTCGGCAGCCGCGAGGTGCTGGGCCTGCTGAAGCCGGGCGAACACGGGTCGACCTTCGGCGGCAACCCGCTGGCGTGCGCGGTCGGCCGGGCCGTGCTCCGGCTGCTGCGCACCGGCGAGTTCCAGCAGCGGTCCACCGAACTCGGGGCACACCTGCACGAACGCCTGCGCGCGATGATCGGCAGCGGCCTGTCCGAGGTCCGGGGCCGCGGCCTGTGGGCAGGTATCGACCTCGCGCCGGGCGGGCCGTCCGGCCGCGCCGCGTCCGAGGCGCTGGCCGGGATGGGCGTGCTGTGCAAGGAAACCCACGACCACACGCTGCGGATCGCACCGCCGCTGGTGATCACCCGGGCCGAGCTGGACCGCGGCCTCGACGCCATCGCGCGCGTCATCCAGTCCTGAAGGGCTTCACCGACGACCGCGGCGGCGCCGTAAAGGCCGTAAAGTCGGGGGCGTGACCGCCAGGCGGGCGCTCGCCCTCGTCGCCGCACTCTTCGCGCTCGGCACGCTCGTGCTCGGCCTGCTGGTCGCGCAACGCGGGCCGGGCGCGCTGGACATGTGGGCCACCGAGGTGACCGGCAGGCTGAGTGAAACGCTGCTCGACGTCCTTCTGCTGCCCACCGAGCCGTACGTGCTGGTCCCCGCCATCGCGCTGATCGCCGGAAGCTGCCTGTACCTGCGCCGGCGCGGGGACGCGCTGCTCGCCGTGGCCGGGCCGGTGCTCGCCGTGTCGCTCAACACGTGGGTACTCAAACCGCTGTTCGGCCGCTGGAAGGACGGTGGGCTCGCGTATCCGAGCGGCCACACCGTCAGCCTGGTCAGTGTGCTCGTGCTGCTGGTGCTGCTCGCCCGGCCGAAGGTGGGCGCCGCGCTGGCGGCGGTGGTGCTGCTGGGCTGCGCGACGGTCGGCTTGGTCGGCGCCGGCTACCACTACCTCACCGATGTGGCGGGCGGGGGCTGCTTCGCGACGTTCGTGGTCACCGGGATGGGGGCGGTTCGGACACCGCGTCCCGTGCCAACGCCGTCAACCGGCTGACCGCGCGGAGGTACTTCTTGCGGTAGCCGCCGTTCACCATCTCCTCGCCGAACAGCTCGGGCAGCGGCACGCCGGACACCACGACCGGGATGGCGCGGTCGTACAGCCGGTCGGCGAACGCGACCAGCCGCAGCCCCACTGTCTGGTCCGGCGCCGGCCGCACGTGCGCCAGGTGCACGCGGCGCACGCCGTCCAGCAGCTTCCCGTAGCGCGACGGGTGCAGCCGTGCCAGGTGGTCGGCCAGCGCGCCGAATTCGTCCACAGTGGATCCTTCGTGCGCGGCCGCGGAAGCCGCCAGCTCCTCGTCGCTCACCGGCGGCGGGGCGTCGGGCAGGCCGCGGTGACGGTAGTCCGGGCCGTCCACGCGGACCACCGAGAACCGCCGGGACAGCGCCTGGATCTCGCGCAGGAAGTCCTCCGCGGCGAACCGGCCCTCACCGAGCTTGTCCGGCAGCGTGTTCGACGTCGCGGCCACGTGCACGCCGGCGTCGGTCAGCTCCTGCAGCAGCCGGCTGACCAGCGTGGTGTCGCCGGGGTCGTCCAGCTCGAACTCGTCGATCGCCAGCAGCCGGTGTTCGGAAAGCCGCCGCACCGCCTCGCCGAAACCCAGCGCGCCGACCAGGTGGGTCAGCTCCACGAAGGTGCCGTACGCCTTGGGCCCTGGCGCCTCGTGCCAAGTCGAGGCGAGCAGGTGGGTCTTGCCGACCCCGAACCCGCCGTCGAGGTAGAGCCCCATCGGCCCGGACGGCGCGGGCGCACCGCCGCCGAACAGCGACCGCAGCCGGGATTTCTTCGCCGGGCCTGCGCCGATCCGCGCGGCGAACGCCGAACACGCCGCCACCGCGGCGGCCTGGCTGGGCTCGTCCGGATGGGGCAGGTAGGTCGCGAACCGGGCCTCGCCGAACCGCGGCGGCGGCACCAGGGAGGCGATCAGCTCGTCGGCCCCGAGCTCGGGAAACCGGTCGGTCAGGGCAGCTGCGGGCATGGTCGCAGAGCCTAGCCCCGGCGGGCCGCGGCGCCGCCGGGCACCGCGTCGCGGCCGGACTGGCATATCCCCCGGTCGAGGCCGCCACGCGACCATGCTGGGATGGCAGCCGTGCGGAGCGTGTGGCCACCATCACCGGGCGGGGACGGGGAAAACCCCGAACTGTCCGACGCGGACCTGGAGCGGATCTACGGCTATCCGGACGGCCGCGCGCAGCCGTTCGTCCAAGTGAACTTCGTGACCTCGGCGGACGGCGCGGTGGCCGTGGACGAGCTGTCCGCCGGACTGTCGAGCCCACCGGACCGGCGGGTGTTCCTGCTCGCCCGCGACCTCGCCGACGTGGTACTGGTCGGCGCCGGTACGGCGATCGCGGAGAACTACCGCGGCGCCAGGACGAACCCGGCGCGCACCGCCCGCAGGGAACGCCTCGGCCGCGCCCCGGTGCCGCCGATCGCGGTGGTCACCCGCAGCGGCAGGCTCGACCCGGCCGCGCCGTTGTTCACCGACACCCGCGTGCCGCCGATCGTGATCACCACCGCCCTTGCGGACACCACGGCCCTGGCCGGCGCCGAAGTACTCGTCGCCGGTGACGAAGACGTGGATCTCGCGCAGGCGCTGGCCCTGCTCGCCGAACGCGGCCTGCGGCGCGTCGACTGCGAAGGCGGGCCACGGCTGTTCGGCGCGCTCGCCGCCGCCGGGCTCGTCGACCAGCTGTGCCTGACCGTCGCGCCGGTACTCACCGGAGGGGGTGCGGGACGCATCGCGACCGGGCCGCCGGTGGTTCCGCCGCAGCGGCTGGAACTCGCCTCGATCCTCGTCGAGGACGGGTACACGCTGCTGCGCTACCGCCGGGGCGACGGTTGATGACCAGCGCCGAAACGGCACTCGCCGACCGCAAACTCGTCGAGGACGCCGCCGCGGGCGACCACGCCGCGTTCGACACGCTGGTCCGGCGGCACACGCCGATGATGTACCGGGTCGCGCTGCGGATCACCGCGAGCCCGCCCGAGGCGGAAGACGTCGTGCAGGAGGCCTGGCTGTCCGCCTGGCGTTCGCTGCCCTCGTTCCGCCAGGAGTCCCGGGTGTCCACGTGGCTCTACCGGGTGGTCACCAACGGTGCGCTCGCCCAGCTTCGCCGCCGGCCGCCGACCGTGCCGCTGCACGAGGCGGCCGGCCAGGTCACCGGCACCACGCCGGAGCACCGGGTGGTGGATGCCGAGCAGGTGGACGCGGTACTGCGCGCCATCGCCCGGCTGGAGGTGTCCCAGCGGGTCCCCCTCGTCCTGCGTGAGCTCGAGGGGCTGAGCTACGAGGAGGTGGCGGACATCCTCGAGGTCGGGGTCCCGGCCTTGCGTTCCCGGCTGCGCAGGGCCAGGGTGGCGCTTCTCGGCCAGTTGAGGGAGCGGCCATGACGGACCCGGAACACGATCCGCGCTGGGCGGCGGTACGGGCCGCCGGACGCCGCAGGGTGCCCACTCCTCCCGGGCTCGTCGAACGCGTGCTGAGCTCGATCGAGAACGCGCGGTCCGCCGAACCCCTGCGGCTGCCCTTCGACGGAGGGTCGCTCTCGCTGTCCGAATCCGCGTTTCTGCTGCTCGCCCGCACCGTCGCGGACGCGGAGGCGGCTGCCATGCCCGGGCTGTGGGTCTCGGCGGTGGCGCTGGCCGAGGGACGGCTGCAGGTGCTGGCCACGGTCCGCTACGGCGTGGCCGCCACCGAAGCGGCGGACGCCCTGCGGGAGCGGATCACCGCGGAACTGGACCGGCAGCTGGGCGCCCGGCCGCCGGTGGCCGACGTGCACGTGGTCGACGTGCATCCCGGCTGACCCCACACGTTAACCCTTTCGGGTGAGCTCGCGTGACCTTTCGCCCGGTCGGGACATCGTAGGAACGGGTACGTCCGCAGCGCCGGAGGCGTGGCCCGGCGACACTGGAACCCCGCAGGCACACGAGGGAGCGACGACCATGGCCCAGCCGACCCCGCATCCGCCCGATCGCCCGCGCAGCGGGTCCACCGGGCCGCTGGGCGACAAGGATGCGGCGGGCGCGGCGGGCCGCACCACGATCTCGCCGCTCGTCGTGCAGAAGGTGGCCGGGCTGGCCGCCCGCGAAGTCGCCGGCGTGCACGCCCTCGGCGGCGGTGTGTCCCGGGCGTTCGGCGCGCTGCGGGAACGGGTCCCCGGTTCGGGCACCACCTCCACCGCCGGGGTCTCGGTCGAGGTCGGCGAGAAGCAGACGGCGATCGACCTGGACCTCGTGGTCGAATACGGGGCGCGGATCGCGGACCTCGCACGCGCCGTACGCCGTAACGTGATCACCGCGGTAGAGGAGATCACCTCGCTCGAAGTGATCGAGGTGAACCTCGCGGTGAACGACGTCCACCTGCCCGGAGAGGACGACGAGCCGGACTCCGCCAGGGTGGAATGAGCCAGCACTCCCGACGCCAGCATCCCCGACACCAGTACACGGAAGGACACACGTTGAACGCAACGCAGACCGGGATCCTCGCCGGGCTGATTCTCGGCCTCGCCGCCACCCAGGGGTTCACCGCGTTCCTGGTGACGCTCGCGGTCGGCATCATCGGGCTCGTGGTCGGCCGGGTCCTCGACGGCGAACTGGACCTCGGGGACATGTTCGGCAAGGGCCGCGACAAGTGAGCCCGGTGGCGCAGGTCGACCGGCCCCGCAGTGACCTGGCCGAACCGGCCGAGCGTGGTTCGCTGAGCATCGCGCACGCCGTGGTGCGCAAGGTCGCCCAGCACGCCGCGGACCAGGTGCCCGGCATCGTGGCGAGTGAACGCCGCGTCGCCGGGGTCCACACCGGACAGACGGGCGCCACCGCGAAGGTGGCCGGTTCGGACAACGACGTCGACCTCGCGCTGGACCTCGCGCTGCGATACCCGGCGCCGGTGCGGACGGTGACCGGCGACGTGCGGGCGAAGGTCGTCGAGGAGGTCGAGCGGCTCACCTCCTACCACGTGCGCACGCTGGCGGTGACGGTGTCCGCGCTGCTCCCGGACGTCGCGCCGAGGGTGCAGTGATGCGGGTTTTCGTCCGGCTGCTGTCCACTGTTCTCGCTCTGGCAGTGGCCGCCGGCGGTGCGCTGCTCGCGCTCGAGGTCGGCTGGCGCTGGTGGCAACCCGGCCGCGGTCCGCTGCTGGTGCCGTGGCCGCTGTGGCGGACCGAGCTGTCCACACTGGACTGGACGAGTACCGCGGTACGGATCACCGCCGGAATCGCGGTGGTCGCCGGAATCGTGGTGATGCTGCTGGCGTTCGGCGCGGGCGACCGGAAGGTGCGGCTGACCGAACCGGCCGAAGGCGTCAGCGTGAGCACGTCACCGCGAGCGCTCGCGCGGATGGTCGGGCTCGCGGTGCGCGCGCAGGACAACGTGCGCGGCGCGTCCGTCACGGCCAGCGCCCGTCGCGTGCGGGTGCGCGCGACGAGCCGGATGGAGAACGAGGAACAGCTGCGGCCGCGGCTGCTGGAAACGGTCGCGGCCGTGCTGGACGACCTTCCGCTGGCCCGCCGGCCGAAGGTGACCGTGGTCGTCGATTCACCGAAGGACCGTCGATGAACAAGCATGCGAGGCAATTGTCCCGCTCCGCCGCGCCGGACGCCCGCGAGGTGCGCCAGTGAGCAGCGTTGCCGCCGCCCGCCGTGCCCAGGGCCGATCGTATGGCGCCGAGCGCACGCTGACCTGCCTGGTGGGCGCGGTCGCGGTGCTCGCCGGGGCGGCCGCGCTGGTGGTCGGCATGGGCTGGCTGGGCCGGTTCCGCGGGCACCGTCCCGTACTCGATCCGATCGCGATGGACTGGCTGCACGGGCACGTGCTGTACGCGCGGATCGGCGCGATCGTGCTCGGGGTGCTGCTGCTGGTGCTCGGGCTGTGGTGGCTGCTGCGCTCCCTGCGTCCGGAACGGCATCCGGACCTGCGTCTGGACGAGACGCCGGGTGCCGAACTGACGGTGACCTCCGGCGCGCTCGCCGGCGCCGTCCGGACCGACGCGGAACAGGTCGAGGGCGTCACCCGCGCCCGCGTCCGCTCGGTCGGCACGGACGCCGAACCGGCCCTGCGCATCACGTTGTGGCTCGGCGAGGGCACCGAGGTGCGGCGGGTGTGGGAGGACCTCGAAGGCCACGTGCTGACCCGGGCTCGTGAATCGCTGGGGGTCGACACGCTGCCCACCGCGGTGCGCCTGGAACTCGACACGGCGGGTGCGGCGCGCGTGCGCTGACCGCGGGTTTCGCCCAGAATGCCGGGATGGCCCTTCCCTTGGCGGCACCGCTCAAGCCCATGCTCGCGAAGCCGGCGAAAGCCATTCCCGGCTCCGGCGGGCTGCTGTTCGAGCCCAAGTGGGACGGGTTCCGCTGCCTCGTTTTCCGTGACGGCGAGGAGATCAGTCTGCAGTCGCGCGCGGAGAAGCCGCTCAACCGGTACTTCCCCGAGGTCGCGACGGAGCTGCTGGCGAGCCTGCCGGAGCGGATCGTGCTGGACGGCGAACTCGTGGTCGCCCGCGGCGGGAAGCTCGACTTCGACGCGCTCACCGAGCGCATCCACCCGGCCGAGAGCCGGGTCCGGTTGCTCGCCCGGGAGTCGCCCGCACAGTTCGTCGCCTTCGACCTGCTCGCACTCGGTGACGAGTCCTTTGTGGACGAGCCGACCTCGGCGCGCAGGGCACGGCTGACGCAGCTGTCCGGCGTAGCACTGACCCCGGCCACGACCGATCCGGCCACCGCACGGCACTGGTTCGAGCTGTTCGAAGGCGCCGGCCTCGACGGGGTGATCGGCAAGCCCCTGGACGAGCCCTACGCACCGGGTAAGCGGATTCTGGTCAAGTACAAGCATTCCCGCACCGCGGACTGCGTGCTGGCCGGGCTGCGGTGGCACGTCGACTCCGCGCCGGGGGAGGCGGTCGGATCGTTGCTGCTCGGCCTGTACGACGACGAAGGGCTCCTGCACCACGTCGGCGTCGTCGGCTCGTTCCCGGCGGCCCGGCGGCGGGAACTGGCCACCGAACTGGCGCCGTTGATCACCGGCGGCGAGGGCCACCCGTGGCTCGGCGACGCGGTGCGCGAAGGCCAGCGGATCCCGGGCGGAATCACGCGCTGGCGGTCGAAGGAACAGCCGTGGGTGCCGTTGCGCCTGGAGCGAGTGGCGGAAGTGTCCTACGAGCACACCGAAGGCGGCTATCCGTCGCGGTTCCGGCACACCGCGCAGTTCGGCCGCTGGCGCCCGGACCGTGAACCGTCCTCGTGCGGGTACGCCCAGCTCGACGAGCCGGCCCGCTACGACCTGGACGCAGTGTTCCGCGGCGAGGTCGTGCGGACCCGCTGACCGGACGCTTTTTCCCTGGCCGAACGCGGCAGGAGCGGCGGGCCGCCGCGCCCGGTCAGCTGGCCGCTTCGAGCACCGCGGCGGCAGCCTGCGCGATCTTGTCGTCGCCGCTCCAGTGCCCGCCGGACACCCCGATGCCGCCGACCACCTGCCCCTCGACGGTGAGCGGCAGCCCGCCACCGAACGGCACGAACCGGTCGATCCGGTCGGCGCGCCGGTCGCGAGCGGCGCGTCCTGCTGCAGGAACTCGTGCCACTGGCCGCTGGGCATCCCGAACCCGGCAGCTGTGTAGGCCTTGTCCTGGGCGATCTGGCCTGCCTGCAGGGCCGCACCGTCGAGCCGGGCGAACGCGCACAGGTGCCCGCTCGCATCCACGACCGCGATCGCGGAGGGCTGTCCGGCGGCCTCGGCCGCGGCGACCGCCGCCTCCAGCACCTGCCGTGCTGCCGCGCCGCCGATGCTCGGAATGTGACAGCATGCTGGCTTATCACTGTCGGCCTGCTCGCCTACCTCAAGCGCGCGGAACAGGCCACGCAGCAAGCGAAGGAGCAGGTGCTGCGCGACTACGGCATCACGCCGGCACAGCAGGCCGCGCTGACCATCGTCAGCGAACACGAGGGCATCAGCTCCGCCGAGCTGGCGCGGCAGTGCCAGGTCACGCGGCAGACGATGAACAGCACCGTGGGCCGGCTCGAAGCTCGCGGCCTCATCCAGCGCACACCGCATCCGATGCACCGCACCCTGATCGAGCTCACGCTCACCGGGTACGGCCGCGACCTGTTCGAGCGCGCGGACGCGCGGGTCTCCGCGCTCGACACCGACCTCGCCGCCGAGCTCAGCCCCGCCGAACTCAGCACCCTCAAGGACCTGCTCACCCGCGTCACCGACCACGCGCCCCGCGCCGCCACGCACAAGTTCGAGCAGCCACCGGCGAAGACCCCGTAAGGCCGGTCCGGCCGCAACCGGGTCCTGCGGACCCGCTCACTGCCTCCCCACACCCGCCGTGTCAAGCTCATCGGCGAGTTCGCCCCGGATTCGACGTGAGGACCTGCCCGTGCACCGCCGTTTCGCCCGCCGCCTCCGCCTGCGTGCCCGGCTGGTCGCGGCGACGCTGACAGTCCTCGCGCTGGCCGGGTGCACGACCGGGCCGTCGGTGCGCCCGGCCGTGATCGACAACGACGGGCGCACGGCCCCGGCGTCGCCGTCGAACGCCGCTCCGGTGCCGCTGCCCGCGCTCACGCCACCGCAGGGGTCTTCCCTGCGCTGGGCCGACTGCGGCGAGGACACCCGCGAGCGGATCGGCACCCCCGGCGTACCCGCGTCACTGCAATTCGGTTGTGCACGGATGACCGTTCCGCTGGATGCCCCCGAGGACGCCCAGCGCCTGCTGGCGCGCGTCTACCTGCTGAAGGTGGGCACCGGGCCGATCCCGCTGGTCGTGGTGAACGACGTCGGTGGGGAACCGGGTTCGGTGCACGCCGCGCGGCTGGCCGCCCAGCTGCCTCCCGCGTTCCTGGAGAAGTTCTCGCTGATCGGCGTGGACCGGCGGGGCACCGGGCTGTCCGGCGGGGTGCAGTGCGCGCCGGAGGAGGTGCGGCCCGCGCTGCTCGGCGCCGATCCGGCCCAGGGCGGGCTGGGCAGTGTGCTCGACGCCGCCCGCCGGGTCGGTCAGCAGTGCGCGATCGACCTGGACACCGCGCAGACCGCGCTGGACAGCTGGCGCACCGCCGGGGATCTCGAGCAGCTGCGGCGGGCACTCGGATCGGACCGGCTCAACGCACTCGGCCGGGGAGACGGGTCGAAAGTGCTGTCGGAGTACGCCGTGCGCTATCCCGGGCAGGTGGGCCGGATGGTGCTGGACGGCCTGCCCGATCCGGGCGCCGACCGCGGGGCGGTGCTCGACGCGGTCGCCGGTGGCGCGCAGGCCGCTTTCGACGCGTTCGCCGCCGACTGCGCCGCCCGCGGATGCGCGCTGGGCGACGCGAAAGCCGCATTGAAGACGGTGACCGACCGGCTGCGTACGGCACCGGCCACCACCCCGGGCGGCGTCGCCATGAGCGCGGGAATCGCCACCTACGCGGTCTATCTGGGCCTCGCCGACCGCACCCGCTGGCCGGCGCTGGCCGATGCGCTGACCGCGGCGCGGGACGGCGACCTGACGGCGCTGGCGACGTTCACCGATCCGGTGCTGATCGACACCCGCGACCGCGCGTCGCGGATCAGCAGCACCATCGCGACCCGCTGCAACGACTCGTCCACCCGGCTGCCCGCCGACCAGATCGACCGGACCGAGGCGGGCTTGCGCGGCAAGTACCCGCAGTTCGGCGCCGCCGTCGCCCAGGAACTCGCGTGGTGCGGCGCCTGGCCGGTGCGGCGCGAACCGCTGCCCGCCGCGGGCGCGCCCGGCGCCCCGCCGATCCTGGTCGCGGCCACCGCGGCCGACCCGGTGACCCCTCAGCTCGGCACGACCCGCGCGGCCGACCAGATGCCCAGCGCGGTCACCGTCACCTGGCAGGGCGCCGGCCACGGCGCGGTGGGCCCGTCCACCTGCGTGACCACCGCGGTGCAGAGCTTCCTGATCGACGGAAAGGTCCCGGAGAGCGGCACCCTCTGCCCCGCCTGAGCCACCCCGTCAGCCGGCCGGTGCTGGGCCATGGGGCACGGACGGCTGGGCCATGGGATGGAAGGACGAGGGCGCTCATCAAGGGCTTGGGCGGGCTGCACCGGGGCGACAACGGCAGCGCACGCATGAGCCGTACCGCGACCGGAACCCTCCTCGCCGAAGGCGTGGGTCCGGGAATCCGCCCGCGCCGCATCGCGGCACCAGCCGCCCGCGCCGCATCCGGCACCAACCCGCCAGCTCGCCCCGGCGGTCCAACCCACCCGCGCGGGTTCCCCCGTCCAAGCGACACACCGGATCCGCCCGGAGCCGGGACCGGTCGCGCGTGAGCTGCTACTGGCGGTAGCCCTCGACCTCGCCGACCGGGCGGGCTTGCGCCTCGTCCGGGTTTTCCGCGAACTCGCTGCGTGCGCGGCGCTGGCGCAGCAGGTCCCAGCACTGGTCGAGTTCCTGTTCGAGCCTGGCCAGCCGGTCCTTGTCCGTTCCCGAGAGCCCGACGCCCACCGAGCGGGCACGCAGGTCGTGCTCTTGGGCGATCAGGTCGTCGATCCGGCCCAGGATGCCGCCGTCCGTCATGGTTCCTCCTCAACCTCGGCTGCGGGAGCAGACGCTACCCGCGGCCGGGGAATTCCCGCTCGGTCCGGTTCGTTGGACAGACCATGAGCACACTGGAACTGACCGCGGACAACTTCGACCGGACCGTGACCGACAACGAGTTCGTGCTGATCGACTTCTGGGCCAGTTGGTGCGGGCCGTGCAAGCAGTTCGCGCCGGTCTACGAGAAGGCGTCGGAAAAGCACGAGGACATCGTGTTCTCCAAGGTCGACACCGAGGCGCAGCAGCAGCTCGCCGCCGCGTTCGACATCCGCTCGATCCCGACGCTGGCCGTGATCCGCGACAAGACGCTGATCTTCGCCCAGCCCGGCGCGCTGCCGGAGGCGGCGCTGGAGGACGTGATCCGCCAGGCCCGCGAGGTCGACATGGACGAGGTCCGCAAGGCCGTGGAGTCCGAGCAGGCCGACCAGACGCCACAGAGCTGACCCGCGACCACAGGCGAATCGGGGAACGTGCGTGCAGGCCTCCGTCCGCGGACGGAGGCCTGCACGCACGTCAGGACCGGGTGGCGAGCCCGCGCAGGAAGAACGCCAGGTTCGCCGGGCGTTCGGCCAGCCGCCGCATGAAGTAGCCGTACCACTCGTCGCCACACGGCACGTACACCCGCATGGTGGCGCCCGACCCGGCGATCCGCTGCTGTTCCTGCGGGCGGATGCCGTAGAGCATTTGGAACTCGTGGTCGGACGCGGTGCGCCCGGCGTCGGCGGCCAGCTGCTGCGCGATCGCGATCATCCGCGGATCGTGCGAGGCCACCATCGGATAGCCCTGCCCGGCCATCAGCACCCGCAGACAGCGCACATAGGACTTGTCCACTTCGGACTTCTCCTGGAACGCCGCGGTTTCCGGTTCGGCGTAGGCACCCTTGCACAGCCGCACGCGTGAGCCAGGGCCGGACAGCTCGCGGCAGTCCTGCTCGGTGCGCCGCAGGTAGGCCTGCAGCACCGCGCCCACCCAGGGGTACTCGCCGCGCAGCTTCCGCAGGATGCCGAGCGTCGAGTCCGTGGTGGTGTGGTCCTCCATGTCGAGGGTGACCGTCGCGCCCACGGCCTCGGCCGCTGCGCAGATCTTCCGCGCGTTCTCCAGTGCGACGTCCTCGCCGTCGCCGGCCAGGAACTGCCCAACGGCCGACAGCTTCACCGACACGTCCGCGCCTTCCGCGAGGCCCTGTTCCGCCAGCGCGGACAGCAGCTGCTCGTAGGCCTGCACGGTCGCCGCCGCCTGGCCGGCGTCGGTGGTGTCCTCGCCGAGGTGGTCGATGGTGATCCTGCGTCCGTCCGCGGCCAGTTCGCGGGCGACGCGCACGGCGTCGGCGGTGGCAGCGCCGGAAACGAACCGGCGCACCACGGACCGGGTGGCGGGCACTGCTTCGATCAACGCTCGCATCCGCCGCGAACGGGCGGCGGCGAGCAACGGGGCACGCAGCATGGCGATCTCCCTCAGCCCTGGTGCGGGTAGCGCACGGTCGTCGGCGGCACGAAGGTCTCCTTGATCGAGCGCGGGCTCGTCCAGCGAAGCAGGTTGAAGATCGAGCCGGCCTTGTCGTTGGTGCCGGAAGCGCGGGCCCCGCCGAACGGCTGCTGCCCGACGACGGCGCCGGTCGGCTTGTCGTTGACGTAGAAGTTGCCCGCGGCGAACCGCAGCGCCTCGGACGCCTTCGCGACAGCCGTGCGGTCGTTCGCGATCACAGCACCGGTCAGCGCGTACGCAGCGGTCTCGTCGATGACCTTCAGGATGCCGTCGAAGTCGGAGTCCTCGTAGACGTACACAGACAGAATCGGCCCGAAGTACTCGGTGCTGAAGATTTCGTGCTTCGGATTGGTCGACACGAGGACGGTCGGCTGCACGAAGTAGCCCACGCTGTCGTCGGCCGTGCCGCCGGTCAGGATCTCCACTTCGGAGTCACCCTTGACCCGCTCGAACAGCGAAGCGTGCTTTTCGAACGCGCGCCGGTCGATGACCGCACCGCCGAAGTGGCTGAAGTCGGTCACGTCGCCGTAGCTGATCGCCTCGGTTTCGCGCACGAGACCGTCCTTCAGCTGCTCCCACAGGCTGCGCGGCACGTACGCACGCGAAGCGGCGGAGCACTTCTGACCCTGGTACTCGAAAGCGCCGCGGACGAGCGCGGTGCGCAGGACGTCGAGGTCGGCCGACGGGTGCGCCACCACGAAGTCCTTGCCGCCCGTCTCCCCCACGATGCGCGGGTAGCCGCGGTAGCCGGAGATGTTCGCGCCGACAGTGCTCCACAGGTGCTGGAACGTGGGCGTCGAGCCGGTGAAGTGGATGCCGGCGAGGTCACGGTGCTTCAGCGCGACTTCGGACACCGCTTTGCCGTCGCCGGGCAGCAGGTTGATCACGCCCGGCGGCAGGCCGGCCTCTTCGAGCAGCCGCATCGTCAGGTGCGCGGCGAAGCTCTGCGTGGGCGAGGGCTTCCACAGGACGGTGTTGCCCATCAGTGCCGGCGCGGTGGGCAGGTTGCCGGAGATGGCGGTGAAGTTGAACGGCGTGACCGCGTAGACGAAGCCTTCGAGCGGACGGTGCTCCATGCGGTTCCACACGCCGGACGAGCTCATCGGCTGCTCGGCCAGCACGCGGCGGCCGTACTCGACGTTGAACCGCCAGAAGTCGGCGAGTTCGCAGGCGGAGTCGATCTCGGCCTGGGTCGCCGTCTTCGACTGGCCGAGCATGGTGGCCGCGTTGATGGTCGCGCGCCACGGCCCGGTCAGCAGATCGGCCGCGCGCAGCAGGATGGCGGCACGGTCGTCGTAGGACAGCCCGCGCCACTCCGGCGCCGCCTTCGCAGCGGCAGCGATCGCATCGGACGCGTCCTGCTGCGAAGCGCTCTGGATGGTGCCGAGAACGTGACTGTGCTTGTGCGGCTGGACAACGTCGATCTTCTCGCCGCCGCCGGCACGCTGCTCGCCGCCGACGGTCACAGTCAGGTCGACCGGTCCGGCCTGACCCAGCTTCTTCAACGCGCCCTCCAGCTCGGCGCGCTCGGCGCTGCCCGGTGCGTACGTGTACACCGGCTCGTTCTTCGGGGCGGGGGTCTGGGTCACGGCGTCCACGGCGGCTCCCTCGTTGTCAGTAGCTGGCTCGACCAGCCGGCTCGAACACTGCTGGCTCGAAAAACAGCTGGCTCGGATAGCCGAACGGTAACTCCGCGCACGGCCGGAGAGTTTGTCTGATCGGCTAGAATCGCCCGTATGAGTTTGTCCGATCGGAGTACCTGGTGAGTGGCCCCGATCCCTTCGCCGGCACTTCGCTTCGGCATGTCCTCGCGACGCTCGGCGAACCACTCGTCCGGGTGCTCGTCGCGCCGCGCGGTCTCGGCGTCCCGGTGCAGGACGTGGTCATCCTCGACCCCGAAGACCCACCCGAAACGCATCCTGGTGACCTCGTGCTGGTGATCGGCGCGCGTGGCCGGTCCGCGGCCGCGGCGATCCGCGCGGCCGGCCGCGGCGGGGCAGCTGCAGTGGCGGTGAAGGGCGAAGGCGGCATCGAGGTTGCTGCCGACGCAGGCGTCGCGCTGCTGACAGTGGGCGCGGAAGCGCGCTGGGAACAGGTGGAGGCGCTGGCTCGCGGGGTGGTCGACGCGGCGCGCGCGGGTGGCGAAGCGGAGACCGGTGAGGTGCTCGGCGATCTGTTCGCGCTGGCGCAAACGGTTGCCACCCTCACTGGCGGCTTGGTCAGCATCGAGGACACCGCGAGCCGCGTGCTGGCGTACTCGCGCGCGGGCGACGAAGTGGACGAGCTGCGACGGCTGTCGATTCTCGGCCGCGAAGGGCCGGAGCGATACCTGGCGATGCTTCGCGAGTGGGGCGTGTACCAGCGGCTGCGCGCGGGTGAGGGAATCGTGCGCGTGGACGAACGGCCGGAGCTCGGGATCCGACGGCGGATCGCTGCCGGCATTCACGCCGGTTCGCAACCGCTCGGCACGATATGGGTGCAGGAAGGCGCACAGCCGCTGACCGAGCAGGCCGAGGTCGCGCTGCTCGGCGCCAGCCGCACGCTCGCGCCCCAGCTGATCCGCGCGCGGACGCTTCCCGACCCACAGCTGCGGCTGCGCGAAGACCTGCTGGCCGGGCTGCTCGACGGCCGGGTCGACGCGGAGTCGGTGGCCGACGACATCGGTGCCGATCCGGCGCGGCCCGCGCAGGTGCTGGCGTTCACGCTCACCCCGCAGCAGCCGTCCGCCGCGTCGAACCGGCTGTTGCGGCGAGCGGAGCTGGTGCATTTGATCGCCGTGCACACTGCTGCGTACCGGCGCAGCGCCTTGGTCAGCGTGCTCGGCGGTCGCGTGTACGCGCTGCTGCCGGACCTTCCGGAACACTCGGACGCTGCCGTGCTCGCTTTGGCGAAGGAAATCGTCGCAGCGGCGCGAAAGCACCTCGACGCGCCCGTACGCGCGGCGATAGGCGGCGTCGTACCACGGCTGTCCGACGCAGCTGCTTCGCGCGGCGACGCAGACCGCGTACTGGTGGCGATGACGCGCGGGCATTGGACAGGCAACGTGGCGTCTCTCGCCGACGTACGCGCCGACGTGTTGCTGTCAGAGGTCCTGGCGTACCTCGCGGACCAGCCGCGCATCCGAGACCCGAGGCTGGCCGAGCTGCTGGCACACGACGCCGACCACGGCGGCATCCTCGTGCCCGCGGTGCTCGCGTACCTCGACGCCTTCGGCGACGTCCGCGCGGCCGCACGAGAGCTGAACATCCACCCGAACACAGTGCGATACCGCGTACGGCGCGCCAGCGAGGTGTCCGGCATCGTCCTGACTGATCCGGCGCAACGGTTGCTGACCGAGTTGCAGCTGCGGCTGCCGCGGTAAAGCACGTGCCCGGCCCGGACCCGCTCGTTAGAGTGCGGACGTGGACCTCTTCCCCCGCGCCTGGAACGCCCTGCGAGAAGCCGTGCACACGCTGGAAGGCGGGCAGTGGGTCACCCCGTCGGGCTGCGCCGGCTGGCTCGTGCAGGACCTGGTCGTGCATCTCATCATCGACGCCCAGGACATCCTGATCACACTCGCCTCCACCACCGGCGCGCCGCCGACCCTGACCGCGCAGAGCTACTGGCAGCGAAGCGGGGAGGCACCGGACGGCACCGACGCGGAATCCGCGTTCGTCCGCCGCAGCGCGGCCGCCTACGGCACCACTGCCTGGCTCCTCCACCATTTCGACGACCTGACCGTGGCCGCAGGCCGGGCAGCGTCGGCCGCCGACCCGGACACCCGCGTGGAAACCCGCGACGAGGTGCTGACCGTCGACGCCTACCTCACCACTTACGTTCTCGAGTCCACGCTGCACCACCTGGATCTGGTGGCGCAGCTGTCCGGAGTGGACGGACCACCGGCGGACACCCTTGCCGCCTCCCGCGCCATGGTGGAGGACGTCCTCGGCTTCCCGCTGCCCCCGGCCCTGGACGACCGCGCAGCACTGCTGGTGGCCACCGGACGACGTGCGCCGTCACCGGAGGAAGCCACCGCACTCGGCGCGCTGACCGCGAAGCTGCCCGTGGTCCTCGGGTGATCGTCTGGCTCAACGGCACCTTCGGCGCCGGCAAGACCAGCACGGCACGCGAGCTGTCCGCACTGCTCGGTGCCCGCGTCTTCGACCCCGAGTTCGTCGGCTACCTGCTGCGAGTCCCGTTCCCCGAACCGGTCGCGGACTTCCAGGACATTCCCCTGTGGCGACCGCTGGTGGTGGAGACCGCGGCGCGGATCCACGACCACACCGGCGGCCCGCTCGTGCTCCCGCAGACCTTGCTCGTCGAGACCTACGCCGGGGAAATCTTCGCCGGCTTGGCCGGACGCGGTCTCGAAGTGCGGCATTTCGTGCTGCACGCGGAGGAAGCCGAACTGCGGCGCCGGATCGAGACCGACCACGCCGAGCCGGGCGCCCGGCAGTGGCGACTGGACCACCTCGGCGCCTACGCCGCGGCACTGCCGTGGCTCCGCACCTGCGGCACTGTGCTGCACACGGAAGGAAAGCCTCCCGCCGCAGTGGCGCGGGAGATCGCCTCCGCGCTCGGATGAGACGCGGTCAGTGTGCTGCCCAGGTCGGCACCGGCGACGGCTTCGTTGTCGAGGCCAGTGCGGCCTTCGCGGCCTGGGTGAGCGCCGCCTTGGCATCGTCCCAGCCGATCGACTTCGGCCAGGTGGTCAGCAGCGCCACGGCGAACAGGTGGCCGTCGCGGACGACGCCGGTGGTGTTCAGGACCCGGCGGCCGGCGGAGCTTCCCCAGCCCTGTTTCGCCAGCAGCGGGTGCACCTCCTCGGCGGCGACGCCGAAGAACTGGCCGAACCCGTCCGCGGCGTGCTCGGAGATGCCGCCGAGGGCTTCGGTCAGGAACACCCGCTCGTCGCTGTCCAGTTCGCTGGCGAGGTAGCGGTAGACGGTCGTCACGTCGGCCGGCGAGATCCGGGTGTCGCCCCACTGGCCCGGGTCCTCCGGTGGCCGGGTGTCGGCCAGGCCCAGTGCCGCGGCCTGCCGACGCACGATGGCCGGGCCGCCGCCCTCGCTCCACATCCGGCTGGCCACGGCGTCGTCACTGGCGGCCAGCATGCGTTCCAGCTGTTCGGCACCGGCCCCGCCCGGCACGCCGGAGCGGTCCAGCCGGTCCAGCGCGATCAGCAGTTTCACGACCGACGCCGAGGGCGTGGCCGCGTGCTCCTTCCACGACAGGACCTCGGCGCAGTCGTCCAGATCCACCACGCTCATGCCCAGCACGGGGCCCGCCCCGGTGGCCAGTAGCGCGGCACGGGCCTTCTCGATCGCCTCTCGCCCCCGTGCGTCCGGCTCGGCCGCCGCGACCGAGTCGCAGTGTGAAACCACGTCGTCCCCGCCGGAACCGGTCGCGATCACCACGGTGACCGTCACAGCCACGACCGCCGCCAGCACGAGCAAGATCCCTTTGCGCATGTCTCCAGGACGCCGGACCACCCGGCCAGGTTCACTGTTTACCTACGAAACTAGTAAATATGGCTCAGGTCACAATGGTGTCGGGTACCGGCAACCCGGCGAGGTCGGCCAGCGCGGCGAACGAGCCCACCCGCTCGGCCGGATCGTAGGTACTGGTGCTGATCAGCAGCTCGTCCGCGCCGGTCTGCTCGACCAGTGCGCCCAGCCGGTCGGCGACCTCGTCCGGGGTGCCGCTGATCTGCCCGGCGAGCACCTGCTCCAGCCGCGTGCGCTCACGGCCGGTCATCGGCAGCGCCAGGACTTCCGCGGCCGGGGAGAGCGGCGGGAACACCCCGTGGCTGCGGGAGTACACAGTGGACCAGGCCTCCGGCACCAGTAACCTGCGAGCCCGTTCCGCCGTGTCCGCGACGGCGACCGCGGTCGACACGACGACGTGCGGGTCCGCGGTGGCCGAACGGAACCGTTCGCGGTAGCGGGAAATCGCGTCGATCATCGCGCGCTCGCCGTGTGCCGGGGCGATCACCAGAGGCAGGCCGAGGCCGGCGGCGAGGTCGGCGCCCGCGCCGGTGGCGAGCAGGAACACCGGAACGGACTGCCCCTCGGCCGGGATCGCGTGCACCCCCGGGTAGGCGTGGTCCCCGCGGAAGAACGAGAGCAGCTCCTCCACCTGGCCCGCGAACCCGTCGGCCGCGTCCTTGCCCTGCCCGAGCGCGCGGCGCACGCCTTCGATGAAGCCGACCGAACGGCCCAGCCCCAGATCGACCCGGCCGGGATGCAGGGCCGCCAGGACACCGAACTGCTCGGCGATCACCAGCGGGCGGTGGTTGGGCAGCATCACCCCGCCGGTGCCGACCCGGATCCGCGTCGTGGCGGACGCGATCGCGGCGGCGAGCACCGCCGGCGCCGACCCGGCCACACCGGGCACCCCGTGGTGCTCGGAAACCCAGAACCGGTGGTAGCCGAGTGCTTCGATGTCCCGGGCGAACGCCACCGTGTCCCGCACGGCCTGTGCGGCCCCTCGCCCCCGCCGTACCGGCGAGCGGTCGAGCACGGAAATCGGAACGTCCACGCCAGGGTCAACACGGCGGCCGGAACCGGGATTCCCGGCGCCGGCCGCGTGACTCAGGGGCGCCAGCGTTCGCTGTAGTCCCCGTGCCCGTTGTAGGGCAGGGCGAGCAGCCGCAGCGTCAGACACCAGTTGGACCCGGCCTCGTCAGCAGGGACGTGACAGGTCTCGCACCAGTACTCGCTGCCGTAGAGCGGGAAACCCGGCACCTTCTCGGACACCGTGGTGCGGTGCGCGAGCATGATCCGCCGGGTCGCCTCGATCTCGTTGATCATCTGGTTCACCACGTCCAGCTCACCGTCGCCGAGCGCCCGGATGCGCTGTTCCACCGAGACCTTCGCCTCGCCACGGGTGAGCTGGTCACCGGCCTGCTGCTTGCGCACCGTCTGCATGATCAGCGCCTGGCGCTGACCCACCCGCGCCGCGAGGAACGCGATCAGGTCGTCCACCGGGTCTCCCTCCCGCCGGTCCGCCCACCGGCGCGGATAAGTCGCACCGTGACGCCGGAGCGTTACACCCCGGATCCGGCACGGACCGTGCCCGCTCCACGCGAACGAGCACTGAGCAGGCTAAACCCAGAGCGAAAAAAATCCCGAGCCGAGCGAACTTGATCACCGAACGTGACCACCGGCCGCGATCGGACGGTCACTGCGGGTCGGACCGCGCCTTGCTCGGCTGCACCCGTTTCGGTTCGCCGGGCATCTTCGGATAGTCCGGCGGGTACGGCAGTTCGGCCCCGCCGAGGTCGCGGTCGTCGCGCTCGTACCACTCCAGCAGCGTCTCGAGCCCGAACGCGGTGGCGTCCATCGGCTCGTGCAGGTCGCCGTGCTCGGCCAGGAACCCGGGCACCGTGCGCACGTCGAAGTCGTCCGGATGCACCTGCCCGAGCAGGTCCCAGGTCAACGGCGTGGAGACGGTGGCGCGCGGTGTACCGCGCACCGACCAGGACGAAGCGACCGTACGGTCCCGGGCGGCCTGGTTGTAGTCGAGGAACACCCGGCCGCCGCGCTCCTCCTTCCACCAGGACACCGTCGCCTTGTCCGGGATCCGCCGCTCGACCTCCCGGCCGAGCGCGATCACCGCGTGCCGCACCGCGACGAAATCCCACTCCGGGCGGATCCGCACGAGCACGTGCACGCCACGGCCGCCGGAGGTCTTCGGGTACCCGGTGAGCCCGGCATCGGCGAGCACCTCGCGCACCACCCCGGCCACCTCGACCGCGTCGCCGAAGCCGGCGCGTTCCGGCGGATCGACGTCCACGCGCAGTTCGTCCGGGCGGTCGAGCTCGGGACGGCGCACCGGCCACGGGTGGAAGTCGAACGTGCCGAGATTGGCCGCCCAGGCGAACACCGCGGGCTCGGTCGGGCAGACCTCGTCCGCGGTCCGGCCGGAAGGAAAGGTGATCCGTGCCGTCTCGAGCCAGTCCGGGGCACCTTTGGGCACGCGCTTGGCGTAGAACCAGTCCCCGGTGACGCCGTCGACGTAGCGTTTCAGTGTGGTCGGCCGCTCGCCGATCGCACGCAGCAACGGCGTGGCCACGGCGAGGTAGTACTCCACCACTTCCCGCTTCGTGACACCCGGGCCGGGGAAGTACACCTTGTCCGGGTTGGACACCCGCACGGTGCGCTCCCCTGCCTGGTACTCCACCGGATCACCGTGCTTGGGCATGCGCCCACGTTAGCCGCGAACGGCCTCCCGGTCGCGAGAACCGGGCCGCCGCGGCGAGGCCGGGGCCGGGTGCCCTACCGTTGCGGGGTGTCCGGCAGAACCAAGCTCCTCCTCGCGCTCGCTGTGCTCGCCGTGCTCGCGGCGGCCGCGGTGTGGCTGCCGATTCCCGGTCCCGCCCAGCTGCGGCAGTGGGCCGTAGCGACCGGGCCGGCCACGCCGGTGGTACTGCTGGTCGCGTACTCGCTGCTCGCCGTCGCGCCGATCCCGCGGACGGTGTTCAACCTCGCCGCCGGGCTGCTGGTGGGCAGCTTCGCCGGGGTGGTCATCGCGCTCGTCGCGACCACGATCGCGGCGGGGCTCTCGTTCGGGCTGGCGCGGGTGCTCGGCCGGGACCTGGTCACCCGCCACCTGCACCGCGCGCCGGTCCGGATCGTCAACGAACGGCTGTCCGGCGGCGGCACGCTGGCGGTCACCTCGCTGCGGCTGATCCCGGTGGTGCCGTTCGCACCGCTGAGCTACCTGTGCGGTGTGTCGTCGGTGAAACTGCTGCCGTTCCTGGCCGGCACGGCGCTCGGCAGCGTGCCCGGCACGATCGCGGTCGTCGTCTTCGCCGACGCTCTCACCGGCGACACGCCGCCCGCGCTTCTGGCCAGTTACGCGGTCTTCGCGGCGGCCGGCGTGGCCGGGTTGCTGCGCGTGCTGCGGCGCCGCACCCCGGCTGCCGCGCCGGAGGAACCCGCGAGGTCGCCGGCACCGGCTGGCTGACGGCGGCCGGGTACTCCCGACCGCTACACTCGTTCGCGTGCGCGAGGGGTATCCGCGCTGAGCACGACCACGAATCATCGGGATTTCGTCAGGAGCGGTCGCCATCGACACCGGGCAGCTGATCGCGGGGCACTATCGCCTCGTCGAGCACATTGGTAGCGGTGCCATGGGCGTGGTGTGGCGCGCGGTCGACGTGCGCCTGGAACGATCCGTGGCGATCAAGCAGATCCTGCCGCAGCCGGGCGTGTCCGAGGCCGAGCGCGACAACATGCGCCAGCGCGCCATGCGCGAGGCGAAGAACGCCGCCCGCTTCCAGCACCCGAACGCCATCGTGGTGTTCGACATCGCCGAGCACAGCGGCGACCCGTGCCTGGTGATGGAGTACCTCAACGGGCCCAGCCTGTCCGCGGTGCTGGCCGAGCGCGGCCCGCTTCCGGTGGGCCAGGTCGCGCGGATCGGCGAGCAGGTCGCCGCCGCACTGGTCGCCGCGCACCGGGCCGGGATCGTGCACCGGGACGTCAAACCCGGCAACATCCTCATCGACGAGACCGGCACCGCGAAGATCACCGACTTCGGCATCTCCCGCGCGGCCGGCGACATGACGCTCACCCAGACCGGCCTGATCGGCGGCACCCCGGCCTATCTCGCGCCCGAACTGGCCCGCGGGGCCGACCCGGTGCCCAGCTCCGACGTGTTCGCCCTGGGCGCCACGCTGTACCAGGCGATCGAGGGCCAGACGCCGTACGGCAACACCACCAACCAGCTCGCGCTGCTCTACGCCGCGGCCAACGGCCAGGTCAACCCGCCCACCCAGGCCGGGCCGGCCACCGCACTGCTGATGAGCCTGCTGCGCACGGAGCCCGGCGAGCGCCCGAGCATGGCCGAAGCCCGCGAGCGGCTGGCCAAGCTGGCCACCGGCGAGCCGATGGCGCCGCCGCTGATCGCCGGCGGGCAGGGCACCGGCTCCGGTTCGCGTCCGCCATGGCAGCGCGTGGCCGCGGCGCCGCCGGCGCCGTCCTCGGCACCCATCCCGGCGCAGAAGGCCCCGTCAAACCCTCCGCGCACACCCACCGCGGCGTTCACGCCGATGCGCTCGCCGTCCGCCCCGCCCGCCACTCCCCCGCGTCCGCAACCCGCCGTTCAGCAGCCCGCCCAGCGCCCCGCGCCCAGCGCGGCCGCGCCGGACTACCGCGGCGCCGGCGGATCCTCGAAGTCCGGGCGAACCCGCCGGACGGCGCTGCTCGCCGGCGGCGCCGCGGCGGTCGTCGTGGTGGCGGTGATCGTGTTCCTGGTACTGACCAACTCCGGCGGCTCCGACGGAGGCTCGAACAACGATCAGGCTACTCAGTCGGCACCCAGTGCGCCCAGCTTCACTGGCAGCGCCCCGAAATCCAGTCCGATGACCACCAGCTCGACTCCCAACGTGGCCTCGAACGGCGAGGTCGAATGGCAACCCGCCGGTAAACAGGTGATCGCGTTCTACGGCAAAGTAAACAGCGACCCCGTCGGCGCTTGGGCCATGCTGGCGCCCGACGCGCAGGCCGTCTACGGAAACCAGGAAACCTTCCAGGCTTTCTGGTCACAGCACCCGTTGAGCGGCTACGGCGGAGCCAACGCCTACAAGCGTGCCAACAACGACGACGGCTCGGTCGACATCCAGATCATCCTTCACTTCAAGGACATAGCCGACGAGATCAAGACCCTCCGCGTGCTCGATTCCAGCGACGGCAACCTCAAGATCTCCGGCGACACCCGCAGCGGTCACTCGTAGACTCCCGGACACTGAGACGAGCTGTCAGGATTCGACAGCCTGCACACGTCGCCTGTCGGCTTCGGTTACCACAGCACCGCAGACGGCCTTCGTCCGAAATTGCGGTAAACGGCCCAGTGCACAGCAAGTTAGCCACTCGATCGATAATTTCGTGCGCCATTTCGCGACACCACATATCCAACACAAGCCGACGTCGCGCTTACCGGACCAGGCCCAGCACTCCAATGGAGCATTGATTTTTTAGGTCCTTAACGGTAAATGCCAGAGTGGAAAACTAATCGAGGAGGGTTCGTGAAGCTGCCTTTAATAGCAAGATTTCTCACTTTTACAGTTATCTTAGTCACCTGTACGCTGAACTCAACTTCTCCAGCTTCCGCCGACTCAACCGGCAAGAACTCAACAAAAGCCGGCCCAGCCTGCCTCGAGCTCGAAAACGGCAGCCTCTGTCTGTACGTGTCGCCCATCAATCAGCAGGGTCAGATCAACGTCACCTACGAGAAGTGGGCCGGAAGCCCGTTTCTCGCACGCGTGGCGTGGGTGAACCCGACCGGAACCCGATTCAACGGCCCTTACGAGCAAATGAGTTACCACCATATTTACGGGAACGTTTGGCCCACATGGGTGGGCTCGGGATGCAACTATGGAATCCTTTCCATCTCCGGTGGCGCGGAGTACCGGACCCCGGACTTGTGCGTGTAGGTATTGATCGATTTAGAGCGTGTCTCATTTGGCGAGTTTCTTGTAACAGGTGATGGTGGCGGCGAGGGTGAGGAAGGCGAGGTAGTGGCTGGGTTTGCGTTCGTAGCGGATGGTCAGGCGCCGGTAGCTGGTCAGCCAGGCGATGGACCGTTCGATCACCCACCGGTGTCTTCCGAGTTTCTCGGTGGATTCGATGCCCTTGCGGGCGATGCGCGGGATGATCCCGCGCCGGCGAAGCCAGTCGCGCAGGGCTGGGATGTCGTAGGCCTTGTCGGCGTGGAGCTTGGCCGGTTTCCGGCGGCGCGGTCCGCGGCGAGACCGGATCGGCGGCAGCGCGTTGACCAAGGGTCTGAGCGCGTGACTGTCGTGAGTGTTGGCCGCGGAGATCCCAACGGTTAACGGAAGTCCGGCCCGGTCGGACAGCACATGGATCTTCGAGCCGGGCTTGCCGCGATCGACCGGGCTCCGACCGGTCAGACCGCCCCCCTTTTGGCCCTGACGGATGCTCCGTCCAGGACCGCACGCGACCAGTCGATCATGCCCTTGCCGCCAAGTTCGTCCAGCACCGCCCGGTGCACATCGCGCCACAGGCCGACCTTGGTCCACTCGGTGAACCGCCGATGCGCTGTCGGCACGGTGACCCCGAAGCTGGGCGGCAGATGTCGCCAGGCGCAGCCGCTGGTCAGCACGAACACGATCGCGGTGAACACCGCCCGGTCGCCCACTCGTGACATGCCGCCACCCTGCGGGCGCGTCTTTCCCGGCGGGATCAACGGTTCGACCAGCGCCCACAACTCGTCGGGCACCAGCCGTCGCGACAACTCGTCCATCACAGCTCATGATCATGCCCACACCTCAACCAACAACCAAGTGAGACACGCTCTTAGTTGGCCTGCGTCCTCTGCCTTGGCCGTGGACGGCCAAGGCAGAGGATGGTCTACCGAGACGGTAGTGCGCCGCTGGTGGGCTGAGTGGCTCCAACGGCTTACCGTAGAAACCACCAACCAGCTCGCGCTGCTCTACGCCGCGGCCAACGGCCAGGTCAACCCACCCACCCAGGCCGGGCCGGCCACCGCACTGCTGATGAGCCTGCTGCGCACGGAGCCCGGCGAGCGCCCGAGCATGGCCGAAGCCCGCGAGCGGCTGGCCAAGCTGGCCACCGGCGAGCCGATGGCGCCGCCGCTGATCGCCGGCGGGCAGGGCACCGGCTCCGGTTCGCGTCCGCCATGGCAGCGCGTGGCCGCGGCGCCGCCGGCGCCGTCCTCGGCACCCATCCCGGCGCAGAAGGCCCCGTCAAACCCTCCGCGCACACCCACCGCGGCGTTCACGCCGATGCGCTCGCCGTCCGCCCCGCCCGCCACTCCCCCGCGTCCGCAACCCGCCGTTCAGCAGCCCGCCCAGCGCCCCGCGCCCAGCGCGGCCGCGCCGGACTACCGCGGCGCCGGCGGATCCTCGAAGTCCGGGCGAACCCGCCGGACGGCGCTGCTCGCCGGCGGCGCCGCGGCGGTCGTCGTGGTGGCGGTGATCGTGTTCCTGGTACTGACCAACAGCAGCGGCTCCGGCCAGTCCGGCTCCGACCAGGTCGCGCAGCCCCCGCCGTCGAGCGCAGGGCAGCCGAGCGGAAACGCGCCGAGCAGCAGTCCCGACGTCCCGACCGGTCCGCTGGGCCAGACCCCACCGGACGGCAAGATCTCCGACTACAGCGCGGCGGGCACCTTCATCACCGACGGTTTCTTCGCCGATCCGGGAGCGAACTGGTCGCGTCTCACCCCCGCGGCGCAGGGGGTGTACGGCGACCAGGCCGCGTTCCAGCAGTACTGGGCCGCGCACCCGATCGGCAAGTACGAGGACGCACGAGCCGACAGCGGCGGCGCCAACGCGGACGGCTCGATCACCATGAACCTGACGATCGACGGAACGCGCCGCGGCTACCGCGTCATCTCCTCCGGCGGCCAGATGCTGATCGACAGCGACACCAGGCTCGACTCCGGCGGCACGTCGAACCAGTGACGATCGGCCCGCCCGGTGAGACACCGCACGCAACCCGGTGGGCTAACCCGCCGGCAGGGCTTACCGTGGAGCCATGGCCGAGAGCGCTGCTGTGCCGCCGGGCTGGAACCCGCGCTTCCACGACGATCTGATCGGGCTCGACCCGGCGGATCCGGAGGTCCGCGCGTTCGCCGCCCACCTCGACCGGATGGAGCGGACCGGGCCGACGTTCACCGTCGAGGCCTGTCTCGACCAGGTGGCCGACTTCGCCGAGTCGAGCACCCGCACCGGCGGGCTGCGGTACTGGGTCTCGGTGCTGTTCGTGGTGCTTCTCGTGCTCGGGCTGCTGGTCACCGCCTGGGACATCGCGACCCACACCATCGCGTTCCTGTCGAGGTAACGTGGAAGGCGTGAAAGGTATGAAACCCGTGGTCGGCACCACTCCGCGCGTGGTGAAGTCCGAGCAGGAATGGCGCGAGCAGCTGAATCCGGAGGAGTACGCGGTCCTCCGCCAGGCCGGAACCGAACGGCCGTTCACCGGCGAGTACACCGACACGAAGACCACCGGCGTCTACTCCTGCCGGGCCTGCGGCGCGGAACTGTTCCGCAGTGACACCAAGTTCGAGAGCCACTGCGGCTGGCCGTCGTTCTACGACCCGGCGGACTCGGACGCGGTGCTGCTGCGCGAGGACCGCGCCCTGGGCATGCGGCGGATCGAGGTGCTGTGCGCTTCGTGCCACAGCCACCTCGGGCACGTCTTCGAAGGTGAGGGCTACGCCACCCCGACCGACCAGCGCTACTGCATCAACTCGATCTCGCTGAAACTCGCACCGGAGTCCGACGGCTGACCCACGGCGCTGCTGACCCACGGCGCTGCTGACACGCGGCACAGTTGACCCACGGCGCGGCGGCCCCGGCCCGGCGAACGTCGCGTCGGGCAGGGGCAGCGCAGCGGACGCGGTTTGGCCGGCCGCTCAGCCGGGCTGCGCTGCAGTCGCGGCCCCACTACCCAACCGCAGTGCGCTGCCGCCACGAGCCACCGCCCAGCCGGAACGCGCTGCCGTCATGCTCCGGCTGCTCAGCCGGGCTGCGTTGCCGGAGCCACCTCGCGGCCGGGTGCTGCGCCGACCGGAGACCACACCGCGGTGTCCGCGCCCGGCCGGTGCGTGGCGTGATCCCAGCGCGGTGGGGCGCCGGGCAGTTCACCGGCCATCCGCACCCTGGTCATCCGGCCGAAGTCGCTGTCGACGTCCTCCAGCAGATCTGCGTCCTCCAGCAGGTCCGCGAAGTCCGCTTCGGACGACGTGGCGGCACTGCGGCCCAGGGAGTCCAGCCAAGCACCCGTACCGGCCAGCGAAAGCCGTGCCCGCCAGGTTCCGCCCTCGGTCACGGTGCGGCGCAGCGCGGTCATCACCGCGGCCGCGGTCAGCCAGCCGGTCGCGTGGTCGAGGGCTTGGACGGGCAACGGCGCCGGAGCGTCGGCCGCGTTCTCCTCGGCGATGCCGGACGACATCTGCACCAGGCTGTCGAACCCGCGGCGACGGGCCCACGGGCCGGTCCAGCCGTACGCGGACAGGTCGGCGACGACCAGCCCGGGCCGCAGCTCCGCCAGCTGCTCGGGGCCGAATCCGAGGCGCGCGAGCGCACCCGGCCGGAAGGACTGCACCAGCACGTCCGCGCGGGCGATGAGCTTCTTCAGCCTCGCCCGGCCGCCTTCGGTGTCGAGCGCGACGAAGGCGGACCGCTTGCCCTGGCCGGTGTCCATGGTGAGCACGGGGATCCGCGGCAGGTGCGCGGCACCGACGTGCAGCACGTTGGCCCCGTGCGCGGCCAGCACCCGGCCGGCGACCGGGCCGGCGAGCACGTGGGTCAGCTCCAGTACGCGTACCCCACCGAGCGGCCGGCCGGAATCGAACAGCGTGCGCGGCGGCGCGTCCCCGATCCGGTCCAGCCGCACCAGCGGCAGCTCCGCGACGGCCTGGCCCTGCGGATGCGCGAGCCAGTCCGCACGGGAACGCATCAGCGCGGCCGCTCCGCCCGCGGTCACCACCGCGGACTCGACTTCGGCGACGGTTTTCCCGGCGACGGTCTTCGCCACGGCTTCCCGCACCGCGGGCACACCGAGCGCCCAGCAAACCGCCGCCTCGTGGCGCCGATAGTTGCAGTGCAGCTTGATCCAGCCGTCGGCCGCGCGGTAGTCGCCCGAGAGCGGGCCCCACGCGCTCGGGGCCGGGTGGCCGTCGATCCGCAGCAGCCGCTCACTGCCGAACGCCGCGGCAGCGTGCCGGGCGTCGGCCGAGACAGTGCCCGGTTCGATGCCCCGCACCCGCAGCATCTCCCCCGCGGCGAGCGTGGCCGCGGCGATACTCGCGGTGGCCGCGGTGGGCACCCGAAACGGTCCGGGCAGCACCGAATCGTCGCCGGTCAGCGAAACCGGGGGCAGTTCTTCGCCGGTGAGCGTCCGCCACACCCCGGCCAACGCGTCCTGCACGGCGGTTACGGCAGGGCCGCGACGAGCTCGGCCGGCGGCACCCGGGTGCCGGTGTAGAACGGGATCTCCACCCGCACGTGCCGCCGCGCCTCAGTGCCCCGCAGGTGGCGCATCAGGTCGACGATGCGGTGCAGCTCGTCGGCCTCGAAGGCGAGGATCCACTCGTAGTCACCGAGGGCGAACGAGGCCACGGTGTTGGCCCGCACGTCGGGGTAGTCCCTGGCTTCCTTGCCGTGGTCGGCCAGCATCTTGCGGCGTTCGTCGTCGGGCAGCAGGTACCAGTCGTAGGACCGCACGAACGGGTAGACGCAGATGTACTTGTGCGGTTCCTCGCCGGCGATGAACGCCGGCACGTGGCTCTTGTTGAACTCGGCGGGCCGGTGCACCGCGGTCTGGCTCCACACCGGTGTCGCGGCGCGCCCCAGCGGCGTCCCGCGGAAGCCGGTGTAGGCGGCCTGGATCTGCTCGATCTCCTCGGCGTGCCACCAGATCATGAAGTCGGCGTCGGCGCGCAGCGCGGACAGGTCGTACACGCCGCGCACGGTCACGCCCTTGGCTTCGAGCCCGTCGAGGTACTCCGCGGTCTCACGCCCCGCGGCCCCGCGGTCCTCGCCGAGCCGCCCCGGCTCGATCCGGAAGACCGACCAGGTGGTGTAGCGGATCGTGTCGTTCAGCTCGTTGTAGTTCAGCCGCGCCATACACCCATCCTGGCACTGCACGCGCCGGATGCGCCAAGCGCCTCCGTCACACTGTGAGCTGCCCGGCGATCCGCCGTGCCGCTGCGTCCGCAGTGGCCACGCAGGCGGGCAGGCCCACCCCGTGCAGGGTGGCGCCGGCGACGGCCAGCCGCGGCACGGCGGCCACCGCGTCCTCGATGCGCTCCACACGCTCGATGTGCCCGGTGCCGTACTGCGGGAGGCCGCCGCCCCACCTTGTGACGAGAGTGTCGATCGGATCCGCGGTGACGCCGGTGAGCCGCGCGAGATCGTCGCGTACGGCGGCGACGAGCGAAGCGTCGTCACCGCTCAACGCGCCGGGCTCGCCGAAGCGGCCGACAGAGCCGCGGACCAGGACGGGCTTCTCCGCGCCGTAGTGCGCCCACTTATTCGAAGAGAAGGTGAACGCCTTCGCCGCGTACGGCACACCGTCTGCGTCTCGCTCCCCCGCGCCGATGAGGATGCCCGAAGCTTCCGGCAGCGCGGCATCAGGTGGCAACGCGAGCGCCACGACCGCCATGGACGCCAATTCGACTTCGCCGAACGCCGTGGACGCGACAGGAACCACGCCGTCGAGCAGCTTCCGCGCCCCGGGCGCGGGAACGGCGAGCACTACAGCGTCTACTTCGGCCGGACTATCGACGGGCGCGTGCGCAGCCGCGGCGGCACCGAAGTCGAGACGCCAGCCCGACGGCGTACGGGCGAGCGCACGCACTGTCGCCGACGTACGCAGCTTCGCGGCCGACAGATCGAGCAGCCGCTGCACGAGGAGGTTCAGGCCTCCGGTCAGCGTGCCGAACACCGGCGCTGCGCTCGGGTTCTTCGGCAGGAGCGACGCGGCTGCTTCGGTGAGCGAAGCAGCGCCGCGCGCGACAGCCTCGGCGAGACCGGGCATCGTCGCACGCAGGCCGAGACCGTCGGCTCCACCGGCGTACACACCACCCAGCAGCGGATCGACGAGCCGGTCGACCAGTTCGTCGCCGAAGCGGCTTCGCAGCAACGGACCCAGCGGCAGGTCACCTTCGCCGAGCTGAACCGGACCCAGCGCACGCTCCTGCTCCACAGCCCGGCGGCCGTCCTCGGACAGCACGCCTGCCAGAGCCTCGGCCGACGCGGGCACGCCCATGACAGTGCCCGGCGGAAGGCCTTGCACGGACCCGCCGGCGTGAATTTTGGCGCGCGCCTTCGTCGGGTGCACGAGGCGGTCTTCGAGACCGACCTCGGCGACCAGCGCGGTGACCTCGGGGCGCCGGGCGAGAAAGGCTTCCGCGCCGACGTCGTAACGGACGCCGCCGACCTCCGCCGTGCGCAGCTTGCCGCCCACTGCGGGCGTGCTCTCGAAAACCGTGATCTCGACGGCGTCACCGAGCAGCCGGCGCAACCGGTAAGCTGTGGCCACGCCGGAGATACCACCCCCGACGACGGCTACCCGCTTCACAGCGAGTGCACCAGCTCGACAACCCGAGTCAGTACGTCCGGGTCCACGCCGGGCAGCACGCCGTGGCCGAGGTTGAAGATGTGCCCGCGCGCCGCGCGGCCCTCCTCGACGATGCGGCGCACCTCTGCTTCCAGCACCGGCCAGGACGCGTGCAGCAGCGCCGGATCGAGGTTGCCCTGCACGACCGCTTCGCCGCCGAGCCGGCGCACGGCCTCGTCCAGCGGTACGCGCCAGTCGACGCCGACGACGTCCGCACACGCGTCGCGCATCGCGACGAGCAGCTCGCCGGTGCCGACGCCGAAGTGGAACCGGGGCACGCGGTAGGCGGCGACCGCCTCGAGGACTCGCGTGGAATGCGGCAGGACGAACTCGCGGTAGTCGCGCTCGGACAGCGCGCCCGCCCACGAGTCGAACAGCTGGATCGCGTCGGCCCCCGCGTCGAGCTGGGCGCGGAGGAAGGTCACGGCGACGTCGGCGAGCCTGCCGGCGAGGTCGTGCCACAGCCGCGGCTCGGAGTGCATGAGGGCCTTGGTGTGCTCGTGGTTGCGGCTGGGCCCGCCCTCGATGAGGTAACTGGCCAGGGTGAACGGCGCACCGGCGAACCCGATCAGCGGCGTCTCGCCGAGCCGGTCGACGAGCAGCCCGACACCTTCGGCGACCTTCGCGACCTGCTCCGGCTCGAGCGCGGGCAGGGCACGCACCGCGGCCGCGTCGCGCACCGGCCGGTCCACCACCGGCCCGGTACCGGGCACGATGTCGATCTCGACACCCGCCGCCTTCAGCGGGACCACGATGTCGCTGAACAGGACCGCGGCGTCGACGTGGTGCCTGCGGACCGGCTGGAGGGTGATCTCGGCGAGCATTTCGGGGTCGAAGCAGGCATCGAGCATCGGCACGCCCTCGCGCAGCGCGCGGTACTCGGGCAGCGAACGGCCGGCCTGGCGCATGAACCACACCGGCACCCGCCCCGGCCGCTCCCCCCGCGCGGCGACGAGAAAAGGCGCCCCGGGAAGCGCACGACGAGCGGGAACGACCGCGGAACGAGCGGGAACAGACGAAACCTCAGGCACGAAACCCATGCTCCCACGCGAGCCGGACGCCCCTGCTTCGGCGGTACGCGCGGGTGTACGCGGGTGCGCGTGCGCGGGCTGGCGTGCGCGGGTGTACGCGGGTGCGGGTGTGAGCTGGCGTCCGTGGGTGTGGGCGGGCATACGCGGTTGTGGGCGGGTACGGATGCGGGCCGGAGCCGCGGGACGATCCGCCGTCACCGGCACAGCACCGTGCTCCACTTCCGCACCTGACCGCAGCGCACCGCACCAACCCCAGGCCTCCGGAATGAGCGCATCCACCAGGAGCGGGCAAGGCGACACGCCGACGAACGAGTGGCCTGGTTCGTCGGCGCGTCCGGCCGGCGGGGTCCCGGTGCGGCAAGGCGTGGTCGCTCGGCGCGCCTGCGACCGCAACGGGGCGTCGCCGCCCTAAAGTCGGAGCGTGACCGCGATGACGCCTGTGCCCGAGCTGTTCCGCGAAGCCGTCGCGGCGTTGCAGTCCGTCCGGCCTCGTCCGGAGATCCGGCTGGAGCCGATGCGGGCGCCGCAGCGGCTGGCGCCGTGGTCGTATGCGCTGAGCTGCGACGTGTCCGGACCGGCCGACGTACTGGCCTCCGGGCGGCTGGTCCTGCTGCACGACCCCGAAGGCCAGGAAGGCTGGGACGGCGTGCTGCGCCTGGTCATGTACGTCCGGGCCGAGCTCGACCGCGAGCTCGCCACCGACCCGTTCCTGCCCGCGGTCGGCTGGTCCTGGCTCACCGACGCGCTCGAGGCGTCCGGAGCCACCTCGAAGGCGCTCGGCGGCACGGTCACCGAAACCTCGTCGGCGCGGTTCGGCGACATCAGCGGCCCCACCCGAACCGACGACCTCGAGCTGCGCGCGTCCTGGACCCCCTCCGACGGTGCGCTGCGGCCGCACGGGTTCGCGTTCTGCCAGGTCATGGCGAGTGTGGTTGGCCTGCCGCCGGCCGGTGTCGCGCTGTTCGAGCAGCGCCAGAGCTCCTAGATTTCCGAAATTCACCCGGATGGGCTGCCCCCGGAGTGCCCTTGCACGCCCGCGGCGGCGCCTGAGCGGCCGCACCGGGGCTGCGCCGGACGGCCTCCGGACCCCTTCCGCGAGTAGATCCGAAAGCCGTTCACGTCTGTCCCGGATGGACGGACCCCGTCCGCCGGCCGGACTCGCACGTTCGTGAAGCGCCACTGATCACAGCCAGTAAACCCCAGGTCACCGCCTCGCGGGCGGTCCGGCGGGCGCCGGCGGGCGGCAGCGGACCGCGGCGCCGCGCGGCACCGTCCGGCCGAAAACGTGAAAAAAGATGATCTTGCCCCGGCCGGGGCGCATTTCCGGGAGCCGGCACCCGCCGCGGTCCGCCGCACGCGAAAGCACCGGCACTTGCACGGGCCGCTGCACGCCCGTTTGAACCGCGGTAACTGAGGTGCATCGCACCCCGTCGCGGAACCGTTAGCAACTGGCCAACCATTAGTCCGAACGTGTTATATCGACCGCGCTGGGTGACGATCAGATCCGGATAGATACCCGTTCGATCCCCCCGCAACGGCGTTCGGGCGGCTACAGTGCCTGGGACGACACCACTTTCGGTCTAAAGCTGGCGCGGCTGAACGGCCGAAGGTCCCGGTGCCGGTCGGGGGGCACGACCGACTCCAGGGAGGTAGTGACGTGGCTACCGTCGGCTTATCTCAGGCCGTCCGATCCACGCCAGCCGGTGCTTTGCCGGCGAGCATGGTTCCGCACCCGCGGGAAGAGCTTTTTTCCGTGTTGGTGGTCGATGACCACCCGCTGTTGAGGGAGGCAATCTCAGCACGACTCGCACAAATGGGTGCGGGCACCGTCCACGAGGCCGCCACGGTGGCCGAGGCGAGGGCACGAGCACAGGCCACCGGCCCGTGTGACCTGGCCATTCTCGATCTCGGACTGCCGGACGGCAGCGGAATCGAGCTCGTCACCGAGCTGCGCAGCCACGGCTGGCCGCGAGTGGTGGTCCTCGCATCCTCCGACGATCCGTACGCGGTGCGTTCGGCGTTCCAGGCGGGCGCACAGGCGTACCTGCTCAAATCGGCCTCGCCGGTCGTCGTCACCGACGGCGTCCGCCGGGTGCTCGAGGGCGGCGTGTACGCCGATCCGAGCGTGGCTCCGGTCCTGGCGACCGGGACCCGGGTCGCGGGGACCGACAACACGCCCCGCGAGCTGTCCGCCCGCGAGGTCGAGGTACTGCAGCTCGTCGCCGACGGGCAGTCGAACAAGGAGATCGGGGAGGAACTTTCCCTCTCCGCGCTCACCGTCAAATCCCACCTCTCCCGGATCGGGCGCAAGCTCGGCACGGGTGACCGGGCCCAGATGGTCGCGCTGGCGATGCGTGCCGGCGTGATCCGCTGACGAGGACGGACCGCGTCCCTGCGGGACGGGCGGGCCAGGCGCGGCCCGCCCGTCCCGTAGGGTCGACAACCATGGGAACTGCACAGGCGGATGGAGCCCGGTCCGGAGAGCCGACCACCGAGGCGTCCACCCCGCCGGTGCTCCTGCGTGAACCGGCCGAGGGCACTCCGCCGGTGGTCACCGACGCCGCCGCGCTCGCCGACGCGTGCGCGCGGCTCGCGGCCGGCACCGGCGCGGTCGCGGTGGACACCGAACGGGCGTCCGGCTACCGCTACTGGCCGAAGGCCTACCTCGTCCAGTTGCGCCGAGCGGGTTCCGGCACGGTGCTGGTCGACCCCATCGCGCTCGAAGGCCACCTCGCCCCGCTGCGCGAGGTCCTGAACGACACCGAGTGGGTGCTGCACGCCGCCTCCCAGGACCTGCCGTGCCTGGCCGAACTCGACCTGCACCCGCGGTCGCTGTTCGACACCGAACTGGCCGGCAGGCTGGCCGGCTACGAACGCGTCGCGCTGGGCACGCTCGTGGAGCGGCTGCTCGGCTACACCCTCGAGAAGGGGCACAGCGCCGCGGACTGGTCGAAGCGCCCGCTGCCGGTCGACTGGCTCAACTATGCGGCCCTCGACGTCGAACTGCTCAACGAACTGCGCGCGAAGCTCGAGGCCGAGCTGGCCGAGCAGGGCAAGCTGGACTGGGCACGCCAGGAGTTCGAGGCCGTCCGCACCGCCCCGCCGCACCCGCCGCGCGCCGAGCCGTGGCGCCGGACCTCGGGGGTGCACAAGATCCGCAGCCCGCGTGGCCTCGCCGCCGTGCGGGAGCTGTGGCAGGCCCGCGACGAGCTCGCCCGCAAACGCGACCGCGCGCCCAGCCGCATCCTGCCCGACAGCGCGATCGTCAACGCCGTGACGGCCGATCCGAAGACCGTCGAGGAGCTGCAGGCCCTGCCGGTCTTCAGCGGCCGTGTGCAGCGCAAGTACAGCGCGAGCTGGCTGCGGCACCTGCAGGCGGCGAAGGCGCTGCCGGCCAGTGAACTGCCCACGCCCGCCCAGCATTCCGACGGCCCGCCGCCGGTGAACCGCTGGGCCGACAAGGACCCGGATGCGGCCGCCCGGCTGTCCGCGGCCCGCACCGCGCTCGCCGCGATCGCGGAGGAACGCGGGCTGCCGGTGGAGAACCTGCTGCTGCCCGACCTCCTCCGCCGCACCTGCTGGCGGCCGCCGTCCGAGCTGTCGGAGGATGCGGTGGCCGAGGCGCTGCGCACCGGCGGCGCCCGGCCGTGGCAGATCGAGCTGACCACCGACGCGCTGACCAAGGCACTGCTGAGCACCGCTTCCTGAGCAGCACGCCTGCGCGTGGCGACGCCGGTTCTCATCGGCGCTGCCAGTCACGAGGCGACCCTCGGGAGTGTGCGCTGTCCCACTCGACCGGGCCACTCCCCTGGTTACCCGTAAGTAACAAGGGCTACGCTGCGGCCAGGATTTCTGTCTACTTCAGGAGCATTCGTGGCCGCACCAGGTACGCCGCCCCTCGCACCGGATGCGCGGGGCGTGCGGAACGTCGTGTTCGTCGAAGGGGTGCGCACTCCCTTCGGCAAGGCGGGTGACAAGGGCATCTACGCCGGCACCCGCGCGGACGACCTCGTCGTCAACACCATCCGCGAGCTGCTGCGGCGGCATCCCGGGCTGCCGCCGGAGCGGGTCGACGAGGTGGCCATCGCGGCCACCACGCAGATCGGCGACCAGGGCCTGACCATCGGGCGCACCGCGGCGCTGCTGTCCGGGCTGCCCAAGTCGGTGCCCGGGTTCGCGCTCGACCGGATGTGCGCGGGGGCGATGACCGCGGTCACCACCACCGCGAGCGGTATCGGCTTCGGTGCCTACGACATCGCCATCGCCGGCGGGGTCGAGCACATGGGACGGCATCCGATGGGCGAGGGCGTGGACCCCAACCCGCGGATCGTCGCGGACCAGCTGGTCGATCCGTCCGCGCTGGTGATGGGCCAGACCGCGGAGAACCTGCACGACCGGTTCCCGGAGATCACCAAGGAGCGCACCGACGCCTACGCCGCGCGCAGCCAGGAGCGCTTCGCCGAGGCGGTGAAGACCGGCAGGATCGGCCCGGATCTGGTGCCGGTGGCGACCCGCGGCACGAACGGGCAGGGCTGGGGGCTGGCGACCGAGGACGAACCGCCGCGGCCGGGCACCACCGTCGAGCAGCTGGCGTCGCTCAAGACGCCGTTCCGCCCGCACGGCCGGATCACCGCGGGCAACGCGGCCGGACTCAACGACGGCGCCACCGCGTCGATCCTCGCCGACGAGGACACCGCGCGCGAGCTGGGGCTGCCGGTCGCGATGCGGCTGGTCGGCTACTCCTTCGCCGGGGTCGAGCCCGAGGTGATGGGCATCGGCCCGGTGCCGGCCACGGAGAAGCTGTTCCGGCGCACCGGGTTGTCGATCGACGACATCGGCCTGTTCGAGATCAACGAGGCGTTCGCGGTGCAGGTGCTCGCGTTCCTCGACCACTTCGGCATCGCCGACGACGATCCGCGGGTCAACCAGTGGGGCGGCGCGATCGCCTGCGGGCATCCGCTGGCCTCGTCCGGGGTGCGGCTGATGACCCAGCTGGCCCGCCAGTTCGCCGAGCGCCCGGACGTGCGCTACGGCCTCACCACCATGTGCATCGGGATCGGCATGGGCGGCTCCGTGCTGTGGGAGAACCCGGCCTACGAGGGGGCGAAGGCATGACTTTCACCGCGGAAGAGGCGAAGGCCGCGTTCCCGGACGAGGTCGTCACCAAGGCGGTCACGCGGCTGGTGAAGGTGCCCGGCCTCGACAAGCCGATCGCACTGGTCACGCTGGACAACGGCCACGACCACACCCGGCCGAACACCTTCGGCCCGCAGGGCCTGGCGTCGCTGAACGCCGCGCTCGACGAGGCGTTCGCCGCGCAGCCGGCCGCGGTCGCGGTCACCGGCAAACCGTTCATCTTCGCGGTCGGCGCGGACCTGTCCGGTGTCGAGGCGGTGGCGGATCCGAAGCTGGCCCGCGAAATCGCGCAGACCGGACACGATGTGTTCCGCCGGCTCACCGACGCGGAGATCCCCACCTTCGGGTTCGTCAACGGCGCGGTGATGGGCGGCGGCCTGGAACTGGCGCTGTCGTGCCACTACCGCACGCTGTCGGAGAACACCGCGGCGATCGCGTTCCCGGAGGTCTTCCTGGGCCTGTTCCCGGGCTGGGGCGGCACGCAACTGCTGCCGAACCTGATCGGCCCGGACGCTGCGGTCACCGTGATCATCGAGAACGCGTTGGCACAGAACAAGATGCTCACCGTCAAGAAGGCGGCCGAGCTGGGCATCGTGGACGAGGTGCTGGGGTCCGCGGACTACCTCGAGCAGTCCCTGTTGTGGGCCGCGAAGGTGATCAACGGCGAGGTCACACCGCCGCGCCGCGAGATCGACCGCGGTGCGGAGTGGGATGCGGCGCTCGCCCGCGCGAAGTCCATCGTGGACGGTCGCACCCACGGCGCCTCGCCCGGCGCCACCAAGGCCGTGGAGCTGCTGGAGCTGGCGCGGCACAACGATCTCGACCGGGGCTACGCGGCGGAGACCGACGGGCTGGCCGAGCTGCTCATGTCGGACGTGCTGCGGGCCGGGCTGTACTCGTTCGGCCTGGTCAACAAGCGGGCCAAGCGTCCGGCCGGAGCACCGGACAAGTCTTTGGCGCGCACGGTGAACAAGGTCGGCATCGTCGGCGCGGGCCTGATGGCCAGCCAGCTGGCGCTGCTGTTCGTGCGCCGGCTGAAGGTCCCGGTGGTGCTCACCGACGTCGACCAGGAGCGGATCGACAAGGGCGTGGCCTACGTCCACGACGAGATCGACAAGCTGCTGACGAAGAAGCGGCTCTCGCCGGACGGCGCGAACCGGCTCAAGGCGCTGGTCACCGGATCGCTGGACAAGGCCGCGTTCGCCGACGCGGACTTCGTGATCGAGGCGGTGTTCGAAGAGCTGGGCGTGAAGCAGCAGGTGTTCGCGGAGCTGGAGCAGCACGTGTCGCCCGAGGCGATCCTGGCGACGAACACCTCGTCGTTGTCGATCAGCGCGATGGCCTCGAAGCTGGCGCACCCGGAACGGGTCGTCGGGTTCCACTTCTTCAACCCGGTCGCGGTGCTGCCGCTGCTGGAGATCGTACGCGGCGAGAAGACCGACGACGCCGCGCTCGCCACCGCCTTCGCGGTCGGCAAGCAGCTGAAGAAGTCGAGTGTGCTGGTGAAGGACGCGACCGCGTTCGTGGTCAACCGGCTGCTGCTGCGCTTCCTCGGCGAAGTGCTGGTCGCGGTGGACGAGGGCACGCCGTTCGAGGTGGCCGACTCCGCGCTGGAGCCGCTCGGGCTGCCGATGTCGCCGCTGAACCTGATGCAGCTCGTCGGTCCGGCGATCGCTTTGCACGTGGGCGAGACCCTGCACGGCTCGTTCCCGGACCGTTTCACCGTGAGCGAGAACCTGGCGAAGTTCGTCAAGGCGGGCAAGCGCGGGGTGTGGACCTGGGACGAGAAGGGCACGGCGTCGGTCGACCCGGAGGTCGCGCAGCTGTGGACGCAGGGCGAGCGGCCCTCCACTGCCGAGCAGGTGCGTGACCGCGCGCTGGACGCGATCGCCCAGGAGATCCGGATCATGCTGGACGAGGGTGTGGTCGCAGAAGCCCAGGACATCGACCTGTGCCTGATCCTCGGTGCCGGCTGGCCGTTCTGGCTCGGCGGCATCACGCCGTACCTGGACCGGGCGGGAGTGTCGGAGCGGGTGACCGGCAGGCGGTTCCTCGCACCCGGCGTCGCCTCGGTTCCGCCGGCCTGATCTGCCGGGGCGGTCTCCTCCGTGTGGGGAGGCCGCCCCTCAGTACTCCCCTGCGGGTGGGCAGGCCGGAAGCGGCAGCTGGTCGGAGTAGGCCTTCACGTCCGTGCGTGGCATCGGAAGCACGGTGACCGAAGCGGGAATCCGGTCCGGCCGGCTGAGCTCCACCAGGTCCGGACCGTCCTTGACCAGCTCTCTGAACCGCTTCCAGGCCTCGGCTTCGGTCTGCACGAACACCCGCCGGCCTGCGGATCCCCGGTCAGGTCCCGCGCGCTCCGGCGCATCGCCCGGTCGTCCTCGAGGTACACCTGCACAGCGGCGCACCCCGATGCCCGGCCAGCGGCACCGGGGTGCGGTCCCCCGGCGGCGCGGGCACCCGGATCGCGCTCACCACCAGGAAGGCCGGCCCGGCCCCCGCGCCGAGCGCGAGCACCAGCACCGGGGCGAGCCACCGCCGGGGTCGCAGTCCCATCCGCCGATCGTGACACCGCACGGCCGGGAAGTCAGAGCTCGTGCACGGTCAGCAGCCGCTCCAGGCCGGCGAAGTCCTTGGGGTTGCGGGTCAGAAACGGCAGTTCGTAAGCCACCGCGGTGGCCGCGATCTGCAGATCCATCCGGCGCGGGCGCGGGTCGCGGCCGTAGCGCCGGACCACCGCGGCCATCGTGCCGTACATTTTGGCCGCCCCGGTGCAGAACGGCAGCACCTCGAACTGCTCCAGCACGGCGTAGTAGCGCTCGGTCCGGGCAGCTCGCTCGATCGGATCGTCGACATCGAGGCCATAACCGAGTTCGGCAACGGTCACCGTGCTCACCGCGGGCACCGCGTCCGCGAACGGCGTCAGGTCGAGCCGCTCGAGGTCGATCACCACCGAGGTGTCGAGCAGCACCCGCGCGGAAACGGTCACCGCCGGCCCCCGGGCTCTCCCAGGTCATCCGGACCGAATATCTCGTCCTCCGCTTCGCGCTCACGGCGCCACGCGGCACTGTCCATCGGCGGCAGCCGCCGGAAGATCGCCTGGACCTCGGCGGCCGTCCGCCGGGGCGGTGCGGGCGGCGGCTGATGAGGCACCAGGTCGGCAACCGGCGTCCCGTTGCGGGTCACGGTGAAGCTCTCCCCCGCGGCCACCCGCCGCATGACGTCCGCATTGTCATTGCGTAGCTCACGCTGGCCGATTGTGTGCCCCATGGAATCCACTGTAGCACCATTGCGCTACAGCGCTACGGCACCGCGGCCGGAAGCCGGATGGTGATCGCCAGTCCGCCGCCCACCACGGGTTCCGCCGCGATGCTCCCGCCGTGGGCCTGGACGGCGGCGCGCACGATGGACAGGCCAAGGCCGGCGCCGGAGCGGGCGGTGCGGGCCACGCCGGCACGGCGGAACGGCTCGAACAGCTCCGGGACCGCCGCCGGATCGAGCAGGCCACCCGAGGACCGCACACGCAGGGTGGACCACTGCGCACCGGCTTCGGTGGCGACCTCGATCCAGCCGCCGTCGACGTTGTGCCGCACCGCGTTCTCCACCAGATTGCCGGCGATGCGCTCGAGCAGGGCCGGGTCGCCGATCGTGCCCGCGGACGGCGTGCCGAACGCCACGCGCAGGCCGCGCTGCTCCGCCTCCGCGCGCACGGCGGCCCAGGCACGCTCCACGACCGTCGCCAGGTCCACCGGTTCGCGGATCACGAGGCCGGCCCCGTCGGTCCGGGCGAGCAGCAGCAGGGAGTTCACCAGCTGACCGGCCCGCTCCGTCGCGTCCCGCACCACGCCGGCCATCCGGCGGAACTCGGCCACGTCCGCCTGGTCGTCGGACAGCGTGACGTCCAGCTCCGTCCGGATCACCGACAGCGGGGTGCGCAGCTCGTGGCTGGCGTTGGCGACGAAATGCCGCTGCGCGTCGAACGCGGCCTGCAGCCGGTCGAGCATGTCGTCGAAGGTGCGGGCCAGCTCGGCCAGCTCGTCGCGGGAACGGATCTCGCCGATCCGCTCCCCCAGCGACTCCACCGAGAGCCGCCGGGCGGTGCCGGTGATCTCGCGCAGCGGCAGCAGCACCCGCGAGGTGAACGTCCAGGCCAGGATCGCCGCCGCGGCCACCACGAAGCAGAACGCCAGCGAACCGAACAGCAGCACCCGGTTCACCGCGTGCTCGCGAAGGTGCTGGGCGAGCGTGGACGCGTCCACGTCGACGCCGTCGACCCGCACGATGGTGCCCGGCGGCATGTGCGGCACCGCGTCGACCGCGTCGCCGACCAGCGTCCACGCCAGCCACAGCAGCAGCAGCCCGGCCGCGGCGACCAGCACCGTCGCGAGCACGGTGACCCGGGCCCGCAGGCTCCGGGCGCCGGGCGGGTTCACTCGGCGGCGTCCACCGGCACCCGGTAGCCCGAACCGACCACGGTCTCGATGATGCCGGGCTCGCCGAGCTTCTTGCGCAGGGTCATCACGGTCACCCGCACCGTCGTGGTGAACGGATCGGCGTTCTCGTCCCAGACCCGCTCCAGCAGTTCCTCGCTGCTGACCACGGATCCGGCGGCGGACAGCAGCACCTCGAGCACGCCGAACTCCTTGCGGGTCAGCTCGATCGGCCCGCTGGAGCGGCGCACCGTGCGCTTGGCCGGGTCCAGCTCGACGTCGCCCGCGGTGAGCAGCGGCGGCGCGGCGGGGGTGGCGCGCCTGCCCAGCGCACGCACGCGGGCCACCAGTTCGGGGAAGGCGAACGGCTTGGCGAGGTAGTCGTCCGCGCCCAGCGACAGCCCGTCGACCCGGTCGGACACCGAACTGCTCGCGGTCAGCATGAGCACCCGGGTCAGCTCACCCGAGGCGACGACCTCGCGGCACAGGTCGTCACCGGACATCCCGGGCAGGTCGCGATCGAGCAGGATCACGTCGTACCGGGTGACCGACGACTTCTCGTGCCCGTCGTCCCCGGTGAGCGCGACGTCCACCGCCATGCCCTCCCGGCGCAGCCCACGGGCGATCGCGTCGGCCAGTGGCTCTTCGTCTTCGACTACCAGAACTCGCACCAGACCACAATCCCACAGTTTCCTGAGAGCGCCTGAGAGACCTGAGTGGACACTCGCCGGTCAGGCCCAGCGCAACGCGAACCACAGCCGCATCCGCGTTTCCGGGTCGGCCAGGTCCACGCCGAGCGTCCGCTGGATCTGGCCGATCCGGTGCCGCACGCTGTTGCGGTGCACGCCGAGTTCGGCGGCCGTGCGGTCCCAGCCGCCGTGGTTCGCGAGCCAGCTGCGCAAGGTCGGCAGCAGTGCACGGTCGTGTGTCTCGTCGAGCTCCCGCAACGGCGCCAGCAGCCGGGCCGCGAATGCGCTGCCGGTGTCCGGCGGCACCAGCTCATCGAAACCGTCGATTCCGGCATCGGCGGTCACGGCCCGGCCGAGCGCGCGGGCACGGGCCAGCAGGAGTTCGGTGGTGGCCGCGGAAGCAGGCAGCTCGCCCGCGGGCACCGGCGGCCCGGCCACCGCCAGCCAGCCGTGCCCGCGAAGCTCGTCGAGTCCGCCGGGGACGGTGCCCGCGACGGCCAGGAACCGCGGTCCCGGCAGCACCTGCACGAGCGGGGTGTCGAGGCGGGCGCGGAGCCAGTCCGGACGGCCGGCGAGCGCGTCCGGCCCCTTCCGGTAGGCGACGCCGGCGATCAGCCGGGCCCGTCCGGTTCCGGTCACCTCGGCCAGCGCGGCGCCGGCGGGCCGACCGAGCAGCAGCGCGGTGGCCGCGGCGCCCAGTCCGGCGGTGTCCGATCCGGCGCGCCCGACGAGCCCGAGCAGTGCCGCGCCGGCGTCGAGGATCGAGCGGTCGCCACGACCCAGCCGGCCGGGCCGGCCGAGCACCACCAGGTGCGCCGCGCTCGCCTGCGGGTACACCGGCTGCGCGGCCACGTGCGTGCCGTCGGACAGCTCGGTGGTCGCGGTACGGATTCCGCTGCCCGTACGCAGGGTGGCCAGCAGCTCCCGCACCTGCGGTGGCAACGGCTGCGGTGCTTCACAGGCTGCGACGAGTGCGTCCCCGGCTCCGACCATCGCGACCCAGCCGTGCAGCTTTCCGGCGAGCACGGTCACCAGCTCACCCAGCCCGCCGCCGGCCGCGCGGGTCAGTGCCTCGCGCGCGTCGGCCAGGCGCCGCTCCTCGTGCCTGCCCGCTTCGGCCAGTGCCACCGCGACCGCGCGGTTGATCGCCAGGAACGGCGTCGCCGACGGCACCACGAGCAGCGGCAGCCCGTACCGGGCACAGGCTTCGCGCAGGGATCGCGGCAACGTGTCCGAAACGGTCGGGGTGAGGCCGAATCCGAGCGCGGCCACCCCGGCCTCGCGCAGCCGCCGCACGTAGGGGCCCACGTCGGCAGGCAGGTTCACCCCTGCGGTCAGCAGCAGTTCCGCACCCAGCAGGTACGGCGCGGGATCGGCCAGCTCGCTCACGTGCGCCCACCGCACCGGCCGGTCCAGCGCACCGGGCGGGACCGTCTCGGGCACGACGTCGAGTGCCAGTTCCGGGTCGTTCGCCACGGCCCGCAACGGCACGGTCACCCCCGCGGGCAGCGGATCGGGGTTCCGGGTCATCACATCCTGCCTCGCGCTCGTTCCGGGACAGATCGTCCCATGCCACCGACCGGCCGCGGGACTCTACGGTGTCCGGCAGGACCCGGCACCCGAGGAGGACCCGTGGGCGGCGACTACGCGGTGATCGCGCTGTACATCGCAGGCATGCTCGGCGTCGGCTGGATCGGCCTGCGGCTGGCGAGGACGAAGTCCGACTACCTGGTCGCCGGACGGCGGCTCGGCTGGTTCATGTACTCCGGCACGATGTCCGCGGTCGTGCTGGGCGGCGCCTCCACGGTGGGCGGCGTCAAGCTCGGCTACACCTACGGCGTTTCCGGCGCCTGGCTGGTGATCGCCATCGGCGCGGGGATCCTGGTGCTGCACGCGGTGTTCGCGCGCCGGCTGGTGAAGCTGCGTGTGTACACCGTCGGCGAAATGCTCGACCTGCGCTACGGCGGCCGCGCCAGTGCGGTGTCCGGGGTAGTGATGTGGGGCTACACGCTGATGCTCACGGTCACCTCCACGCTCGCGTTCGCCTCGATCTTCAAGGTGCTGTTCGCGATCCCGAACTGGGCCGGCATCGCGATCGGCGGATCGATCGTGGTGCTGTACTCGGTGCTCGGCGGGATGTGGTCGATCACGCTGACCGACATCGCCCAGTTCGTGGTCAAGACGGTGGGCATCCTGTTCGTGCTGCTCCCGGTGGCGGTGGTGTCGGCGGGCGGGTTCGGCGGGATGGCGGACAAGCTCGACGCCTCGTACTTCGAGTTCAGCTCGATCGGCGGCGAGACCATCCTGACCTACTTCCTGATCTACACCTTCGGACTGCTGATCGGGCAGGACATCTGGCAGCGCGTGTTCACCGCGCGCACGCCGCGGATCGCCACCGGCGGCGGCATCATCTCCGGCGTCTACTGCCTCGTCTACGGTGTCGCCGGTGCACTGATCGGCACCGCCGCGAAGGTGCTCTACCCGGATTTGGGCAGTGCGCAGGACGCGTTCGCCACCATCGCCGAACGCCTGCTGCCCACCGGAGTCCGCGGGCTCGTGCTCGCCGCCGCGTTGTCCGCGCTCATGTCGACCTCCAGCGGTGCGCTGATCGCGTGCGCCACGACGACGACTTCGGACCTCCTGCGCAAGGTGGGCCTGAAGAGCGGCGAAGTGCTGCGTAACCGCGTCACGACGCTCGTGCTCGGCGTCGTGGCGATCGGGATCGCGATGATGGTGGACGACGTCGTCAACGCGCTCACCATCGCGTACGACATCCTCGTCGGCGGTCTGCTCGTCACCATCCTCGGAGCGTTGTTCTGGAAGCGCGGTACCAGCCAGGGCGCGTACGCGTCGATGGTGGCGGGGACGGCATCCGTGATCGCCTTCATGATTGTCGACGGGGTCGCTGCCAACAGTCCGATCTATTGGGGTCTCGGTGTGAGTCTGGTCGTGTACGTCGCGGTGAGTCTCGCGACGCCGCGTACGCCGGACAGCGTCCTCTCCGTGTGGACGCAACGGCTGCGTGGCTCGGCCGAGACCGAAGTAAGCTCAACGAAACAGGAGTTGCACAGGTGAGTGATCTGCCCCCGGTCGGCCCGCTCGACTCGTCGCGCGTACCGCGATTCGCCGGCTTCGCGACGTTCGCCCGGCTGCCGCGGATCGACGAGGTGCCGCGCGCCGACGTCGCCGTGGTCGGGGTGCCGTTCGACTCCGGAGTGTCCTATCGCCCCGGAGCGCGGTTCGGCCCGGCCGCGGTGCGGGAAGCGAGCCGGCTGCTGCGGCCGTACCACCCGGAGCTGGACGTGTCGCCGTTCGCCGAACGACAGGTGGTGGACGCCGGGGACATCGCCGTCAAACCGTTCGCCATCGGCGAGGCGATCGAACAGCTGCAGCAGGAGGCCGAAGCGCTCACCACTCACGGAACCCGGCTGGTGACTGTCGGCGGGGACCACACCATCGCGTTGCCGTTGCTGCGCGCGGCGGCGAAGAAGCACGGTCCGGTGGCACTGCTGCACTTCGACGCGCACCTCGACACCTGGGACACCTACTTCGGCGAGCCGTACACGCACGGGACGCCGTTCCGCCGAGCGTCGGAGGAAGGCATCCTCGACACCAGCGCACTGTCGCACGTCGGCACGCGCGGCCCGCTGTACGGCAAGCGTGACCTCGAGGAGGACCGCCGGCTCGGCTTCGGCATCGTCACGTCTGGCGACGTGCTTCGCCGCGGTATCGACGAGACGGTGGACGCGTTGCGGCAGCGCATTGGCGACCGCCCGCTGTACGTCTCCGTGGACATCGACGTGCTCGACCCCGCGCACGCCCCTGGTACCGGTACGCCTGAAGCGGGCGGCATGACGAGCCGTGAACTGCTGGAGATCCTTCGCGGACTGCGCGACCTCAACCTCGTCGGTGCGGACGTGGTCGAGCTGGCCCCGGCGTACGACCACGCGGAGATCACCGCGATCGCCGCGTCCCACGTCGCCTACGACTTGGTGAGCCTGCTGACCCTGGGGAAGCCCGCATGACCCGCATCGGTGGCGACGTGGTCGTCGAAACCCTGCGCGCGCTCGGCGCCGACACTGTGTTCGGACTGCCCGGGCAGCACGCACTGGGGTTGTTCGAAGCGCTCCGCCGGACGGACAGCCTGCGCGTGATCAGCTCCCGCGTCGAGAACAACCTCGCCTTCGCGGCAGACGGACACGCCCGCGCGCGGCTGGCCGCGGACCCGCACGGTCCCGTCCCGGTCACGCCGATGATCGTGTCCACCGGACCGGGCGCGCTGCTCACGTTGGCCGCGCTACAGGAGTCGCGGGCGGCGTCGGTCCCGGTTCTCGGCATCTCCAGCCAGATCCCGGTCGCCGGGCTCGGCGGCGGACGGCACGGCTACCTGCACGAGCTGCCGGACCAGCAGGCGAGCTTCCGCGACGTGGTCAAGTCCACCCACGTCGTCCGTTCGGTGAGCCAGCTCCCGTCCGCGCTGCGCGAAGCCTGGACGAGCGCGGCGACCGCGCCGTACGGCCCGGCGTGGGTGGAGATCCCGCAGGACGTGCTGCTCGCACCGGCGCAGCTGCCGCCGCTGACCGACGTGTCCGCGGCTCCGGCTCCGCCGCAACCGTTGCCGGAGCTGGTCGCCGAGGCGGCGAAACTGTTGGCCGGCGCGGAGAATCCGGTCATCCTCGCCGGTGGTGGCGCGCTGCGGGCCGGCGCGCACGACGCCCTGCGCGGGCTCGCGGAAACCCTGCGCGCGCCGGTCGTGTCCACCTTCGGCGGCAAGGGCGTTTTCCCTTGGGAGCACGAACTTTCCGCCCAGTCCTGGATGGAGGACTGGCACACGACGCAGTTACTGGCCGACGCGGACGTCCTGCTGGTCCTCGGCTCCGGGCTGGGCGAGCTGTCGAGCAACTACCGGGAGTTCGCCCCGCGCGGGCGGATCGTGCAGGTCGAAGCCGACCTGGGAAAGCTCGAGTCGAACTACCCGGCGCTCGGGATCCACGCCGACGTCCGGCGGTTCCTCGAGGCACTGCGCGTGCCCGCGCGCACCGCGGACGGCCGGGCCGAGAACGCGGTGCGGCAGCTGCTCTCCCGCGTCGAGTCCAGATTGGACAGCCAGGACCTCGCGGCCGAACGGAAGCTCATCGAGGACGTCCGCGCCGCCCTCCCGACGGGCACGCAGACGTTCTGGGACATGACCATCGCGGCCTACTGGGCATGGTCGGCATGGAATCCCGACGGCGCGCCGATGCACACCGCACAGGGCGCGGGCGGGCTCGGCTACGGCCTGCCCGGTGCACTCGGCGCGGCAGCCGCCGGGGTGCGCGCGGTGGCCGTCTCCGGCGACGGTGGGGCGATGTACGGGCTGGCCGAGCTGGCCACCACCGTCCAGCACGACCTGGACGTGACGTGGCTGCTGATCGACGACGGCGGCTACGGCATCCTCCGCGAGTACCTGACCGGCGCGTTCGGCCGGACCACCGGCACCGAACTGGCCCGGCCGGACTTCGTGGCACTCGCGGAGTCGTTCGGGATACCGGCCCGGCGCTCGTCCCTGCCCACGGTGCGGGCGGACCTGGCCGAGGCGGTGCGCACACCCGGACCTTCCGTGGTCGTCCTGCCCGCGGTCCTGAAGATGTTCGCCGCCACCCACCTGGCCTGAGGCTGCGCCGGAATCAGCGACCGGCTTCGAGCAGGACGCCGAGCAGTTCCCCGGGTGACTCCAGCTGCGGCAGGTGGCCGGTGCGCGGCAGCAGGGTGAACGTGGACGTGGGGATCGCGGCGGCGTAGGCCTTGCCGTATCCGGGACCGACGATGCCGTCGCTCTCGCCCCAGACCACGTGGACCGGCAGGTCGATTCCGCCGAGCCGGCCGGCCAGCGTCGGATCGGTCATCGCCGGGCCCGCGTAGCCGATCAAGGCCTGTACGTCGGGGCTCGGGCCGGTGCCGCCGGCGGCCGGCGGGGCGGGCGCCTTGGCCGGATCGTGCCAGGAATGCGCCTGGATCTCGGCCGGCGAGAGGCCCCGGACGTCGGTCATCGGATGGCCCTCGACGGCGATGCCGATCCCGTCGACGATCACCACCTCGCTGACCCGGGGACTGTGCCGCAGGGCGATCTCGGCGGCCAGCCAGCCGCCGAAGGAGTTGCCGAGCACGGTGACGTCCGTGAGATCGAGCTGGTCCAGCAGCTCGACGTAGGCCTTGGCGAGTTCGGGCACCCCGGTCAGACCGGCGGCCTTCGGCGTGCCGCCGAAGCCGGGGTGCGTCGGCAGCAGCACCCGGGAGCGGGTGCGCTCGGCGAGAAGCCCGGCGAAACCGGACATCGTCGCCACGCCGCCACCACCGTGCAGCAGCAGGAACGACCGGGTGCGGTCGTGGTCCTCAAAGCGCATCTCGACCCGCATCTCGACCGGGCCGACGGTCGCGGACCGGAGGGTGTGCGTTTCGCTGCGGGCGGGCCGGTGGCCGCCCGGTTCGGGAGTGCTCATGGGTGCTCCATCCGTCTGGTTACCTAAGCAACCTTATACAAGGAACCTTATCTAAGCAACATGGCTGTGTACCGTTAGACTTCCGCGCATGAGCCATCGACCAGCGGACGTCGGCCTTGCCGTCAAGCGGTTGCAGCACCGCCATCACCGCGCGGCGAACCGGGCACTGGCGCCACTGGGGCTCTCCCTGGTGCAGTGGGACACGCTGCGCCACCTCGCGCTGAACCCGGACGCCTCACTGCACGACCTGGCGGTGCTGACCTTCCAGACCGACCAGTCCTTCGGCTCGCTGGCCACGAGGATGGCCGCCAACGGGCTGATCGAGCGCGTGCCGGGGCCGGGCCGGGCGGTGAAGCACCGGCTCACCGAGAAGGGCGCCCGCCTGCGCGCCGAGGGCCAGGCCGCCGTGGACGCCGTGCTGCAGACGTCCCTGCGGCACCTGAGCATCGCCCAGCTCGACCAGCTCGGCGACCTGCTGGACCTCGCACTGGGACCCGACCCCGCTGCCACTTCGGACCACCGCGGTCCGTGAAGGCCTCCTTCAGGGAACTGGAATCCTTGAAGGCGACTACCTGATTGTTTACCTACTTGTGATGTGGGCATTGGTCCGGGCGGTTGAATAGCACGTTGCCCGGACCAATGCCCACATCATCCGACCTCGCGGTTAATCGTCGCTGGTTGCGACTGTCAGTCGTGCGGTCCACGCACTGCAGTGTCCAGGGTTGCGGCGATGTAGTCGGCGCTGCCCGGGCCACAGGAGATAATGTCCTGGCCGTCGCCGCCGTTCTGGAGCATCGTCAGGACTCGGCCGTGGCCGACTGTGTCCACCGGCGGTCAGTGGGTAGCTTGACAAGCGTTTCCCGTTCGCGCGGTTGGCTACGTAGAACTGGTGCATGACGCTGCGAAGTGCAGCCATTAAGGCACGCACTTCGACAAGGCATTAAGACTTGGACTCGGGCGTTCCGTCGGGCCATGCACATGGGGAGTCAACTCCGATGTTTAATCGACCTTCCGGCGTGGCTTGCATGCCCATCAAGTAGTCATCTCGTCTGGCGTTCATGAAAAGATCTTTAGGTCGGTCGTCTACTTCCAGCTTCCACCCGTTGTCAGTCCACCATCGGGCAAGTGCATCGAAGTAGGCGTTATTGCGCGTGCGATCGATGCTATCTACCCAGAAGCTGACACTCGCGTGAACCTGGCCAGTTGGCCGGTCGCTGACATCAGTGCAGGGAAGCTGTGGGACAAAGTCATCCGCCAGCTTGTATCCGGCAGGGAAGACTGCCGCAACGGCAGCATGCACCTCATTTAATGCGGCCGTTCGGGCTTGATCAAAAGAGAGTGAAGATTCCATCGTTTCCCCGCCTCCACAGGAAGTCAAGGTAAATAGCGACAAGACAAGAAGCGCCAAAACGCACTTCAGGCTCGACAGGTAGGCCTTTACTCGACCAGAATTTGTCATGGCTGCCGTCCGGCAATAATGCTGCCCATCGATTTCAGCGATTCCGAACGCGGAAGCCAGTAGTCACTATGAGAGGTGAGGGGGTTACCGGCGTCGGACTGGAACTGCTGCCCGCCAAACCATGCAGTGGTGGGGTCGGGGCCAAGGGGATCAACGTGATCTAGGCCGATATCTGGGCCGTCAAAATTGCTGATTATAGGAACGGGATCGGTGGGCGACTTAGTGGAGTAGATGTGCTGGCCAACCTGGTCTTGTGGCGTGCCATCGAGGTGCAATTGGTTGGCGTGGTCTACGCCGACGCCGGGGCTGGCGACCATGACGACATTGTTGGCGGGTAGGCCGAGGTCACGCGCGGTCTGTCCGACGACGGTAGTGCCATAGCTGTGACCGATGACCGTGCTGTTCATTGCCCCGTGGTGTGCAGCCCCGAGGCCGTCTTGAAAATTGCGGAGCGAGGGTTCTGCCTTGTCTGCATAACTTGTGCTGATGGCGTCTGGAATGATACTCTGTGGCGCCTCATATCCTACCCAAGTGATCACTGAAGTCGAGGGCGAACCCATTTTTCCCGCCATCGCCATCATCGAATCCGATCGACCGATATCGGTGGCCATGCCGTCGTTAAGTCCGGCGGTGGTGCCAGGAACGTAGGTGGCGACGTTGGCGGCAGTGTCGGGGTTGCCGATGGCGACGATGGCTTGCCCGGAGTTCGCGGGGTTGATACCGAGCAGGTACGCGGGCGGCTGGCCGGGCAGTGCTTGGTCCAGCCGGGTTTTGACCTGATCCATTCCGGCAATCTTGCCGTTCAGCGTATCCAGTTGTTCTTCCAGAGCTTGATATTCTTCCTGCTGCTGCGGGTCGCTACGTTTCATCCCGTCCAGCCGATGCCGGATATCATCTCGCTGATGTTGCAAGTCTTGATAGTCCCGGCCGAACACGATTCGGTTCGCGCGGTCGCGGTCGGTGGCGGGTAGTCCGTCCATGGCACCGATCGAGCCTGGCCGGTCACGGATGAGGATGTTCCGTCCCGCGTCGGAGAGCGTGGCCCACCACGCAGCTTTTTGTGCCGGGGTCGCGTTCGGTGGTGGCTCCGGGAGGGTCAGACCGGGGTCATTCATCCCATCCGCTGCGGCGGCGGTGACGGTGGATTCGTCACCCGTGCCGAATTGGCCCGCTGCCGCCCGGTCCAGCACGGAGGCTAGGTCGGTGTCGATGTCGGTGGCGGTGCGCAGGATCTGCGCGACCTCGTCCACGAGTTGAGTACGTGTCCGTGCCCGGTCTTCCGGGTGCAGGTCGGGCGGCACCTGTTTGCCTGCGAAGGTATCGACAACACCACCGCTGTCGGTGATCTGGAACCCGTATTTGCGAGCTACTTCTTCGGCATTGGTCAGGGCGTGCTGAACACCGGTGATCGCGTCGGAGGCTTGCCCAATGGTCTTGCCCAGAACCGCAGCCCCGGCCGCGATGGTGTCCAGCCCGTGCATCAGCGATCGGTGCTGCGCGGCCGCGTCGTCGGCAGCCGGTCCGCTCCACCCTTCGACCGGCAGGGTTTTGCCATAGTCGTCACCCTCATGGACCAGGATCTGTGTCCGGGCTTGCAGGACGGAGCAGATCTCGCTCAGCTCGCCGGGATTCCAGGCCCGGAGATCGGCCAGCGACACCATCAGCGCGGCCCCCGCATCCCGGGCGTCGCAGACGGGAACACCCCGGCCGCCGCGTGGTCGCCCTGCTGATACCGGTCGGCAGCGACACCCAGGTGCTCGGCGAAACGCTGCGCTTCGGCACACCACTCGGTGAACGTGGCCGCCAAAGCCTCCCGGCACCGCCCAGCAGCAGCCGCCGCGCTCCCTCCCGGCACCGCCCCCGGCACCCGTCCCACCGGCTCCGCACAGTCCGCGCCGTGCAGGCCGCCTACCTTCTCACCAGCGGATCTGCCCGCCGCTCTCAGCGCGTCCACTATCGTCGTGAAACCCATGTGCGATCCCTCCCCGTGATCAGTCCGTCACAGGGTACGGGACGTTGACCAGGTGATTCCACACCTGCCAGTACAGCCGAGGGAACCTACCCACCACGGTCCGCAGGACTACTCACGCGAGGGTGTCGCCATGCGTTGTTCCATGGTGGATAGGGTGTACAGCGCGGTACGCACCTTCCGGCACGGCCAGCAGGAGCCCCCGGGTTCAGAGCACATTGCCGCTGCTGCGAAATTAGTTCCACACAGTCCCTCGAACCAGCCCGACAATATTCCGGCGACCATGGCGGTGTCTGATACCCAGTGCTCTACCGGAGCACCGGCGGACGTGACGCGCGCGAGGTGCGACATAGTGTTCGTTCTGGTTTCTGCGCCGTTCATATTTCCCCTCTGTGATTTCTTAGTAGGTGTCGTATGGTCGCCATTCGATACAGGTGGGCCGGGCGCGGGTATCGAACCGGCAACGGGATCACGGTGATCGACATCATCGGCGAGAATATGTCGTCGAAAATATTCTTTCTCCGAATATGGCACGCGCGGTTTTCCCGGCCGGAGCCGGGGACATTCTCGCGGCGGCATAGCGGTATTCCGGTGCGGGAATAGTTGTCTTTGTTGTTCCACGGCTTACTTGGGTCATCGGTTCGCAACAGCGGGCCGGAACCCAAAGTAAAGGAACAACACATCATGTCTGAACACAATTCACACGCCGTTTCGACCGGCGTTTTTTCGATCCAGGAAGTCGCATGGATTCTCGGTGTCAGTAAGTCCGAGGTGTGCCGGTTGATCCGGGTAGGCACGCTGCCTGCCGTGCGCCGTCACTCCCGGCTGGTCGTGCCCGCCCATGCGGTGGCGCGGCTGCTGCCCGCCCCCGGCGAGAGGGGGCAGGCATGAACGAGTACGAGGACGAGTTCTCTGCCGAACAGAGCGCCCATCGGCTCGACGATATGGAGGTCGTGCCTACCGGCGTGCTGTCTGAGCTGGTCACCCGTGACGGGGCGTGCATGTGGCTCACGGCCGGGCCGGAAGAACCGGAGTGGGCCGGAGACGAGGCCACTGACCGTGAAGTCGCCGCGCGGATCTGCGCGGGGTGTGGTGTGCGGGACGCGTGTCTGGAGCTGGAGTTCCGTACGGCCGGGTTCGCCACGGTCGGGGTGTGAGGTGCGCCGGCAGAGGCCGACCGACGCGCCGCGTATCTGGTGTGGTCTGGGCGGCGGGACGGGGGCCGGGCATGAACCTGTCTCCGACTCAGTTGCTCGCGGCGCTCGGGGTGGTGGTGTGGATCTGGCGTGCGTCGGCACGGCGGGCCCGACGTGCGGCGGATGCGGCTCGTGCGGGTGCCCGGTTGCTGTCGCTGACCGGCCGGGTGGTGGCCGGGGCGGCAATCCTGACCGGGGTGCAATGGCTGGCGTTGACCTACCCGGGTGCGCCGTGGCCGGTGCGGGTCGCCGCGTTGGGTCTGCCTGCCCTGTTCACCTCCTACACGCTCACGCGGGCGCTCACGGTGGACCTGCGGAGGGAGACGCGGGGTGGTCGCCGATGACCACGCCACGGCATGGAGAGCCGATCGCACGTGTCGCGGTGCAGGTGGACCGGTTGTGCGCCGCGTGCGCCACTTCGATCCGCAGAATGAACCGGTCGTCCGGGTCGGCCAAGTCCCGCTCACCATGCGCGGAATACACCTTGAACCCGCGCTCAACAAGCTCGATCAACGTTCCAGATCGCGCGGCTGCCGGAACAGGCGATCGGTATGCCAGACCACCATCCCGTCCGACTCACCCGACTCCACCCGCTCCAACAGCCGCTCCCCACCCCGGCCGACGCACCCCCCGCTTCCACGCCGAGAGCCCGCCCTTCAACTCCACACCCAGACAGGCTCCCACCCGTTTGATCACCGTGCGGTTGTCCGCCCACTGAGTGTCGATCTTCTCCAGCTCACCCGTCTCCGGCACCTTCGACAACCGACCATACGAGTCCAACACCGGCCGCCGCCCGCCCTGACCTGCACTAACCTCGTCGTTGCCACCGATGACAACCACAGTAGGTAAACAAGACTGATGTCGCCAAGGAGGCCTTCACGGACTTCCCCCGCGAACTGCGAGGCGGGAGCCGGAGGCGTGAGCCAGCAGCCTGAGCCGAAACCGGGTCAGGCGCGGGGCTTCTCCCCCGCGGTCGCGGTGACGTCGGCGCCGAGGCGACCGGCCGCCCATTCGGTGATCCGGCGGGCGATGTCCTGGGCGGTCAGGCCGACCCGGTCCAGGACCTCGTTGCGTGAGCCGTGCTCGTGGAAAGCCTGCGGCACCGCGAGATCGCGCAGCGGCACGTCGCATTCGGCGTCGCGCAGGACCGCGGCCAGTGCGGAGCCGAAACCGCCGTGCCGGCCGCTGTCCTCGACGGTCACCACGAGCTTGTGCTGTTCGGCCAGCGCGACCAGCTCCGCGGGCACCGGCACCACCCAGCGCGGATCGGCCACGGTGACCCCGATGCCCTGGTCGGCCAGCCGGTCCGCGGCGGTCAGGGCGAGCTTCGCGAACGCGCCCACGGCCACCAGCAGCACGTCCGGCGACGTCTTCGGCCGGCGCAGCACGTCGACCGTGCCCAGCCGCTCCACGGCCGGGACGTCCGGGCCGACGGTCCCCTTGGAGAACCGCAGTGCGGTCGGGCCGTCGGAGACCGCGACCGCCTCCCGCAGCTCCTCGCGCAGCGTGCCCGGGTCCCGTGGGGCGGCCACCCGCATCCCGGGAACCATCCCGAGCAGCGAAAGGTCCCAGATTCCGTGGTGGCTCGGGCCGTCCGGACCGGTGATGCCCGCGCGGTCCAGCACCAGCGTGACCGGCTGGCGGTGCAGGGCCACGTCCATCAGGACCTGGTCGAACGCGCGGTTGAGGAACGTCGAGTACACCGCGACGACCGGGTGGTAGCCGCCCATCGCCAGGCCGGCCGCGGAGGTCACCGCGTGCTGTTCGGCGATGCCGACGTCGAACCAGCGGTCCGGGAACCGGTCGGCGAACTTCTCCAGCCCGGTCGAGCGCAGCATCGCCGCGGTGACCGCGACGACGTCCTCGCGGTCCGCGCCGATCTTCGCCAGCTCGTCGCCGAACACCCCGGTCCAGCTCGGCCCCTTCACCGGGGGCAGGCCGGTCTCCGGATCGATCGGATCGGTCTGGTGCATCTGGTCGGCCTGGTGGTTCACCGCGGGCGCGTAGCCGTGGCCCTTCTCGGTGACCACGTGCACGATCACCGCGCCGCCGAACGCCCGCGCGCTCTGGAACGCCTTCTCCAGCGCCACCAGGTCGTGGCCGTCGACCGGGCCGAGGTACTTCATGCCCAGGTCGGAGAACATCACCTGCGGGCTGAGCGCGTCCTTGATCCCGGCCTTCGCGGCGTGCAGCGCGGCGTAGATCGGCTTGCCCACGACCGGTGTGCTGCGCAGGATCTCGCGGCCGCCGTCGAGCAGCCGCTCGTAGCCCGGCTGCAGCCGGAGCGCGGCCAGGTGGTCGGCCATCCCGCCGATGGTCGGCGAATACGACCGGCCGTTGTCGTTGACCACGATCACCACCGGACGGTCCCGGTTGGCCGCGATGTTGTTGAGCGCCTCCCAGCACATCCCGCCGGTGAGCGCCCCGTCGCCGACCACCGCGATCGCGTGCCGGCGCGGCCCGCCGGACAGGTCGAACGCCTTCGCCAGCCCGTCCACATAGGACAGCGCGGTGGACGCGTGGCTGTTCTCGACCAGATCGTGCTCGCTCTCGCCGCGGCTCGGGTAGCCGGTCGGCCCGCCCTGCTGGCGCAGCCGGTCGAACGCGCTGTGCCGGCCGGTGACGATCTTGTGCACGTACGCCTGGTGCCCGACATCCCAGACGATCGCGTCGCGCGGCGAATCGAAGACCCGGTGCAGGGCCAGGGTCAGCTCCACGACCCCCAGGTTCGGCCCGAGGTGCCCGCCGGAGCGGCGCACCTTGTCGACGAGGAAGTCCCTGATCTCGGCCGCCAGCTCGCCGAGGTCCTCGACGCTCATGCGCTTCAGGTCCGCCGGTCCGTGCACCGAGTCCAGCATCGTCAGCTCCACCTCGCCCGTTCCCGCTGTCCGTTTCCTCCGCCGGTTCCGGCCAGTCTACGGACGGCCGCCACCGGCCCCCCGGTGCCCGCGGCGCGCGTCACAGCCGCAGCCCTCCGCGCAAGGACACGACCGGGCGAATGTGAGCCTGATCGGCCAAGTCGCGCCTCACCCCGGGTAGCCGCGATAATCCGCACCGACCCCGAGCCCGAGAGGACCCCATGGCGGACTTGTACATCGACGGCGAATGGGTGGACGCGCGCGCGGGCGGGCGACGCGAGATCCGCTGCCCTGCCGACGGCACCCTGGTCGCCGAGGTGGCCGAAGCGACCCGCGAGGACACTGAGGCCGCGATCGCCGCCGCGCGCCGCGCGTTCGACACCGGCCCGTGGCCGGGCACCGCGGCCGCCGAACGCGGTGACCTGCTGCTGCGCGCGGCCGCCCTGCTCGACCGCGACGCCGAGATCTTCGCCAGAGCCGAGTCACTGGACACCGGCAAGCGGCTGGTGGAGAGCCGCTACGACATGGCCGACATCGCTGCCTGCCTGCGGTATTTCGGCAAGCTTGCGGGCAACGAGGCCGGCCGCGTGGTGGACACCGGCAGCCCGGACTCGTTCAGCCGGATCGTGCACGAGCCGGTCGGGGTGTGCGGGCTCATCACGCCGTGGAACTACCCGCTGCTGCAGACGGTCTGGAAGATCGCGCCGGCACTGGCCGCGGGCAACACGTTCGTGCTCAAGCCGAGCGAGCTCACCCCGCACACCGCGATCCTGTTCCTGAAGCTGCTGACCGAGGCCGGGCTGCCCGGCGGCGTCGGCAACCTGGTGCTGGGCGCCGGACCGGAGGCCGGTGCCCCGCTGTCGGAACATCCCGACGTGGACCTCGTGTCCTTCACCGGCGGGCTCGTCACGGGACGGCTGATCGCCGCCAACGCGGCCGCGACGGTCAAGAAGGTCGCACTCGAACTGGGCGGCAAGAACCCGAACGTGGTCTTCGCCGACGCCGACTTCGAGACCGCGGTGGACTACGCGCTGACCGCGGTGTTCCTGCACTCCGGCCAGGTGTGTTCGGCCGGCGCGCGGCTGATCGTGCAGCGCGAGTGGCACGACGAGTTCGTGGCCGAGCTGGTGCGCCGCGCGGAACGGATCCGCCTCGGCGGGCCGTTCGACGAGCGGGCCGAGACCGGGCCGCTGATCTCCGCCGCGCACCGGGAAAAGGTGGAACGGTACGTGGCCACCGCGCTGGAAGAGGGCGCGGTGCTGCGCACCGGCGGCAAGCGGCCCGACGACCCCGCGCTGGCCGACGGTTTCTACTACCTGCCCACGATCCTCGACGAGGTGCGCCAGGGCAGCACCGCGGTCGTCGAGGAGTCGTTCGGGCCGGTGCTCACCGTGGAGACCTTCACCGACGAGGACGACGCGGTCCGCATCGCCAACGACACCCACTACGGGCTCGCCGGCGGAATCTTCACCTCCGACGCGGCCCGTGCCCAGCGCGTGGCGAACCGGCTGCGCCACGGCACGGTGTGGATCAACGACTTCCACCCGTACCTGCCACAGGCCGAATGGGGCGGCTACAAGCAGTCCGGCTTCGGCCGCGAGCTCGGTCCCACCGGCCTCGCCGAGTACACCGAGGTCAAGCACATCCACCAGAACCTGCGCCCCGGTCCCCAGCACTGGTTCGCCGGCTGACCCCGGATTCCCCCACCCCCATCCCCACCGGACGGAAGGACGCCGTTGAGCGACACCGGCGATCGCGAACTGAGCGAGTTCGGCTACACCAACCAGCTGAAGCGGACCCTGGGCAGCTTCCACACCTTCGCCGCCGGGATCAGCTACATCTCGGTGCTGACCGGGGTGTTCCAGCTGTCCTACCTCGGCCTGTCCGAGGGCGGGCCGGCCTACTGGTGGTCCTGGCCGATGGTCTTCGGCGGCCAGCTCATGGTGGCGCTGTGCTTCGCCGAGCTGGCCGCGCAGTACCCGGTCGCCGGTTCGGTCTACAACTGGGCGAAGAAGCTCAGCAATCCGCACCTGGCCTGGATGGCCGGCTGGATGATGCTGCTCGCCTCCATCGTGTCGATCTCCGCGACCGCGCTGGCGTATCAGCGCACGCTGCCGCAGATCACCTCGTTCTTCCAGTTCATCGGCGACGGCACCGGGACCAGTGACGCGGCCAACGGCGTGCTGCTGGCCGGGATCCTGATCGTGTTCACCACGCTGGTCAACGCGTTCGGCGTCAAGCTGATGGCGCGGATCAACAGCGCCGGGGTGTTCATCGAGCTGTTGTTCGCGGTGCTGCTGGTGGTGTTCCTGGTCTTCCACTTCGTCCGCGGGCCGGGCGTGGTGACCGAGACCAACGGCACCGGCGCCGGTCATTCGGCCGGCTACCTCGGCGCGTTCCTGATCGCGGGCATCGCCTCGTCGTACGTGATGTACGGCTTCGACACCGCGGCGTCCCTCGGCGAGGAATCGGTGAACCCGCACCGCAACGCGCCGAAGGCGATCCTGCGTGCGCTGGTCGCCTCGTTCGTGCTGGGCGGGCTGATCATCCTCTTCGCGCTGATGGCCGTCGGCGACCTCAACGCCCCCGAACTGGGCACGGTGGGGCTGCAGTTCGTGCTCACCGACGCGCTCGGCCCGGCGATCGGGCGGGTGTTCCTGTTCGTGGTGTTCATCGCGATCACGGTGTGCGTGCTGGCCGTGCACACCGCGGCGATCCGGATCGCGTTCGCGATGGCGCGGGACAACGCGCTGCCCGGCGGCTCGAAACTGGCGCGGGTCAACAAGAAGACCGGCACCCCGGTGCTGCCTGCGGTGGTGATCGGCGTGCTCGCGATCGCGCTGCTGCTGCTCAATATCAACTCCACGCAGATCTTCTCCGCGGTGACCAGCCTGGCGATCATCCTGATCTACCTGTCCTACCTGCTGGTGACCGTGCCGATGCTGGTGCGCAGGCTGCGTGGCGGCTGGCCGCGCAAGGACGCCCCGGCCGGCCGCTTCTCGCTCGGGCGCTGGGGCCTGCCGGTGAACGTGCTCGCGATCCTGTGGGGCGGCGCGATGACGATCAACCTGGCCTGGCCGCGCAACGAGATCTACAACGCGTCCCCGCCGTTCCACTGGTACCTGCGGTGGATCTCGGTGCTGTTCGTCGGCGTGTTCGCCGCCGGCGGCTTCGCCTACTACTGGTTCGTGCAACGGCACAAGATCGGGGTGCTGGCCGACCACGCCGCCCCCGTGTCCGAAGAGGAGGTTTCCCGGTGAGCGAGTTCGACTACGTGGTCGTCGGTGGCGGCACGGCGGGGTCGGTGGTGGCCGCGCGGCTGTCGGAGGACCCGGACGTGACGGTCTGTCTCCTGGAGGCCGGTCCGTCGGACGCCGGGGCCCCGGAGGTACTGGCGCTGACCCGCTGGATGGAGCTGCTGGAATCCGGGTTCGACTGGGACTACCTCGTGGAGCCCCAGGAATCGGGCAACTCCTACCTGCGCCACGCACGGGCCAAGGTGCTCGGCGGATGTTCCTCGCACAACTCGTGCATCGCGTTCTGGGCCCCGGCGGAGGACCTCGACGAATGGGCCGCGATGGGCCTGTCCGGCTGGTCCGCGGCCGACGTCTTCCCGCTGTACACGCGGCTGGAGACCAATGACGGGCCCGGCGAGCACCACGGTCGTTCCGGGCCGGTGACGATCCGGTCCGTGCCGCCGCACGATCCGACCGGCGTGGCGCTGCTGTCGGCGTGCGAGCAGGCGGGTATCCCGACCACCGAGTTCAACTCCGGCTCCACCGTGACCCACGGCGCGAACTGGTTCCAGATCAACGCCCGTGAGGACGGCACCCGGTCCTCTGCCTCGGTGTCCTACCTGCACCCGATCGAGGGCAAGCGGCCGAACCTGGAGGTCCGCACCGGTGCGCGGGCCAAGCGGCTGCTGTTCGACGGCCGCCGCTGCACCGGCGTCGAGGTGCTGGCCCCGGACCTGATCCACAGCGAGCGGCTCACCGCGCGACGCGAGGTCGTGGTCAGCTCCGGCGCGATCGACACGCCGAAGCTGCTGATGCTCTCGGGGATCGGCCCGGCAGGGCACCTGCGCGAGGTCGGCGTGGACGTGCTGGTGGACTCCCCCGGCGTCGGCGCGAACCTGGAGGACCACCCCGAGGGCCTGGTCATGTGGGACGCGCTGCAGCCGATGGTCACCGAATCCACGCAGTGGTGGGAGATCGGCATCTTCACCACCACCGAGGACGGCCTTGACCGGCCGGACCTGATGTTCCACTACGGTTCGGTGCCGTTCGACCTCAACACCGTGCGCTACGGCTACCCGACCACGGAGAACGGCTTCTGCCTGACCCCGAACGTCACCCGCAGCCGGTCGCGCGGCACGGTCCGGCTGCGCACCCGGGACTTCCGCGACAAACCCCGCGTGGATCCGCGGTACTTCTCCGACGAGCACGACATGCGCGTGATGACCCACGGTGTGAAGCTGGCCCGCACGATCGCCGAGCAGCCCGCGCTCGACGAATGGGCCGGCGTCGAGCTGGCACCGGGTCGCGACTGCGTGACCGACGACGAGATAGCCGACTACATCCGCAAAACGCACAACACCGTGTACCACCCGGCGTCCACCGCGCGAATGGGCGCGGACGGCGACCCGGACGCGGTGCTCGACGCGCGGCTGCGGGTCCGCGGCGTCGAGGGCCTGCGGGTGGCCGACGCATCGGTGATGCCGTTCCTGGTCACGGTGAACCCGTGCATCACCACCATGGCGATCGGCGAGAAGTGCGCCGACATGCTCAAGGAGGACCGCGGCTGAGGCTTCCCACCACTGCGGCCCGGTACCGGCTGGTACCGGGCCGCGGCGGTTTACGGCGGGTCACGGCACCGGCTGCGGTTCCGGAATCGGCGGACCGTCGCAGCTGCCGGTGGCCGGTTCCCCGGTCTCGAAGAACCGAGTCACCTCGCTCGCGCAGGCGAGCGTGGCCACCGACGCGTGCACGTCGTTCTGCACGGTCAGCACCGAACCCCCGATGCGCCGCTGCATTTCCGAGGTTCCTTGGTAGGGCGTCACGGATTCGTAGCGGTGCGCGATGAGCTGGAGTTGGCTGCGGCCCGGCCGGTAGCCGACGTTCTTCCCGGGTGCCGGCCACTGCACACAGCTGCCGGCGTAGATCGGCTCGGACGCGGCGGACACCGGATAACGCTGCCGCAGCACGCTGAAGTCCTGCCACATCGCTTCCAGGTCACGGGTTCCGGTCGAGTCGGCGCAGTTGATCGCATGCTGCACGAACCGGTTGAGCACGTACGGACGCTCTTCGTCCCAGCCGAAGCCGGCCGGCTGCGTGCCGTGCGGGTCGGGCGGCGGGTTCTTGCCCGCCCGCACGGCGGCGAGCGCCGAAGCCGCGTAGCCCCACTGCGGTGACAGGCTCCCGGCCTGGTTGCTCACCCACGTTCCGTTCAGCGTGGCCGGCTGCCCGCCCTCCTCGATCGGGCGCGGGTGCGCTTCGAGTTCGTCGCGGAGGGCCAGCACGGTGGCGAACACCTGGTCCGCGGTCGTGCCCAGGTGCAGTACGTCGTCGCGTTCGGCCATCCAGCCGGCGAACCGGTGCACGTTCTCGTCGTGCGCCTTCGTCTCCGCCGCTTCGAACCGGTCGAGGTCCAGCTCCGCGGGCAGCGCCGAATCGAGCGCCATCCGGCCGACGTGGTCGTCGAAGAGGCTCCGGTAGGCCGCTCCCAGCGCGGTACCCCAGGAAACGCCGAAGTAGTCGATCTTCTCCTCCCCCAGCGCCTGCCGGATCGCGTCGACGTCGCGCGCGACGGTGACCGCGCCGAGACTGCGCGCGAACTCCGGATCCTTCTCCACGCAGCTGCCGAAGGTCTCCGCCTTCCAGCGGATACCGGTCAGCGCCTGGTCCTTTTCGGACTGTCCGGGCCGCGGCTGCGGTCCACCGCTGGCCTGGCAGCCGATCTGGGCGCTGTAGCCGGTACCCCGCGGATCGAAGCCGATCAGGTCGTAGTGCTCGGCCAACGCGGCCAGCCGGCTGGTGCGGATCTGCTCGGGCATCGCCATCCCGGTGCCGCCCGGCCCACCCGGGTTCAGCACCAGCACCCCGCGCCGGTGCGCCGGATCGGACGCCGGGATCCGGTCCACGGCGATCTCCATCGTCCGCCCGTCCGGGCGGGCGTAGTCGACCGGCACGGTCACCGTGGTGCATTCGGCGCTCGTGCCCGCGTTCTTCGACCACGACGGCGCGAGCTGCGTGCACGGCGTCCACGTCGGCGGCGTGGGCGCCGCCTCGGCCGGCGCGGTGAGCCCGAGGACCGCGACCGCCGCACCGGCTGTCGTCACCACTTTTCGCAGGGACATTCCCCACCCTCCTCGACCGGACCCCCGCCACCGCGGCGGTGACGGGAATCAGCTTGCGCGCCACCGGTTTCGCCGACGATCCGGCAGCCATCGGGCGCGTCGTACCCGACCGGACAGTCGCGGAGGGGACGTCGCCGGGTTCTCGTCCGGACAAGATGTGACCACGATCACTGCGGCGGTGTGGAGTGGAGCGGCATGAAGCGGGGCGTCCGGCACGGCTGTGCCGATGAATGCCGATGAATGCCGATGAATACCGAGGAGTGGCGATGAATCGCGAGAGGTGGCGATGAGCGGCGAGGGATGGCGTGAGGCGGCGAGGGATGCCGGTGAGCACCGACCAGCAGCGGCCGGATACCGGGCCATTGCCAGTCAGGCAACCCTTACCTAATATCCGCGCATGCCCCCTGCGTGGAGATCCCCCGAGGCCGAGCCTGTCCGGCTGCGCCCCGCCGAGCCAGTCCGGCACCGTCCCGCCGGCCCGGTCCGGCAGCGGGCCAGTGACCCGGTCCCACAGCACTCCACCGACCCGGCCCGGCAGCGGGCCGGTAACCCGGTCCCACAGCACCCCACCGACCCGGCTCGGGAACACTCCGCCACCGGTTGGGTCCTGCCCTCTCCCGCTGCCGGCTCGGCAGGGCGAGCGGGGAAGGTGGCCGGGTTCGCCGTTCGTCCGGAGCTGCCGCCCCGCGCGGGCAGGGTCGGGCGGCGGGGCTTCCTGCGTGCGGCGACCGCGTTGTCCGCCACCGCCGCCCTCGCCGCCTGCAGCCGCCACTCCGGCGACTCCGGCGGCTCCGAGGGCACAGCCGGTCCGGGATTTCCCGTCGACGTCCGTGGGGCGCAGGGCACCGCGACCGTCCCGCACCGTCCCGAGCGGGTGGTTTCGGTAGGCCAGTACCGCGACACGGACGCGGCCGTCGCGCTCGGCGTGACGCCGCTGCTGACGCCGGACCTGAGCACCTTCCTGCCGGGCGGGCTCTCGCCGTGGCTCAAGGCCCGCGCCGGAAACCGGCTGCCCGGACTGTTTTCCGGCGCGGAACTCCCGTTCGAGCGCATCGCCGCCGCCCGTCCGGACCTCATCCTCGGCACCGATCGCCCGGGCCTGGCCCGCGACTACGCCACGCTGAGCGCGCTCGCGCCCACGATCTCGCCCGCGGCCGGCTACAACAAGGACACCTGGCAGGTCACCACCCGCCGGATCGGGGCCGCGCTCGGGCACGGCGCGGACGCCGAACGGCTCGTCACCGAGGTGCAGAACCGGATCGCCGAAGCGAAACGGGCCAACCCCGGGTTCGCCGGACGCACGTTCACCATCGGCCCGGTGGTCGCCGACGGCACGGTCACCACGATCAGCAGCGCGCAGGACGCGTCCGCGCTGTTCCTCGCGCAGCTGGGGCTCGTGCTGTCGCCGAAGGTGACCTCACTGCCGCAGACCTCGATCCCCGGCCGTTCGCAGATCAGCCCGGAACGGCTGGACCTGCTCGACGCCGACGTGCTCGTGCTGACCTACGCCACGCAGGGCAGCCGTGAACGGCTGGAGGCGGAGCCGTTGTTCCAGCGGATCCCGGCGGTGCAGCGCGGCGCGTACGTCCCGCTCGACATGGCGACGGCGATCGCCCTCGCGTTCCCGACCGCGCTGAGCGTGCCCTACGGACTGCAGGAGTGCGTGCCGAAGATCGCCGCCGCGCTCGCCCGCTGACCCCGGGCTACTGCAGCAGCGCCACACACTCCACGTGATGCGTCATCGGGAACGCATCGAACGCACGCAGATCGGTCAGCGCGTAACCGTGCCCGGCGAAGTACCCGAGATCCCGCGCCAGCGCCGCGGGATCGCAGGCCACGTAGACGATCCGGTCCGGCTCGCCGGCGGCGATCGCGTCGGCGACCGCGCGGCCGGCACCCTTGCGCGGCGGGTCGAGCACGACCACGTCCACCGGCTTCGGCGCGTCGGCGAGTGCGTGCTCCACCCGTCCGGCATGCCACCGCACCTGCGGCAGATCGGCGAGGTTGCGCTCGCCGTCGGACACCGCGCGCCGGCCCGATTCCACCGCGTACACGCTGCCTTCCGGGCCGACCTGCTCGGCCAGCACCGAGGCGAACAGGCCGACCCCGGCGTACAGGTCCCAGGCAACCCCGCCACGCGGGGCCGCAGCCCATTCCGCGACCAGCTGCGCGAACGTGTCCGCGGCGAGCGGGTGCCCCTGCCAGAAACCGTGCGCGTCGAGCCGCCATTCACGGTCCGCGGCGTGCTGCACGGCCAGGCCACCGGAAAGCTGCTTGCCGCGGGTACGGCCGTGCACCGTGGCCTGCTCGCGCAGGTGCACCTGGCCTTCGCCGTCACTGGTGACCTCCAGCTCGGTACCCGGCTTCCACCGCTTCGACAGCGGCTGCTCCAGCGCGCCGGGCACGGTGATCGGGCAGTCGTCCAGCGGGATCACGCGGTGGCTGTGATGCGCGCGCAGTCCGGCGCGGCCGTCGCGGCCGGCCACCAGCCGCACGCGGGTGCGCCAGCCGAGCGGGTCGCCGTCCAGCGGCTCCACGACCACCTCCCGCTCGATCCCGGCCAGCCGCTGCAGCTGCTCGGCCACCACGTCCGCCTTCAGCGCGCGCTGGTACGCCGGATCGGCGTGCTGCCAGTCGCAACCGCCGCAGCCGCCCGGCGCGGCCAGCGGGCACGGCGGCGTGACCCGGTGCCCGGAGGCGGCCAGGATTTCGACCGCGTCGGCACGGCAGAACGCACCGCCCTTGTCCTCGGTCACCTCGGCGCGCACGCGTTCGCCGGGCAGGCCGTGCCGGACGAACACCACGCGACCGTCCACTCGGGACACACAGTGCCCGCCGTGCGCCACCGGGCCGATCTCCAGTTCGAGGGTGCGGCCCAGCCAGTTCTCGGTCATTCGGCGGTTTCCTTGGTCGATTCGGCGGATTTCGGGCCGGGAGCGGGCGGGCGGGGACCGGTGAACCCGACCCCACGCCGCACGTCACCGGCCGCGGGACGGGTGCGGGCCCGCCGCGCACGGGCGAGGGCACGCTGCGAGGACTCCAGCTGCCACGGCACGCTGGTCACCATCACCCCGGGCTGAAACAGCAGCCTTCCCTTGAGCCGCAAGGCACTCTGGTTGTGCAGCACCTGTTCCCACCAGCGTCCGACCACGTATTCCGGGATGAACACGGTGACCACGTTGCGCGGGTTGTCGCCCCGCACCCGCTTCACGTAGTCCAGCACCGGTTTCGTGATCTCCCGGTACGGCGATTCGACGACCTTGAGCGGCACGCGGAACTTGTGCGCCTCCCATTGCTGGGTCAGCCTGCGGGTGTCCGCGTCGTCCACGTTCACCGTGACCGCCTCGAGCACGTCCGGGCGCATCGCCTTGGCGTAGGCCAGCGCCCGCAGCGTCGGACGGTGCAGTTTGGACACCAGCACGATGGCGTGGTTGCGCGAGGGCAGCACGGTCGGCGTCTCGTCGAGCTCCTTGAGCTCCTCGGCCACCCGGTCGTAGTGCTTGCGGATCGCGGTCATCAGCACGAAGATCGCCACCATCGCCGCGATCGCGATCCACGCGCCGAGCAGGAACTTGGTGATCAGCACGATCACCAGCACGGTGCCGGTCATGGTCAGCCCGATCGCGTTCACCGTCTGCGAGCGCCGCATCCGCCGTCGCGCAGACCCATCGGTTTCCTTGCGCAGCAACCGGTTCCAGTGCCGGACCATGCCGGCCTGGCTGATCGTGAAGGACACGAACACGCCCACGATGTAGAGCTGGATCAGCCGGGTGACCTCTGCGTCGAACGCGATGATCAGCACCAGCGCGAAGATCGCCAGGAACAGGATGCCGTTGGAGAAGGCCAGCCGGTCGCCGCGGGTGTGCAGCTGCCGCGGCAGGTACCGGTCCTGGGCGAGGATCGAGCCGAGCACCGGGAACCCGTTGAACGCGGTGTTCGCGGCCAGCAGCAGGATGATGCCGGTGGAGAAGGAGATGTAGTAGAACGCCGGCGGGAAGTCGGCGAACACCGCGTGCGCGATCTGCGCCACGATCGTCTTCTGCTGATACCCCGGCGGCGCGCCTTGCAGCTGCTCGGCCGGTTTGTCCGCGAAGTTCACCTTGGTGATCACCGCGAGGGTGATGATGCCCACCAGCATGGTGACTGCGAGCACGCCCATCATCAGCAGGGTGGTCGCCGCGTTCTTCGACTTCGGCTTGCGGAAGGCCGGGACGCCGTTGCTGATCGCCTCGACCCCGGTCAGCGCCGCCGCGCCGGAGGAGAACGACCGCAGGATCAGGAAGACGAACGCGATCCCGGTCCAGCTGCCCTCGGAGTGCAGCTGAAAGTCCGCGCTTTCGGCCCGCATCTCGGTACCGGTGGCGGCCTCGACCAGACCCCAGCCGACCATCACCAGGATGCCGAGGATGAAGCCGTAGGTGGGAATCGCGAACGCTTTGCCCGATTCGCGCACCCCGCGCAGGTTCAGCGCGCTCAGCACGGCGACGATGACGATCGCGGTGATCACCTTGTGCTCGGCCACCCACGGAATGGCAGAGCCGATGTTGGCCACCCCGGACGAGGTGGACACCGCCACGGTCAGCACGTAGTCCACGAGCAGCGCACTGGCCACGGTGAGGCCGAATCTGCCGCCGAGGTTGGTGCCGGCGACCTCGTAGTCGCCGCCGCCGCTCGGGTACGCGTGCACGTTCTGCCGGTAGGAGGCGACGACCGTCAGCATCACCAGGGCGACAGCGACCCCGATCCACGGCGCGAACGCGTACGCGGACAGGCCGGCGAAGCTCAGGGTCAGGAAGATCTCCTCCGGCGCGTAGGCCACGCTGGACAGCGCGTCGGAGGCGAAGATCGGCAGCGCGATGCGCTTCGGCAACAGGGTGTGGGCCAGCCGGTCGCTGCGGAACGGACGCCCGAGGACCAGCCGCTTCAGCACGGTCGGGAACTTCGACACCTGCACGAATCTACAGCCGGGCACGGCTGCAGCGCCGAGTGCGGTGGAGGGGAGGACGGTGGAGCTGACCGGGGCGGGGCAAGGTAGGTTCGGCGCTGGTGTCAGAGGGTACCCGGCAACGGGCCATCCATACCTCGCGAGGAGGCTGTACGTGCACGTGGTGATCATGGGATGCGGCCGCGTGGGCGCGTCCCTGGCCGCGGCGCTGGAGCGGCTCGGCCACGAGGTGGCCGTCATCGACAAGAGCCAGCAGGCGTTCCGCAGGCTGGGCAGCGACTTCCACGGCCAGCAGGTGGTCGGCGTCGGCTTCGACCGCCAGGTGCTCGTGGAGGCCGGCATCGAACGGGCGGGCGCCTTCGCCGCGGTGTCCAGCGGGGACAACTCCAACATCATCTCCGCCAGGGTCGCCCGTGAGAACTTCGGCATCGAGCAGGTGGTCGCGCGGATCTACGACCACAAGCGGGCCGCGGTGTACGAGCGCCTCGGCATCCCGACCGTGGCCACCGTGCCGTGGACCACCGACCGGTTCCTGCGCACCCTGCTGCCCGACGGCGTGGCCTCGGCGTGGCGGGACCCCTCCGGCAACGTCGCGCTGCTGCAGCTGCCGCTGCACGAGGGCTGGGTCGGGCACAGCGTCAACGCGCTGCAGCAGGCCATCGGCGCACGGGTGGCGTTCATCATGCGGTTCGGCACCGGTGTGCTGCCCGACGGCAAGAGCGTGGTGCAGGCCGACGACGTCGTCTGGGTGGCGGCGCGTTCGGGCACGGTCGGTGACGTGACGAGCGTGGCCGCTCGCGCCCCGGAGGAGGAAGACTGATGCGGGTCGCGATCGCGGGCGCGGGCGCCGTCGGGCAGTCCATCGCCACCGAGCTCATCGACGGCAACCACCAGGTGATGCTGATCGAGCGGGAGGTCGACCACTTCGAGCCGGAGTCCGTCCCGCAGGCGGACTGGGTGCTGGGCGACGCGTGCGAGGTGTCCATCCTCGAGGAGTCCGGCATCGAACGCTGCGACGTGGTGATCGCCGCGACCGGCGACGACAAGGCCAACCTCGTGGTGTCGCTGCTGGCGAAGACGGAGTTCGCGGTGCGCCGTGTGGTGGCGCGGGTGAACAGCCCCGGCAACGAATGGCTGTTCACCGACGCCTGGGGCGTGGACGTGGCCGTGTCGACCCCGCGGATGCTCGCCGCGATGGTCGAGGAGGCGGTGAGCGTCGGCGATCTGGTGCGGCTCATGACGTTCCGGCAGAGCCAGGCGAGCCTGGTGGAGATCACCCTGCCCGAGGAGACGCCGCTGGCGGGCCGCCCGGTGAGCGATCTGTCGCTGCCACGCGACGCCGCACTGGTGACGATCCTGCGCGGCGACCGGGTCATCGTGCCGCAGCCGGAGGACCCGCTGGAGGCCGGCGACGAGCTGCTGTTCGTGGCCACCTCGGACGTGGAGCCCGAGATCCGGTCCGCACTGGGCTACTGAAGTCCCCTCGGCGCTGCTGAGTCCCCTCGCGGCTGCCGGCCGGAAGTCCGTGAAGGCCTCCTTCAGGGACCTGGAGTCCGTCGAGGAGGCCTTCACGGACCCTGCTGAAGTGAGGTCAGGGTGAAGCGCGGTCAGGCGTCGGGGGCCGGGGTGGGGGCTTCCGCGTACTTGCGGCGCAGCCGTGCCTCGACCTCGGCGTCGGTTTCCGGCTTCGGTTCCGCTTCGGCGACCGCCTTCAGTCGCTTGTCCGAACGGCGGACCGCCCACACGACCACGAGCAGGCCCAGCGCGTACAGCGGGTAGCCCATCGCGATTTTGGCGAAGGCGAGCCAGCCGGTGTAGTCGCTGTCGTACAGCCAGCGCTGCACCACGAACCGGGCGGCGAAGACGAGCGCGAGCGCGAGCGTGGCGATGTCGTACCCGCGCAGCGACGGCTTGTCCTTGCGCCAGGCGTTGCCGGTGCCGTTCAGCGCGTTCCACACCACGCCGGCCAGCGGCCAGCGCACCACGATGGACAGCACGAAGACCCCGCAGTACACCAGGCTCGACCAGATGCCGAAGAGGAAGAACCCCTTCGCCGAACCGGTGCGGAACGCGATGAAGGCCGCGATCGCCACCCCGAAGAACCCGGAGATGGCCGGCTGCAGCGGCTCCTTGCGCACGATCCGCAGCACGGTGATCGCCACCGCGCTGCCGAGCGAGCCCCAGATCGCCACGGTCAGCCCGAAGAACGCGTTCAGGAGCACGAACACGATCACCGGCAGGGACGAGTAGAACAGGCCGGACAGCCCGCCCATCTGCTCCAGCAGCGTCGGCTGCCGCTGCGGCTCTTCGCTTTCGCCGGGCTCGTCGGATCCGGGCGCGTCCCGGTCGTCGCGGGGGGCGGGTTCAGTCACGAGTGTCGATCACCCTACGGGGCTCTGGAGTTCGTAGTACGGGTTGTAGAGCACCTTGTGCCCATCCCGTTCGGCCATCCGGCCGCGGACCTTGACGGTGCGCCCGGGCTCGATGCCGGGGATCCGGCGCCTGCCCAGCCAGATTAGCGTCACGCCCTGCGTCCCGTCGAACAGCTCCGCCTGCAGCGTCGCCGCGCCGTCGGTCGGGCACAGCTCCACACTGCGCAACCTGCCGAGCACCGTGACCTCTTCGCCGGAGCGGCAGTCACAGGCCCGCTGCGCACCTTCGGCCCCGGACCTTTCGGACATCTCGTCGGCGTCGAGCTCCTCGACGTCGCTGGTCAGCTTGCGAACCAGCCGGCTGAAGTAGCCGCCGTCCTTGGCGGACATGGTGTGCTCCTGTGCTCCGGGGCCCCGGCTTCGGCGGCCCGTGCGTCTCCAGCGTAGCTGCGGTCCCAGCAAGGGAAACCGGTTTGCGGCAAGATCGCAACGTGACGTCCGCAATCGACGTCCCGGCCGCCGTGCTGCTGCCGGGGACCGGCTCCGACGAGGTGTTCGTGCGGTCGGTCTTCGCCGGTCCGCTGGCCGCGCTCGGGGTGCCACTGCACACCCCGGCCCCGGTCCCCGGCGAAGGGCTCGCCGAGGGCTTCCTGGACGCACTGGACCGGCTTTCCGCGCGGTACGGCGCGGTGCTGGCCGGCGGGATCTCCTTCGGCGCGCACCTCGCCGCGGAGTGGGCGGTGGCGCATCCGGGCCGTTGCGCCGGCCTGCTCGCCGCTCTCCCGGCCTGGTACGGCGAACCCGGCCCAGCACCCGCCGCGCTCTCCGCGACGTTCACCGCGGATCTGGTGGCCGCGCACGGCGTGTCCGCCGCGCTGGCGCAAGCGGAAGCGGGCAGCCCGCCGTGGCTCGCCGCGGAGCTGGGCCGGGCCTGGCCGCGCCACGGCGACGGACTGGAGGCCGGACTCCGCGTGGCGGCGGGCCGGGCGGCGCCCACCCTCGCAGCTTTACGGGGCCTGAACGTGCCGGCCGGGATCGGCGCGTGCACCGACGACCCGGTCCACCCGGCCGCCGTCGCCCGCACGTGGGCGGAGGCGCTGCCCCACGCCGCGTGCGCGGAGACCACCCTGACCGCACTCGGCGCGGACCGCGAGTCCCTGGGCCGCGCGACGGTGCTGGCCTACCTGCGAGCACGCTGAACGACGCCGTGCCCGTGAAGCCGCGAGGGGCTTTCACGGACTCCGGTGCGAGCCGGCTGGTCCGGCTGCTCAGTTCTGCTGTTCGGCGATGTGCTGGGCGACCGCCTCCGGCAGGGTGATCGGCAGCGGACTGCGCACCGGCATCGGCGAGCTACCGCGGTCGACCACAGTGCGCCGCACGATGGCTCGCAGCACTTCCGGGGCCTGCGCGGCGGACGACTGCGGTCCGGCGATCACGCCGCGCAGCATCCACCGCGGGCCGTCGACGCCGACGAACCGGAGCCCGACGTCCCCGACGATGGCCGAGAGCTCCATGCCCCACTCACCGCGGCCGACGTTGACCTTCGCTCCGTCCGCGCGCAGCTGGTCGGCGAGCTCCGTGCTCACCTCGCGCCACAGCCCGCCCGAGCCCGGCGCGGCGTAGGCGCTCACGGTGACCTGGCCGTGCTCGGTCACGATGTGCACCGCGCGCACGCCGCCCGCGTCCGGGTCCATCTCGACCTGCACCTGCGAACCGTCCGGCACCGGCACCTTCACCGAGCCGAGGTCGATCCGCGGGATCCCGTCGTCCTCGGCCTCGGCCGCGTCGAACGGCCCGTCGGAGGTCTCCGACAGCTGGTCCTCGGGTTCGATCGCGTCGCCGGCGGCATCAGCGTCGGCGGCGGCGCCGGTGCCCTCCGGCTCGGCCTCCGGGTCCCGGCCCTTGCCGCCGGATCCGCGCCTGCGTCCGAAAATCCCCACTAGTGCTCCGTTCCTTCCCCGCTGTCGCCGCCGCTGCCGGGCGTCTGTCCCCCCAGTGTGGCGTGCCCGCCGGTCGAGCCGTAGCCGCCCGCGCCGCGTTCGCTGCCGCCGAGCTCGGCGACCTCGACGAACTCCGCCTGTTCCACGCGCTGCACCACGAGCTGCGCGATCCGATCGCCGCGCGAGAGGGCGAGCTTCTCCCGCGGATCGTGGTTGATCAAGCACACCCGGATCTCACCGCGGTACCCCGAATCGATCGTGCCGGGCGTGTTCACCACCGACAGCCCGGCACGGGCGGCGAGGCCGGAGCGCGGATGCACGAACCCGGCGTACCCGGGCGGCAGCGCGATCGCGATCCCGGTGCCGACCACCCCGCGCTCCCCGGGCCCGAGCACGATATCCGAGGTGGTGACGAGGTCGGCCCCGGCGTCGCCGGGCCGCGCGTAGCCGGGCGGCGGGACATCCGGGTCGAGCCGCTGGAGGAGTACCTGAACGCTGGACACGGGCGGCGAGACTACCCTGGTCGCGTGGCTGATCGCGTGAACACCGCCGTGCCCGGCGCCGTCCGGCATTCCGAACGGCTGTACGTGCCGTGGTGGGGATGGCTCCTGCCGATGCTCGGGGCGGTCCTGCTGGGCATCGAGATCCACCTCGGGTACCCGTCGGTGCCGGTGTGGATCCCGCTTCCGGTGGCGGTGCTGGTGATGGCGGCGCTGCTGCTGTCGCTGGGCCGTTCCCGGGTCCGCGTGAGCGGCGGCGCGGAACCGGAGCTGTGGGTGGGTGACGCCCACCTGCCCCTGCGCTTCGCCGGCGAGCCCGAGGTGCTGACCGGGGACGCCAAACGCCACGCACTGGGCCGCGACGGCGACCCGGCCGCCTTCGTCCTGCACCGCGGCTGGGTGGGCCCGGCGGTCCGCATCCGCCTGACCGACCCCGCCGACCCGACCCCGTACTGGCTCTTCAGCACCCGCAAACCCGAACGAGTGGCGAAGCTGCTCCGCGGCGAGGCCTGAACCGGCTTCCCTTCCGCCGGCCGGCCGGACCACGCGTCCGCGAGGCCTCCGGACGCGGAAGAGGGCCGGCCCGGGTGGGCCGGCCCTCTTTACCCAGCTCGTGCGGCGTGCGCCCCCGCTGCCGCGACTGTGGTTCCCCTGATCCCGTTCCCCGGCGGTGGCCGTGGATCCCCTCGAGCCGCCCCGTCCGGGGGCGCTCAGGCGCAGTCGCGGCAGATCAGCCGGCCGCCGGATTCCTCGGCGAGCCTGCTGCGGTGGTGCACCAGGAAGCACACGGAGCAGGTGAACTCGTCGGCCTGCTTCGGCACGACCTTCACCGTCATGTCCTCGCCCGAGAGCCCGGACAGGTCCGCGCCGGGCAGTTCGAAGTTCTCCGCGTTCGCGTCCTCGTCGACGTCGACGACGCCGGACTGGTTCTCGTTGCGCCGCGCCTTCAGCTCCTCCAACGAGTCTTCGGCCAGCTCGTCGGCTTCGCTGCGGCGCGGAGCGTCGTAGTCGGTAGCCATGGTGTCCCTCACCCCTGCGAATCAGCTTGTCGTCTACCCCGGCCCCGGGCGGACCCGGATCCGGTCGTGCCGCTGGTCAACGTTCCAGCGCCCCGGTTTGTGCCCGGCGCGCGCAGTGACCGAGGTCTCAGCAGGCGAGGCCCGCTTTCCGCGGCCGGAGCCCGGGAAGGGTAGCTCACCGTCCGGCGCGGTCCACACCGAGTCGGGCAATGCCCCCCACACGTCACCCGGCAGGGGGAATGCGCAGGTGAGACGCACATCATCCGTTCGGGTTGCCCCGGCGTCGCCGAGGTCACCCGGCCGACCGGCAGGCTTGCTCCCGGGAAACCCCGCGTGGTGCGATCGCCCCGATCGGGGACGCGGGTTCCGGTGCGGGGCCGGGACGAACGTGCCCCGCGCCACCGTGGGCGGGGTGTAACGCTTAGGCTCACGCACTACGACGGTTCCGGTGAGTACACCGTCGGCTACAGCGGGGCCACGGGGACCTCCGCGTTGGGGAAGGGACGGGGCAGTGGCGTCGGGGAACGGCTCGGGGGCGCCCGGGAACGGCTCGGGCAACCGGGCTGCGCGGCCCTATCGCAAGCACCGGCCACTGCCCGCGCTGATCGTCATCGGAGTGCTCGCCCTCGGCGCGGTCTTCGTCTGGGTGAACGCGGTGGTCGGCCGCGGGGACATCGACGACGCGGTGCGCTGCACACCCGCCCCCGCACCACCGGCCGGGACGACCTACACCACGGTCCCGCACAACGGCCTCGACGACCGCGCCCCCGTTCCGCCGGACAAGGTCGCGCTGAAGGTGCTCAACGCCAGCACCACCCGCGGCCAGGGCGGCATCGCCACCACCGCACTGCGCGAACTGGGCTTTTCGGGCACCGCCGAGCCGGGCAACGACCCGGCCTACCCCGACGGCGACGCCGGCTGCCGCGGCCAGATCCGCTACGGCGAGAACGGCGCGGCCGCCGCCCGCACGGTGAGCCTGGTGGTGCCGTGCGCCGAGCTGGTCCTCGACAACCGCAAGGACGCGAGCGTCGACCTCGTCACCGGCAAGCTGTTCACCGACATCCAGCCCCGCGCCGAGGCCCGCACCGTGCTCAAGCAGCTGACCGACTGGTCCCACGCCCACCCGTCCGGAGGCGGCGGCAGTGAGCAGTCCGCCGACGCGAGCGCCCCGGTCGTGGACCAGACCCTGCTCGCCGCCGCCCGCGACGTCACCTGCTGACCACCCGCGCCACGCACCACGGCGGCCTGCCCGGGACCAGAGTCCGTGAGGCCCCTTCACGGAATCAGATTCCCTCAAGAGGGCGTTCACGGGCTTCCCGGGCAGGACGGAACAACGGTCACCGGGTCAGACGGCGGCGGCGCCTCCGGCAGCCAGCCGTGCGCGTAGCTGCGCGGCGATCGGCGGCGTCGCGGCGAACGTCGCGTCCTCGCCGAGATCCGGGGCCGAGCCCGGAAGCTGCACCGTCGCGCCGGCTTCTTCGGCCACCAGTGCGCCCGCAGCCCAGTCCCAGCGGTTGAGGCCGTGCTCGAAGTACGCGTCGAGCCAGCCCGCGCCGACCGCGCACAGGTCCAGCGACGCCGCGCCCCGGCGGCGGATGTCCCGCACCTCACCGAGCAGCCCGGCCACGAGCTGTCCCTGCCGGATCCGGCGCTCGCGCAGGTACGCGAATCCGGTGCCGACGAGCGCGAGGTCCAGCCGACCCGGGGCGGAGACCGACAGTCGCCGGCCGTCGAGCCAGGCGCCCTCGCCGCGCGCGGCCGTCCAGCGGCGGCCGCTGACCGGTTCGACCACCGCTCCGGCCACCGACACCCCGTCCACCTGCGCGGCGATCGATACCGCGAAGCCGGGCAGGCCGTACAGGAAGTTCACCGTGCCGTCGATCGGGTCGACCACCCACGTGACGCCACCGCGCGCCTCCCCCGCACCGTCCTCGCCGGCACCGCCCGCTCCGGTACCGACCCCGGTACCGCCTTCCTCGCCGAGCACCGGCTCGCCGGGACGCAGCCGCGCCAGCCGCTCCCGCACCAGCTCCTCGGACTCGCGGTCGGCGGCGGTGACCACGTCGGTGTCCGCGGACTTCGTGTCCACCCGCAGGTCCCCGCCGGCGCGCAGGGCTTCCCACGCGGACCGGACCAGTACCGCGGCGTCGGCCGCGACCTGCTCGGCGACACTCTTCAGCAACAACTCGTCAGCTCCCACGTCCGCCATGTCACCACATCCGGTTAAAGTCTCCGCAGCAGACTTCTGAATCGTGCGAGAAGGGACCACGTCAGTGACGGCGACCCGAGGTTTCGGAATCGACATCGGCGGCAGCGGGATCAAGGGCGCGCTGGTCGATTTGGAACGGGGGGAGCTGATCGGCGACCGGCACCGGATCGACACGCCGCAGCCCTCCACCCCCGACGCGGTCGCGGACGTGGTCGCCGAGATCGTCCGCACCGCCGGCTGGGACGGACCGGTCGGCGTCACCCTTCCCGCGGTGGTGAAGAAGGGCGTGGCGCACACCGCCGCCAACATCGACCACAAGTGGATCGGCACGGACGCCGACGGGCTCTTCGCCGACCGGCTCGGCCTCGGCTCCGGTGACGTCGCGATGCTCAACGACGCGGACGCGGCGGGCATGGCCGAGATCCGCTTCGGCGATCCGGCCGCGCGCACCGGCGTGACCGCGCTGCTGACCTTCGGCACCGGTATCGGCAGCGCCGTCTTCCACGACGGCAAGCTCGTGCCGAACACCGAATTCGGCCACCTCGAAGTCGACGGCCACGACGCGGAGAAGCGCGCCGCGGCTTCGGTGAAGGACAACGAGGGCCTGTCGTACCCGCAGTGGGCCAAGCGGGTGCACCGCTACCTGTCGGTGCTGGAGAACCTGATCTGGCCGGACCTGTTCATCGTCGGCGGCGGGGTCAGCAAGAAGTCCGAGAAATGGGTCCCGCTGCTCGACATCCGGACGCCGGTGCTCGTCGCGTCGCTGCAGAACAACGCGGGCATCGTCGGTGCCGCGGCGGCGGCCGCGGAGGGCATCGAGCACTGATCCGGGGGCCCGCCGCGGGGCGCGGGACCGGCCCCGCCGGCGGGCCGGAGGGTGATCGCTTCGCGACGCACCGGGCCGACGTCGTTACAATGGAACACGGCCCACGGCTGCGGGAGGGAAAACCGCAGGCCGAGGCGTGTTCCCCCGAATGTGAGGCAGCCGAGGTGTGACATCTCGGTTCGTCATGATCGACCGCTGTGAAAGGGCGTAAGTGGCAGCCGCAAGAACCGCAACCCGAAGCGGGACGAAGACAGCGACCGCAGCCGGCGAGCCGGCCGACGAGGCAGCCACCGGCGAGGCGAAGACCGAGCCGCGCACGACCGCCACCAAGTCGGCAGGCGCGAAGAAGACCGCGGCCAAGAAGACGCCGGCCAAGAAGGCCGCCACCAAGCCGAAGGGCGAGGACGGCGAGCCGGACGGCCCCGGCGACGTCGACGAGGCCGAGCTGGAGAGCCCGGATCTGTCCGATCTCGAAGAGGTCGAGGTCGACGTGGTCGACGAGACGGTCAACGCCGAGGCCGACGACGACGCGGACGACGAGGAGGACGAGGCTACCGACGGCACGCCCGCGGCGCGCCGCCGCGGTGCCACCTCGGACAAGGGCAAGTCCTCCTCGGACAACCCCGACTTCGTCTGGGACGAGGAGGAGTCCGAGGCGCTGCGCCAGGCGCGCAAGGACGCCGAGCTCACCGCGTCCGCCGACTCGGTCCGCGCCTACCTCAAGCAGATCGGCAAGGTCGCGCTGCTCAACGCCGAGGAGGAGGTGGAGCTCGCCAAGCGGATCGAGGCCGGGCTCTACGCCGCCGAGCGCGTGCGGGGCGCGGAGGAGGAGGGCGAGAAGCTCGTCACCCAGATGCGCCGCGACCTCAAGTGGATCGTGCGGGACGGGGAGCGGGCCAAGAACCACCTGCTGGAGGCGAACCTGCGGCTCGTGGTGTCGCTGGCCAAGCGCTACACCGGCCGCGGCATGGCGTTCCTGGACCTGATCCAGGAGGGCAACCTGGGCCTGATCCGCGCGGTGGAGAAGTTCGACTACACCAAGGGCTACAAGTTCTCCACCTACGCCACCTGGTGGATCCGCCAGGCGATCACCCGGGCGATGGCCGACCAGGCCCGCACCATCCGCATCCCGGTGCACATGGTGGAGGTCATCAACAAGCTCGGCCGCATACAGCGTGAACTCCTGCAGGACCTCGGCCGCGAGCCGACGCCCGAGGAGCTCGCCAAGGAAATGGACATCTCGCCGGAGAAGGTCCTGGAGATCCAGCAGTACGCGCGCGAGCCGATCTCGCTGGACCAGACCATCGGCGACGAGGGCGATTCGCAGCTCGGTGACTTCATCGAGGACAGCGAAGCCGTGGTGGCGGTGGACGCGGTGTCGTTCACGCTGCTGCAGGACCAGCTCCAGTCGGTGCTGCAGACGCTGTCCGAGCGCGAGGCGGGCGTGGTCCGGCTGCGCTTCGGCCTGACCGACGGCCAGCCCCGCACCCTCGACGAGATCGGCCAGGTCTACGGCGTCACGCGCGAGCGGATCCGGCAGATCGAGTCGAAGACGATGTCGAAGCTGCGCCACCCGTCGCGGTCTCAGGTCCTGCGCGACTACCTGGACTGAGTCACCGGCGCGAAACATTCGCGAAACCCCGCTGCCGCATTCGCGGCAGCGGGGTTTCGCCGTTTCCGGGGTGAACCGATCCGATGCGGATACCTCTGTCGAGTGCACCGGGCAGGTGCCCGTGCGGACAATAAGCGCGGGGCGGCGGGGCAATTCGCCGGCCACGCCGGCCTTGCGACCCCCGGGCAGGCCGTTCCGCCTGTTCCGGGGGCGAGCAGCGGAACACCCGGAACCGTTCCGGAACCCTGATCGCCGGTGCTCGACTGGACACCGACCGCGACGCGGTAGCGGGCACAACAGCCAAAAGTCGGTGATTGCCACGCCGACTGCGGAAATCGTGACTGTTTGGTTGCCTGAAAACGAAGATCGCAGGAGCCACGGGGTTTAAGCTGCGCCGAACAACGAGCGTCGGCATTCGGAAGGCAGCACCGGCACGTGTTTTCGACGACAACTCAATCGCGCCCGAGTCCGGTCGCGCGGAGTGGATCCTCCGGCCCCGGTGAATCGAGGAACCCGTGATCGGATTCCTGCTTCGCCGCCTGGTCAACTACGTGGCCCTGTGCCTCGTGGCGACCTTCGCGGCGTTTTCCCTGGCATCACTGGCGTTCAGTCCGCTGGACGCGCTCAAGCTCCGCAATCCGCCCGCCCCGCAGTCGACGATCGACGCGAAGGCCGCGGAGCTGTACCTGGACCAGCCGATCCCGCAGCGGTTCTTCACCTGGCTGGGCGGGGTGTTCCAAGGCAACTTCGGCCGGACGGTCGCCGATCAGCCGATCACCGACGAGCTGTTCCGCCGGGCGGGGGTCAGCCTGCGGCTGTTCGTGCTGGGCATCACGATCGGCATCATCATCGGGGTGCTGGTCGGCGTGGTGAGCGCGATCCGGCAGTACAAGATCAGCGACTACCTGGCCACGACGTTCTCGTTCGTGGTGCTGTCCACGCCGGTGTTCGTGATCGCGACGATCCTGAAGGCCGGCGCCCAGTCGGTGAACGACAACCTGCTCGGCGGGTACCAGTTCTTCATCGTGCAGGGGGAAAGCGGCACCGTCGACGGCGGGTTCGGGGACGTGGTGCTGGATCGGCTGCAGCACATCATCGTGCCGACCCTGGCGATCGTGCTGACCCAGGTCGCCTACTACAGCCGCTACCAGCGTTCGGCGATGCTGGACGTGCTGGGTTCGGACTTCCTGCGCACTGCGCAGGCGAAGGGGCTGACCCGGCGGCGGGCGTTGTTCAAGCACGGCCTGCGGACCGCGCTGATTCCGATGGCGACGTTGTTCGCGTTCGGTTTCGGGCTCTTGATCACCGGCGGCATCTTCACCGAGCGGATCTTCGGCTGGTACGGCATGGGCGACTGGCTGGTGACCGGGATCCAGAAGCAGGACACCAACATCGTCGCCACCGTGACCCTGTTCATCGCGATCTGCGTACTGCTGGCCGGCTGGCTGGCGGACGTGCTGTACGCCGCGCTCGACCCGAGGGTGAGGATCTGATGGCCACTCCCCTGAACGAGGCCGACCTCGCGGATTCGGCCGTCACCGCCGCCGACGCGGACAACGAGAAGACCAGTACCTCCTCCGGCCGCGGCAAACTGGTCGCGCGGCGGTTCTTCCGCAACCGGCTGGCCGTGCTCGGCCTCGTGGTGATCCTGCTGTTCTACCTGGTGGCTTTCACCTACACCTGGTATTCGCCGTGGACCTACGACGATCTGGACTCCGCCGCCACGCTGATGCCGCCGGACGGCACGCACTGGTTCGGCACGAACCAGATCGGCGGCGACATGTTCGCCCAGACCATGCGCGGGCTGCAGAAGTCGCTCACGATCGGCTTGCTGGCGGCGTTGTTCTCCACCGTGGTCGCCTCGATCGTCGGTGCCGCCGCCGGCTACTTCGGCGGCTGGACCGACCGGATCGCCATGTGGATCGTGGACCTGCTGCTGATCCTGCCGCCGTTCCTGATCATCTCGATCCTGTCGCCGGCCTTCCGCGGCAAGACCTGGCTGGTCCTCGTCGGGCTGATCGCATTGTTCCAGTGGATGATCACCGCGCGGATCGTGCGCGGGATGACGCTGACCCTGCGCGAACGCGAGTTCGTGAAGGCGGCGAAGTTCATGGGCCAGTCGCCGTGGCTGATCATCGTCAAGCACATCGTGCCGAACATGGCCTCGCTGTTGATCATCGACGCGACGATCAACGTCGGGGTCGCGATCATCACCGAAACCTCGTTGTCCTTCTTCGGTTTCGGGGTGCAGGCGCCGGACGTGTCGCTGGGCACGCTGATCTCCGCCGGCTCCAGTTCGGTGCGCACGTTCCCGTGGCTGTTCTACATTCCGGCCGGTTTCCTCGTGCTGACCGTGCTCGCGGTGAACTTCGCCGGCGACGGCCTGCGCGACGCGCTCGACCCGGCGTCGAGCCGGTCGCGGCGCAAGGAACGCAAACGCATTCTGGAGAAGACCAAGTCGCCGTCGACGGAAACCGTGGGAGCAGAAGCATGAGCACCGCCGACGTAGTTATTCCCGGGGAGGCGGCATGAGCACAGCACTCGAGCTGAGCGCGGAGACCGGGAAACCCACCGGCACCGTTCTGGAAGTGTCGGACCTCGACGTGTCGTTCCCGTCGGAGTCCGGCCGGGTGCACGCGGTGCGCGGGCTGAGTTATCAGGTCGCGGCCGGCGAAGTCCTCGGCATCGTCGGCGAATCGGGTTCCGGCAAGTCGGTGTCCTCGCTGGCGGTGATGGGCCTGCTGCCCCCGCAGGCGCGGGTGTCCGGGTCGATCCGGTTCCAGGACAGCGAGTTGATCGGCAAGTCCGACACGGACCTGTCGAAGATCCGCGGCAAGAAGATCGCCATGGTCTTCCAGGATCCGCTGTCCGCGCTGACCCCGGTGTACACCGTGGGCGCGCAGATCGCCGAGGCGCTGCTGGTGCACGCCAAGGGCTCGATGAGCAAGCAGGAGGCGAACTCCCGCGCCGTCGAGCTGCTCGATCTGGTCGGGATCCCGAACGCCGCGCAGCGGGCGAAGGCGTTCCCGCACGAGTTCTCCGGCGGGATGCGCCAGCGCGCGGTGATCGCCATCGCGATCGCCAACGATCCGGACCTGATCATCGCCGACGAGCCGACCACCGCGCTGGACGTGACGGTGCAGGCGCAGGTGCTGGAGGTGCTCAAGACCGCGCAGGAGGTCACCGGCGCCGGCATCGTGATCATCACGCACGATCTGGGTGTGGTGGCCGGGTTCGCCGACCGGCTGATGGTGATGTACGCCGGGCGCGCGGTGGAGCAGGGTCCGGTGGAGACGATCTACGCGCAGCCGCGGATGCCTTACACCCTGGGCCTGCTGGGGTCGATTCCGCGTGTGGACGCGCAGGAGAAGCAGCCGCTGGTGCCGATCGAGGGGCAGCCGCCGTCGCTGGTGGACCTGCCCTCGGGCTGCCCGTTCTCGCCGCGCTGCCCGCTGGCGATCGACGCCTGCCGCGAGGCCGAGCCGGAGCTGTTCACGATCACCGTGGGCAATCCCGACGCGGCCGTGGACACCACACATCGCGCAGCCTGTATCCGCACCGAAGAACTCGCGCGGCCCGACGCCGGCGCTGCCGAGGTCTACGGCGCCGAGGTGGTCCAGGAAGCGGCCGCCACGTCCGTCCCGCGGGCGCAGCGCACCACCGTGCTCGACGTGCAGGGTCTGCAGAAGCACTACGAGGTCACCAAGGGCGCGGTGCTCAAGCGCAAGGTCGGCGCGGTCAAGGCGGTCGACGGGATCAGCTTCGACATCGTCGAGGGCGAAACCCTGGGCCTGGTCGGGGAATCCGGCTGCGGCAAGTCGACCACGCTGATGGAGATCCTGGAGCTGGCCGCACCGTCGGCCGGTTCGGTGGCGGTGCTGGGCAAGGATGTCGCGAAGCTGGCCGGCAAGGACCGCAAGGCGATCCGGCGGGACCTGCAGGTGGTGTTCCAGGACCCGATGGCCGCGCTGGACCCGCGGCTGCCGATCGGCGACGTGATCGCCGAGCCGATGGTGGTGCACGGCTACGGCAAGGAGCGCATCGCCCAGCGGGTGCCGGAGCTGCTGGGGCTGGTCGGGCTGCGGGCCGAGCACGCCGAGCGGTATCCGGCGGAGTTCTCCGGCGGCCAGCGCCAGCGCATCGGCATTGCCCGCGCGCTCGCCCTGGAACCGAAGCTGATCGTGCTGGACGAGCCGGTGTCCGCGCTGGACGTGTCGATCCAGGCGGGCGTGATCAACCTGCTGGACGAGCTGAAGAGCAAACTCGGCCTGTCCTACCTGTTCGTCGCGCACGATCTGTCCGTGGTGCGCCACATCGCCGACCGGGTGGCGGTGATGTACCTGGGCAAGATCGTGGAGATCGGCGACGTGCGCACGGTGTTCGAGGCGCCGCAGCACCCCTACACCCAGGCGTTGCTTTCGGCGATCCCGGTCCCGGACCCGGCCAGGGAACGCGAGCGCAGCCGGATCATCCTCACCGGCGACCTGCCCAGCCCGGCGAACCCGCCCTCGGGCTGCCGGTTCCGCACCCGCTGTTTCGTGTTCAGTCAACTGTCCGAAAAGGACAAACAACAGTGCATCGACGTCGAGCCGCCGCGCGAGTCCCGCGCGGCCGACCACGACGTCGCCTGCCACTACGCCAAGACCCGCGAAGTCGTGTAGCCACACATCCGTTGGCACACAAGGAAAGAAAGGTACGCACCATGCGACGGAGAATGGCCGCACTCGTGGCTCCCGTTGCCGCTGCGACGCTCCTGCTCACCGCGTGCGGTGGGGGCAGCAGCGGCGACAGCGGACTGCAGGACGCCGGCACCCAGGGCGTCAAGGTCGCCGACATCAACGAGCAGCCGCTGGACAAGCTCAAGGACGGCGGCAACCTCCAGTGGCCGGTCGACCAGCTGCCGGACAACTGGAACTACAACCAGGTCGACGGCACGGTGGCCGACGGCGCGTACATGGACGGCGCGATCATGCCGTACATCTTCACGCAGAACGCCGACGCCTCGGTCGCGATGAACAAGGACTACCTGACCTCGGCCGAGATCGTCAGCCAGGACCCGCAGGTGATCGAGTACAAGATCAACCCGAAGGCCAAATGGAGCAACGGGCGGGCGATCACCTGGGAGGACTTCGCCGCGCAGGCCAAGGTGCTCAACGGCAAGGACCCGGACTACCTGGTCTCGGGCAGCACCGGGTACGAGGACATCGCGAAGGTCGAAAAGGGCACCGACGACCGGGACGTGAAGGTCACCTTCGGCACGAAGTTCGCCGAGTGGAAGTCGCTGTTCGCGCCGCTGTACCCGAAGGAACTGAACTCCGACGCGGCCACGTTCAACAAGGCGTGGGCGGCGAAGCCGGAGATCACCGCGGGCCCGTTCAAGATCAAGAGCGTCGACCAGACCGCGAAGCAGGTCGTCGTCGAACGTGACCCGGCCTGGTGGGGCGCGAAGCCGAAGCTGGACACCGTCACCTACAAGGTGGTCGACCGCACGGCGCTGCCGGACGCGTTCGCGAACGGCCAGATCGACTTCTACAACCTGAACAACGACATCAACCTGTTCAAGCGGGCGCAGGCCGACTCGAACGCGGTGGTCCGCCAGTCCAACAACCCGGACTACAGCCACCTGACGTTCAACGGGTCCAAATCGTCCATCCTCGCCGACAAGGACCTGCGGCTGGCGATCATGAAGGGCATCGACACGGTCACCATCTCCAAGTCGATCCTCGGCCAGATGCAGAAGGACACCACGCCGCTGGGCAACCACCTGTACCTCAAGGGCTCCAAGACCTACGAGGACAACTCCGGCCCGTACAAGTTCGACGCGAACGCGGCCAAGGCCGCGCTGGACAAGCTGGGCTGGAAGCAGTCCGGCGAGATCCGCGCCAAGGACGGCAAGCAGCTGAAGATCCGCCTGGTGATTCCGTCCGATACCCCGATCAGCCAGCAGACCAGCCAGATCCTGCTGTCCCAGCTCAAGGCGATCGGTGTGGGTCTGGACATCCAGTCGGTGCCGAGCACGGAGTTCTTCAAGAACTACGTCAACGTGGGCAACTTCGACGTGACGCTGTTCCGCTGGCTGTCCAACTCGTTCCCGATCGGCGGCAGCAAGGGCATCTACTACCTGGACCCGAACAACATCAACCAGAACTACGGGCACATCGGCAGCGACAAGCTCAACCAGCTGCTCGACACCGCCGCGCAGGAGCTGGACGACACGAAGCGGGCCGCGGACATCAACGCCGCGGACAAGGAGATCTGGGCGCTGGGCCACCAGCTGCCGATCTACCAGTCGCCGGGCGCCTTCGCGGTGCGCAAGACCCTGGGCAACTTCGGTTCCCCGGGTTACGCGAACACCCCGTACGACTACGTCAAGATGGGGTTCCTGAAGTAACCGTTCGCAGCTGAACGGAGGAGCGGCGCGGGCCGGGCCCGCGCCGCTCCTTCCTTTTCAGACACCTAAGGTGGTCTTCCGTGCGAGATTTCCTGCGGCTGCGGCCGGTACGCCACATCCTCGTCACGAGCGGGATCGTGCTGCTGGCGTGCGCCGCGGTGTTCGCACTGCAGCTGGTCGAGTTCGGCCAGGCGCGTGCCGCGCTGCAGGGGTTCGGACCGCAGACCACGGCCACCGTGACCGGCTACAGCGACGGCTCGGCCACCGTGCGGTTCGCGGTCCCGGGAAGGGCGGACGTCACCGCCACCGTCGAACTCGACAGCTCTCCCCCGGCGGACGGCGCCCGGGTGCCGGTGCGCTACGACCCGGCGAATCCGGCGCGTGCGGTGATTCCCGGGGCCACCCCGCTGGTGACCGCGGAACGGGCCTCCACGTACGCGACGGTCACCGTGGTCGCGGCGCTGGCCGTCTTGGTGGTGACCGGTTTCCTGCTGGTGACCCGGTTCCTCCGCCCGGCCCGGGCCACCGCACGGCCCGCGGTGCCGGTGCGCCGGGTCAAGGTGCAGCGCGGTCTGCTCACCCGTTCCTGGGTGGAGACCGACCACGCACCCCGGCGGTGGATCCCGGTGTACTTCTCCCCCAGCCTGATCGGCCTGCCCTCACCGGCGAAGGTCGAAGTGCTGGGCGACCTGCGCCAGGATCGGCACGTGGCACTCCGCGTGGACGGCGAGGTGCTGTATCCGGCCGGCGCCGCCCGCCCGAGTGAGCCGCGTGGCCGGCGGACCGACAACCCGGCCGAGCCGGACGCGGAACGCGCCGAGGCCGCGTCCCGGCCGGTGCCGCTGCGCCGTCAGTTCCGCGCGGATCTCCCGGCGCTGGCCGTCGCCCCGGTCGTCGGGGTGTTCTGGGCGCTGGTCGACGGCAGCGGACTCACCGGCTGGCTCGTGGTCACCGTGCTGGTCGCCGCGTTCGGGTTCTGGTGGGCGGCGCTGCGCGGATCCGACCCTTCCTGACGCCGGAAACCCACCGGCCCCGCCGGGTCAGGAGGACCCGCGGCGGCGTTTCGCCGCCTGTACCGCGAACAGCAACGCCACCCCCGCCACGAGCACCACCACGCTCGCCGCGAGGTGCAGGGACGGGGGCAGCAGACGCAGCTGCACGAACCAGCCCGGACCGGCGGACCCGGCCAGCCGGTTGATCAGCCCGCCACCGCCCTGGACCACGAGCAGCACGCCGATCAGCTCGAGCACCGCGCCCCCTCGCGGCCACCGCGCGCCGCACGGCCGCCGGTCAGCTCGAGCACCGCGCCACTTCCCGATCCGCACGCCGGACGGCGCCGGGCGGTCCCGCTCACCGCGCCGCTCCCTGGTCCGCGCCGGGCTTCGAGCGGCTCCCGAACAGCTCCTGCCAGACCGGCCCCACGACCAGCCAGACGCCGGTCACCACACCCAGCCGCGGCAGCCAGTCCCACAGCGGCTGGACCTGGCCGGGACGGTCGATCAGGAAGATCGCGACGAGCAGCAGCGCGGCGGCGATCGCGCAGGACAGCAGACATTTGCCCCAGTCACGCCACTCCTGCCGCAGCTTCGCGCGGCCCTGGAGCTTCGGCGCGGGTGCCGGGCCGCCGGCGAACCAGCGGGCGAACCGGACGTCGGCCCAACTCACCATGCTCGGACCGAACACCACGGAGAAGCCGAGGTACACCGCGGCGAGCCCGTGGGTCAGGTTCGGCGTGGCACCACGGGCGAGGTCGGCCACCGCGGCGATGAGCACCACGAGGTCGACCACCGGCACCGCGGCCAGCAGCACAGTGCTGAGCCGCCGCTTCTTCAGCGCGTAGCGCGCGACCAGCCCGCTCACGATGAAGATCCAGAAGGCCACTTCACCACCGGCGATGAGCAGGGTCGCGGGATTGTCCGCGAGGTACTTCCCGATGTCGTTCATGCTTCCACCCTCGCGTCCGCCGAGCGGGGGCGAATCGGCAAACGGCATGATCGCGGGTCATCAGTTAGGCGGATGCACCCGCTCACCGGCTGTGTTTCGATGGGCTCGTGCCGCTGCGACCGATCCGCCCGCCGGCGCTGCCACGGCCCTGGGAGCTGTCCCCGCGGCAGCAGGACGGCGCCATCGCCGTGTTCGTCGTCGTGGCCGGGATCGCGCTCTACGCCGCGGGCGTCTACCAGCTGATCCCGGGGCCCGACCAGGCAGCGCAGTGGCTGCGGATCCTCGAGCTGGCGGTGTTCGGCGGCCTGTCGCTGGTACGCCGCTGGGTGCCCGGCGGCCTGCTGCTCGGGACCGTCGCACTCGCCGCCGACCTGGCGCTGGGCCCGTCGCTGCTGGCCGCGGTGGTGTACACCGACCTGCTGTACGCCGCGACGCTGTACGGGTCGCGGTGGGTCGGCCGGATCCTGATCGGCGTCGTGGCCGCGGGCTGCCTCGCGGTGCTGGTCGCCGCGCTGACCGTGCCGCCGGACGCGCGGACCTCAGTGGTCGGTGCGCTGGCGATCCTGCTGTTCCTCGTGGTACCGGTGTGGTGGGCGACGAACGTGCGCCAGCACCGCGACATCGCCGCGAGCGAGCGCGCCAACGCGACGCAGCTGGGGAAGATCGCCGAGCTCGACCGGCGCGCCGCGGTGGCCGACGAACGGGCCCGCATGGCCCGCGATCTGCACGACGTGATCGCCGGGCACCTGTCGGCCATCGCGATCCAGTCCGAAGCCGCGCTGTCGATGGCCGAGGACCCCAAGATGACGCGGACGGTGCTGGGCGCGGTGCGGGAGAACAGCGTGCACGCGCTGGAGGAGATGCGCGCGATGATCGGCCTGTTGCGGTCGACGACCGGCGAGGACTACGACACGACCGCGCCGGCCCGGCTGGCCGAGCTGTGGCGGCTGGTGGAATCCGCCCGTGCCACCGGAATGGAGGTCACGGTGGACTCCACAGTGGACGAGGACGCCGGCCTGCCCACGGCGGTCGACCTCACCGCCTACCGGATCGCCCAGGAAGCCCTCACCAACGCGGTCAAGCACGCGCCCGGCGGCCGGGTCACGGTGCACCTGGGATGTGCCGGCGGCATACTCACCGTCGAGATCGGCAACGAACTGCGCCCGGCCGCCGGGCAGCCCGGCGGGGCCGCCGACGGGACCGGGACCGGGCTGCTGTCCATGCGGGAGCGGGCGAACGCCGTGGGCGGGACGCTGAGTGCGGGCCCGTCCGGCCCGGGCTGGCTGGTCCGGGCCGAGCTGCCGCTGGTGGAGGGACGGACGTGACAGTCAAGGTGCTGGTGGCCGACGACCACGGGGCGATCCGGGCCGGGCTGATGCTGATCCTGGGCAACGCCGAGGGCATCGAGGTGGTGGGCGAGGCGGCCGAGGGCGCCGCCGCGATCCGGCAGGCGCGGACGCTGAAACCGGACGTGGTGCTGATGGACGTGCGGATGCCGGGTACCGACGGCATCACCGCCACCCGCGAGCTCATCGCCGAGGGGCTGGCCGAAGTCCTCGTGCTCACCACCTTCGACCTCGACGAGTACGTGCACGCGGCGCTGCGGGCGGGAGCGGCGGGCTTCCTGCTCAAGTCGGTGGAGGCGCCGCGGCTGATCGAGGCGGTCAAGCTGGTCGCCGCGGGTGAGGGCGTGCTGGCACCGCAGGTGACGCGCAAGCTGATCACCGCGTTCGCGCAGTCCACCGACCGGCAGGCGAGCGCGCCGGCCGGGCTCGGCGAGCTGACCGGCCGGGAACACGAGGTGCTGAGCTGCCTCGGGGCCGGCCTGTCGAACGCGCAGATCGCCAGCCGGCTGCACATCGGCGAGGCCACGGTCAAGACCCACGTGTCCCGGGTGCTGACCAAGCTCGGCCTGCGCTCCCGCGTGCAGGCGGCGATCCTGGCCCAGGAGCACGGCCTGGCACCGGACTGAGCCGCGCCCGATCTGCGCCCGGACCGGCGACCTTCTACCGTTCCCCCATGGGCGTGCGCAGAACGGTGAACGTGGACGAGGTGCTGCAGCGGCAGGAATCCGGCGAGCTGAAGCGGCGGCTCAAGGGACGCGATCTGATCGGCTTCGGCGTCGGCATCATCATCGGCACCGGCATCTTCACCCTCGCCGGGGTCGAGGCCAAGAGTCACGCCGGACCGGCGGTCACGCTGTCCTTCGTGATCGGCGCCGTGGTCGCCGCGCTCGCCGCGATCTGCTACGCGGAGCTGGCCTCCAGCGTGCCCACCGCCGGCAGCGCCTACACCTACGCCTTCGCCACGCTCGGCGAGGTCTTCGCCTGGATCATCGGCTGGGACCTGCTGCTGGAGTTCGCGCTCGGCGCCGCGGTGGTCTCCCGCGGCTGGTCCGGATACCTGGCCAATCTGCTCGGGCTGTCGCCCGAGTGGTTCGGCGAGGACGCGAAGGTCAACCTCGGCGCGGTGCTCATCATCGCGGTGCTCACCGTGGTCGCGGTCCTGGGCATCAAGTACTCGTCCTGGCTGACGAACCTGCTGGTGATCGTGAAGGTCGCGGTGTGCGTGCTGATCGTCGTGGTGGGCGTGTTCTTCATCAAGGGCGCCAACCTGACGCCGTTCGTGCCGCCCTCGCAGCCGCCCTCGGGCGGCACCGCGGTGCTGGAACAGCCGGTGGTGCAGGCAGCGCTGGGCATGCAGCAGTCGGTGTACGGCTTCGCGGGCGTGGTCGCCGCGGCGGCCGTGGTCTTCTTCTCCTACACCGGGTTCGAGGCACTCGCGAACCTCGGCGAGGAAACCATCAACCCGCGCAAGGACCTGCGCGTGGGCATCCTCGGTGCGCTTGCCCTGTGCACGGTGCTCTACGTCGCGGTTTCGATCGTGCTGACCGGCATGGTCCCGTTCACCGACATCGACGCCGGTGCCCCGCTCGCGGCCGCGTTCGACAGCGTCGGCCAGCACTGGGTGGGCGCGCTGATCTCCCTCGGCGCGGTCACCGGGCTGACCTCGGTGATGATGGTCGAACTGGTCACCATCGGCCGGATCGGCTTCGCGATGGGCCGCGACGGCCTGCTGCCCAAGGCGATCGGCACCACGCATCCGCGCTGGGGCACCCCGCACCGGATGACCATCGGCGGCGCCGTGCTGATCGCCGTGCTCGCCGCCTTCGTGCCGATCGACGCGCTGTCGGACATGGTGAGCATCGGCGCGCTGTCCGCGATGATCATCGTCGCGGTGGCGGTCCCGGTGCTGCGCAAGCGGCGGCCGGACCTGAAGCGCCCGTTCACCGTGCCGTTCTCCCCGGTGCTGCCGATCATCGCCGCGCTGGCCTGCTTCTACCTGATGCTGAACCTGGACGTGCTCACCTGGATCCGGTTCGCCGCCTGGCTGGTGCTCGGCCTGCTCATCTACTTCTTCTACGGGCGCAAGCACTCCCGGCTGGCCGCGCGCGAGGAGAGCTGAGCCGCCCCCGTATCGTGGGCGCATGTACAAGCCGGTGCCCGCGCAGGTGGACCTGCCTGCGGTAGACCACGAGGTCCTCGATTTCTGGCGAACGCACGACGTGTTCGCGCGCAGCCTGGAGCAGACCGCGGGCCGGCCCGGCTGGATTTTCTACGAGGGCCCGCCCACGGCCAACGGCATGCCGGGCACGCACCACATCGAGAGCCGGGTGTTCAAGGACGTCTTCCCGCGGCACCGGACGATGAAGGGCTACCACGTGGCCCGCAAGGCCGGCTGGGACTGCCACGGCCTGCCGGTCGAACTCGCCGTGGAGAAGGAGCTCGGGCTCGCCGGGAAGCCGGACATCGAGAAGTACGGCATCGCCGAGTTCGCCGCGCGGTGCCGCGAATCGGTCACCCGGCACACCGACGCGTTCGCCGAGCTGACCGAGCGCATGGGTTACTGGGTCGACCTGGACGACGCGTACCGCACCATGGACCCGGAGTACATCGAGTCGGTGTGGTGGTCGCTGAAGCAGATCTTCGACCAGGGCCTGCTGGTCGAAGACTTCCGCGTCGCGCCGTGGTGCCCGCGGGACCAGACCGCGCTTTCGGACCACGAACTGGCCCAAGGCTACGAAACCGACGTGGATCCCTCGGTCTATGTACGGTTCCCGCTGACCTCGGGGCCGCTCGCCGGTACCGCCGCGCTGCTGGTCTGGACGACCACCCCGTGGACGCTCGTCTCCAACACCGCGGTGGCCGTGCACCCGGACGTCACCTACGTCGTGGCCACCGACGGGACCGAGCGGCTGGTCGTCGCGGACGAGCTCGTCGGGACGGCGCTGGGCGAGGGCTGGACGCGCACCGGCGAGTCGTTCCGCGGCACGGAGCTGGAGCGCTGGACCTACCGCCGCCCGTTCGAGCTGGTCGACGTGCCGAACGCGCATTTCGTGATCCTCGCCGGCTACGTCACCACCCAGAGCGGCACCGGCCTCGTGCACCAGTCCCCTGCCTTCGGAGCGGACGACCTCGCCAGCTGCCGCGCCTACGGCCTGCCGATGGTCAACCCGGTCCGCCCGGACGGCACCTTCGAACCGCGGGTGCCGCTGGTCGGCGGGATGTTCTTCAAGGAGGCCGACGCCCCGCTCGTCACCGATTTGCGCGAACGCGGCCTGCTGCTGCGGGAGCAGCCGTACGAGCACAGCTATCCGCACTGCTGGCGGTGCCACACCGCGCTGATCTACTACGCGCAGCCTTCCTGGTACGTGCGCACCACCGCGGTCCGCGACAAGCTGCTGCGAGAGAACGAGCGCACGACCTGGCATCCGGAGACGATCAAACACGGCCGGTACGGCGACTGGCTGACCAACAACGTCGACTGGGCGCTGTCGCGGTCGCGGTACTGGGGCACGCCGCTGCCGATCTGGCGCTGCCCGGACGACCACCTCACCTGCGTGGGCTCGTTGGCCGAGCTGAGTGAGCTGGCCGGCCGTGACGTGTCCGATGTGGACCCACACCGGCCGTACCTGGACGAGATCGTGTTCCCCTGTCACTGCGGGAAAACGGCCCGCCGGGTGCCGGAGGTGATCGACGCCTGGTACGACTCGGGCTCGATGCCGTTCGCGCAGTTCGGCTATCCGCACCGGAACAAGGAACTGTTCGAGAGCAGCTACCCCGCGCAGTTCATCTGCGAGGCGATCGACCAGACGCGCGGCTGGTTCTACACGCTGATGTCGGTGGGCACGCTGGTCTTCGACCGCTCCGCCTACGAGAACGTGGTCTGTCTCGGGCACATCGTGGCCGAGGACGGCCGGAAGATGTCCAAGCACCTCGGCAACATCCTCGAACCGCTGCCGCTGCTGGAGCGCCACGGCGCGGACGCGGTGCGATGGTTCATGGCCGCGGTGGGCTCGCCGTGGGCGAACCGGCGGGTCGGGGACACCACGCTGCAGGAAGCGGTCCGCAAAACCCTGATGACGTACTGGAACACCGTGGCCTTCCAGGCGCTCTACGGCCGTACCGCCGGCTGGATGCCCTCGGCCGCGGACCCGGCGCCGCGGGAGCGGCCGGTGCTGGACCGCTGGCTGCTGTCGGAACTGCACGACCTGGTGCGCCGGACGGACGCCGCGATGGAGGCGTTCGACCTGCAGGAGGCCGGGAAGCTGCTGGCCGGTTTCGTCGACGACCTGTCCAACTGGTACGTCCGGCGCAGCCGCCGCCGGTTCTGGCGCGGTGACCCGGCCGCGCTGGCGACCCTGCACGAAGCGGTCCGCACGCTGACCCTGCTACTCGCGCCGATCACCCCGTTCGTCACCGAACGGGTGTGGCAGGACCTCGTGGTGCCGGCGGAACCGGAGGCGCCGCTTTCGGTGCACCTGGCGACCTATCCGGTCGCCGAGGAGTCCTTGGTCGATCCGGCATTGCGGGAGCAGATGGACCTGGCACGCCGCCTGGTCGAACTCGGCCGCACCGCGCGTGCCGAGTCGGGGATGAAGATCCGGCAGCCGCTCTCCCGCGCACTGGCGTCCGCGCAGGGCTTCGCGGAACTCGGCTCGGAGCTGCTGGCGGAGATCGCCGCCGAGCTGAACGTCGGTGCGGTGCTGAGCCTGGCCGAGGCCGGCGGGCCGCTGGTGGACACCACGGCGAAGGCACATTTCCGGCCGCTCGGCAAGCGGTTCGGCAAGGGCGTCCAGGACGTCGCGAAGGCGATCGCGGCCGCGGACGCGGCGGCCCTGCAACGGGATCTCGCCGCCGGGACCGCGAGCGTGCTGGTCGGCGGGGAGCCCGTCGCGCTGTCGCCGGACGAAGTCATCGTGACCGAGACGCCGCGTGAAGGCTGGGCGGCGGTCTCCGAAGCGGGCGCCACACTCGCACTGGACCTGGCGCTGACCCCGCAGCTGCGCCGTGCCGGGCTGGCACGCGACGCGATCCGGCTCGTCCAGGAGGCACGCAAGGCCGGCGGCCTTGAGGTGTCCGACCGGATCGAGCTGCGTTACGTGGCGGCGGACGACGACACGGCCGAGGCGCTGGCCGAGCACCACGACCTCGTCGCCGAGGAGGTGCTGGCCACCGTTTTCGCGCCGGGCGAACCGGAGTGGGCGGAGAAACCCCACGAGGAGGCCGGGCTCACCTTCTGGCTCCGCCGCGGCTGATCACGCCTGCCGCGCCGTCCGTTCCAGGAACGCGGCGTGGTCGGCGTCGGCCACCAGCAGCACGGTGTCCAGGCCCGCGGTGACCCATTCCAGGGGCTGCTCGTGCACGCCGTGCGCGCCGACCTCCCGGTAGGTGTCCACAACGGACAGCAGGGTGCCCTCCGCGCCGATCCGCACCCCGGCGATCAGGACGTGGTGCGGCGCGGGCGGACGCCACCGGTTGGTCCACAGTGGAGGGATGCCGGTGGCGAGGTAGTCGGTCAACGCCCGCCGCGGGGTGTCCGGCGCACCCAGCTCCGCCGGATCCAGCCGCGCGAGCACGGCCACCCGCGGCAGGTCCCACAGCTCCAGCAGGAGGTCGAACAGCGCATCGGGCCGCCAGGGCCCGGACACTCCGGCGACTTCGAGCCGGCCGCCGGACAACGTCCGGAGCGCACCGGCGAGCTCCGGCGCGGAAGTCCCCGCGTGGACCGGGTCCCGCGGGACGTCGAGGCGGAAGTCCTGGCGCAGCACGGCACCCGGGGGCGGCGGCGCGAAATCCCGTACCGTGCCCGCGGTGATCGCGACCTCGTCCTGATCGGACCCCGCGACGCCCGCCGCGCGCAGGACCGCGAGCGCGGTGAAAGCGGCCGCGAGACCGTCCTTCTGCGGCATCTCCGCGCGTGCCTCGGCGACCAGCCGCTCGCCGCCGGGAAGCCAGTGCACGCCGGACAGCCCGGTACCGTCCACATCGGAAGACATCACCACGAACAGTTCCACACGGCAGGGTCAGTACCGCCACCGGTGCGCGGCGACGATCTCCTCCGGGGTCCGTTCGGCCGCCCACTGCGCGTCCGAGGCCCGCACGGCGCGGAAAGCACCCAGCAGGTCTTCACCCAGCACCTCGGACACCCGCGGGCAGGCCAGCAGCGCGGCGTCCTGCTCGGCCGGGCTCGCGGGCAACGGCCGCACGGCGCGGGTTTCCCGTTCCGCCTCGCTCCAGGTGCCCGGATCCTCGCCGATGGGCGCGGGCGGGGCCACACCGTCCTCGATTCCGGCCATCCCGGCCGCGAGGACGACGGCCAGCGCGAGGTACGGGTTGGCCGAGGCGTCCGAGGCCTTCAGCTCGACGTTCGCGTGGCTCTCGCCGAGCATCGCCGAGCCGGGTACGTACCGCAGCGGCGCCTCGCGGTTCTCCACGCCCCAGAATCCGTACGCCCCGGCGAAGAACCCCGGCCGCAGCCGCAGCGTGGACGGGACGCTCGGAGCGGTGATGGCGGTCAGCGCGGGCAGATCGCGCAGCAGCCCACCGAGGTAGGCGGCGCCGTCGGCGTCCGGCAAGCCGGTTCCGGCGAGCAGGTTGCGGCCCTTGCGGCGCACGGAAGTGTGCAGGTGCCAGCCGTTGCCGGCGGTGTCGAGGTCGGGCACCGGCGAAAAGCTCACCCGGAGCCCGTGCGCGTGCGCGGCCGCGTGGATGGTCTGGCGGGCGAGCAGCTGGTCGTCGGCCGCGGACAGCGGATCCGTGGCCGCCAGCGACACCTCGAGCTGCGCGGCGCCGTACTCGGCGTGCAGCTGGCCGATCCGCAGGCCGTTCCCGGCGAAGTCGTGCAGGAGCGCCGCCACGAACGCGTCCAAGCCGATCAGCGCGTGCGGGCTGTAGGCGGGGCCGGGATGACCGGGGGCGTCGCCGGCCGTGACCATGAACTCCATCTCGTAACCGGCCCGGAATTCGAGGCCGCGCCGGGCCGCCTCGGCCACCTGCCGTTCGAGCACCGAACGCTGGCAGTACGGCGACGGCGCGCCGTTTACGGTGCGCTGCCAGGCCGGTGCCCACGCGAGCGCGGGCTGTCCGGTCAGCCGGCGGATCCGTTCCACGACCGGGACGAGCCGCAGGTCACCGGACGGCGTCGCCAGCCCGGGATGGGCGTAGGTGATCGCGTCGTGGCTGTCGAACACGGCGAACAGGGTGGTCGCGCCGATCCCGCGGGCCGCCGCGTCGGCCAGCCCGTCGACCGGCACGATCCGCGAACGCGGGATGCCGTTGTTGTCCGCCCAGGCCAGGTGGACGCCGCCGGCTCCCGCCGCGGCCAGGTCCTTCGCCGCCGCCGACGCCGCCTTGGTCATCGCCACCTCCTCGTCGCCGCTTCGCGATTGGTTTCCTCGCGGTTGCCAGTATCCCGGAGCAGCGTGCGTTCAGCCCGGTGGTTCGGCCGGTGGGCCGTCCCGGCCACGCAGCACGAGCCCGGCGACCACGGCCACCGTGCCCAGCGCCTCGGGCAGGCTCGGTATCTGGGCCAGCACCACGAACCCGACCACGCCGGCGGTCACCGGCAGCAGTGCCAGCAGCACCGCGAACCGGGCCTGCCCGAGCCGGCGCAGCACCAGCTGGTCGAGCACGTAGGGCACCACGGTCGAGAGCACCCCGACGCCGATGCCGAGCACGAGCAGCCGTGGCGAAGACCACACCTCGCCGGTGCCGAACGCGAGCGGCGACAGCGCCACCGTGGCCACGGCGAAGCCGATCGCCAGCGCGTCGATGCCGTCCCCGCCGACCGCCACCCGTTTGCCGAGCACGATGTAGCCCGCCCAGGCGGCCGCAGCCGCCAGCGCGAACACCACGCCGAGCGCGCTGCCGGCCAGCTTCACGTCGGCGATCGCGACCACCCCGGCCGCGACCAGCCCGAGCGCGGCGAGGTCGCGGCGGCTGCGCGACCCGGCCGCCGCGACGACCACCGGACCGGCGAACTCCAACGCCACCACCGTGCCCAGCGGCAACCGGGCGATGGCCTCGTAGAACACGACGTTCATCCCGGCCGTCACCAGCCCGAACGTGCCGGCGAGCAGCACCCGCCTCCCCCGCCACGCGGCGCGCGGCGGCCGCCGCCAGGCCAGCAGCACGACGGCCGCGCCGAGACAGCGCAGCCACGCCACCCCGGCAGGGGTGGCGTGCCCGAAAAGCCCGACCGCGATGGCCGCTCCGGCATACATGGAAATTCCGCTGAGAACGAACAAGACGGGGGCCGGAATCGCGCCGAACCGTTTCCCGGGGTGCACAGAATCCACCCCCGCATCGTGCCTGACCACGGAAAACGTCCGGCGTTGGGTGGGGTGGAGCAGCGTGGCCCGCGCCGCGCTACGGCAACCGGGGTAATTCGGCGTGACGCACCTCCCACCGGCGCGGGAACACTTGCGGGCAGCGAAACGTCTGCAAGAGTGGAAGCACGAACACCGCGGAGCCGGAAGCGATCCCCGCCGAAGGCATCAGTTCCGAAGTGGGCGTAGCTGGATCGAGGTACCGGGGAACCGGTACCGGGACGGAGGGAGACCCCCATGACAACACCGACGCTCACCCGCCCCGAATTGACCGCCGCCGACCGTTGCGACCGGTGCGGAGCAGCAGCTCAGGTACGCGCCGTGCTCAGCTCCGGAGGCGAACTGCTCTTCTGCGGCCACCACGCCCGGGAACACGAGGCGAAGCTCAAGGAACTCGCGGCCCAGATCCAGAAGTAGCACCCGACTTCGACCCCGGAGGCGGCGGATGCCCAGCGCATCTGCCGCCTCCGGTGCGTTCCGGGCCCGGTGCCGGTGTGCCCGGCCTTCACGGGCCGCCGCCGGTCCCCGGACCGTTGCCAGTGCTCTCGGTCTGATGCCGGCGCTCACGGCCTCCCGGCCCGCTAACGGTCTTCTCGGACCGTTGCCGGTGCTCCCGGCCCCGCCCGGCCCGCTGACGGTCTTCCCGGACCGTTGCCGGTGCTCCCGGCCCCGCCCGGCCCGCCGACGGTCTTCTCGGACCGCTGCCGGTCTTCACAGCCCGCTACCGGCGTGCCTGGACCGCTGCCAGTGTTCCCGGTTCGGCGCCGGTGTTGCCGGACCGTGCCACCTTCCGAGCCCGGTGCCGACCTTCCGAGCCGCTGTCCACACTCTGGGACCGCGACCCGTGCTCACGGCCCAGATTCCCGTGAGTCTCGCACGGACCTTCGCCAGCAGCGACTTCCGTTACCGAGCGGCCGGTCAGCCGCTCGCCCCGGCTTCGGTGGTGGATTTCCGGTAGTGCGGGCGGAGCGCAGCCGCGATGAGACGGTCGAGGGCGCGGTCCGGCAGGATCCGCGCGAGGCGCGTGATCAGGGCCGCGTCGCGGCCGATGGGGTAGCGCGTGCGGGGTTTCTCGGCGGTCACGGCTTTCGCGATCACCCTGGCCGCCTCGGCGGCGGGCACACCGCCTGACGTGCCCGCGGCGGTCTGCGAGACGATCGCCTGGACCAGCCGTCCGTAGCGTTCCCGGTGTTCCGGCGACATGGCGGCGGCCAGCTCACGCGTGGTGGCCATACCCCGCTCACCCATCTCCGTACGCACCCCTCCGGGTTCGACGACGACCACCCGCACCCCCAGCGGCGCGAGTTCCCGGCGCAACGCGTCACTGACCGCCTCCAGGGCGAACTTCGTCCCCGCGTACGGACCGTAGGTCGCCATAGCGACCTTGCCGCCGACCGAGCTGACGTTGACCACGCGGCCGGAGTGACGCAGCAGCTCGGGCAGCAGGGCCTGGGTGACGGCGACGTGCCCGAACAGGTTGACCTCGTACAGCCGCCGCCACTCGTCCAGCGCCAAGGCCTCGACCGGGGCGTTGATCGAGATCCCGGCGTTGTTCACCACTGCCCGCAGCGCGCCCGGCCGCGAGCCGGCGCGGTCGGCCAGCTCCGCGACGTGAGCGGGCTCGGTGATGTCGAGGATGACCGGCTCGACACCCGGGCCGCGGAGCGCATCGGCATCCTGCGCACGGCGGACGCCGGCGAGCACGTGAAAACCCCGGCAGGCCAGTTCGCGCGCGGTCGCCGCGCCGATCCCGGTCGAGGCCCCGGTCACGACGACCTGGTCCGGCGACATTTCATGTGACGCTGTCATGTCAATGACGGTAGGCATTTCACATGACAGTGTCAAACGGTACGGTGGCCGGCATGGTCAGCCGGGTGGAATCCGCCGCCGCGACGCGCCGTGCCCTGCTCGCCGCGGCGGCCGGCCTGCTGGACAGCGGAGGTCCGGACGCGGTGACGTTGCGCGCGGTCGGGGCGCGGGCGGGCGTCTCCCGCGGCGCGCCGTACGGGCACTTCCCCGACAAGGACAGCCTGCTGACCACCATCGCGGCCGAAGCACTGGAACGGCTGGCGGACCAGGTGCGAGCCGTCCGCACCGATCCGCAGGTGTCCCCGGCCGACGCGCTGCACCGAGGCCTGGCCGAGCTGATGACGATCGGCCGCCGTCAGCCGCACCTGTACCGGCTGATGTTCGCCTCCCCGGCCGGCGACCCGGTCGCGGTCGGCGCGGCGAGCACGGCCGCCGAACGCGCCCAGGACGAGTTCCTCGCCATCGTCGGCGATCTCGTCGGCGCTCAGGATGCCGGCCGGTTCGCGCCGCTGCTGCTGGCCACCGCGCACGGCATCACGGACATGGCGGTCAACGGCCATCTGTCCGCGGACAGATGGCACAGCACCGCCGAGGAACTCGTCTCGACCCTGGTGTCCCTCATCGACGGGCGGAACCACCGCGGGTAACGGGCCTCAGACCGTGTCCAGCGCCGTTTCGAAAGCCACTTCCGCGGCGCCCAGCAGCTTCACGTCCGCACCCAGCGCCGAGCTCACGATGCGGATCCCGCCGACCGCCCGGCTGACCAGGCTGCGGCGGTGGACCTCCTCAGCGACCGCGTCGATCACCGGATCCGGCAGGACCATCAGCAGGTCGCCGAGGACCACCAGCTGCGGCCCCAGCAGATTCACCACGTTCACCAGGCCCAGCGTCAGCCATTCGGCGAACTCCGACAGCCGCTCCAGCGCGGCTTCGGCGTCTCGGGCCAGTTCACGCAATTCCACGAGGATGGCGCCGCGCGGGGTCTCCTCCGGCAGGCCCAGTGCGCGGCACAGCGCCGCCTCACCGATTTCGGTCTCCCAGCATCCGCTGTTGCCGCAGTAGCACGGCCGGCCGCCGGGACGGATCACCATGTGCCCGATCTCGCCGAAGTAACCCGCTCCCCCGCTCAGCGACGAGCCCTGCGCGATCACGCCGCCGCCCACGCCGACGTCGGCGGACACGTACACCGCGTCCGACGAACCACGGGCCGCGCCACGCAGGTGCTCGGCGACCGCGCCCAGTTCGGCGTCGTTGCCGATCACGATGGGAATGCGCAGCACGCTGGTGAGACGTTCACCGAGGGCGACGTCGGTCCAGCGCAGGTTCGGTGCCTCGTGCACGTGCCCGTCCGCCCGGCGCACGACCCCGGGCACCGAGATGCCGCCGGCGACCGGGTCCACCCCGAGATCGCCGGCGAGCACCCGGGTCGACTCGATCACGTGCGTGATCACCTCGTCGGCGGTACGGGTGGGCGTGCGCAGGTTCCAGCTGTCCCTGGCCAGGATCTGCCCGCCCAGCCCGACCAGCGCGATCGCGACGTGCTCCACCTGCAGGTCGACCGCGAGCACGACCGCGGCGTGCGGCTGCGGCAGGACCAGGAGCGAGGGGCGGCCCGCCCCCCGCCCCGGCCGGGGCACCCGCTCCTCGACGACGCCGGCCTCGGTGAGGCCGTCGACGAGGGTCTTGATCGTGCTGCGGTTGAGGCCGAGCGCGGTCGCCAGCGCCGCACGGGTGCTCGGCCCGCCGACGTGCAGCAGCCGCAGCAGCGTCGTGCGATTGTGCCGGCGCACCTCGTCCGGGCGGGCGACGGGCGAGCTGCTCACCTGATCATCGTCCCATCGGTGCTCAGCGTGCCGACGCCTCGGCTCGCCGCCGGGACAACGCGTCGACGGTCGCGGCCAGCATCAGCACCAGGCCGGTCACGATGTTCACCACGGCCGCCGACTGCTGGAGCAGCCCGAGACCGTTGTTCACGATCGCCAGCACGGCACCACCGATCACCGCGTCGATGATCCGGCCCTTGCCGCCGAACAGCGAGGTACCGCCGATCACCGCCGCGCCCACCGCGAACAGCAGCGTATTGAGGCCGCCGGACTGCGGGTTCACCGCACCGATCTTCGACGAGTACACGATCGCGCCGACCGCGGCGAACGAAGAGCTGATCACGAACACGCTGGTCCGCAGCTTGGGAACGTTGATACCGGCACGCCGGGCGGCTTCCTTGTTGCCGCCGACCGCGTACAGGTGCCGCCCGTAGCGGGTCCGGTTGAGCACGTAGGTGCCCGCGAACAACAGCACCAGCACGATCGGCACCACGTACGGCACGCCCTCGATGGTCACGAGGTCGTTGGACGAGCGGTTCACCGTGAGCAGGTAGGTCGAGACCGCGGCCAGCACCGCGATCACCCCGACCTTGAACAGCACGATCGGCGTCGGCTGCACCACCAGTCCCCGCCGCAGCCGGGTGAAGTGCTGCCCGAGCGCCACCAGCGCGTACCCGCCCACCGCGACGATGAACAGGATCCAGCTGCCGACCACTGACAAGTTGCCGTTGGCGACCGCGTTGAGCGTGTCGTTGTTGCTGATCGGCAGCGTGCCGCCCTCACCGATGAACTGCAGGAGCACGCCCTGCCACACGATGAACAACGCCAGCGTGACGACGAACGAGGGCATGCCGATCTTCGAGACCAGAAACCCGGTGATGCAGCCGATCGCGGTGCCGGTGCAGATCGCGATCGCGAACTCCACCCACGCGTTCACCGGCGCGCCGACCAGGATGATCACGATGCCGATCACCGAGATGACCGCACCGGCCCAGATCCGCTGCAGCAGCGCCAGCACCACGGCGAGGACCAGCACCACGATGAAGGTGACGAACACGCCGGTCCCCATGGAGCCCAGCAGGTTCCCGCCGCGGACGTAGTGCAGGGCCATCAGCCCGGCACACACGCCCGACGCGGTACCCGCCGACAGGTCGATCTCGCCGAGCAGCAGCACGAACACGATGCCCATCGCGATGATGGTCTGCCCGGCACCCTGCTCCAGCAGGTTCGCGATGTTGCGCAGGGTGAAGAAGTCGCCGGACAGCGCGCTGAACAGGATCGCCAGCGCGATGACACCCAGCACGGCGGGGATGGAGCCGAGCTGGCCGTCCTTCATCCGGGCGAAGTAGTCCTTGATGGCTTCGCCGGTGGACATCGACGTGGTGTCGATGCCGAAATCGGTGATCGCGCCGCTGCCCGCCTCGGGACTCGCGGGCTTCGCGGGGGTTTCAGTCATGACGGGTTCTTTCTCGTTGCTGCTCACAGCGCGACGGCTTCGGGGCGGGCGAGGCCGAGGTCACCGGACCGGCCCGCGGTGATCAGTTCGACGATCTGGCTGTGCGTGACGTCCTTGGTCATGACCTCCGCCACGAGCCTGCCCAGGTACAGCACGTCGATGCGGTCGGCGACCTCGAACACGTCGGCCATGTTGTGGCTGATCAGCACCACACCGAGGCCCTGTTCGGCCAGCCGGCGGACCAGGTCGAGCACCTGCCGGGTCTGCGCCACGCCGAGGGCCGCGGTCGGCTCGTCGAGGATGACGACCTGGCTGTTCCACAGCACCGACTTCGCGATCGCCACGGTCTGGCGCTGCCCGCCGGACAGCGCGGAAACGGGCGTGCGCACGGACTTCACCGTGCGGACCGAGAGCGAGGCCAGCGTCTCGCGCGCGGCCTTCTCCATCGCGGCCTCGTCCAGCAGCCAGGAGCTGCCGCGTTCGCGGCCGAGGAACATGTTCTGCACGATGTCGAGGTTGTCGGCCAGCGCGAGGTCCTGGTACACGACCTCGATGCCGAGCTCGGAGGCGTCCTTCGGGCCGTGGATGTGGGCTTCCTTGCCCTCGAAGCGCACCGTGCCGGTGTCGTACGGGTGGATGCCCGCGACGCATTTGACCAAAGTGGACTTGCCGGCCCCGTTGTCGCCGACGAGCGCGGTCACTTCGCCCGCCCGCACGGCGAAGTCCACGTCGTGCAGGACGTGGACCGGGCCGAAGCTCTTGTTCAGGCCGGTGATGTCGAGAATGGGCTCACTCATGGGATTCGCTTGTCTCTCGCGTGGGGACCGGGCCGGGGCGCGTGGTCGGGGGGCACGCGCTCCGGCCCGGTGCTCTGGGTGCTACCGGGGCCGGCTCAGGAGATGCCGTACTGGCTGCACTTGGCGGCGAGGTCGCCGACGCAGACCTCCGAGGCCTTCACGTAGCCCTGGTCGACGACCTTCTTGACGTCGTTGACGGTGATCAGCTGCGGGGTCAGCAGCACCGACTTCAGGTCCCGGTTGTTCTTCGGGTCGTGCAGCTTGCCGGTCGCGATCTTGTCCGCGGCCGCGGTGTCGTTCTTGGCCAGCGCGCCGGCCAGCTTCGCCGCGTTCTCGGCTTCTTCCTTGATCGGCTTGAAGATGGTCAGCAGCTGGTCACCGCGCAGGATGGCCTGCAGCCCGGCCGAGGTGGAGTCCTGGCCGGTGACCGGAACCTTGCCGTTGAGGCCGTTCTTCTTCAGCACCGTGATGACCGCGCCCGCCAGCTCGTCGTTCGCCGCGACGACGCCGTCGACCTTGCCGCCCGCGCGGCTGAAGATCTGCTCGAAGGTCTGGCCGCCCACCTGCGGGTCCCAGTCGTTGATCGGCTGCTTCTGGACCTTGGTCAGCTGGCCCGAGGCGTAGAGCGGGTTGAGGACCTTGTCGTGACCGTCGCCGAAGAGGGTCGCGTTGTTGTCCGTCGGCGCGCCCTCGATCTGCACGACCGCCGCGCCCTTCTTGGCCTTCAGCGCGTCGGCCAGGCCCTGCGCCTGCAGCTCGCCGACCTTCTCGTTGTCGAAGGAGACGTAGTAGTCGGCCGAACCGCCGAGGCTGGGGCGGTCGTAGTCGATGACCGGGATGCCCGCCTTCTTGGCCTTGGACTCGATCTGGGCGCCGACCGCCGGATCGGACGGCGCGATGATCAAGACCTTGACGCCCTGACTGATGAACCCGTCGGCCAGCGAGGCGAACTTCTGGTTGTCGCCCTGGGCGTTCTGGATGTCCGAGGAGAAGCCCTGCGCCGCCAGCGCGGACTGCAGCATCGGCTTGTCGAAGGCCTCCCAGCGGGCCGAGGTGGCGGTCTCCGGGAGGATCACGCCGACCTTGCCGTTGGCGCCGCCGCCGGCCGGGGCCGGTGCACCCGAGGAGCTGTCGTCCCCCGAGTCCCCGGCGTTCGAGCTGTTCGCGCCGCACGCGGTGAGCACCAGGCCGGCACTCACCGTCGCGGCGAGGAGGGTAAGGGTTCTGCTGCGCATCCTCGTTCCTTCCGGATCAAGCTCGCGGGCGGTGGATCCGGGGAGGCCGGCGCACCGTCGCGCATATGTTGTGGCCGACAACATATGTCGCCGAGGGGCTTCGGGGAAGATGGCTGGATCGATGGAACGACACCAAATGGACACGGTTCGGCAACAGGAGCCGGAAACACTCCCGACTCTGACGCAGTGGTCCGTACCACTCACCGACGGTGACGGTTTCGAGTAGCACCGGAAGCCCGCGACGCCTCCTCGACGGAACTGGATTTCCCGCGAGGAAGCCTTCACCGACCGCACGACGGGAGGTGGCCGGGACGGAACGCGCGTCACCAGGAGCGGAGCGTGACGATCCGTTCCTCGAGCTGTTCCACCGTGGCCATCGCAGTGGGCGGTCCGCCGCACACCCTGCGTAGTTCGTTGTGGATCGCGCCGTGCGGCTTTTTCGTCCGGTGGTGGTACATGCCGACGAGCGCGTTCAGTTCCTTGCGCAACGCGGCGATCCGCTCGCTGACCGACTGCGGACGGGCGGGTGCCGCGGGCTGGTCGTCGGCGGCGGGCCGGCGCCGCTTCTCGTCCGCGAGCTGCTCCTCCTGCCGCTTGCGCAGCAGCGCGCGCACCTGGTCGGGCTCGAGCAGCCCGGGCAGGCCGAGGTACTCCTGCTCCTCGTCGGTCCCGGAGAAGACCGCGGTGCCGAACGAGTTGCCGTCGTAGATCACCTGGTCGAGCTCGGCCGAGGCGTGCAGCGAGGTGAACGCCTTCTCCTCCTCGCCCGGTTCGTCCTCGGTCCGGTTGGCCTGGGCGAGCAGTTCGTCGTCCCAGCCTTCCTTCTCCCGGTGCGGTTTGCCGAGCACGTGGTCGCGCTGCGCTTCCAGCTCACTGGCCAGCTCCAGCAGCACCGGCACGCTCGGCAGGAACACGCTCGCCGTCTCGCCCTTGCGCCGCGCCCGCACGTACCGGCCGATCGCCTGGGCGAAGAACAGCGGCGTGGACGCGCTCGTGGCGTACACACCGACCGCCAGCCGCGGCACGTCGACACCTTCGGAGACCATCCGCACCGCGACGATCCAGCGTTCGGTGGTCTCGGAGAACTCCTTGATCCGCCCGGACGCCTTCGGATCGTCGGACAGCACCAGCGTGGGCATCTCGCCGGAGATGCGCTGCAGGATCTTCGCGTACGCGCGGGCGGATTCCTGGTCGGTGGCGATGACCAGGCCGCCGGCGTCCGGGACGCCCTGGCGGACCTGGGAAAGCCGGGTGTCGGCGGCCTGCAGCACCGCGGGCACCCATTCGCCCGCCGGATCGAGCGCGGTACGCCACGCCCGGGCGTTCTGCTCGGCGGTCAGCGGTTCACCCAGCCGCGCGGTGAACTCCTCGCCCGCACTGGTACGCCAGGACGCCTCGCCGGAATAGGCGAGGAACACCACCGGCCGGACCACGCCGTCGGCGAGCGCGTCGGAATAGCCGTAGGCGTGGTCGGCCTTGCTGCGCTGGAACCCGCCCGCGTCCGGTTCGTAGGTGACGAACGGGATCGCCGAATCGTCACTGCGGAACGGGGTGCCGGTGAGCGCGAGCCGGCGCACCGCGGGGGTGAACGCCTCGCGGATCGCGTCGCCCCACGACTTCGCGTCGCCGCCGTGGTGGATCTCGTCGAGGATCACCAGTGTCTTGCGGTTCTCCGTGCGCACCCGGTGCAACGTCGGGTGCGCGGCCACCTGCGCGTAGGTCACCGCGACCCCGCGGTAGTCCCGCGAGGTGACCCCGGTGGTGTTGCGGAAGTTCGAGTCGATCGCGATGCCGGCCTCCGCGGCCGCGCTCGCCCACTGGTGCTTGAGGTGCTCGGTCGGCGTGACGATGGTGACCGCCTCGACCGTGCGGTCCGACAGCAGCTCGGCCGCGATCCGCAGCCCGAACACCGTCTTGCCGGCGCCGGGCGTGGCGACCGCGAGGAAGTCCTTCGGCCGGGTGGACAGGTACTTCGTGAGCGCGCGGCGCTGCCAGGCCCGCAGCGGCCGCACGGTGGCGTCCTGCCCGGCGGGCGGCGCACCGAGAACCCCCTGGGTCGTCTCGGACAAAGCTCGGCTCACCCCCTCCTCCGGCCGCCGGTCGCGGCCGTGACGTGCGAAAACCCCCACGGTGGCACCGGCTTCGGCGCCGGTTTGCCGCGATGAGGGCACGCCGGTCAGCCTACCTTCCGGCACCCGCGGCGCCCGGCACCGGCACGGCCGGTGTCCCCCGGCACGCGTACGCACCGTGGGGGCGGCGAGCCAAAAACCCGCGGATGGACCATGCTGGGACCCACCATGGGTGAGGTGAAACCGGACAGCGGGACGGCCGCGTCGGATCAGAGGCGGCCGAACCGCGCGCAGCCGGACCGGCTGCCGCCGGACGAGGCACGACGGGACCCGGCGCGGTCACTCGAGACTCGGCCGGACCCGGCGCGATCGCCCGAAGCTCGGCCGGACCGGACGCCACCCGGCACCCGGTCCCCGGAAGGCCCGCCGCCGGACACCCGGTCACCCGGCACTCCCCCACCGTCCACCGAGTCACCGTCCACCCAGTCACCAGCCACCCAGCCCGGAAACGCCGTGCCCGAGAACCCACCGCCCGCCGCCGCGCCGCCGGATCCGCCGCCGGCGCAGCCGGAGAAGGCCGCCCGCAAGGGACCGTGGCGGCTCCTCACGCGCACCCTCGCGAAAGCATGGGACGGCAACATCTTCTCCGAGGCCGCCGAGGCCGCGTTCTGGCAGACGCTGTCCCTGCCGCCGCTGCTGCTCGGGCTGCTGGGCAGCCTCGGGTTCATCGGCGAATGGTTCGGCCAGGGCGTGGTGAGCGCGGTGCACGACCGGATCATCACCTTCTGCCGCACCATCTTCAGCCAGAACGCGGTGCAGGAGATCATCGAGCCGACGGTGAACAGCATCCTCACCGTCGGCAAGGGCGAGATCGTGTCGATCGGTTTCGTCATCTCGCTGTGGGCGGGATCGTCGGCGATGTCGTCGTTCGTGGACGCGATCACCGTGGCGCACGACCAGTACGGCGTGCGCAACGAGGTGTGGCAGCGGATCTTCGCGCTGCTGCTGTACCTGTGCGGCCTGATCGTGCTCGTGATCGGGCTGCCGCTGCTCGCGATCGGGCCGGACCTGCTGCCGGAGTTCTTCCCGGACGCGTGGCGGCCGACGGTGTCGTCCTGGGTGGGCACGCTCTACTACCCGGTGCTCGGCGTGATGATCGTGCTGGCGCTGACCACGCTGTACAAGCTCGCGCTGCCGCGCCGGCTGCCGTGGCGCCGCGGGCTGCCCGGCGCGGTACTGGCCATGGTGGTGTTCCTGGTGTCCAGTATCGGGCTGCGCATCTACCTCAACTGGATCACCAAGACCGGCTACACCTACGGTGCGCTGGCCGCCCCGATCGCGTTCCTGCTGCTGATGTTCTTCATCGGGCTCGCGGTGGTCGGCGGCGCCTACTTCAACAGCGCGATCCAGGAACTGTGGCCGGCCCGCCCGACGCGGCGCCAGCGGCGCAAATGGCGCCGGCTGGAAATGGAGCGCGCCGGCGAACGGATGCGTGCCGAGGAGGGCCGCCGGCTGTGGGACCGCACCACGATGCCGCTGCGCCGGCCCCGGCACCCCGGCGACGGGCACGACGAGCAGGACCCGCCGCACCCGTCGTGAGGTACTACTGCTGGAAACGCCAGGTCTTGCTGTCGACCGCCACGCACACGCCCGGCGACACGACCACGACCCGCAGGGTGCCGTCCCGCTCGTCGAAGTCGATGCCCTCGGTCTCGAAGTCACCGTCGCACGAGCTTTCCAGCGGCAGCTGACCGAGCGAGGTCACGTGCCCGTCAACGTCCGAGCCGGACAGCTCGCCGTCCAGGTCGACCTGCAGCAGTGGCTTGGTGGTGTCGAAGAGGCTGCCGTCCGGATCGTCGGAGGAGCACAGCAGCCGGGTGCCGGACACGAAGTCACAGCCCTGGACGTCGCGCACCTGGTGGTCGAGGCGCACGGAGAAGGCGAAGGGCAGGTCCTTGCCCGGATCGGTGGCCGCGACGCCGGGCATCGGGTAGACCAGCAGCCGGTCCATCGTGCCCCATTCGCCCGACACCAGCCACTTCGCGTCCGGTGAGACCGCCGCGAAGGAGTTGTTGTCGGCCTCCCACGATTCCAGCTCGTGCCGGTAGTCGGCGCGGGTGCCGTCGGGAGCTTCGACCCGGTAGAGCTTCGCGCCCCGGTCGTCGCGCTGGTAGGGCTCGACGTACCAGCCCTTCGCGGATCCGGGGTCGCCGAGGTGGCTCCAGCCCTGCGTGGCGAGGCCGGGGTCGACGGTGCCGACCCCGGTGTAGCGGATGGACGTGCCCGAGGACCGCTCGACGGTGGCCAGGCCCTGGCTCTCGTCCAGCGGGCGGGCCCGGTCCGAGCCGACGGTGGTCCACCCGGTGACGGCCCCTGCCGTCCCGGGTACCACCGCGGCGAGCAGCACGACAAGCGAAACGACGATCCCGGTTCTGCGCATCCGGTACTCCTGGGGAGAGGGAACTGGCGACGCGCAGCAGATCTATCAGCCCGGCACCGGGGGCACAGCCACCGCGTGAAGGCTTTTCACATTCGTTCGCCCAGGAGTGCCCGGTCGCGCCGGGTGGTCAGTCGTCGCCGCCGGGACGGAGGCCCTCGTAGATCTTCTTGCACTTCGGGCAGACCGGCGCGCCCGGCTTCGGCGAGCGGGTGACCGGGAAGACCTCACCGCACAGCGCCACCACGTGCGAGCCCATGACCGCGCTTTCGGCGATCTTGTTCTTGCGCACGTAGTGGAACATCTTCGGGGTGTCTTCGTCGGTCGACTCGGTGCTGTCGGTCTCCGGCTTGGTCAGCGTCTCGGTGCTCACCCCACCATCATGCCTCAGCCGCACCGCCCCCGGAACGCCCGCACACGCCCCGGCCGCTCAGCGATCCGGATCGGCGACGAGGTCCACCTCGACCTCGTCGCCTGCGCCCCGTCCGGTGTTCTTCCGGGTCTCGGCGTTGAACGAGACGAGGTAGCGCCCGCCCATCACCCCGATCGTCGTCCGGTAGCTGTAGCCACCGTCGACGGTGACGATCACGGGCACGCGCTTGCCCCGCCCGAAACCGAGCACGATCTCCTCGGGAACGACGATGCCGACGTTCTTGCCGCCGGTGGCCTCGAGGACGGTACGGAACGTGGTCATCACGCCTCCTGGGGTCGCGTTCGTTCGGAGACCACCGGGTGCGGGACGACCCGGTAGAGGTGCGCGGACGCGAGCGCGAGCCACAGCCAGCCGCCGAGCACGGCGAGCCACAGCAACGCGACCCCGGCCGGCGATCGCGCCAGCACGGCACCGCCGGCGAAGCCGACCAGCACCACGAGAGCACAGACCAGACCGAGGCGGGCAGCCCCGGTTTCGCCGCGCCGGGCGGCCCAGCGCGAGAACGCGGCCGCCGCCGCGGCGAGGCAGACGAAACCGACCGCGCCGAAGAGCAGATGCAGGATGCCGCCGGCCGATGCCGTCCCGCTGCCCGTGCCGGGCGGGAAGCCGTCCACAGGATCTGGACCGAAGGCCGCGCTGAGCACGAGACACCCGCCGTAAGCGCCGGTGAGCACGCCGATGGCGAGCCCGCGGCCGTCACGGACCGCGCGGAGCACCCCGTAGGCCGCGGCCAGCGTCATCAGAGCCGACACGACGAAGACGGCCCGCTCGAGCCAGCCGTGTTCGCCGAGCATGAGCAGGCTCAGCGCATGCCTTGCCGGATCGAACCCCGGGCGGGTCAGCCCCAGCACCAGGCTCGTGACCACATACCAGGGGCCGGCGACGACACCCCAGCCCAGCAGGCTGCGGGTGACCGCGGCCGAGCGGTCGAAGGTGGCGGGATCGTGCGGCACGCGCTGATGGTAGCCACCGGGAACTGGACTGTCCAGTTCCCGCCGTTATGATGACCGGCATGAGTGTCCGCCCAGACGAGCCGCCGACCGGGCGCACGGCGCAGAAGCGCCAGGCCATTCGCGCGGAGGCGACCACGCTGTTCCTGCGGCACGGTTTCCGGGGCACGAGCATGGACGAGATCGCGTCCGCGGCGGGAGTTTCGAAGCAGACCGTGTACAAGCAGTTCACCGGCAAGGAGCGGCTCTTCCGGGACATCGTGGAAGGCGTGGCACGCAATTCGGACACCGTGGTCCTGCGCATCACCGGGAGCTTCGGCGACCCGCCGGCCGGCACCCGGGAGGAGCTCGAGAGCAGGCTCGCCGCAGTGGCGCGCGCGTACCTCGACGGCGTTCTGCAGGAGCACGTCCTGTCCCTGCGGCGGCTCATCATCGCCGAGGCCGAGCAGTTTCCCGACCTCGCCGTCAGCTATTACGAGCAGGCGCCTTCGCGGGGCATCGAGGTCACCGCGCAGTGCCTGGAGCCCTATGTCGCCTCGGGGCTGCTCGCGGCGGACGACCTTCGGCTGGCCGCCGCGCAGTTCGCCTACTTGGCCCTTTCGCCGGCTCAGGACCGGGCCATGTTCGTGCCCTCGAAGCTCCCGTCTTCGCGCGAACGCGACCGCCTCGCGGCGGCGGCCGCCCGGATGTTCCTGGCCGCCTACGGCAGGTAGCGGACCCGCTGCCGCGCGGGTCCCGGCGATCACCGATGATGTCCGTCCGTGACCACACAGACTCCGCTGTCCCTCACTGACGAGGTCGCCTCGGCGTTGCGCGACGGTCACCCCGTCGTCGCGCTCGAGAGCACCATCCTTTCCCACGGCCTGCCCCATGGGCGGAACCTCGACGTCGCCCTGCGGCTGGAGCAGGTGGTGCGCGACGGCGGCGCGGTGCCGGCCACTATCGCGGTGCTCGACGGACGGCTGGTGATCGGCCTGTCCCGCGCCGAACTGGAGCGCGTGTGCGCACCCGATGCGGGGCTGGAGAAGCTGTCGTTGCGCGATCTCGGCCCCGCGGCCGGTCTGCGCCGCTCCGGCGCGACCACGGTGGCCGCCACGTCCGCGCTCGCCGCGGCGGCCGGGATCGGCGTGTTCGCCACCGGCGGGCTCGGCGGGGTGCATCTCGGCGCCGCGCAGAGCTGGGACGTGTCGGCCGATCTCGGGGTGCTCGCGAAGGTACCGACCGTGGTCGTGTGTTCCGGGGTCAAGTCCGTGCTCGACATCGCGGCCACCCTGCAGGTGCTGGAAACGCGTTCGGTGCCGGTGCTCGGCTACCGCACCGACGACTTCCCGGCGTTCTACCGGCGTTCGTCGGGGCATCCGGTCGGCTGGCGCGTGGAGGACCCGGAGCAGGCCGCCGCGGTGATCTCCGCACACCGCGGCTTCGCCGATTCGGGAGTACTGCTCACCAACCCGATCCCGCCGGAGTCCGAAATGGACAGTGCGCTGCACGATCGGCTGCTTCGCGAGGGGCTGGCCAAGCTCGACCGCGACGGGGTGCACGGCGCGGAGGTGACGCCGGTGCTGCTGGAGCACTTCCACACCGGAAGCGGCGGCGTGAGCATCGACGCGAACGAGGCGCTGGTGCTGTCCAACTCCGCGCTCGCCGCCGAAGTGGCGGTGGCGCTGTCATGACCGGCATCGTGGTGGTCGGCGACGCCGGCCTTGACGTGGTGGCCCGGCACGACCAGCCGCTTCCCTACGGCGGGGACGCCCGGGCGCAGGTGCGCTTCACCGGCGGTGGTTCGGGTGCCAACACCGCACTGTGGCTGCGATCTCTGGGCGCGGACACCACGCTCGTGGCCCGCGTCGGCGACGACTCCGGTGGCCGGCTGATCCGCGCCGAGCTGGAAGAGGCGGGCGTGCGCTGCGCGTTCGCGGTCGACGAGGAGGCGGCCACCTGCTGTGTCGTCGTGCTCGTGGACGGTGCGGGCCAGCGCAGCATGCTCGCCGACCGCGGCGCGAACAAGCGGTTCTCCCCCGCCGACGTCACGTCCGAGGCGCTGGCCGGGGCGAGTCACCTGCACCTGTCCGGATACGTGCTGCTCGACCCGTCGTCGCGCGCGGCCGGGCTGGCTTCGCTCGCCGCGGCGAAGGAGGCCGGGCTGACCACCTCGGTCGATCCGCAGGCCGCAGCGCACATCCACGATCCGGCGGCGTTCCTGGCCGACGTCCACGGGACCGACCTGCTGATGCCGAACACCGAGGAACTGGTGGCGCTCACCGGGTCGGCCGATCCGCGGTCCGCGGCGGAGCTGCTCGGCACGGCGGGCGCCGTCGTGGTCACCGCCGGGCTGGACGGCGCCAGCTGGGTCGACGCCGACGGCGTCACCGCGGTCCCCGCGATCGAAGCCGACTGCGTGGACTCGACCGGCGCGGGCGACGCCTTCGACGCCGGGGTGCTCACCACCTGGCTGGCCGGGAAGTCCACAGTGGACGTCCTGCGCGCGGGCACCCGGCTGGGTGCGCTGGCGGTGAGCCGGATGGGGCCGCAACCCTGACCCTCGCGGCCGGTCCGGCCCGGCGTCAGCCGTCGATCACGCGGTGGTCGCGTTGCTCGATCTGCCCGGCTTCCCGTGCGTAGCGGTTCACGTTCTCCGACTTGCGCGGCGGGCGGTCGTTCGCGACCAGCACCGCGACCCACGGCAGCGGGATGGAGATGACGAGGAACGTGAGCGCCAGCCACCACGTGTGGTAGGTCAGGCCGGCCAGGATGAGGCACGGGATGCGGCAGACCATCATCGTGACGTACTTGCGTTTCCGGGTCGCCAGCTGTTCCTCGTATGAGGGTTCGGCCTCGGTGATCAGGACCGCCGGGCGGGGCTCCGGTCCTTCGGCGGGCGCGTTCACGGCACCACCTCCGGTTCCCATGCTCCCACTCATGCCGGCCTCCCGGTAGCCGGGTGGGGGAACCGGGACAGCGCGGCGACCACCAGCGTTTCGACGCCGGTGCGCAGCGTCGGGTGCAGGATCGGCGCGAAGCGTGGCGAGTGGTTCGAGGGCACGTCCTTCTCGAACCGGCCTTCGGTCATCGCGGTGATCACCTGCTGCGGATCGAACCCGCCGACCAGCCAGAACACCGAGGGCACCCCGGCTGCGCGGCCGAACTCGCCGAAGTCCTCACTCCCGGTGACCTGCGGTGCGGGCAGCGTGGCGTCGGCGCCGAAGTGCGCGCGGAAGGCCTCGGTCAGCTCGTCGGAAGCCGCTTCGTCGTTCGCGGTGACCGGGTAGGCGTTGAGCACCTCGATCGTGGGCGGCTTCGGCGCGTCCGCGGCGACGGCCTCGGCGTTCACGATCCGTTCGATGGCCGCGTGCAGCCGCTGCAGCACACCGTCGTCGAACGCGCGGGTGTTGACCTCCAGCACGGCGTCGTCCGCGATGACGTTGGCCGCGGTGCCCACGTGCAGGGACCCCACGGTGACCACGGCGGGCTCGGTCGCGGCGGTTTCGCGCGACACGACCGTCTGCAGCTTGAGCACCACGGAGGCGGCGAGCACCACCGGATCGACAGTGGTTTCCGGGCGTGAGCCGTGCCCGCCCCGTCCGTGCAGGGTGATCCGCAGGGATTCCGCGGCGGCCATGATCACGCCCGGCCGGGTGAGCACCCATCCGGCCGGCCCCGGTGCGATGTGCTGGCCGAACACGAAGTCGGGACGGCCGGCGAGGTCGAACAGCCCGTCACGGACCATGGCCGCGGCGCCGCCCGACCCCTCCTCGGCGGGCTGGAACACGGCGAGCAAGGTGCCGGACCACGCCTCACGGCCGGCCGCCAGGAGGTGCGCGGCGCCGGAGAGCCACGTGGCATGCATGTCGTGGCCGCACGCGTGCATCAGCGGCACGTCGTTCCCGTCGTCGTCCACGCCACGCGCGGTGCTCGCGTACGCAAGCCCAGTCTGTTCTTCGACCGGTAGCGCGTCGATGTCGGCACGCAGCAGCACGGTCGGTCCTTCGCCGTTGCGCAGCACGCCGACCACCCCGGTACGGCCGATCCCGGTGTGCACTTCGAAACCGTCTTCGGTCAGCCGACGGGCAAGCTCTGCCGCTGTACGCGTTTCCGTGAACGCGAGCTCGGGATGCTGGTGCAAATCGACGTACAGCGCTTCCAACCCGGGTAGTGCCGCCTCGAGGGATGAGAGGACACGGCCGGTGGTTTCGGTGGTCACGGGAGTCATCGTGGCAGGCTTACCCACCGTGCGCACGAACACACCTCTGCCCGACCTGTCCGACGACGTCTGCGCGCGGCTGCGCGAAGCATTCCGACGTGCCAGCTACGACGCCGACGGTGTCGTAGCTGCCCTCGGCGGCGCCGCGCACGCGGCGCTCGGCCGCGGCGAACCCGAGCCCGCCCGTCGCGCCAGCCTCGACGCCGGCGAACTCGGCTCTCTCATCCGGCTGTTCCTCCTCGGGCTTACCGAACCGGAGAAGGCCGTTTCGGCCGCCTTCGCGCCACTCAGCGTGGCCGACGCCGTCGCAGCGGGCATCTTGCGCGCCGAAGGCGAGGGATTCGCGGCAGCCTTGGACATCCGTCCCCACGGTGACGAAGAAGACTCCTGGTGGGTCGTCTCGGACCTCGACGCCGACATGCTCGGCCACACCGTGCCCGAGGACCACGTGCTCGGCGTCGGGCACGCCTCACTCAGCCTGATCCGCGCGACGAGCCGTAGGCCGGTCGGCAGCCTGCTGGACCTGGGCACCGGCAACGGCGTACAGGCACTTCACGCCACGCGGCACGCCCGGCGGGTGACCGCCACCGACGTGTCCGCCCGCGCCCTCGCGCTGGCCGCGGGCACGTTCCGGCTCAACGAGCTGGACGTGGAGCTGCTGCGCGGCGAGTGGTTCGCACCGGTCGCCCGCCGCAGGTTCGACCAGGTGGTGTGCAACCCGCCGTTCGTGGTCGGGCCGCCGCGGGTCGACTACACCTACCGCGACTCCGGCCTCGCCGGCGACGACGCGAGCGCGCTCGTCGTGCGGCAGCTGCCCGGTTTCCTCGAGGACGGCGGAGTGGGCCAGCTGCTCGCGTCATGGCTGCACCGCCGTGGCGAAGACTGGGCCGACCGTGTGACGCGCTGGCTGCCGGCGGGAACCGACGCCTGGTTCGTCCAGCGCGATGTCGCCGATCCGGGTCTGTACGTCGGCACCTGGCTGCGCGACGAGGGCATCGACCCGCGCTCACCGGAAGGCCGGGCGAAGGCGTCCGCGTGGCTCGACTGGTTCACCGAGAACGACGTACAGGGCATCGGCTTCGGCTTCGTCACGCTCCGCCGTACGGACAGCCGGACACCGACCGTCGTCTGCGAAGACCTTCGTCAGGCCTACGACGACCCGCTCGGCCCGGAAGCCGCGAACTGGCTCGACCGCGTCGAATGGCTGCGCACCCACGGCGATGACCTGCTGGACAGCACGTTCCGGGTGCCGGACACCGTGCTGCTGGAACGCGTCGACGCACCGGGCGACGAAGGCTGGGAGACGACCGTGCAGCGGCTGCACCGCACGGACGGGCCCGGATGGCAGCACGAGGTCGACGAGCTCACCACCCGCCTGCTCGCCGGCTGCCGCGGCGCACTGCCCCTCACCGACCTGCTCGAACTGCTGGCCGCCGCGCAGGGATTGGCGGTGGACGAGCTGGCCACCGCCGCGCTGCCGGTGGTCCGCGAACTCGTCCGGCACGGGATGCTCGTGCCGTCGGCGCGATGAGGGCGGTGGTGGCGCGGGTCACCCGCGCGAAAGTGACCGTTGCAGACGAGGTGGTCGGCGCGATCGATGAACCGGGATTACTGGTGCTGCTGGGCATCCACACCGGCGACGATCCCGCGAAAGCGGTCACCATGGCACGGAAGCTGCACGAATTGCGATTGCTCCGGGACGAGGAGTCCTGCGCCACCGCCGGCGCGCCACTGCTCGTGGTGTCGCAATTCACGCTCTACGGCGACACCCGCAAGGGCCGCCGCCCGTCGTGGACCGCGGCCGCCCGGCCGGAAGCGGCGGAACCCCTTGTCGAAGCGGTGGTCGGCGAGCTGCGCGAGCGCGGTGCGACGGTGGCCACCGGACGATTCGGCGCGATGATGGCCGTGGAAAGCGTCAACGACGGACCGTTCACCGTCCTGATTGAGGTCTAGACCACGTTTCGGATCCGCCACCGCGGGGAATTACCTCGCACATTTCCCCGCCCGGACGAGGTTTCTCAGCAAAACCTCAGTTTTGGTGGAGCAACCGCGCGCCCTCCCGATCCGTCTTCCCTGTGACGAACCGGGAACGTTTTCCCGACCCGGAGCGTTGACATCGGTGTCCAGCCAAGCCGGCTGGGCCCGCGGACGGGATTCCACAGGCCTCTTCCGTGGGCAGCACACCGGCGAGACACGTTCAGCCCGTGACCGGGGAGGCAGAATGTCAGTCCAGACTCTCGAACGCGAAGCGCGCGGGATTCGCGAGCGCGGGATTCCAGCACCGCAGACCGAGGAGCCGATGAGCGCGGGGGTGCTCACCGACGCCGACCTCGATGCCCAGAGCCCGGCCGCCGACCTGGTGCGCGTGTACCTCAACGGCATCGGCAAGACCGCCCTGCTCACCGCCTCCGACGAGGTCGAACTCGCGAAGCGGATCGAGGCGGGCGTGTTCGCCCAGCACATGCTGGACACGGCCGAGGACCTCACCGGCCAGCGCCGCCGGGAGCTGTCCGCGCTCGTGCGCGACGGCCACCGCGCCAAGAACCACCTGCTCGAGGCCAACCTGCGGCTCGTGGTGTCGCTGGCCAAGCGCTACACCGGCCGGGGGATGCCGCTGCTGGACCTGATTCAGGAGGGCAACCTGGGCCTGATCCGCGCGGTGGAGAAGTTCGACTACTCCAAGGGGTTCAAGTTCTCCACCTACGCCACCTGGTGGATCCGTCAGGCCATCACCCGCGGCATGGCCGACCAGGGCCGCACCATCCGGCTGCCGGTGCACCTCGTCGAGCAGGTGAACAAGCTCGCCCGCATCCGGCGTGACCTGCACCAGCAGCTCGGCCGCGACGCCACCCACGAGGAGCTCGCCGCGGAATCCGGCATCCCGGAGCACAAGATCTCCACCCTGCTCGACCAGTCCCGCGACCCGGTCAGCCTCGACATGCCGGTCGGCACCGAGGAAGACGCCCCGCTCGGCGACTTCATCGAGGACTCCGAAGCGACCGACGCGGAAAACGCGGTGATCTCCGGGCTCCTGCAGGACGACCTGCGCCGCGTCCTCGGCACCCTCGACGACCGGGAACAGCACGTCATCCGGCTGCGCTACGGCCTCGACGACGGCCAGCCCCGCACCCTCGACCAGATCGGCAAGCACTTCGGTCTCTCCCGGGAACGAGTCCGCCAGATCGAGCGCGAGGTCATGGCCAAACTGCGCCAAGGCGAACGAGCCGACCGGCTGCGCGCCTACGCGAGTTGATGCGGAGGGCGTGGGCGAGGCGTGCTCGCGCAGCGCGCTCGCCCGTGCCCCCGCATCACGCGTTCTTGTGGGGGTCGAACTTCCACACCTCCGTCAGGCGGGCAAGCCTCTTGGACCACGGCGGTGGTCGCCTGTCGTAGTCACCGCCGGTGGTCACGTCTCATCGCGAGGCCGCCCCGGTGGCCGTCACGCGCGTTGCCGCATGACCCACTGTAGTTGAGCGATCGCATAACGTTGCGGTTTCGGTTGCCCGGGATGCTGGGACTTCCGGGTGAGGTTCCGGTTTGGCCGCCTCGGCGAGTGGGTAGCAAGCGGGGGCGACTTTCGCCCGGGCGGCACAGGGCGGGTCGGTGAGGCCACGCGGGTGGATGTGTGCGCAGCCACGCCGCTTTCCCCGGGAGGTCGGGTCCGTCGGGGTGGGCCCGGCCTCCCGACCCAAACCCCCGGCACTGCAGTCCCGCACCACAGCCGGGGCACCAGCACGCGGAGCACCACACTCGAAGCACCACGGTCCGGCGCCGCAGTGCGGCATCTCCACAGTCAGCCCCGTGTGCCATCCCACAGTCAGCGCAGCGCGGCATCCCCTCCGCGCCACCGCTCCGCGCCATCCCCCACAGTCGCCGCAGTGCGCCACTCCCCTTGCGCCATCCCCAGCGCGCCGCCCCCTTGCGCCACTCCCGTGCGCCATCCCACAGTCAGCCCCACGGCGGCGCGGACCCCGCGCAGGTGCTGAGTACCGTGGGCGGATCCCGATCAGGGCAAAGGAGCCTGGCTGTGCCGTCCACCACGTTTCAGCACACCGAAGTCCTGCCGCTGGGCACGGACTCCACCACCGAGTACCGGCTGGTCACCGCCGACGGCGTCGAGACCGTCGAAGCCGCCGGCCGGACCTTCCTCAAGGTCGACCCCGCAGCACTCACCACGCTCGCGCGCACGGCCATCACCGACATCCAGCACCTGCTGCGCACCTCGCACCTGGCCCAGCTGCGCTCGATCGTCGACGACCCCGAGGCCAGCGGCAACGACCGGTTCGTCGCGATGGATCTGCTGCGCAACGCTGCCATCTCGGCAGGCGGCGTGCTGCCGATGTGCCAGGACACCGGCACCGCCATCGTCATCGGCAAACGCACCGAAGGCGTGCTGTCCGGCGGCGACGACGAACGCGCCCTCTCGCAGGGCATCTTCGACGCCTACCAGCAGCTCAACCTGCGTTACTCGCAGATGGCGCCGCTGAACTTCTGGGAAGAACGCAACACCGGCACCAACCTCCCGGCCCAGGTCGAGCTCTACCACAAGGACGGGGTGGGCGACCCGTCGTACGAGTTCCTGTTCATGGCCAAGGGCGGCGGCAGCGCCAACAAGACCTTCCTGTACCAGGAGACCAAGGCGGTACTGAATCCCAAGCGGCTCGCCCGGTTCCTGGACGAGAAGCTGCGCGGCCTCGGCACCGCCGCGTGCCCGCCGTACCACCTGGCGATCGTCGTCGGCGGGATGTCGGCCGAGTTCAACCTCAAGGTCGCGAAGCTGGCCTCCGCCCGCTACCTCGACACCCTGCCGACCGAGGGTTCCGAGCTGGGCCACGCGTTCCGTGACCCGGACCTCGAGCAGCAGGTGCTCGAGATGACCCGCCAGTTCGGCATCGGCGCGCAGTTCGGCGGCAAGTACTTCTGCCACGACGTGCGCGTGATCCGGCTCCCCCGGCACGGCGCCAGCTGCCCGGTCGGTATCGCCGTGTCCTGTTCGGCCGACCGCCAGGCCAAGGCGAAGATCACCGGCGAGGGCGTGTTCATCGAGCAGCTCGAACGCGATCCCGCCCGGTTCCTGCCCGAGGTCACCGAGGACGACCTGTCCGACGAGGTCGTCGACGTCGACCTGAACCGCCCGATGGACGAGATCCGCGCCCAGCTGTCCCGGCTGCCGGTGAAGACCCGGCTCTCGCTCACCGGCCCGCTGGTGGTCGCGCGCGACATCGCGCACGCGAAGATCGCCGAACGCCTCGACGCGGGTGAGGACATGCCGCAGTACCTGCGTGATCACCCGGTGTACTACGCGGGCCCGGCGAAAACCCCGGACGGATACGCGTCCGGTTCGTTCGGCCCCACCACGGCCGGGCGGATGGACTCCTACGTCGCCCAGTTCCAGGCCGCCGGCGGCTCGCTGGTGATGCTCGCCAAGGGCAACCGCTCGAAGCAGGTCACCGCCGCCTGCCAGGAGCACGGCGGTTTCTACCTCGGCTCGATCGGCGGCCCGGCCGCCCGGCTGGCGAAGGACTGCATCAAGAAGGTCGACGTGCTCGAGTACGCCGAGCTCGGCATGGAAGCAGTCTGGCGGATCGAGGTGGAGGACTTCCCCGCGTTCATCGTGATCGACGACAAGGGCGACGACTTCTTCGCCGCGACGAGCGAACCGGTGCTGCAGATCAGCTTCCGCTGACCCGGTCCCCCGGTCCGTCCGTTCCGGACGGACCGGGTGCGGCGGCCAGCAGCGCGGTGATCCGGTCCAGCGTGGCGAGGTCGTCCGCCGAGAGCGCACGCAGCTCCGGCGGCGGCTCGCCCAGGATGCGCTCCGCCCGTCCGGCGGCCTCTTCGCCTGCCGGGGTCGCGGTGACGATCCGGAGCCTGCGGTCGTCCGGATGCGATTCCCGGACCACGAGCCCCCGCCGGACCAGCTCGTCGACCACCAGCGTGGTGTACGGGCGATCGGTGTTCAGGTGCTCGGTCAGCTCCCGCATCGTCAGCGGCCCCGCAGTCGCCTTGCGCAGCGCCTTCACCTTGATGAAGCTCATGCCCAGCGCCTCCGCGGCCTTGCGGCGGCGATCGTGGCGCTCCAGCACCATCACCCGCAGCCGCGCCCACACCCGCACGGCGGGATCGTCGCTCATCGGGCCGGCACCGGTTCCGGGTCGAGGTCCGCGGCCACCCGGCGCGCGCTCGCCCGCGCCCGGCGACTGGTCGTCGCCAGGCCCAGCCCCAGCACCAGCACTCCGCATCCGGCGATGATCCACCAGCCGGCGTGGCTGGCTTCGGCCAGCCCCTCGCCGAACGAACCACCGACCCCCGCCGTGACGACCGCGCCGATCACCGCGACCCCGAACGAAACCCCCACCTGCCGGCTCGTCGAGGCGATCGCGGCCGCCACCCCGGCCTGCGCCCGCGGCATCCCGGAGACCGCCGCGTTGGTGATCGGCGCGTTGACCATGCCGAAGCCCAGACCGAACACGACGTACGCGACGACCAGCCACCACAGCGGCGTGTGCACGCTGATCACGGAAAGCAGGACCGCGGACACGGTCACCGCGGTACCCGCCACCGCCAGCGGCAGCCGAGCCCCGCGGGTGCCGACGATCCGCCCCGACAGCGGCCCCGCGATCGCGGTCACCACGGCCATCGGCAACGTGAGCAACCCGGCGTGCAGTGCGCTGTAGCCCCGGCTCTCCTGCAGGTAGAGCGTGTTGACGAAGAGGAAGCCGGCCAGCCCCGCGAAGGCGAAAATCGCGATCAACGTGGCGCCGGAAAACGGGAGGCTGCGGAAGAACTTCAGCTCCAGCAACGGTTCCGCGCGCCGCCGCTCGTAGGGCACCAGTATCGCCAGCGCGACCAGCGCCACGACGAAGGAAGCCAGGATCTGCGGCGAACCGTAGCCCGCGTCGCGGCCCTCGATGATCCCGTAGGTGAGACCGGCGAGGAACACGATCACCAGCAGCTGGCCCACCGGATCGAGCCGGCGCGCCCGCGGTGCCCGCGATTCCGGCACGAACGCGGCGGTGAGCACCACCGCGGCCAGTACCACCGGCACGTTGATCCAGAAGATCGTCCGCCAGCCCGCCGAGGCGACCAGCGCCCCGCCGACCACCGGGCCGACCGCCATGCTCAGGCCGTTCACCCCGCCCCAGACCCCGATCGCGCGGGCCCGTTCCCGGGGTTCGGTGAACGTGTTGGTGATGATCGACATCGCGACCGGGTTGAGCATCGAACCGCCGATCGCCTGCACCGCGCGGAACACGATGAGCGAGCCGACGTTCGGCGCCAGCCCGCACAGCAGCGAGCCGAGGCCGAACAGGACGAGCCCGGTCTGGAAGGTGCGCCGCCTGCCGAGCCGGTCGGCAGTGGAACCCGCCAGCATCAGCAGGCTCGCGAGCACCAGCGTGTAGGCGTCGATCGTCCACTGCAGACTCGACACGGAGGCGCCGAGGTCGTGCTGGATCGCCGGCAGCGCCAGGTTCACGATGGTGTTGTCCAAGCCCACGATGAACAGGCTCAGGCAGCAGACGGCGAGCACGATCTGCCGCCGCCGGTGATTCAGCTCAGGCATACCCCTCCAGCCGCGGTCGTTGTAGCTCTATAACAGTTATGAAGCTACAACCACCACGGCCGGTCGGGTCGGGGACGCGGCGCAGATCACTCCGGCCGGTTTCAACCGGGGAACAGCGCGCCGAGCCGGGCGAGGGTCTTTTCGATGCCCTCGGCGTTGCGCTTGGGGAAGCCGGCCAGCTCGATCGCGAACGGAACGCGCGCGGTGGACCAGTCGAACGTCTCGGTCACCCGGGTGTGCCCCTCGCCCTCGGGCTCGAGCAGCCAGCGCCAGCGGTGTCCGGAGAAGTGCCGCCACGCGATGAGCCGGTTCTCCTCGAACTCCACCACGGTGTTGCGGATGCGGTAGCTCGCGCCCATCTTCATGTCCATCCCGAAGGTCGAACCGAGCGAGAGCCGCGAGCTGCCCCGCGCGGCGCGGACGGTACCGGAGCCGTCGATGAGCGGGTGCTGCGCGGGGTCGGCGAGCAGCTCGAAGATCTGCTCCGGCGGCGCGGCGACGACCGCGGTGCGCGAAACCTGGCGAATTCCCATGTCCCGAACCCTAGGTCCGGTGGAGCGGGCCCGCGCGGTGCGGCTGCCGGGTGGCCGGAGAGGAGGTCACCCGGCAGCCGCCGCGGCGAAGCCGTCACCGGGGCGGCGACTTCTTCAGTACCACCGTCCGCTCACCGAGCGGAGCCGCCAGCGCCACCGAGATCACCGGATGACGCAGATCCATCGTGCACATCTTGCCGGTCTCGGCCTTGGTCTCGCTCAGGTTCACCACCACGTGCTGCGGGGTCTGCTCGACCGCCTCGCCGAGCGCGTGCTGGCAGCCGCCCTCCTCCGCGCGCACGACCAGGATCGTACCGCCGTTGGCGGTATAGACCTCGCGCGGGAACTGCTTCGGCAGGGCCGCGGCGTCGAGTTTGCCCGCCGGCACCGGATCACTGCCCGGCGGAACCTGGAACTGCGGTTTGCCCGGTCCCGGCGTGGGCGTCGGCGACCCCGGCGAGGTCGACACGCTGCCACTCGGTGCCGCGGAGTCGCCCCCGGCCGCCGGAGCCGTGGCCATCGGCTGCTGACTGCCGCACGCCGTGGCCGTCGCGAGGATGATTGCCGTTCCGATCAGCTTCGTCGAGTACCTCATGCCCAGTGGGACGGAAGGACCGGCGCGGAGGGTTGCACGCTTTCACGGACCCGGCCGCAGTACGAGCTTCCGCGCTCCGAGCGGGGCGGCCAGCCGTACCGGCAACGGCGTCTCCTTCACGTGCATCGGGCACTTCTTCCCGTGCGACGACCTGGTAAGCGTGACGACCACGACGACCTGGCCGGACGTCTGTTCCGCCGCCGCCGCGCTCAGGTGGTCGCAGCCGGCTTGCTCGGCCTGGATCACGACGGTCGAGCCGCCCTCGGCGAGCGTCACGTCGCGCGGGTAGCCCGCGGGCAACGCCGAGACGTCGACCTGACCGGCGGCCGGAGCCCGGTCGCCGGCCGGCACCCCTTGCGTCGGGCGGCTCCTCGGCACACCCGACGGTGTGAGGTGACCCGGACCGGATCCGGCCGCGGGCAGGCCCGACGGCATCTGCGCTGCCGAACGCGAGGCGGTCGCAGGCTGCTCCCTTTGGCCGCGTTCTCCACCGCAAGCCGCCACCGCGAGCAGCAGCACACTCGTTCCCAGGATTTTTCCCGTCGTCCGCATGCCTTGCCGACGAAATCGAGGTCCGTCCGGTTGCACCACGAGCCGAATTTCCTCAGCCGGGCTAGCAGCGAATGCGGCCGGACACAAGGTGCCGGTGCGGAAGTCCCATTCGCTCCACCCCTCCCGAGCCGGACGACAACCGAGGCCGGGCGCGAAATCCGGGCTCGACTGGTGGTCTCGAAGTGTGCCCGGTCCGGCGAAGAATCCCGGTATCTCGCCCAAGAGTGGTTGTCCTCGTCCTGACGCTCTGATGTAGTCGCTTCGTCACCGAACGCAATCCCCGTCTTGGTGGAGCTGAAACTCCACAGTGGACAGAGGAAGGACGAATCCCGTGCCCGACAAGAGATCCATCAGCCTGCTCACTCACGTGGCGGCGGCCGTCACCGCACTCGCGGCCGCGGCCGGCCTCGCCACTCCCGCCGCGGCCGGTCCCGCCACGCCGGCCGCAACCGGAACCACGACTGGTCCCACAATCCCCACCACAGCCGGTGGCACCACCCCAGCCGCAACCGGATCCGCAACCCGCACCACAGCCGACCTCGCCGCGGCCGGGCAGCCACCCTCGGCCGACGGCACCCGGATCGTCGGCGGCAGCCGCGCCAGCCAGGGCGAGTTCCTGTGGATGGTCCGGCTGTCCATGGGCTGCGGCGGCGCGCTCTACACCGACCAGCTGGTGCTGACCGCCGCGCACTGCGTCTCGCGCACCGGCGACGACACGTCGATCACCGCCACCCTCGGAGCGGCCGACCTGCAGAGCCCGGACGCCCGCGTGGTGCGGTCCAGCGCCGTGTTCCGCTCCCCGACCTACGACACGACCGGCGGGGACTGGGCATTGATCAAGCTGGCCACCCCGGTCAGCGGAATCCCGACGCTGCCGGTCGCCACCTCGGGTGACTACGACGAAGGCACGTTCACCGTCGCCGGCTGGGGCGCCGCGTCGGAAAGTGGCGCGCAGCAACGTTATCTGCGAAAGGCGGAGGTCCCCTTCGTCAGCGACGCGACCTGCCGTTCCCAGGGCGGCGACTACGACTCCCTGAACCCGGACGCGGAGATCTGCGCAGGCGACGTCACCACCGGCGGCGTGGACACCTGCCAGGGCGACTCCGGCGGCCCGATGTTCCGCCGAGACACCACCGGCGAGTGGGTCCAGGTGGGCATCACGAGCTGGGGCACCGGCTGTGCCCGCGCCCACGCCCCCGGCGTGTACACCGAAGTGAGCAGCTTCGCTCCGGACATCGCGGCAGCAGCGAAGAACCTCTGACAGTGATGATGTTGGTGGTGACGCGGTTGGCGGGTCTGACCCGGCCTCTGACTGACGTCTTGACTGTCCTGTTTGGGATGTGTCGGCCCGCCGGGGGCGTCGCCACGCACGCGGCCGGACGGGTGTTTGTGACTTCATAGGAGCTTGGCCAGAAGCCCCGTCACTGTCTTGTCCACCCGCCCGACCGGCGCGTGCCGCCCTCGGGAACGGATACGCAAGGACGGACATGACCAGCATGACGCACGACGGCCCGCAGATCACCGGTGGAGTCGACACCCACGGCGTGACCCACCATGCGGCGGTGATCGATTCCGTGGGCCGGCATCTGGCCGACCGGGAGTTCCCGGCCAGGATCAGTGGCTATCGGGAGCTGCTGGACTGGATGCGCTCACACGGCACGCTGACCGCGGTCGGGGTGGAGGGCACCGGCGCCTACGGCGCCGAACTGGCCCGGGTGCTCACCGCCGCCGGGGTGTCAGTCGTCGAGGTGGACCGGCCGGACCGCAAGACCCGACGATTGCAGGACAAATCCGATCCCATCGACGCCTACGCCGCCGCCACCGCTGTCCTGTCCGGCCGGGCCACCGGGACCCCCAAGAGCCGCGACGGTGTGGTCGAGGCCGTGCGAGTTCTGCGGATCGCGCGCCGCAGCGCGGTCAAGACCCGCACCCAGGCGATGAACCAGATCCGCGGCCTACTGGTTTCTGCGCCCGCAGTGCTGCGCGAGCAGGTCACCGCCCTGGACCGGACGGCACTGATCCACACCCTCACCCGGCTCCGGCCCGGCGATGACCTGACCCGGCCACTCGCGGCCACCCGCGCGGCTCTGCGCCGTCTGGCCCGTCGTCATCAAACCATCGACACCGAGATCGCCGAGCTGGACGCCGAGATCGCTCCACTTCTGCAGCAGACCGCCCCCGCGCTGCTGGAGCTATTCGGTGTCGGACCCGAAACCGCCGGGCAGCTACTGGCCTCGGCCGGGGACAACCCCGAGCGGATGCGGTCCGAGGGCGCCTTCGCGCACCTGGCAGGAGTCGCACCGATCCCGGCCTCCTCCGGCCGCACCCATCGCCACCGCCTCAACCGTGGTGGTGATCGAGCCGCGAACAACGCCCTGCACACCATCGTGCTCGTCCGCATGCGCTACGACGAACGCACCCGCACCTACGTCACCCGCCGCACCAAGGAAGGACTACCCAAAAAGGACATCATGCGCTGCCTCAAACGCTTCGTCGCCCGAGAGATCTACCACGCCCTGACCCACACACCCACCAAAGGAATCAGTCAAAACAACCTCACCCCCGCCGCTTGACATCCATAGGAGCATCCCCGCCCGCCCCGCCACCAGCCGACGCGGATGACGCACTCACCGCCCCCGGCGCCAGTCACACCCCGGCCGCCCGACACACCCCAGTCACGCGGAACCCCGATCACGCGTCACACCACTCTCACGCAGCACACTCCCATGACGCGGCACACCCCAGTCCCTGGCACCGCGTCACCCACCACGCCCCGGCCGCCCACCTGCGCTTCACCCCCCACGGCACCCAGGCACCCACCGCCTCCCGTCACCGACCGCTCCTCAGCCCCCGCCGGGCCTCAGTCACCTATCGCACCCCGCTCGCACGGCACATCCCATCGCCCACCGAACTCCGGTCACCCAGCACACGCCAATCGCCTACCGCGCTCCGGTCACCCACCGCATGCCAGTCGCCCGCCGCACCCGGCCGCACCGCACACCGCCCAACCACCATCCCTCAGCCGCCGCCCGCGCCGCGCACCGTCCCTGTCGGCCACCGCCGTCCATCGACCCTCGTCTGTCCCTGCAACCCACCACGACACACGTAGTCATCGCCAACCCAGAGGAGCGCACATCCACTCCCCCACCAACAGCGACTGCCCTTCTACGACGATGCTCCTCCGGCCGAAGCGCAACGCCGGAGGACTCACCGGGCCGGAAGCCCAGGCCCGGAGAAGCCGAGACCGGCCCACCGACACGCCCCAGCCCACCGAGAGGCCCCAAACCTCGGCAGGGCCGCTCATCCGCACCGCCGGGCTCCATCCCGTAGCGACACTCCTGGCCAGAGCCAGCGCAGCGTGCCCGGCCAGAACCGGAGCGACGTACCCGGCCAGGACTTCAGCGCGTCTTGTCCAGCCGGGACAGCGCCTCCTCGTAGTCCTCGACCAGGTCGGCGATCACGTCGGCCACCGGGCGTACCCGGTTCATCCGGCCGACGATCTGGCCCACCGGCATCGACACCACGGCCGGGTCGCCCGCGGCGTGGATGCGGTTGTGCGCGTGGGACACCAGCAGGTTCTGCAGGGGCATCGGCAGCGGATCCGGGGCGTCCGGGGCCGCCCACGCCTCCGTCCAGCGGGTTTTCAGCAGCCGGGCCGGCTTTCCGGTGTAGATGCGGGTGCGCACGGTGTCCGCCGAGGTCGCCGAGACCAGGGCGTCCTGCATGGCCGCCGAGTCCGGCATCGTCCGCAGGTACTCCTGCGTGGTCAGCCAGATCGAACCCGTCCACGCCCCGGACGCGCCCAGGGCCAGTGCGGCGGCCATCTGGCGGCCCGAACCGATGCCACCGGCGGCCAGGACCGGGGCACGGTCTCCCACCGCGTCCACGATCTCCGGCACCAGCACCATCGACGCGATCTCACCGGTGTGCCCGCCCGCCTCGTGGCCCTGCGCCACCACCACGTCCACCCCGTTGTCGACGTGCCGCACCGCGTGCGAGCCCTTGCCCGCCAGCGCCGCGACCGGCACACCGGCCTCGTGCGCCCTGGTGATGACGTCCGGCGGCGGCGAACCGAGTGCGTTGGCGACCAGGCTGATCCGGTGGTTCAGCGCGACCTCCACGTGCGACCGCGCGACCGAGTGCAGCCAGCCGAGCACGCCGGCCCGTTCGTCGGTGTCGTCCGGCAGCGGCGGCACCGACAGGTCACGCAGCACTTTGTCCACAAAGGACCGATGCCCGTCCGGGATGAGCTTCGTGAGGTCGGTCTGGCTGCCCTCGGCGGGCACCTTCGCCGGCATCACGATGTCCACCCCGTACGGTTTCCCGTCGGTGTTCTCGTCCATCCAGGACAGTACGGCGTCCAGTTCCGCGGCGTCGTTGAACCGCACGCAGCCGAGCACGCCGAGTCCGCCGGCGCGGCTGATCGCGGCCGCCACGTGCTCCGAGGGGGTGAATCCGAAGATCGGCAGGTCGATGCCGAGCCGGTCGCACAACGCGGTACGCATGCGTCCTCCTAAGCGGGTTCGTGCTCGGCGGCGTAGCGCTGAGCCCACGGGTAGTCCGGTTTGCCGCTCGGTGACCGGCCGATCTCGTCGGCCAGCCACACCGTGCGCGGCACCTTGTACCCGGCGACCTCGGTGCGCACGTGGGCCTCGACCGCCGGCAGGTCCAGCGTCGTGCCCGGCCGCGGCTGCACGACGGCGGCGACGCGTTGCCCCAGCCGTTCGTCCGGAACGCCGATCACGAGTGCGTCGAACACGTCCGGATGCGATTTCAGCGCGCCCTCGACCTCCTCGGGGTACACCTTCTCGCCACCGGTGTTCACGCACTGCGAACCCCGGCCGAGCAACGTGACGGTGCCGTCCTCCTCGTAGCGCGCGTAGTCACCCGGCACCACGTAGCGCACGCCGCCGATCTCGGCGAAGATCGTCGCGCTCTTCTCCGGGTCCTTGTAGTAGCCGATCGGGACGTGCCCGCGCCGGCCGATCAGCCCGATCGCGCCCGGTTCCGGTTCGACCAGCTCGCCGTCGTCGTCGAGCAGGATCGCGTCCTTGCCGAAGGCGACCCGCGGGCCGGCGCTGTGGTCGGAATCCTTGCCCACCATGCCGATCCCGGTGAACCCGCTTTCCGACGAGCCGATCGCGTCGGTGAGCACCACGTTCGGCAGCATCTCCAGGAACTCCTGCTTCACCGACTGGGAGAACAACGCCGCGTGGCTCGACACCGCGGCCAGCGACGACGCGTCGTAGTCGCCCTCGCGGTAAGCCTCGATGAGTGGACGGGCCATCGCGTCCCCGACGATGGTGAGCACCTGCACCTTGTGCTCCTGCACCGCCTGCCACACCTCGTGCGCGTCGAACTGCGGGACGAAAACCACAGGGCTGCCGGTGAACAACGCACCGAAGGCCGCCCACTGCGCCGCACCGTGGATCAGCGGGGCAGCGGGCAACCGCACCAGTGAACCCGCCTTGCCCTGTTCGGACAGCGTCCACTCGTCCGGAACGTACTCGCCGGTCAGGAAGTTGATTCCGCCGCCGAGCGCCCGCCAGATGTCCTCGTGCCGCCACAGCACCCCCTTCGGATAACCCGTGGTGCCGCCGGTGTAGAGGATGTAGAGGTCGTCCGCGCTGCGCTCACCGAAATCGCGTTCCGGTGAGCTGCCGGCGAGTGCCGTTTCGTACTCCACGCCCGTCTCGTACGGCGTGTCCGAACCGTCCTCGACGACGACAACGTGTTTCAGTTTCGGTGCATCCGGGAGAACCGCTGCCACCTTGTCCGCGTACCGCCGTTCGTGCACCAGTGCGACCAGATCGGCATTGCCGAACAGGTACCGCAGCTCGCCGTGCACGTAGCGGTAGTTGACGTTCACCGCGATGGCGCGCAGCTTGTACGCGGCGAACATGGCTTCCAGCGTCTCGATGGAATTCCGGGAGTAGACCCCGATGTGGGAACCCTGTCCCACGCCGTGCGCGGCGAGATGGTGGGCCAGCCGGTTCGAGCGTGCCTCCAGCTCGGCGAAGCTCACCTGCTTCTCGCCGCACACGACCGCGACGCGCTCCGGCACGGCGTCGACGGCGTGCTCGAGTAGATCCGCGATGTTGAGTGCCACCCACCCAAAGTAGAACATGTTATCGTTCTGGGCAATCGTCGGAGAGCGGAAGGTAGGCGCACGTGGGGCAGCCGCACGCACTGGTGACCCGGGAAGGGCACACCCTGGTGGTCACGATGAACCGGCCGGAGGCGCGCAACGCGATCTCCGGCGAGATGCTCGCCATCATGGTCGAGGCCTGGGACCGGGTCGACACCGACGACGACATCCGCAGCTGCGTGCTCACCGGCGCGGGCGGCGCGTTCTGCGCGGGCGCGGACCTGAAGTCGATGTCGACCAACGCGCCGGACAAGTCGTTCTCCAGCGGCGCCTTCGACCCGAGCCGGATCGAGGGCCTGCTCAAGGGCCGCCGGCTCACCAAGCCGCTGATCGCCGCGGTCGAGGGTCCGGCCATCGCGGGCGGCACGGAAATCCTGCAGGCCACCGACCTGCGCGTGGCGGGGGAAAGCGCCCGCTTCGGCGTGTCCGAGCCGCGCTGGGGCCTGTTCCCGATGGGTGGTTCGGCCGTGCGCCTGCCGCGCCAGATTCCCTACACCGTCGCCGCCGACCTGCTACTCACCGGACGGCACATCCGGGCACCGGAAGCCCGTGACCTCGGCCTGATCGGCCACGTCGTGCCGGACGGGCAGGCGCTGGCCCGCGCACTGGAGCTGGCCGAGCAGATCAACGCGAACGGCCCGGTCGCCATCCGCGCGATCCTCCGCACCATCCGCGACACCGAGGGCCTGCCCGAGGAGGACGCCTTCAAGCTGGACGCGAAGTACGGCATCGAGGTCTTCGCCTCCGCGGATGCGAAGGAAGGCCCGAAAGCCTTCTCGGAGAAGCGAAAGCCCCACTTCCAAGGCCACTGACCCACCTGGCCCCATGAACCCTCGTGAGTGGCGATACCGGCGAGAACCGGCATCGCCACTCACGAATCAGGACTGCAGGTAACGCTCGCGAAGACGCCGCTTGTACAGCTTCCCGTTCGGATCGCGAGGCAGCTCCGGCAGGTAGTCGACGGACTTCGGCAGCTTGAACCGCGCCAGCCGGGTGGCCGCGTAGTCCAGCAGCTCCGAAGTCAGCTCCGGCGACGGGTCCACGCCGTCCGCGGGCTGCACCACCGCCTTGATCTCCTCGCCCCAGTCCTCGTGCGGGACGCCGAACACCGCGATGTCCGCGACCTTCGGGTGCATCACCAGCTCGCCCTCGATCTCCGCCGGGTAGATGTTCACCCCACCGGAAATGATCATGTCGGCCTTGCGGTCGTGCAGATACAGGTAACCGTCGTCGTCGAGGTGCCCGACGTCGCCGAGGGTGAACAGGTCGCCGACGCGGGCTTTTTCGGTCTTCTCGCGGTCACGGTGGTACTCGAACTTCGAGTCGCCCATCTTCATGTACACCGTGCCGACCTCGCCGGCGGGCAGCTCTTCGCCCGCGTCGTCGAGGATGCGGATCGTGGATCCGGGCCACGGCAACCCGACCGACCCCGGTTTGCGCAGCCAGTCCTCGCCGTTGATCACCGTGCCGCCGCCCTCGGTGGCCGCGTAGTACTCGGTGACCACCGGGCCCCACCAGTCGAGCATGCGCCGCTTCACCTCGAGCGGGCACGGCGCGGCACCGTGAATCATCACCCGCAGGGAACCCATGTCGTACTTCGCCTTCACCTCGTCCGGCAAGGCCAGCAGACGGCGGAACTGCGTCGGCACCATGTGGCTGTGTGTCACCCGGTGCCGCTCGATGAGCCGCAGCATGTCCTCGGCGTCCCAGCGGTCCATCAGCACCGCTGTGTGGCCCAGCTGGATCGAGATCGCCACGAAGTTGAGCACCGCGGTGTGATACAGCGGCGAACCGCACAGGTGCACGTGATCGTCGAACGGCTGCAGTCCGAAAACGCCGAAGAACCACGTGGACGCCACCGGAACCTGATCCGGGTCGGCACCGGTCAGCGGCCGCCGTACGCCCTTGGGTCGGCCGGTGGTGCCGGAGGTGTAGAGCATCGGCGAACCGGCCGTGCGGTCCTCGGGACGGCCGTCGCCGAGACCCGCGCCGAGTTCCTCGATCCGCCGGAACCCGGGCACGGCGCCCACCGCGAAGCGCCCTTCGCCGGCCAGCCCGGCTTCGTCGGCGGCGACGACCGCGACGTCGGCGAACCGCTCGTGCGCCAGGAACGCCTTCGCTCCGCTGTCGCCGAGGATGTAGGCGACTTCCGGCCCGACGAGGTGCCAGTTGACCACCACCACGTACAGCCCGGTCTGGATCGCGGCGAAGTACGCCGCCACCAGATCCTCGCCGTTCGGCAGCAGCAGCACCACCGCGTCGCCTCTTTCCAGGCCCTGCTCGCGCAGGCCCCGGGCGTACCGGTTCGCCTTGGCCGCCAGCTCGCCGTATCCGATCTCCCGCGCGTCCGGATCCACCAGCGCGATGCGCTCCGGCTCGGCCGCGGCAATGGTCCACAGTCCCAGCTCCATACCGTCAAATCTAGAACGTGTTCCATAACAGCACAACAGCCGTCTTGCCATGGATTCGAGAACGTGTTTCACTCAGCCCATGCCGGTTTCGGAAGCCCCTCTCTCGGCGCCGCTCAACGTCGGCTTCGACTACACCCGTTCCACCGGCCCGGTCTTGGGCCGGTTCGTGGAAGCCCTGCGCGAGCGCCGGATCGAAGGCGTGCGCGGCAGTGACGGGCGGGTGCACGTGCCGCCTCCGGAGTACGATCCGGCGACCGCCGAGCCGCTCACCGAGTTCGTCCCGGTCGCCGCCGAAGGCGAAGTCGTTTCGTGGTCCTGGTGCGCGGCGCCGCTCGACGGTCAGCCGCTGTCCCGCCCGTTCGCCTGGGTACTGGTGAAACTCGACGGCGCGGACACCAGCCTGCTGCACGCCCTCGACGCCGGATCACCGGAGAACGTCCACACCGGACAGCGGGTACGCGTGCGCTGGGCGGACGAAACCGTGGGCCACATCCGCGACATCGCCTACTTCCTGCCGGTGGACGCGGCGGACACCACACCGACCGAGGACCCGCCGCCGGTGGCCAAGCGCGAAGAAGGCGCTCCGGTGAGCGTGATCATCACGCCGGTGCACCTGCGTTACCAGCATTCCGCGTCCCCGGAAGAGAGCCGCTACCTGCGGGGTCTGGCCGAAGGCCGGTTGCTCGGCCAGCGCTGTCCGGCGTGCGGCAAGGTCTACATCCCGCCGCGCGGGGCCTGCCCGGTGGACGGCGTGCCGACCACGGACGAAGTCGAACTGCCGGACACCGGCATCGTCACCACTTTCTGCATCGTGAACGTGCCGTTCCTCGGTCAGCGCCTCAAGCCGCCGTACGTCGCGGCCTACATTCTGTTGGACGGCGCCGACATCGCCTTCCTGCACCTCGTGCTCGGATGCGCCGCCGAAGAGGTCCGGATGGGCATGCGCGTGCGCGCGGCGTGGAAACCGCGCGAGGAGTGGTGGACGTCGCTGGAGAACATCAGCCACTTCGAACCCACCGGCGAACCGGACGCCGCGTACGAGACCTTCGCCCACCACCTGTGAGGACACATGCCTGAAGTAGCCGTCGCCGGTTTCGCGCAGGCGCCCAACGTCCGGGAGACAGCGGGCACCACCAACGGGGTCGAGATGCTCGTGCCGATCCTGGCCGAGGTCTTCGCCGCCACCGGGCTGTCCAAACAGGACATCGGGTTCTGGTGCTCGGGGTCCTCGGACTACCTGGCCGGGCGGGCGTTCTCGTTCATCGCCGCGGTGGACGCGATCGGTGCATTCCCGCCCATCCACGAGTCGCACGTCGAGATGGACGCCGCGTGGGCACTGTACGAGGCCTGGCTGAAGATCCGGACCGGCGAGGTGGACACCGCGCTGGTCTACGGGTTCGGCAAGGCGAGTGCCGGGCAGCTGCGCCGGGTTCTCGCTCTGCAGCTCGACCCGTACGTGCTGGCTCCACTGTGGCCGGACTCGCTGAGCCTCGCCGGCCTGCAAGCCCGGCTGGGTCTCGAGGCCGGCCTGTGGTCCGAAAAGGACCTCGCGGAGGTCGCCGCGCGCGCTCGTGCCGACGCCACGGACAACCCCGCCGCGCAGCTGTCCGGCAGGGTCGACGTCGCCGAACTGCTCGACACCCCGTACGTCGCCGATCCGTTGCGGACACACGATATCGCCCCGGTCACCGACGGTGCGGCGGTGCTCGTGCTGGCATCCGCGGAGCGAGCCCGCGACCTCGTCGACCGGCCGGCGATCCTCACCGGCGTCGAGCACCGCGTCGACTCCCCCGTGCTCGGCGCGCGCGACCTCACGCGTTCGCCGTCCACCGAAGCGGCCGCGCGGGCGCTCGACCTCGACGGCGTGGAGCTGGCCGAACTGCACGCACCGTTCACCCACCAGGAGCTGATCCTGCGCCGTGCACTCGGCCTGAACGGCGACGTGCGGATCAGCCCGTCCGGTGGAGCGTTGACCGGGAACCCGATGTTCTCCGCCGGGCTCGCCCGCATCGGCGAGGCGGCCGCGCGGATCCACCGCGGCGAGGCGGGAAAGACCCTCGCGCACGCGACCAGCGGTCCCGTCCTGCAGCAGAACCTTCTCGCCGTGCTGGAGGCACGATGACGAAACAGCTCGCCGCGGTGCTCGGCACCGGCCAGACGCACCACCGCGCGAAGCGCACCGACGTGTCCATGCCCGGTCTGCTTCGCGAGGCGATCGACCGGGCGATGGCCGACGCACAGGTCGGCTGGGACGACATCGAGGCGGTCGTCCTGGGGAAGGCCCCGGACCTGTTCGAGGGCGTGATGATGCCCGAGCTGTTCCTCGCCGACGCGTTGGGCGCAAACGGGAAACCGTTGCTGCGCGTGCACACCGCCGGCTCGGTGGGCGGGTCGACCGCGCTCGTGGCCACGTCGCTGATCCAGTCCGGCGTCCACCGCCGGGTGCTGACGGTGGCGTTCGAGAAGCAGTCCGAGTCGAACGCCATGTGGGGTCTTTCGATCCTACCGCCGTTCCAGATGCCGGTCGGTGCCGGCGCCGGTGGCTACTTCGCACCCCACGTGCGCTCCTACATCCGCCGTTCCGGCGCGCCCGAGCACATCGGCGCGATCGTGGCCGCCAAGGATCGGCGCAACGGTGCCCTCAATCCGTACGCGCACCTGCGGCAAACGGACATCACGGTGGAATCGGTGCAGGCGTCGCAGATGCTGTGGGACCCGATCCGCTACGACGAGACGTGCCCCTCTTCCGACGGCGCGTGCGCGATGGTGCTCGGCGACGAGGCCTCGGGAGACGCGGTGCCCGGCGGCGCGGCCTGGGTCCACTCCACGGCGATGCGGACCGAACCCACCACGTTCGCCGGTCGTGACCAGGTGAACCCGCAGGCGGGCCGGGACGCCGCTGCCGCGCTGTGGCACGAGGCCGGCATCACCGACCCACTGTCCGAAGTGGATGTCGCGGAGATCTACGTGCCGTTCTCCTGGTTCGAGCCGATGTGGCTGGAGAACCTGGGCTTCACCGCGGAGGGCGAGGGCTGGAAGGTCACCGAAGCCGGCGACACCGCGATCGGCGGCCGGCTGCCGGTGAACCCCTCCGGCGGCGTGCTGTCGTCGAATCCGATCGGCGCGTCCGGGATGCTGCGGTTCTCCGAGGCGGCCAAGCAGGTCATGGGCCGCGCCGGGGACTACCAGGTGGACGGTGCCCGGCTGGCCCTCGGCCACGCATACGGCGGCGGCTCGCAGTACTTCAGCATGTGGGTGGTCGGTTCGCACAAACCCTAACGACGATGGCGGCCCCGCAGCGCGAAGAGGGTGCCCAGGACACCGAATACCACGCCGAGAGCGGCCGGTACCGAGGCATTGTGCTTCTGCACCACGATTGGCCGCAGCTGGGCCGACGTGGGCGGGGGCACCGGTTTGAGCGGTGCGTCGCCGGCGGTCGCGGTCCACGCGGTGATGAACACGAGCATCCGCGCGATCAGCGAGATGAAGAACAGCAGGCCGATGACCGAGCCGAACGCCACCACGGACGGCGACTGGCTGATCAGGCTCAGGTAGAGACCACCGGCGTGCTTGAGGAGTTCGAAGCCGAGCGCCGCGGCCACCGCGCCCCGCCGCGCGCTGCGCCAGCCCACGCGTTCCCGAGGCAGCCGGGTCAGCACCCACAGGAACACCAGCCAGTCGGCGAGCAGCGCGAGCGGCACCGACGTCGCGGAGAGCACCGTGTGTCCCCAGCTGGTGTCCGCTACTCCGACGAGCCCCAGCAGTGAGCGTCCGACCGCCGTGCCGGACACGGTGATGCCGAACGACACCAGCAGCGCCGCGGCGAGCCCGAGGAGCGCGAGCACGTCCACCAGGATCGTGCGCAGCAACGGGTCGTCGGAACGGTTCTGGCCGTACATCGCGGTGAGTGCGTCCCGCAGCGCGTTCATCCAGTTCCAGCCGGAGTACAGCGCGACGACGAGACCGGCGACACCGACTCCCGTGCGCTGTTCGACGAACCCGGTCAGCAGGCCGGACGCCTGGTCGCCAAGCGAACCCGGCAGGGTCCCGGTCAGCGCGTGCAGCAGGGAATCCAGCACCTGCGGCTGGCTCGCCAGCACGAACCCGGCGGCCGAGAAGGTCAGCATCAGGATCGGCACCAGCGACAGCAGGCTGAAGTAGGTGATCGAGGCGACGTAGTGGTAGCCGCCGTACTCGAGGTACCGGTTCGTGGCCCGGGCCAGGTGATCCAGCCACCGGTACCGGGCACGCGCACGGGCCCACCGGCTCGGTCCGGGCATCTCGCGGGAACGCATCACCGACACTGTCTACCCAGCGAACCCGAACTTTGTCGCGAGACACGCGTGCGACCGACGTCGGTCCGTGATCCCGGAGACGGCACCCGTCCACGGTGGCGAACACCGGCGTGTGGCGAGTTGGCCACGGCGCGCTCCCGTGGCAAGTCACGCGGTGCTCGCCCGCGCACCGCAGCGACCGAGGTCGGGCTGAGATCACCTGCACCGCGAACCCGGCGCCTTACCCGCCGGACACCGCCCCCTCACGGCGGTGCCCGGCAGGTCCGGCCGGTCAGGCGTAGCGGACCTGGTAGTGCTTGATCCCGTTGAGCCAGCTGGAACGGAGACGCTCCGGCGCGGCGGCCTCGCTGATGCCCGGCATGACGTCGGCGATCGCGTTGAAGATCAGGTCGATCTCCAGCCGCGCGAGGTTGGCACCGATGCAGTAGTGCGAGCCGGTGCCGCCGAACCCGACGTGCGGGTTGTCCTCGCGCAGCACGTCGAACCGGCCGGGCTGCTCGAAGACCTCGGGATCGAAGTTGGCCGAGCTGTAGAACATGCCGACGCGGTCACCCTTGCGGATCCGCGCACCGCCGAGTTCGGTGTCGCGCGTCGCGGTCCGCTGGAAGGCGACCACCGGTGTCGCCCAGCGGACGATTTCGTCCGGCGCGGTCTTCGGCCGCTGGTCCTTGTAGAGCGCCCACTGGTCCGGGTGGTCGAGGAAGGCCTTCATCCCGTGCGTGATCGCGTTGCGCGTGGTCTCGTTGCCCGCCACCGCGAGCAGGATGACGAAGAAGCCGAACTCGTCCGAGCCGAGGGACTCGCCGTCCACGTCCGCCTGCACCAGCTTGGTGACGATGTCGTCCATCGGGCAACGGCGCCGCTCCTCGGCCATGTTCCAGGCGTAGCCGACGATCTCCGCGGACGCGGTGAGCGGCTCGACCTCGTACTCCGGGTCGTCGTAGGAGACCATCTGGTTGGACCAGTCGAAGATCTTCAGCCGGTCCTCCTGCGGTACGCCGATCAGCTCGGCGATCGCCTGCAGCGGAAGCTCGCACGCGACGTCGGTGACGAAGTCGCCGGACCCCTTCTTGCGGGCTTCGGAGACGATCCGCTCGGCGCGCTCGCGCAGCGTGTCCTCCAGCTTCGCGATCGAGCGCGGAGTGAAGCCCTTGGACACGATCCGGCGCAGCTTCGTGTGCTGCGGGGCGTCCATGTTGAGCAGCACCAGGCGGTTGGCGTCCAGGCTTTCCGGCGTCATCTGGTCGTCGAACCGGATGATCGCGGTCTTCTCCCAGGAGGAGTAGAGGTCGCTGTCCCGGGAGACTTCCTTGACGTCCTCGTGCCGGGTCACGACCCAGTAGCCGTCGTCGGAGAAGCCGGCGGTGTTGTGCGGCTGGGGGTTCCACCAGACCGGTGCCGTGCGGCGGAGTTCGGCGAACTCCGCCAGCGGCAGCCGGCTGGCATAGAGGTCCGGATCGGTGAAGTCGAAACCGGCGGGCAAAGATGGAGCGGCCACGGGCTGCCTCCTGCACGGGATCGGCGGTGATACCCACTGCAACGCGTTCTAAGACCCAGTAGAGCATACGGTGTTAACCAACGGAACCCACTTCAGTGATACCCGTTTACTTTACCGGTCAAGGTTCCGTCGTCGCAGGTGAACGAGCGCTCAGTCGAAGGTCGGACACCTCGGCCGTGGCGTGCGGATGCTTGCCTGAAAGAGGAACGCGTTCTAGTTTTGAGGGAACTTCGGAAGGGGACGCTCGTGGGTGAACCGGTGATCGTGGAAGCCGTCCGGACGCCGATCGGCAAACGCGGCGGGTGGCTGTCCGGGCTGCACGCGGCCGAGCTGCTCGGCGCGGCGCAGCGGGCGCTGCTGGACCGCGCGGGAATCGACCCGGCGGAGGTCGAGCAGGTGATCGGCGGGGCGGTGACGCAGGCGGGCGAGCAGGCCGGCAACCTGAGCCGCACCGCGTGGCTGCACGCCGGCCTCCCGGAGGCGACCGGCGCCACCACGATCGACGCGCAGTGCGGTTCGGCCCAGCAGGCCGCGCACCTGGTGGCCGGGTTGATCGCCGCGGACGCGATCTCCGCGGGGGTGGCCTGCGGTGCCGAGGCGATGAGCCGCGTGCCGCTGGGCTCGAACCGGGGTACGGACGTCGGCGCGGCTCGTCCGGACTCGTGGTCGATCGACATGCCGAACCAGTACGGCGCGGCCGAACGCATCGCCGTACGCCGCGGCATCACCCGCGCGGACGTGGACGAATTCGGCGTCCGTTCCCAGCGGAACGCGGCCACGGCATGGTCGGAAGGCCGTTTCGACCGGGAGATCGCACCGGTGAAGGCGCCCGACGGTTCCGGTGCGGTGACACGTGACCAAGGCCTACGCGAGACCACAATGGACGGTCTCGCGAAACTGAAACCGGTAGTACCGGAGGGAATCCACACCGCGGGAACGTCGTCCCAGATCTCCGACGGCGCTGCGGCCCTGCTGGTGATGGACGCCTCCCGGGCCCACGCCCTCGGTCTGCGCCCACGCGCCCGCATCCGGCGCCAGGCCCTGGTCGGCGCCGAGCCGTACTACCACCTGGACGGCCCGATCCAGGCGACCTCGCGAGTCCTGGACGCGGCGGGGATGAAGATCGGCGACGTGGACCTGTTCGAGGTCAACGAAGCGTTCGCCTCGGTAGTCCTGTCCTGGCAACGAGTACACCGCCCGGACGAGTCCCGCGTGAACGTCAACGGCGGCGCCATCGCCCTGGGCCACCCGGTAGGCAGCACGGGAGCCCGCCTGCTCACCACGGCCCTCCACGAACTGGAACGCCAAGACGCGACGACAGCCCTGGTGACCATGTGCGCCGGCGGAGCCATGTCGACCGCCACCGTGCTGGAACGCCTCTGACCCCCACGTGAGCTCCGCACGGCGCTCGGCCTCGATTCCCTCGGCGCACTCGGCAGCCATGCCGAGCACCAGCACGCCGACATACGCCTCAACCACGACCGGGGGCCAGCACTGCTTGCAGGCCCAGCGCTCCACCACCTCGCCGGCACACGCCTCAACCACCACCCGCACGGCACGCAGACCCCGACACTCCACCACCGCGCTACGCAGCCATGTCGCCCCCACGCCGGAACGCCTCTAAACCGCCACCCAAGTTCCGCACGACGCTCAGACCCGGACTCCATCAGCGCACTGCGCACCCATGCCGACCACCACCCGCGCCGACACACCCCTCAACCACCACCGGAGACCCGCACTGCGCGCGGGCCCGACGCTCCACCACCGCACTAGGTAGCCATGTCGACCACCACCGCGCTGACATACCTTTCGACCAGAGGCCGCACCACCGCCACTGACACCCACACGACGCCTTGCCAATCAAGCCGGTCATCACGCGCGCCGACGGCCCATGGAAGCCACCACCGTCTCGGAGCGCCTCCCGGCCACCGGCCGCGCCACTACTCCTGACACCCAAGTGGCCAGCACCTGATCACCTCACCTCCACACAAGCTGGTCACCTCAATCCGGCCGCAGCAGCAACACCACTCGCCGCGAGCCATCCCGTCACGTCCGCCCGCTCACGTCGGCGGGCCGATCACCCCAGTTCCGTTCGTACGGCCGGTCCGTTGTCCGGGCGCGCGAACCGTACCCACCGGCCCGGGTGCCACGACTCCACCAGCAGCGTGTTGCCCTCGACCCAGGTCAGCACGGCTTCCTCGATGTCGAGCCGGAACAGGTGGCTCGGCTGGGGTTGCTGGTGCAGGGCCACCTCGGCCGGGTCGGTGACCTCCACGGCGTGACCGGCGAGCTTCGCGTCGCCACCCTGCTCGATGCCGGGTGACGCGTGCAGGGCGAACCGGCCGTCGCGGAGGAGGTCGCGTGCCTTCCGCGCGTCCACCATCGAGCCGATGTACGCCTCGTCGCCGCGGAACTCGATTTCACTTCCGCTGACGCGGGGCGAGCCGTCACGCCGGAGCGTGGCCAACACGTGGGCATCCGCCGCCGTGAACCGAGCCCTCAGCCGCTCGGCCAGTGACGGAGCCGCGGTGCCGAATTCCTGCCAACTGGTCATGCCCGCAGTGTCACATCCGGCACCGACAAAAACGGCCCGCGGAAGGCAGCCGGTACCCGGACTTGTGCTTGACTTCTCGGCATGATCGCGGAAAGCATCGAAAGCCGCTGCCCGGTCGTCGACGGCGAGCTGGCCGTCCATACCACCGGGACGGGGCCGTTGCTCCTGCTCATCCCCGGCGGGATCGGCAGCGCCGATTCGTTCCGCGCCCTCGTGAAGCAGCTTCGCGCGGACCACACCGTGGTCACCTATGACCGCCGTGGTCACTTCGCGAGCACGGACACCACCACCGGGCCGGTCACTGTGCGGTTGCAGGCCGACGACGCGCTGGCCGTTCTGGACCACGTCGGTGCCGGCACCGCGGCGGTCTTCGGGACGAGCGCAGGTGCGCTGATCGGAATGGATCTCGTCGCCCGGCACCCGGACCGGGTGTCGGCGTTGGTCGCGCACGAACCACCCGCGGTCCAGCTGATGCCCGACGCGGGCGGACTGCTGGAGGCCGCCGCCGGCCAGGTCCGGCTGGCCCGGTCGGGTGCGGTGATGGCCGCGGTGACGCAGTTCGCGGACGGGATCGCCGGCGCCGCCCTGCCCGATCTGCCGAATCTGCGCCTGCCGCACGAGGCGGACTGGCTCCGGCTGTTCGACCGCGAGCTGACCGAGTTCTTCGACTACCTGCCCGACCTGCGCGCGCTGCGCCGGGTCGGCACCGAGATCTTCCCGGTCGCCGGAGAGGCCAGCCGTGGCCGTTACCACTACCAGCCGGCCCGGATCCTCGCGTTGGAACTCGGCTTGCCGTTCACCGAAATGCCGGGCGCACACCTGGCCCCGCAACGGAATCCGGCCAAGTTCGCCGTCGCGCTGCGGGATCTGCTCGCCGCGCTGTGAGTTCTCAGGCCGCGGCCCGGGCGCGGGCCTGCTTGCGGTGGGCGAACGAGGCGAGCAGCCCGAGCGCGATCACCGCCCAGCCGGCGGGCTGGCCGACCGCCAGGAAGGTCGCCGTCGGCAGGAGCAGCGCGAGCGTCAGGATCGTCAGCGCGTGCACGACGAGCATGCTGCCGATCAGCACAGTCTGCACGGTCAGCGCTCGTTGCTGAGCGGCGCCGGTCAAGCGGCTCTGCTGCCCGGCCCCGTTCCGCGTGGCGAACCGTACCAGCGCAGCCAACAGCGGTTTCCGGATCAGCGCCGAGCCGAGGAACACCAGCCCGATCGGTCCGGTGAGCAGCGTGTCACGCAGTTTCAGCACCAGCTCACTCCCGCCGGACAACGCCAGGACCACGAGCAGCACGGCGAATCCGGCCACCACGACGACACCCACCGGATCGATCCGCCGCCGTACCGCGAATTCGCCGACGGTGACCAGGAGCGGGATCGTGGCACCGATCGCGAGCGCCGGCACCTCCCCGATCGACGACCGCAACAGCAGATAAAGCACCAGTGGCACGACAGCGTTGACGACGAGACTCGGCATCAGGCGGCGCAGGAACGAGCTCGAGGTGGTGGCGGACATCGGGACCAGGCCTTCCGGTCGGCAACTTTGACCTGGCCAGCATGGCCGCGACGGCACCGCACGGGCGTCGGCGCCAGGGTGGGGCTTTCACTCCACCCTGGGGTCTAGGGCCGCCTCCGCCTGGCGAGCACGCTGCCGGCGGCGCTCGCGCCGGCAGCCACGACGAGCAGCCACAGGAATCGCGCCGGCGTGACCGAGTCACCGAAGAAGCCGAGCGCGAGCGGAATCACCAGCCCGGCCGCGAGCGCCACGAACGCCCATCGCGGCCGATGTCCGGAAACCAGGCCGCAGACACTGCCGATCACCGCGAACGCGGCAACGCATCCGCACAGCAGCCAGCGCGTGGCAACCTCGACCTGGCCGTGCTCCGCGGCCTCGACGACATCGCCGAGACCACCCGCGAGCACCGCGAGGAGACCGGCCACCAGACAATGCAGCGGAAGCAGAACCCGCGGACCCACCTTGTCCGGCGACAGGTGCGGAATGCCGGCGAATCCCCGGTGGAGGGCGCCGCCCCACAGCGTCGCGAGCAGCGCGAGGGCGGCGATCGCCGTCCAGTACAGCGACCTGCTCCATTCCGGGATTTCGGTCATCGTCTCGGTGATCGTGAGCACGCCCTCGCCCAGCACGATGATCGTGAAGAGTCCGAGGCGCTCCCCGAAGTGGGCGAGGTCCAGCCGCGCGAAGGCCGTCTGTTCCGGACGCTCGTCACGCCGGGCCAGCCGCGCGAAGGCAGCACGCTCGGCACGCTGACCGCGGAGGACCAGCTTCGCCGTGATGCTCGTGGTGAGCCGCTCTCCGGACACGGCGAAGGTGATCACGAGGTCCAGTGCGAGCCCGAGCGCCCACAGCCCGTACCGCCACGGACTGTCCACCCAGATCGAGACTATCCAGGGAATAACGCCCATTCCGGCATGCACCACTGGCCACTCGGCGATCACCCGCGCCCCGCGTCTGCCCTCCCACATCCGGCTCGCGAGCCCCCGGACGCCGACGTACGCACCGGCGAAGACGACGGCGTGTTCTCCCCGGATCCCGGACACGGACGCGGCCATGAACACCAGCCCCGCCATCGCGAGCAGCACCGGCAGCGTGTGCGCCGCGTCGCCGGTGACGTTGCCGTAGACGGTGAAGCACATCCACGCCGTCCAGAACGCCAGGAAACACACCACGTACAGCCCGGCCCCGCCCCAGGACGAACTGCCGTGCACCAGATGCGCGAGCTGCGCCACCCCGGCAACCGCCACCAGGTCGAAGAACAACTCGAGCCAGGAAGCGTGGCGTTCCTCGGTCTTCTCGTTCACGGGCGGACAGTATCCCGGCCCGCCAGCCACACCCTGAACGGGCGATCCGTACCCACCCAGCCGAACGCCCGCTCGGTACGGCCGCACCAGTCGCTCCGGGCGCTCCGGCCACTCCGGGCGCTCGAGCCGCTCCGGCCACGCCAGCCGCTCCAGCTGCTTCAGCCACGCCAACCGCTCCGGTCACGCACCGATCCCGGACGGGACCGAGCCCGGCCGTCGACCGCCCCGCCGTGCCCGCCGAAGCCGACCTACCGTCCCGCCGTAGCCCGCAGACGCCCGCCGCCTATCCCGGCGAAGCCCACGCGCCTTCCCGGCAAAGCCCGCGGACCTCTCCGCCGGCCGCTCCGCCGACCTCCCCGGCGGTCTTCCGAACCCGACCGATCGACAAACCAGCCCTCGTCTCCGGCAACTCGCCGAATCAGACGACCCGCTGAATCGAGGCCCACGGCCCGGAAGCGTCACGGTTCACGGCCGGACGCCCTACGCCTCACCGCTCACGGCCCACAGCCGGACGCCCCACACCTCACCCCTCACGGCCGGAAGCTCACGGCTCACGGCTCACGGCTCACGGCTCACGGCTCACGGCTCACGGCTCACGGCTCACGGCTCACGGCTCACGGCTCACGGCTCACGGCTCACGGCTCACGAAACCCGAGCACAACTCGCCCCGTGCCGGCGGCACAACCAGCACGTCCAGCGTTACTCGCCATCCCTGCCGGCAAACCCACCATCCGGACTCCGCCGCCTGCCTAGTCTCACCTCCTTTTCCGAGTCTCACCGCGCAGAACCCAGCGCCAACCGAATCCGGCAACCGGCGCACGGGAGCGGTTCTCGTGACTTGGTAGAGCCGCCGCAACTCCAGCCGTCCGCTGAGCTCGTAGCCTCCGTCGTCTGCCGAAGTGCGGACCGGGGCGGGCCGCCGGGCCGCCCGAACGCCGGGCCGCCCCGGAAATCCCACTCGCCCGGCCGCCGGGACCTGCCCGTCACACGGCGCGTACTCCGTCTTGCCACACCTCCCTGATGTTCGCCGCCAGTGCGGGGAAGTCGTAGGCGTCTCCGGAGACCACCACGATGTCCGCGCGGTGACCGGGGGCCAGGCGGCCCAGCTCGCCGTCCTTGCCGAGCAGCCGCGCCGCGGAAGACGTCGACGCCACGAGTACGTCGGCCGGGCTCATCCCGCAGGAGCGCATGAGGTCCAGTTCCTCCAGGTTCGTCCCGTGTGGACCGACGCCACTGTCGGTGCCCATGGCGATGCGGACACCGGCGGACACCGCACGGCGTACCGAGTCCGCGTGCACCTGCGCGACCTCCTTCGCCTTGGCTACCACGGCATCCGGTAGCGAAGCGCCCGCAGCGGCGGCACGGATGACATTGACCGGCGCCACGAGCGTCGGGACGAGCCAAGTGCCGCGCGCCAGCATCAGTTCGATGGCCTCATCGTCGAGGTAGATCCCGTGTTCGATGGACCGGACACCGGCGCGCACAGCGTTCTTGATCCCCTCCGCGCCCTGCGCGTGCGCCATCACCGCGCGGCCCTGCATCACAGCCTCGGTGACGAGCACGTCGAGCTCCTCGAGGGTGAACTGCGAGTGCCGCGGATCGTCCCTCGGCGACAGAACACCTCCTGTGGTGCACACCTTGAGCACATCGGCGCCGGCCCGCAACAGCGTGCGCGCCACCCGGCGCATCTCGTCCGGGCCGTCGGCGGTCGCGTCCGGCCGGCCGGGATGGGGCAGGGACAGCGGAACGCAGTGGCCCGAAGGCATCCAGCCATCTCCGTGTCCCCCGGTGGGGCTGATCAGGCCGATCGCGATCTCCAGCCGTGGGCCGGGAATCAGCCCGTCGGCGACCGCTTGTTTGATGCCGAGGTCGGCACCGGCGGCGTCGCGCACCGTGGTGATGCCGAGTTTGAGCGTGGTCCAGAGGTTCCGGGCCGCCTCGTAGAACTGGTAGGAGAACGGTTTCTGCACCCGGGGCAGCAGTCCGAGGTCGGATACGGTGACGTGCACGTGGCAGTCGAACAGCCCGGGCAGCAGGCTGGCGCCGGCGCACTCGACCGCACGGTCGCCGTCGAGACCGGTGCCCACGTCGACGATCCGGCCGTCCTCGATCACGACGTCCGCCCGCGCCGGTGGGCTACCAGTGCCGTCGAACACCGTGCCGCCGGTGAATACTGTGCGCGTCATAACGGTTCTCCAGCTTCCGTGAGTTCCGCGGGCCGGGCGACAGCCCGTTCGATCAGGGCGGCGACAGCGAGCACGACGACGTTGACTGCCAGGCCGATCAGCCCGACGTTCACCGTGCCCGCCAGCTTGGTGTCGAAGAAGGTCAGCCAGATCACCACGATTTCGCCGGCGATCAGCCCGGCGAACACCGGCACCTTGCCGACCGGCACCTTCTTCAGGAAACCGAGCAGGTTGGCCGGGGCCAGCTGCACCGATCCGGAGTAGGTGAGCAGCAGCAGGTTCGCCAGCAGATCGGGCCGGAAGATGCCGAGTACGAGCGCGAGCGTGCTGGCCAGCACGACAGTGCCGTGGTTGATCCAGAACTGCCTTCGTTCACTGCGCACCCGCGCGATGTTCCGCGCCACGAGGGAGGAAATGCCGATGAGGATCCCCGCGGCGGGCACCATCGCGGTCGCCGTCGCGGCCACCACCACGAGCCCGGTCACCCATCCCGGCAGGGCATCCTTGCTCAACGTGAGCAACACCCCGTTCGGGTCACTGTCCTGGGGGACGACCAGGATCGCCGCGAAGCCGATGATCATCGGCAACAGCAGGCACAGCTCGTAGATCGGCATCCAGGTGTAGTTGCGGCGCAGTACCTTCGGGTCGCGCGCGGACATCAGCGCCGGCCACGTGTGCGGCAGCGTCATCAGGCCGACGCCGATCGCGCTCACCAGCATGCTCGTGATGAACCAGGTGTGGTCGTTGGCCCCGGCGTGGACGAACAGCTTCTCCGGGTGCAGCTGTTCGATCTTGTGGAACACCCCGGACACGCCGCCGGCGAAGTGCGCGGGCACCGCGATGATCAGCACCACGAGCACGACGAGCATGATCGCGTCCTTGAAGTAGGACGTCGCCGCGACTCCGCGCAGCCCCGCCCACAGCACGAAGGCCACCACGAGCACGCTGCCGGCCACCATGCTCAGCGTGCCGGACGCCTGATCGCCGGTGACCAGCCGGACGATCAGCCCGAGGCCGGTGATCTGCAGCTGCAGATACGGCAGCACGAAGATCACGCCGAGTACCGCGGACAGCGTACCGAGGGCACGGCTGGAGAACCGGTCCTCGAGGAAGTCGCCCTGCGTCAGGTAGCCGCGGTCCTTTCCCATCTGCCACAGCCGCTTGGCCAGGAAGAACAGTACGACGTAAGCGATCGGCACGTACGGCAGCGCATACATCGCGGCGACACCGCCGGAGAAGGCCAACCCCGCCATGCCCAGGAAGGTGAAGGTCGTGAACACCTCACCGGCCTGCAGGAACCACATGGTGAGCGCACCGAACTTCCGGCCACCCACAGTCCATTCCGACAGATCCGCGGCAGGCCGCCGGCGCCCGACGAATCCGAGCACGCCGATCAGCACGATGCCGACGAGGGTGAAGGCCAGGATCATGACAGCTCCTCCCCGCGCCGGGTCATCAGCCGCTCGGACAGCAGGAGTGCGGGCGTGAACATCAAGCACCAGAACCCGCCCCACACCAGCATTTTCGGCAACCCGATCCAGAGCCCGGTGGAGTTGACGAACGGCAGGAACGGCATGAGGACCAACGCGATCACCGGCAGAAGCGGCGGAAGGTGGTAGCTGCGCATGGGGTCACGCTGCCAGAGTCGCGAGCTTGCGGCAGGCCAGCTCGGCGAGCAGGGTGGCACCGTCGGCGAGGACCGAATCGTCGAACGCCGCCCGGGGCGAATGGTTGTTGGGTGCTGTCGCCGGATCGGCGCCGCTCCGGGTCGCGCCGAGGAACACAAAGGCGCCAGGCACCTTGTCGAGCACCCGGGAGAAGTCCTCCGAGCCGGTCATCGGCTGCGGCAGCAGCGTGAATCGCTCCTTGCCGAACACCTCACGCACCGTGCCGGCGACGAAGTCGTGCTCCTCCTCGTGGTTGACCGTGAGCGGGTACTCGGCCTCATAGGAAACTTCCACCTCGAGGCCGTGCGCGGAGGCGATTCCCTCGCACGCCCGGGTCACCTCGGTGCGGATCCGCTCGCGGACCTCCGGGTCGAACGAGCGCACGGTCGCCTCGAAAACGGCGTCGTCCGGAATCACGTTGCGCCGGGTTCCCGCGTGGAAGCTGCCCACCGTGAGCACCGCCGGTTCGAAGGCACCGAAGCCACGGGTCATCCGAGTCTGCAACGCGGAGACCATCTCGCACGCGGCCGGGATCGGATCGCGGGCAAGCTCCGGCGCCGAGCCGTGCCCACCCGCACCGGTCACCCGGACCTTCACCGCGTCCGACGCCGCCATCAGCGGGCCCGGACGGCAGCAGAACATGCCCCGTTCGTGCCGCGAAGACGAGACGTGCAGCCCGAAAGCCGCGTCGACCGGTTGCCCGGAGGCGGTGAGCACCCCCTCCTCCAGCATGTGACCGGCGCCGTCGCAGCCTTCCTCACCAGGCTGGAACATGAACACCACGTCGCCGGGCAGCCGGTGGCGCCGCGCGGCGAGCAGCCGGGCGGCGCCGACGAGGCCGGCCGTGTGCAGATCGTGTCCGCACGCGTGCATCGCACCGTCGGTCTCGGAAGAGAATTCCTCGCCGGAGATCTCGGTGACGGGCAGCGCGTCCATGTCACCGCGGAGCAGCACGGTGCCTCCTGTACCGCCTCCGCCGCGGAGTACCGCCGTGACGGACGTCAGATTCCGGCCCAGGGAGATGTCCAGGCCCAGCCCGTCGAGGGCAGTGAGCACTTTCTCCTGGGTGCGTGGCAGATCGAGGCCGATCTCGGGAGCTCGGTGCAGGGCGCGGCGTAGCGCGACCAGTTCCGGGTGCAGGGCGTTGGCGTCGGAGCGCAAGGACATGACTCTCCCTCGCAGGAACATCGACATATGCTGGTCCGACGATGATGGGAGTGTCGAACGCGATGACCGGGGAAATTGCCGTATTCCGCCGGATCGGGTGCGTCGAGGCGAAGGATCCGCCATGTTGAGCGAGCCCGATCTCAAACTCGTCGACGCACTCCAGACCGACCCGCGCGCGCCGTGGTCGGTGCTTGGCGATGCGCTGGGCATCGGCGCGGTGACAGCCGCACGCCGGTGGGAAGCGCTCGTCTCCCGTGGGTATGCCTGGCTCACCGCGTACCCGGGCGGCGAACTGGTGGCGAAGATGGTGCTGGCGTTCGCGGAGCTGGACTGCGAGCCGGGCGAGACGGTGCGCATAGCGCACGAGCTTGCGGCCGACCCGCAGGTGGCGACCGTGGAGCACCTGGCCGGACATTGTGACCTCCGTCTTCATCTCCTGGTCCCGACGCTGCGGGACCTGTCGGACTACGTACTGCATCGCTTGACATCACTCCCGGGAGTGCGGACAGCCCGCACGGTGCTGGCGCCCCGGATGTTCGCCGAAGGCAGTCGCTGGCGCGTGCGCGCGATCTCTCCGGTCGAACGCGAGGCACTCACCGGCCGAGCCTCCCGCCCGACGGCACCACTGCGCTTCAGCGAGCTGGATCGGGCGCTGATCCTGGCCCTGGGCGAGGACGTCCGGGCGTCCGCGGCGTCGTTGGCCCTGCGCCTCGGCGTGGGCGCGACGACCGTGCGCCGCCGCCTGGAGACCTTGCTGAGCCACGGCGCCGTACGGCTCCGCTGCGAGATCGCGCGCCCACTCTCCCCCGCCCCGGTGACGGCGATGCTGTGGCTGCGCGTCCCACCCGACAAGCTCGAAACGACCGCCCGCTCACTCGCGACCCTGCCCGAGGTGCGCCTGTGCGCAGCCCTCACCGGAACTGCGAATCTGCTCGTCGTGGTGTGGTTGAGCACGCACCAGGACGCCGTCGCCCTGGAAGGCTCCCTGGCCACCAAGCTGCCGTGGATGGAGGTCGTGGACCGCGCGGTGACGCTCCGCAGCATCAAGCTGATGGGTCACCTCCTCGACGAGTCCGGCCTCGCCGCGGGGCGCGTTCCGCTGGACTTCTGGTCCGTACCCAAGCCACCAGCACCCTGATCTCAGCGCCCATCCGCACGGCCGCCGCCGATCTCCCGAAGCAGCTCCCGATCCGAGGCTCGTCCGCAGGCTCTTCCGAGAGCGCGCTCATCGAGCCGAAACGCTCTCGACCGATCTCTTGCACGCGGAGTGTGCATCGACCCGCACTCGTAGTACCTCAGCCGCACCACCTCTCCCGCACCGTTGTCGGCCGCACAGCTCGCACGAACCGGCGCACCTGCCCTGGCCCGATAGCACCGAGCTGCCCACCTCCACAGCTCAGGATCCGCCGCACCACAGTCTTCTCCTCCGTTCACCCGTCTCGTTTCCCCAGTTCGCCCACACCGCCACGGTGGGGCCAGCCCCCGTGCCGGCTCTCGGGCCTGCAGGATTCTGGACCGCACCCGACGCCGAAAGACTTGGGTGGTGACCACCGACAAAATCGTCCTTCCCGCCCCACCAACCCGGTCCGGCAGCGACTTCTCCCGCCTCACCCGTCGCATCACGGACGCCGGCCTCCTCGCCCGGCGACCCGGGTATTACCTGATCCGCGGTTCCGTGGTGACGGTTTTCTTCATCGGCGGCTGGGTAGCCTTCGCACTGCTCGGGAACTCGTGGTGGCAGCTAGTCGTCGCCGCGTTCCAGGCGTTCATGTTCGGTCAGATAGCGCTCCTCTCCCACGATCTCGCGCATCGTCAGGTGTTTCGGACTCGCAGGCCGACCGAGATCGCCGGGCGGCTGGCCGGAAACCTCGCGATCGGCATGAGCTACGGCTGGTGGATGGACAAGCACACGCGCCACCACGCCAATCCCAACCACGAGGAGCTCGACCCGGACGTCGAGCCGGACATCCTCGTCTGGTCCCAGCGCCAGGCCCGTGAGAGCCGCGGCTTGCCCCGTTTCGTCGGGCGGCACCAGGCTGCCCTGTTCTTTCCGCTTCTCACGTTCGAAGGGCTCAACCTCCACTGGTCCGGCATTCGCGCCGTGCTGCGTCCGGGCCTTCGGCGCCGCGGCTTGGAAGCCGTCCTCCTCACTGTTCACATCGTGGTCTACGTGTCCGCACTGTTCCTCGTCCTTCCCGCGGGCATGGCAGTCCTCTTTTTCGTTGTTCACCAAGGACTCTGGGGCATCTATATGGGATCGATCTTCGCTCCCAACCACAAGGGCATGCCGACCCTCACCGGCCGGCCCGAGCTCGACTTCCTACGCAAGCAGGTGCTGACGTCACGCAACATCCGCGGCGGACCGCTTCTCGATACTCTGCTCGGCGGTCTCAATCACCAGATCGAACACCACCTGTTCCCGAACATGCCGTCAATACACCTGCGCCGGGCGCAGCCGATCGTCGAGCGGTACTGCTCCGAGCTGGGCATCCCATACCTGCGTACCGGTTTGGTCGACTCCTATCGGCAGACCTTGACACATCTGCATGAAGCTGGGGCCCCTCTCAGGAATGGCCAGTAAACTCGCGAACATGGGCAGGAAGACGTTCTCGGCGCTGACCGACCTCCGGGCGGCCTTCGGAGCAAAGGCGACCGGTGCGCGAGCCGAACGCATGCGCCGATCACCGCAGTACGCCGACGGCATGTTCCACAACACGGTGCCGACCCGGTCCACTCCGTCCCGCTCCTCGATGGGCGGCATCCTGCGCGAATTCCTTTTCGGTGACGACCGCAGGCGGCGCAGGCCGGCGGCCGCCGTGCCCTTCGCGGCGAAATCCGACTCCGATTCCAGTGCCGGCCTCCACCTCACGTGGTACGGGCATGCCTCCACGCTCGTGGAGATCGATGGCGCCCGGGTGCTGTGCGATCCGGTATGGAGCGAAAGGGTCTCCCCCGCTGCGTTCGCCGGCCCGCGCCGTCTCCACGCACCGCCGGTGCCGCTTCGCGACGTCGGCAGGCTGGACGCGGTCGTGATCTCGCACGACCACTACGACCACCTCGACCTCGCCACCATCCGCGAGCTCACCACGGCCACCGACGCTCCGTTCCTCGTTCCGCTGGGTGTCGGCGCGCACCTCGAGCGTTGGCGCGTCCCATCCGCCCGGATCGTGGAGCTCGACTGGAACGAGACTGCTGATGTCGCGGGCGTCCACTTCATCGCCACGCCCGCGCAGCACTTCTCCGGCCGTGGTATCGCCAATGACAGCACGCTTTGGGCCTCGTGGGTCATTGCCGCGCCCCACCACCGCGTCTTCTACAGCGGTGACACCGGCTACTTCGGCGGCTTCGCCGAGATCGGCGCGCAGTATGGCCCGTTCGATGCCTCGCTGATCCAGATCGGCGCGTACGCCCCGCACTGGCCCGATATCCACATGACACCCGAGGAGGGCGTGGCGGCGCACATCGATCTGCGGGGTGGGTTGCTCGTGCCGGTGCACTGGGCCACGTTCTCGCTCGCCTTGCATCCGTGGTCCGAGCCCGCGGACCGGGTGTGGCGGGAGGCCAAGGCAAACGACCTTCCGCTCGCCGTTCCGAAACCGGGTGAGCGGATCGACGTCGCCCATCCTCCCGCGGTCGACGGCTGGTGGCAGGCCCTCGGCTGACGGAAGGGGTCTTCGTCCCGCCCTGGCGCGACGTCGCCGTGCTGTCACCGAGCGCCCGGGACCCACTGATCCGCGCGGTGCAGCACGACTATGACGCGGCCCCGGGTGATCGGCAGGTGCGGCGGCACCTTGGCCGGCCTTGTACATCTCTTCTCCGTTCTGCTGGTGTCGCGAAATGGGTGGCGGCGCTGGATCTCAAATTCACTTGCCGGACATAGGTTTCTCCTAGGACGACTCGGAGGATGGTGCTTTGCTCGACCACTCACGGACTGACTTCCTTGGCGGGCTGATGATCTGGTGCAGGCGCCGGGGGAAGCAGTCACGTGGCGCGCACACCACGCGACCACCGGATGCCTTGGCATTACGGGGATTCTGGGAATTCCGGTGCGAGTGCACCGGCTGGCTCTGAGCCGTATTCGATCTCGTGCCCACGACTCTAGCCAGCACACCCCGGGAGCCGCCACGAGTTCCCCCGATCGGGGCTGCGCGGCGTTCGGTGTGGTTGGCTGTCGGGATGACGATTGTTCCTGATGCACAAGGGAGGCTGAATGTCGGCGATGGCAACCGGGTCTACTGGGAGACGTGCGGAAATCCGGCAGGCACCCCCCTCGTGGTGCTGCACGGCGGGCCGGGCCAGGGATGTACCGAGCGGATGCGCGCCGGATTCGACGGGAGCACCTTCCGGATCGTCTTGTTCGACCAGCGCGGCTGCGGCCGCAGCACACCCAGTGCCGCCGATCCGGCCACGGACATGCGGTACAACACGACCCACCATCTCGTCGCGGACATGGAACTGCTGCGAAAGCACCTGGGCATCGACCGCTGGCTGCTCGCCGGAGGTTCCTGGGGCAGCACTCTGGCGCTGGCGTACGCACTCCGCCAGCCCGACCGGGTGATCGGGATTTCGCTCAGCGCGATCAGCCTGACCCGACCGAAAGAGATAGATTGGCTCTACAGCGGGGTTTCGCGGTTCTTCCCCGAGGAGCACGAACGATTCGTCGCCGGCGCGGACGGTGCCGCCGACCCGGTTCCCGCGTATGGTCGGTTGCTGGCGGATCTGGATCGCAGTACCCGAGAACAAGCGGCCGCGGCCTGGGCGCGGTGGGAAGCCACCGTGCTGTCTCTGGAGCCCGGCGCGAAGCCGACCACCTTCGGCACCCGTGCAGACGACTCACTGATCGAGTTCGTTCGCGTCTGCTCGCACTACTACGCACGCTACGGCTGGCTGGCCGAGGACGAGCTGATCGGCAACGTGGGCAAGCTCGCCGGAATCCCGGGAGCGCTGGTGCACGGCAGACTCGACCTCAGCTGTCCGGTGGAGACCGCCTACGAGCTGGCGAACGCGTGGCCCGGAGCGGAACTGTTCGTCTGCAACGCCTCGGGACACCGGATGAGCGAGGCCAAGAGGGAGTATCTGAGGGCATGGCGAAGCCGTTTCGCAGGAGGCAGGTGATCACAACCGATACCGTCGGTCGACAGTGAGCTGCTCGACCAGCAAAGTGAAGGCCACACAGCCGGAAAGGAGAGAGTCGCGCATGCGGGAGAGACCGCAGTCGTTCAAGCGAGAAGGAGGGGAAAGCGCGGCCAGTATGCCGCTAACACGGCCTGTGCTGTCCCATCGGTCATCTCGCCCGTGCTCACCCACAACGGTTCCGCACACCGCAGAGGTAGGCCGGGTGCGACCGTTCGCCGCGGTGGCGGGTACGCCCTGTACCTATCGGTTCCAGCCGCCTGCCTCGGTCGAGGGCGGGCTGGAGTCGTGAAGCTGAAGCTCGATCTTCACGACATCTACAACCGTGGCGGGGAGATCGACCGGGCACTGCGAGCGGTGATCGACGAAGCGGTCGCGAAGAAGGCACCGGTGGTGGAGATCATTCCCGGAAAGGGATCGGGACAGCTCAAGAAGCACGTTCTGCGGTTTCTGGAACGCAAGGAGGTGAAGGCGCTCTACCATCGGGTCGAGAAGGACAAGGACAACTTCGGCCGGATCTTCGTGCACTTCCGCTGGAAGTGAACTACAGCCAGTCGTCCGGACGAGGCCAGGGCATCAGGGCGGAGAGAATGTCCGGGACCGGCTCGGTCACGGTGTAGCGACCTCGGTGGAACAGCAACGGGCGATCGTCCGCGGCGTCTCCGAGTGCGGTCACCCGGCCGATCACCACGTGGTGGTCGCCTGCGGGGTGGACGGCCTCCACGGTGCAGTCCACCCACGTGAGGGCACCCTCGATCACAGGTGCTCCGGACGGCGCGGGATGCCAATCGACGGCCGAGAACCGGTCGCCGCCGCGGCTTCCGAAGACGACGCTCACGTCCTGTTGGTGCTCCGCGAGCACGTTGACCGCGAAACACCCGGCGGCGGCGATCAGCGGCCAGGTGTGTGAGGTACGGGTGACGCAGAAGAGAACGAGAGGTGGATCGAGCGACAGAGCAGCGAACGATTGGCAGGCGAACCCCACCGGTCCGGGAGCGGACGCAGTCGAAGCGCGGCCGGGCGCGGTCGTGGTCGCGGTCCCGGACGTGGTCTCGGGCGCGGTCGCGGTCCCGGACGTGGTCGCGGTCGCGGTCCCGGTCGCGGTCGGGGTCTCGGTCGCGGTCCCGGTTGCGGTCGGGGTCCCGGTCCCGGTCCCGGACGTGGTCTCGGTTGCGGTCGTGGTCTCGGTTGCAGTCGGGGTCTCCGACGCGGCCCCGGTTGCGGTCGGGGTCTCGGTTGCGGGCACCGTCCGGCTCACCTCGGACACAGTGTGCGCGGGGCCGCGCTCCGACGCCGGAAGGCCAGTCGCGGACCCGGCTACGGGACTGTCGACAGCTGGTTCGGTGACCGGAGCGTCACCACCAGACCCGGCGGCCGGACGATCGGCAGCGGGCTCGGCGACCGGACCGCCACGAGCAGCCTCGATGACCGGAGGCCCACCAGCGGACCCGACGACCGGACCGCCACCAGCGGACCCGGCGACCAGAGGGCCACCAGATCCCGCGACCGGACGGTCGGCAGCAGAATCGGTGACCGGACGGCCACCACCGGCCCCGGCGACCGGATCGCCACCAGCAGACTGGGACGAGGAGCCATTATGCGCGCGGGCGGGGGTGTTCACGTACGCGGTCACCACGGTCACGCCGGTGCAGAATTGGCCTAAAACCTCTCGGAAGCGGGCCGGGGTGAGGGTGGCGTCGGGCGCGGGCAGGTCGCCAGCGTGGGGCTGCGGCGAGGGCCGGGGCAGGTCCGCGCCGCGAGGCTCCACAGGGGACGAAACCGTGCCTCCAGCACGAGAATCCGCAGAAGGCGAAACCGCGCCCCCACCACGAGAATCCGTCGGCGAAGAACCCAAGCCCCCACCACCAGGCACCACAGAGGACTGACCCAGGCCCCCGCCACAGGAATGCGCGGAAGGTGAACCCGAGCCCCCACGACGAGAATCCACCGACCGCGACGGCAGGTCGCTGGGGTGGGGCGGGGGTGGAGGCCAGGGGGGAGACGGTGGCGAGTTCGGGCGGGTCACTGGGTGCCTACCGAGAAGTCGTGGCCCCACAACGATACTGCGGTGCTTTCGCGGGCTATCCAGCTCTCGTCGTCCACCTGGCGGCCTTCGCAGCCGAATTCTATGTCGAAGCCGCCTGGGGTTTTCATGTAGAAGCTGAGCATCAGGTCGTTCACGTGCCGGCCCAGGGTTGCCGACATGGGGGTCTTGCGGCGCAGGGCGCGGTCCAGGCACAGGCCTACGTCGTCGGTGTTGTCCACTTCCACCATCAGGTGCACGATTCCGCTCGGGGTCGGCATCGGGAGGAAGGCCAGGCTGTGATGGCGCGGATTGCAGCCGAAGAACCGCAGCCAGGCGGGATCGCCGTCGGCGGGGCGGCCTACCAGCTGCGGCGGCAGGCGCATCGAGTCGCGGAGGCGGAAACCCAGCACGTCACGGTAAAACGCCAGGGCGGCCGCGTCGTCATGGGTGGACAGGACCACATGCCCCAGGCCCTGTTCGCCGGTCACGAAGCGGTGGCCGTACGGGCTCACCACCCGACGATGTTGCAGGGCGACGCCGTGGAAGACCTCCAGGGTGTTGCCCGACGGGTCGGTGAAGCTGATCAGCTCGGCCACCCGACGGTCGGCCAGCTCCTCCGGCGTGCCTTCCTTGTACGGCACCGAAGCGGTGTCAAGGCGGGCACGGACATCGTCGAGTTCGGCGGCGTTCGCGGCTTCCCAGCCGGCTTGGGCCAACCGGTCCCGGGCGCCGGGGAAGACGACCAGGCGGGCCGGGAAATCGTCCATGCGCAGGTACAGCGCGTCCGGGTCGGTGCCCTGGCCCTCCACCATGCCCAGCACCTTCAACCCGTACACCCGCCAGGCGTCCAGGTCGGTCGCCTCGATACGGAGGTAGCCCAGCGAACGGATGGCCATCACGCACTCCCGAGAAAATCGAGGGCGAGCCGGTTGAACTCGTCGAACTTCTCCAGCTGCGCCCAATGTCCACAGCCACCGAAGACGTGCAACTGCGCGCGGGGAATGGTCTTCAGCGCGAGCAACGCACCGTCCAGCGGATTCACCCGGTCCTCCCGGCCCCACACCAGCAGCACCCGCTGCCGCAGGCGGTACGCCTCCCGCCACAACATGCCTTCTTCGAAGGAACCCGGCTGGGCGAACGAACGGCCCATCGCACGCATCGCGGCCAGCGAGTCCGGGTCGCTGCCCGCAGCGAAACGGTCGTCGATCAGCTCGTCGGTGATCAACGACTGATCGTGCACCATGATCCGCAGGAACGCTTCCATCCGCGAACGCGTCGGCTCGGCGGCGAACCGCGACAGCAGGCGGACGCCTTCGGTCGGGTCCGGCGCGAACAGGTTCACGCTCAGTCCCCCGGCACCCATCAGCACGAGCCGCCCCGCGCGGTCCGGGTGGTTCAGCGCGAGGCGCACCGCCGCGCCGGCGCCCAGCGAGTTGCCGACCAGGTGCGCGCGGGAAATGCCCAGCGCGTCCATCAAGCCGACCACGGCGTCCGCGCTGTGCCGGAAGTACTGCGGGTGCTCGGTCGGTTTGGCGGAGCGGCCGAAGCCGGGCTGGTCCACCGCCACCGTGCGATAGGACTTGCCGAACACCGGCAGGTTGCGGCCGAAGTTGCTCCACGCCGACGCGCCGGGGCCGCCGCCGTGCAGCAGCAGTACCGCCTCGTCGTTTTCCGCGCCCGCCTCGTGGTAGTGCAGCTTGAGTCCATTTCGGACTTCGACGTAGGATCCCTCGGGAGCCATCAGACCATCGCATTCTCGACGGGCAGCCCGAAGGCGCCGGTACCGAACATGACGTACGCGCGCTCCGCGTCGTTCGCCGCGTGCACGCGGCCGGCGTGGGCGTCCCGCCAGAAACGCTGGATCGGCGTGCCGCTGCGCAACGCCCGGCCGCCGGAGTTCTCGAAAAGCCGGTCGATCGCGGCAATCGACCGCTCCGTGCCACGCACCTGGTCCCGGCGCACCCGCAACCGCGTGCTGAACGGCAGCTTCTCACCACGGCAAGCCAGCTGGTACAGCTCGTCGATGTTGTGCGTGAGCTGCAGCCACGCCGCGTCGATCTCGCTGGCCGCCTCCGCGATCCGCACCTTCGCGAACGGGTCCTCTTTGGACTGCTCACCCGCGTACGCGGCGCGCATCCGCTTGCCCTGGTGCTCCACGTGCGCGTCGTAGGCACCCTGGGCCATGCCGATGATCGGTGCGGTGATCGTGCTCGGATGCACCGAACCGTAGGGCAGCCGGTACAGCGGGCCCGGATTCAGTTCCTGCCCCGGCGTCTTGCACTTCGACGTCGCCATGAAACTCAGCGCGCGGTGCGTGGGAACGAAAACGTCCTCCACGACGATGTCGTTGGAACCGGTACCCCGCAGGCCGACGGTGTCCCAGACATCCACGATGGAATAGTCCGAGATCGGCACCAGGTAGGTGCAGAAGTCCACCGGCTTCTCACCCTCGAAGGCGGGCCCGCCCAGCAGCACCCAGCTGCAGTGGTCACACCCGGAGGAGAAGCTCCACCGGCCGGACAGCCGGTAGCCACCCTCGACGACGGTCGCCTTCCCCATCGGCGCGTAGGACGAGGAGATCCGCACGTCGTGATCCTCGCCCCACACCTCCTGCTGCGCCTTCGCGTCGAAAAGCCCGACGTGCCACGGATGCACCCCGAGGATCGACGCGACCCACCCGGTGGAGCCGCAGGCACTCGCGACCAGTTTCACCGCGGTGTAGAAGGTGACCGGATCGGCTTCCAGGCCGCCGTACGGTTTCGGTTGCAGGAGCCGGAAGAACCCGGTCTCCTGCAAGGCTTTCACGGACTCCGCGGGGATCCGGCGGGCATCCTCGGCTTCCTGTGCGCGTTCCCGCAGCACCGGGAGCAGGTCGCGCACCCCCGCGATCACGGCAGCCAGCTCGCTCATCGGCCGTCCTCTCTCGCTCGACCATTCAAGACTAGAACACGTTCTCGTTTTTGTCGACGGAGCCCGCCGGCTTGGCCGCGTGCAGTCCCGCTCTACGACCGGAAAACACGCAGTCGGCCAGCGACAGGCCGCTCACATAGGACCTGGAACAGATTCCCACCGCGGTCCGGCCGGCGGCGTAAAGACCCCGGGTGCCCTCGACCGCGCCGGTGTCCTCGTCGACCACGAGTCCGCCGAGGGTGATCATCGGGCACGGATACCCCAGGTTCGGTTTCACCGACACGTCGATCAGGGAGTACGGCGGCGTGTCCAGCGGGCGCGCGAACTCGGCCGGCTTGCCCACCGGGTCCGGACCCTGCCGGTACTGCGCGTACGTGGCGACGAGGCCATCCGGGTCGACGCCCGCCTTCCGGGCCACCTCCTCCAGCGTTCGCCCCGAGACCCGGCCCGGGCCGAGCAGGTAGCGCAGCTGCAGGGCTGCGAACCACTGTCCCTGCCGACGGCCCTCGCGACGGGCCTCGGTGACGATCGGCGCGTCCACCAGCAGCCAGCCGCGGCCGCCGTGTCCGGTGATCATCCGCTCACCCACCGCGGCGCCGTACCGGGATTCGTCGATGATCCGGCGGCCGTCGGCGTCCACGAGCAGTCCGCCGAGGAACGCCGCCGGCGGCGTCAGGAAACGCCACGCCGAGATACGGTCCAGTTCCGCCGCGCGGCCGCCTGCCGCCAGGCCGAGCCGCAGGCCGGAACCGTCGTCCGCGGACGTGCCGAGCGCCAGCCCGCCCCGGTAGGCCGGCGCGTGCTCGCGGACCAGCTCGCGGTTCGCGATGAACCCGCCTGCCGCCAGCACCACCGCACCTGCGGTGATCCGCAGCTCAGTGGCGTGTTTCTGTTCGATCCGGGTGACCCGCCGGTGCAGCGAACGACGCAGCTGGGGCAGGTAGATGCCCGGTTTCGCCGACCACGACGACAGGCGTGCGTGCCGGGCGCGAGCCCAGCCCGGGGCGGACCGCAGACTCGAGGCCAGCACCCCGGTCACCGCGCCGTCGGCGTTCCGGACGAGATCGGTCACCCGCGTCTGCGGCAGCATCCGGACGCCTCGGGCACGGGCCGTGGCGAGCAGGCGTTCCATCAGCAGCTTTCCTGACGTTCCCGGGCCCTTCACGCGATGCCCGCGCGGCGCCGGCTTCGCCACGTCGCGGAATCCACCGGAGGCCTCACTGCCGGAGTAGTAGAGGTAGTGCTTGTTGCTGGGATAGGACGTCTTGTATCCGCACAAACTGCCCTCGAACGGCACGCCTTGCCGTTCCAGCCAGGCAATCATGCCGACGCTCTCTTCGCAGAACCGCCGCAACGTCCGCTCCGACACCACGTCACCGGCTTCCATCCGCAGGTACGCATGCATCGCGTCGACACTGTCCTCGACGCCCGCGGCGCTCTGCTGCGGTGTCCCACCCCCCGCGTAGACCACGCCTCCACTCACCCGGCTCGCCCCGCCGCCGGCGAACCGGTCGACGAGCAGCACCTCCGCGCCCGCGTCCGCCGCCTCGATGGCCGCGCACGCGCCGGCCGCGCCGGCTCCGATGATCACGACGTCCGCCCCGAGCTCGTCCATGCTCACCACCCTAGAACTGAAACACGTTCTCGTCTATGGTGGCTGAAGTGGCCGCGAGCAGGCCTGCAGTAGTCGATAACACGTTGCATGTGAGGTGGCATGGCGTACGAGTACGACGTGGTGGTGGCCGGCAGCGGCGCCGCCGGGATGACCGCCGCGCTCGCCGCCGCGCATCGCGGCCTGTCCGTGGTGGTCCTGGAGAAGGCGGTCTGCTTCGGCGGTTCGACCGCGCGCTCCGGCGGCGGCGTCTGGCTGCCCGGCAATCCCGCGCTGCGTGCCGCGGGCATCGACGAACCACCGGAGCGCGCCCGCGAGTACCTGGCGGCCATCGTCGGCGACGTGGTCCCGGAGGAGCGGCGCAGCGCGTTCCTCGACCACGGGCCCGAGGTCCTGGAGTTCGTCACGAGGCACACGCCGCTGGAATTCCGCTGGGTGCCCGGCTACAGCGACTACCACCCGGAGGCGCCCGGCGGCCGGCCCGGCGGGCGGTCCGTGGAGCCGAGGCCGCTCGACGGCAAGCTCCTCGGCGCCGACCTCACCCGGCTTGAACCGCCCTACAGCGCGTCGCCGCTCGGGGTGCCGATCACCCAGTCGGACTACCGCTGGCTGAGCCTGATCGCCCGGCATCCGCGCGGCCTCGCCCGCGTCGTTTCGCTGGGGACGAAGTGGCTGCTCGGGCGGTTGCGCGGACAGCAGCCGCTGGCCATGGGCCAGGCGCTGGCCGCCGGGTTGCGGATCGGCCTGCGCGGGGCCGGTGTGGAGGTGCTGCTGAACACCGCGTTGCTCGATCTGCACACGGAGAACGAAGAGGTCACCGGCGTACTGGCGCGACGGGAAGGCGCCGAGACGCTGTTCCGCGCGCGCCGCGGCGTCATCCTCGCCTGTGGCGGCTTCGAGCACAACGAGGAGATGCGCACCAAGTATCAGCGCACGCCGATCGGCACCGAGTGGACCGTGGGCGCGGTCGCGAACACCGGCGACGGCATCAACGCCGGGCTCAAGCTCGGCGCGGCCACCGACCTGATGGACGACGCGTGGTGGGGACCGTCGTTCCCGCTCACCGGCGGTCCGTGGTTCGCACTCGCCGAACGGTCGCGGCCTGGCTGCCTGATCGTCGACTCCGGCGCGCAACGGTTCGTGAACGAGTCCGCGCCCTACGTCGAAGCCGTGCACGCGATGTACGGCGAGGGCGACGGCCCGGCCGAGCACCTGCCCGCGTGGCTGGTGTTCGACCAGCGCTACCGCGACCGCTACCTGTTCACCGGCCTCGGACCACGCCAGCCGCTGCCCGGCCGTTGGTACAAATCCGGCGTGGTCACCAAATCCTCGACGCTGACCGGGCTGGCCGAGCGCATCGGACTGGACGCGGGCGCGCTGGAACGCACCGTCGAACGGTTCAACGGCTTCGCCCGCGCCGGCGTCGACGAGGATTTCCAGCGCGGCGCCAGCGCCTACGACCACTACTACGGCGACCCCCGCCAGAAACCCAGCCCCAGCCTGGGCGAGCTCACGAAACCGCCGTTCTACGCGGTCAAGATCGTACCGGGTGACCTGGGCACCAAGGGCGGGCTCTGCACCGACGAGCACGCCAGAGTGCTGCGCGAGGACGGATCCGTCGTACCCGGACTGTACGCCGCGGGGAACACCAGCGCCGCCGTGATGGGCCGCACCTACGCCGGTCCCGGCGCGACCATCGGCCCGGCGATGGTCTTCGGCTACCTTGCGGCACGAGCGCTGGCGAACGAAGATCGGACGACCGGCACGGGAGGCAACCAGTGACCCCACAAGCGCAGACGCCGACGAAACAGGGCTCCGAGGCCGTCCGCACGATCGACGCCGGTACGCCGCCGGCGCGGTTCGCACGCGGCTGGCACTGCCTCGGGCTGGCGGAGTCCTTCCGCGACGGGAAACCGCACGCGATCCAGGCCTTCGGCACGAAACTCGTGGTGTTCGCGGATTCCGCCGGGAAACTCAACGTGCTCGACGGGTACTGCCGGCACATGGGCGGCGACCTCACCCAGGGTTCGGTCAAGGGCGACGAGGTGGCCTGCCCGTTCCACGACTGGCGCTGGAGCGGCAGCGGAAAATGCGTGTCGATCCCCTACGCCAAGCGGGTTCCGCTGCGCGCCCGCACCCGGGCATGGCACGTGCTGGAGGAGAACAAGCAGCTGCTCGTCTGGCACGACCCGGAAGGCAATCCGCCGCCCGAGGACATCGTGATCCCGCGGGTGGAGGGCGCGTTCAGCGACGAATGGAGCAACTGGACCTGGGACTCCATCCTGATCGAGAACGCGAACTGCCGCGAGATCATCGACAACGTGGTCGACATGGCGCACTTCTTCTACATCCACTACGCCTTCCCGACCTACTTCAAGAACGTGTTCGAGGGCCACATCGCCACCCAGTACCTCAACACGAAGGGCCGCCCGGACATGGGCATGGCCTCCAACTACGGCGGCGAGGAGAACCTGCTGCGCTCGGAGGCCTCCTACTTCGGCCCGGCTTACATGATCAACTGGCTGGTGAACTCCTTCCAGGGCTTCGAGATCGAGAACGTGCTGATCAACTGCCACTATCCGGTCAGCCCGACCTCGTTCGTGCTGCAGTGGGGCATCATGGTCAAGAAGATGCCCGGGGTCTCCGACGAGCACGCGGACAAGATCGCCGCGAAACTGGCCAAGGGCATCGGCGTCGGTTTCCTGCAGGACGTGGAGATCTGGAAGAACAAGACCAAGATCGACAATCCGCTGCTGTGCGAGGAGGATGGCCCGGTCTACCAGTTGCGTCGCTGGTACGACCAGTTCTACGTGGACGCCGCGGACGTCACCGAGGACATGACCCGGCGGTTCGAGTTCGAGGTCGACACCACGAAGGCGAACGAGGTCTGGGCCGCCGAGGTGCAGGAGAACCTGGCCCGCCAGCGCGAGGAGGCCGAAGCGAGCGCCGAAGAGGCCGGGGTGTGACGGCGGTGGGATCCCCCTCGTCCGAGGTCACCGAGTTCCTCACCGCCGGGCTGCGGCCGCACGAATGCCGCAGCTGCGGGACGTGTGTGCTGGTCAAGAAGAACAGCCTGAAGCACACCAGCATCCAGTGGACCACCGACGCGGCCCGCAGCTGCCCGGTCTTCGCGGCCCATGCGGCGGGCGGCGGCCGCACCGCGTTGCTGGACACCTGCGAGAAGCTGTCCGCGAGCATCGACGAGGCCGTGCGGGACGGCGTTCTCCGGACGGTGCAGGATGAGTGAGGTGTTCACACTCACCGTCGCCGAAGTGATCGAGGAAACCGCCGACGCCCGGTCCGTCGTCTTCATCGTGCCGGACGAGCACGCGCAGCGCTTCGCCTACGCTCCCGGCCAGTTCCTCACGTTGCGGATTCCCAGTGACCGCACCGGTTCGGTCGCGCGGTGCTACTCGCTTTCGAGTGCACCGCACGAGGGCAAGGTGCAGGTCACCGTCAAACGCACCGCCGAAGGCTACGGGTCGAACTGGGTGTGCGACCAGCTGGCCGAGGGGCAGACGATCGAGGTGCTGCGCCCGTCCGGAGTGTTCAGCCCTGCATCGCTGGACGAGGACTTCCTGCTGGTCGCCGCGGGCAGCGGGATCACCCCGGTGATGTCGATCCTCAAATCGGCGCTGGAACACGGGCGTGGTCACGTGGTACTCGTGTACGCCAACCGTGACGAGCAATCGGTGATCTTCGCGCGGGAACTCCAGACGCTGGCCGGGAAGTTCGGCGATCGGCTCACCGTCGTGCACTGGCTGGAGAGCTTGCAAGGCCTGCCCACGGCCGCGGCGCTGCGGGCGCTCGCCGCACCGCATCACGACCACGAGGCTTTCCTGTGTGGTCCGGCGCCGTTCATGGCCGCCGCGCAGGAGGCGTTGCGCGAGCTGGAAGTTCCACGCGAGCGCGTGCACGTGGAGAAGTTCCATTCGCTCACCGGCAATCCCTTCGAGGACCCCGAAGCTCCGGCCCCGGAGGAGGAAGCCGGTGGCGAGACCACCGCGCTCACGGTGACGCTCGACGGCGAGACCCGGCAGATCACGTGGCCACGCGGGCGGAAGCTGCTCGACCACCTGCTCGCCGAGGGCTTCGACGCACCGTATTCCTGCCGCGAGGGCCAGTGCAGTGCGTGCGCTTGCCGCCTCGTCTCGGGCGAGGTCAAAATGCTGAACAACGAGGTGCTGGACGCCGAGGACATCGCCGAGGGGATCGTGCTGGGCTGCCAGTCGCTGCCGCTGACCGACGAGGTGTCGGTCAGCTACGAGTGAGGAGAGCCCGTGCCCATCGACCCCGCGGCCGCGATCGGCGCCGATCTCGGCGAACTGCGGTTCGCCTGGACCCGCTCCGACGTGCTGCTCTACCACCTGGCCCTCGGAGCCGGTGCCGACCCGCTCGACGAGCGGGAGCTGCGCTACACCTACGAGCGGGGCCTGCGGGTGCTGCCGACGTTCGCCACCGTCGCGGCGAACCTGCGCACCTTCACCCCGCCCGCGGTCAAGTTCCCCGGGGTGGACATCGATCTGGCGAAGGTGCTGCACGGCAAACAGGAGGTGCGGGTGCACCGGCCGCTTCCGGCCGAGGGCAAGGCGATCGCCCGGACCCGGCTGGTGGACGTGTTCGACAAGGGCAAGGCCGCGGTGCTGGTCCAGGAGACCGAGGTCGCCGACGAGCAGGGCGATCCACTGTGGACGGCCCGGTCGAGCATCTTCGCCCGCGGCGAAGGCGGGTTCGGTGGCGAACGAGGGCCGTCCGACCGCATCGTCTGGCCCGAACGTGCGCCGGACGCGGTGATCGAGGTGCCGACGCTGCCGCAGCAGGCGCTGCTCTACCGCCTGTGCGGGGACCTCAACCCGCTGCACGCCGATCCGGAGTTCGCCCGCAGCGCCGGGTTCGACCGGCCGATCCTGCACGGCCTGTGCACTTACGGTGTGGTCGCGAAGGCAGTGGTCGACGCTTTCCTCGACGGAGACCCGGAACGTGTCTCACTGTTCGGGACCAGGTTCGCCGGCGTCGTGTTCCCCGGCGAGCGGCTGCGCGTGCGCGTGTGGCGTGAGGACGAAAGGCTGCTGGTCACCGCCACCGCACCGGAACGGGACGACGCGGCTGTGCTGTCGGACACAGTGCTCGTGCCCCGGTGACCCCGCCGCGCGTATTACGGTGTCCACATGGCGGACGAGAGTTACTTCGTGGTGCGCGGCCGGGTGGAGCCAGGCGACCAGCGCGGCCGCGAGCTGGGCTTTCCCACGGCCAATATCGCCCTGCGTGACCAGCGCGGCGAACTCGGCGACGGCGTGTGGGCAGGCTGGGTGGAGCGTCCGGACGGCACACGCGTAGCCGCCGCCGTGTCCGTGGGCCGCCGTCCCACCTACTACGGCGCCGACGGGTACCGGCTGGTCGAGGCTTTCCTGCTCGACTTCGCCGGCGACCTGTACGGCGAATCGCTCACGGTGTGGCTGGGCCGGCACCTGCGCGAGCAGAAGGCCTACGGCTCCGCCGAAGAGCTGATCGAGGCGCTGGCCCGCGACGTCGAGACCACTCGCGGCTGGGTTGCCGAGCACCCGGCAGCCACGCTGCCCTCGCTCAGCGCGCCCCCGCCGGACGGCGAAGTCCTCCGCGTCGGCTGACGCCTCACACCGCGGCCAGCAGCAGGTATCCCATGCCGGCCCCCATCGCGGACCGGCAGAGCGTGCGGGACGCGTGTCCGGGTGGCACTTCCGTACCTCGCAACCGCAGCGCCACCACGCCGGAACGGACAGCGTCGGCGATGAAGTAGGCGGCGAACACCGCCACCACCGGCCAGGCCAGCGCGGAGTCCATTGCGGACAGCGTGAGCCAGGGCCCGCCGTGGTGTGCCATCGCGCTCACCATGTAGAGCATGGCGACCGCGGACACCGCGTGATGGGCACCGGCGACCGGCTGACCGGAGCGGCGGGCACGCCACCAGGAGACGGCGAACCAACCGGCGGTGAGGCCGAGCATCGCCTGCCAGCCGGCCGCCGGGATCGGCGCGCCGACCGGTGAAAGCATGGCCACCATCGCAACCACGAGCAGCAGTTCGGCCAGATCACCGTGGCGGACACCGCGCCCGAGGTGCACGTAGTCGAGCCGGGCCAGGCGCAGGACGCACGGCAGTACGAGCAGCGCGCACAGCACGGTGAGCAGCCAGGCCAGCGGCACGTTCACCGCGGACCGCGCGACGCAGGAGCTGGCAACATCCTCGGCACCTCACTCCCGGGCACGGGCACAGTGGCTTCCACCGTGTCAGCAGCCACGAGCGCGCGCCAGCCAGCAATGAGGTGAAACTCGTTGCGCCACAGGGGTTACCACAGCGCGTACGACTGGCTCAGTGCCTGGTCAGCACGAGACCGCTGGTCGGGACACCGGTGCCCGCGGTGACCAGTGCGGTCGCCGCGTCCGCGACCTGGTTCGCCGCGGTTCCGCGCAGCTGCCGCACTGCTTCCGCGATCCCGTTCACACCGTGGATGTAGGCCTCTCCGAGCTGCCCGCCGTGCGGGTTCAGCGGCAGCTTCCCCGTCAGCGTCAGCGTGTCGCCGGCGATGAAGTCCTTCGCCTCGCCACGCCCGCAGAACCCGAGTTCCTCCAGCTGCATCAGCACATACGGGGTGAAGTGGTCGTACAGCACCGCCACGTCCACATCGGAGGGAGCCAGCCCGGACTGCGCCCACAGCTGGCGTCCCACCACCCCCATCTCCGGCAGCGCGGCGAGGTCGTCCCGGTAGTAGCTGGTCATCACGTACTGGTCCGGACCACTGCCCTGCGCCGCCGCGGCGACGGTCACCGGCGGCTGCCGCAGGTCCCGGGCCCGCTCCAGGCTCGTGATGACGAGCGCGACCCCGCCGTCGCTTTCCTGGCAGCAGTCGAGCAGATGCAGGGGTTCGGCGACCCAACGCGAGGCCTGGTGCTCCTCGAGCGTGATCGGGCGGCCGTGGAACCACGCCTTCGGGTTGGTGGCCGCGTGCGCCCGGTCGACCACCGCGATCCGGCCGAAGTCCTCGCTAGTCGCGCCGTACTCGTACAGGTAGCGGCGGGCGACCATGGCCACGGTCGCGGCCGGGGTCGCGATCCCCATCGGATAGTGGAAGGCGTTGTCCACGCCTGAGGAGTTCACCTGCTGCGCCGCGGCCGCCTGCACGCGGCCGAAGCGCTGGCCGGAGCGTTCGTTGAACGCCCGGTAGGCAACCACCACGTCGGCGACTCCGGCCGCCACCGCGAGCGCGGCCTGCTGCACGGTCGCCGCCGCCGCTCCGCCGCCGTAGTGCACCCGGCTGAAGAAGGTCAGCTCCGGTATGCCCAGCTCGCGGGCGAGCGCGATCTCCGCGTTGCCGTCCATGGTGAACGAGACCAGTCCGTCCACATCGGACGGGCTCAGTCCGGCGTCGGCGAGCGCGTGGCTCACGCATTCCGCGGCCAGCCGCAGCTCGCTCCGTCCGGAGTCCTTGGAGAACTCGGTGGCCCCGATCCCGGCGATCGCCGTGGTTCCGCTGAACGTCACGAGTCCCCCTCCGGCAGGGTCACCGAAACAGTGCCGCCGATGTGCTCTCCCAGACTGTCCACGGCGGACACCGCCAGCTCCAGGTCGGCGCCGTCCCGAGCGGTGACCCGGCCGGTGAAGGTGAGCGTGTCGTAGGCGTAGCAAGGGACGCCGAGGCGGATCTTGATCGAACGCACCAGCGCCTCCGGCCCGGCCCACTCGCTCACGAACCGCTGCACGAGCCCGGTGTCGGTGAGGATGTTGAGGAAGATGTCCTTCGACCCGCGCGCCACCGCGGCGTCCCGGTCGTGGTGCACGTCCTGGAAGTCCCGGGTCGCCAGCGCGGTGCTGATGATCATCGTCGGAGTCGCCTCGATCACCATCGGCGGCAGTTCCGTCCCGACCGTGACCGTCATCGCGCCACCTCCCAGGCCGGCAGGGTCAGCTCGTCGTCGATCCGCACGAACGCCGCCCGCACCGCGAGTCCCACATGCACCTCGTCCGGTTCCACGTCCAGCAGCTCGGCCATCATCCGCACCCCTTCCTCCAGCTCGACCAGCGCGACCACGAACGGCAGCCGCTTGCCCGGGACCGGCGGATGGTGGTGCGCGACGTAGCTGTAGACCGTGCCGCGGCCACTCGCCACGACGTGGTCGGCCACCGCGTCCAGCGCACCGTCCGGCGGCATCGGCCCAGGCGGATGCCGAAGGACCTCACCCCAGCGCTGGATGCGCAGCTCGCCCTCGCGCAGGCCTTCCCAGAAGAACGCGGTCTCCGGGCTGATCACCGGACGCAGGACCGGCGCCGGCGGTGGTTCCGCTTCGCGGGGCCGGAACTTCAGGATGCGGAACAGCATGTCCGCCACCAGTTCGGATCCGGCGTACCAGTTCAGCCGGGTGGTGACGAACCACCCCTCGCCGAGCCCGGTGCGTTTCGGGCCGGTCACGTCCTCGAGCTCGGTGGTGATCGAAACTTCTTCACCCGCACGCAGATAGCGGTGGTAGGTCTGCTCGGAGTTCGTCGCGACCACCGAGGTGTAGCCGGCCTCGTCGAGCACGGCCATGATCGCGCTCATCGGATCGTCGTCCGCCCGGGTGCCGTGCAGCCCGGCCATGGTCCACACCTGTGCCATCGCGGGCGGCGCGACAAGTCCTTTGTGGACACTGCGCGCGGCGTACTCCGGATCGGTGTAGACCGGGTTGGCGTCGCCGATCGCCTCCACCCAGCTGTTGACCATGGCCTGGTTGACCGGATCGCGGCCCGGCCGCGGCGAGCACTCCCCCGCCGCGGCGATCTTCGCGGCGGCCTCCTCGATCGTCATCGCGGCACCCTCGGCAATCCCAGCCCGGCGGAGGCGATGAGTTCCCGCTGGATCTCGCTGACGCCCCCGCCGAAGGTCAGCACCAGGTTCCGCTTCGCCAGCACGTCGAGCCATTCGGCCAGCTCCGCGGTGTCCGGATCGGCCGGGTCACCGTGGCGCGCCACGAGCTCCTCCAGCAGCCGCCCGATCCGCTGGATGCGCTCCGAGGCGAACACCTTGGTGGCCGACGCGTCCGCGACCGCGACCGGACCGGCCGACGCGGACGCCGCGACCTGCCAGTTGAGCAGCTCGTTCACCCGGGCCACGGCGAACGTCTCGGCCAGCACGGCGCGCACGTCCGGCAGATCGAGCAACCCCGCGCCGTCCGGGGTGCGCCGGGCCGCCGCCCATGCCCACACCCGGTCGTGCAGGCCGCCGATCCGGCCGGCCGGGCCGAGCATCACGCGCTCGTGGTTGAGCTGCGTGGTGATCAGCCGCCAGCCCTGGTTCTCCTCGCCGACCAGCAGGTCGGCCGGGACCCGCACGTTCTCGTAGAAGGTGGCGTTCACGTGGTGCGCGCCGTCGCAGGTGATGATCGGCGTCCACGAGAAGCCCGGGTCCGTGGTGTCGACGATGAGGATCGAGATCCCCTTGTGCTTCGGCGCGTCCGGCGCGGTGCGCACGGCGAGCCACACGTAGTCAGCGTCGTGCGCACCGGTGGTGAAGATCTTCTGGCCGTTGACCACGTACTCGTCGCCCTCACGGACCGCGCGGGTGCGCAGTGAGGCGAGGTCGGTGCCCGCCTCGGGTTCGGTGTAGCCGATCGCGAAATGCACCTCGCCGGCCAGGATCTTCGGCAGGAAGCGGGCTTTCTGCTCCTCGGTGCCGAACGCCTGCAGCGTGGGCCCGACCGTCTGCAGGGTCACCGAAGGCAGCTGGACGTCGGCGCGGGCCGCTTCGTCCACGAAGATGTGCTGCTCGATCTCGCCGAACCCGCCGCCGCCGTACTCCTTCGGCCAGCCGACGCCGAGTTTGCCGTCCCGGCCCATCCGGCGCACCAGCTCGCGGTAGACCGGCCCGTGCCGTTCCCGCAGCAGCGCCCGGCGTTCCTCCGGGGTCAGCAGCCCGGCGAAGTACTCCCGCAGCTGCGCCCGAAGTTCCTGCTGCGCGGCCGTCAGTTCGATGTGCATGCTCATCCCGCCACTCGTTCGCCCAGCCGGCCGAGCCGGTGTGCCGCGCCCCCGACCGCGTGGCCGAGGTCCTTCACCGCCGAGGAGTACCGGTGCAGCGGATAACTGCGGTCGACCCCGACCCCGCCGTGCAGGTGATGGCAGATCGCCAGTGCGGACGGGGTTTCCTGGGCGAGCCAGTACGCCGCCACCTCGAGTTCGGCGTCCGCGTTCAGTCCCGCCGCCAGCCGCCACACCGCGGAGACCGTGGCGAGGTGCACGGTCCGCGAAGCCACGTAGACATCGGCGATCTGCTGTGCCACCGCCTGGAATCCGGCCAGGGGACGCCCGAACTGCGTGCGTTCCCCGACGTAGCGGGACGTCAGTGCCAGCGCCCCCGCGAGCAGTCCGTCGCCCCACGCGAGCGCACCCGCCAGCGCGAGCCGGTGCAGCGTCGCCACGGCGTGCCCGGGTGTGCGGTCACGCAGGAAGTCGCTGTCGTCGATGCGTACCCGGTCGAACCGCACGGTGTACTCCGGAGTGCCGCCGGCGTTGTGCGTAGGCAGCACCTCGACCCCCTCGGCGCGCGGACGGACGAGCGCGACCCCGATCCCGCCGGGCAACGCCACCGGGGTCAGGATCCGCGCCGACTCCGCGGCGTAGGGCACGTGGGTCTTCACCCCGGTCAGCTCCCAGACCCCGGCGGAGGCCGTCCCCCTGGTGGCGGGAAGCGTGGTCAGCGGCGCGGACGGTTCGTGCAGCGCGGCGGTCAGCAGGCTTTCCCCGGCCGCTGCCGGCGGCAGGAGTTCCGCACGCTGACTCGGCGTGCCCAGCGCCTCCACCGGCAGGATGCCGAGCGCGAGCACCGCGTACGCGGGCACGGCAGCGGCCGCCCTGCCCACTTCGGTCAGCACCGGTGCGACCTCGGCGACCCCGAGCCCGTCGCCGCCGAGGTCCGCGGGCAGCGCCAGGGTGAGCAGGCCCGCGTCGGCCAGCGCCCGCCACTGCTGCGCCGGTTCGTCGCTCTTGGCCAGCACCCGCGCACCGAGCGCGGTGATCTCGGCCTGCGTATCGTCAGGGGTGAAGTCCACGCCGATCTCCCTCCCGCACAAAGTGGAACACGTTCTAGTCTTAGCCGGAACGAGCGGGATCGGCAACCCCCGGCGGCTTCGGCAACCGGGTACTCGAAAGGCTGATCGGGCGACCGGCGGAGAGGAGCGGCACACCGAAGTGGGTGCGGAACAGGTTCTCAAAGGCGCGCTGAGCGACGTCGGCTGGCAGGCCACCCGCAAGCTCGCCACGATCCCGTCCACCGCCGGGGTGCCCGACCCCGAGCCGCTGTCGCTGCCCGGGCGCGGGCAGACCGTGGTGGTCGACATCGGCCCGCGGCACGCGCCGACGATCATCCTGCTGCATTCGGTGGCCACCACCGGGCTGCTCACCTGGTACCCGTCGGTGGAGCGGCTGGCGGTGAACTACCGCGTGGTGGTGTTCGACCAGCGCTGGCACGGCCAGGGCATCCGCTCGCACGAGTTCAGCCTGACCGACTGCGCCGACGACGTGGTGGCGGTCGCCGACGCGCTGGGCATCGACCGGTTCCTGGTCGCCGGCTACTCGATGGGCGGGATGATCGGCCAGCTCACCGCGTACCGGGCGCCGGAGCGGGTGAGCGGGCTGGTGCTGTGCGCCACCGCCAGCAACTTCCGCCGCGGCATCCGCCAGCGGATCGCGCTCGACGTGTTCGGCCGCACCCTCCAGGTGCTGCGCGACCAGGCGAAGATCGGCCTGGTCCCCGGCGAACCGCGCCGGGAACGGCTCGCCCGCCTGGAGGATCACCGCTGGGCACTGCGTGAGTTCCGGTCCACCAGTCCGTGGGCGATCGCGGTCGCGCTGGACGAGATCGGCCGGTTCGACTCCACGCCGTGGCTGCACACCCTGGACGTGCCCGCCGCGGTCGTGGTGACCACCCGCGACGGCTTCATCGCCCCGGCCCACCAGCGCACGCTGGCCCGCCGCGTCGCGGGCGCGGCGACCTACGACGTTCCGGCCGGGCACACCGCGTGCGTGTTCGCCTCGGGCCAGTTCGTGCCCGCGCTGATGGCGGCCTGCACGTCCGTGCAAGCGGCGATCGCCGACCTCGACGGCGAGGAAGCGGTCGAACCGGAGGCCGGAACCGCCTAGCCCCCGGTGGGGGCGACGGTGATCTTGAGCTTGTGCGTCAGCTCGTCCTTGCTCGCGGCATCGAGGCCCAGGGAGATCGACCCTTCCTCGGTGAGCGCGAACGAGAGTTCCACGGTGCTTTCCTTCAGCAGGAACGGATTTTCCCCACCGCCGGCGTCCGCCACCACCTGCACGACGGTGTCGATCGCGTCCACCAGTACCTGGTCGACGGCGCCGGCGCGGATTTCGTGTGCGGGCGCGAGATCGGGTGGTACCAGGATGATGTCGATCGTGTGGGCGTCCGCCGTGCTGATCGTGGTGCCGAGCTTGACGTTCATGCCGAGGAACGGGATCTTGAACTCGACCTTCGCGCCGGAGCCTGCCGTGGCGACCGCGTGAAGCGTCAGCTGGACGGCGGTGACCCGCACGCGCCGGTCGGCGTCCGCGGCGGAGATCCCGGCGTCACGCACTGCCGTTTTGACCGCGTCCACCAGGCTGCTCACCGGTACCCCGGTCGCGGTGACGTGCATGCTCGTCCTCTCGGTGCTCAGCCACCCGGGGGCCGAAACGCTCTCGCTTCGGGGTCGCCGTAGGCGGTGTAGGCCAGCCAGGTGGGGTCGGGATCATCGCGGACGGCCGCCTGGCGCGCCCATCCGAGCGCGTTGCCGAGTGTCTCGCCGCCGCGCAGAACGTCGTAGAACGTCTCGGCGAACACCCGGGCGCTTTCGCTGCGCACCGGCCACAACGTCCCGATGAACGCTCCCGCACCGGCCGCCATGAACTGCTGGGCCCAGCCGGTCATCCGGCTGAACTCCGGTGCGTTGCCCGCCGTGCGGCAGGCGTTGAGGAACACCAGCGGCCGGTACCCGGCAAGGCTCTGCCGAACGGTGGCGCTGTTGAGCAGCCCCGGCACGAACGGGCCGCCGGTCATCGCGATGGAGACGCCGTCCTCCGGGGTGAACGTGGTGTGGCAGGCGAAATGCAGGCCGCCGCCGTGACCGGCGGAGAGGAGGTCGAGCAGTGCGTCCAGCTCGCTGACCGGCGTGCCGGGGCCGAGGACCCGGCTGAGCGCGTCGAGTTCCCGCTGCGCGTCGGCGGGCGCCCGCGCCGAGACCACGTAGGTGCACGGGGTCACGGTGAGCCGGTCGTTGCGTGCCTGGCCGAACACCCGGCGCGTCACCGGGAACTGCTCCACCAGGAAGCCGGCGTCCGCGCCGGGACGCAGCGGATACAGCAGTTCCCACGGCACCACGTCGAAGTCGGTGGCGATGGAGAACGCGGAGATGTCGTCGCGGATCTGCCAGAACTGTTCCTTGAGGACGTGCGGCACCATCGCCTGCCACAGCCCGACCCCGGTCTCGGCCATCCAGCGCCGCGCCGTGTTCCCTTGGTACGGGCCGCGGCCCTGTGCGAGCTGCTTCAGCGTCGTGATCGCCCGTTCGATGGCCGCGCTCGCGTCACCGGCCGTGCCCTGGGCGAGCACCGGCTCGAAAAGGCAGGCATCGGACAGCAACTGGAACACCGTCTGCCCGCCGACCGACCGGACCTGCAACGTCACTTCGCCACGGCGTGCCCGGACGTCGTCGGGCAGCGCGAACCCGGACCACTGCGGCTGCCCGGCTGGACCATTCGGCTCCACCGAGACCTGAGCCTCGAGCTCGGCGAGGAAGGTACCGCCGGCGAAGGCCGTCACCCGCACCCCGTGCAGGCCGGGCTGCACGGTGCGGAACGCGAACCGCACCGGCTCCGACTCCCCGGACTGCGGCACCTTGAGGCGCTGTTCCGGTGCGCCGAGCGGAACGAGGCCCGGCGAAGGCTGCACGAACACGGAGATTTCAGTGCCACCGCCCGGAACGAACAGCCGCGCGAGCGACGCGGCGGCGGACCAGCGCGACGGATCGGCCGCGACGCGGACGAGCAGGCTGATCTCACCACCCAGCCCGGCACGGTGCGGCAGGCCGGCGACGAGGTAACGGGAGTCGCCGCCCGGAGCGGGCCGGCGGCTCTCCGGCTGCGGCGGACTCGGCCGGAACGAATCGGCGACGACAGGCTCCCGCGGCCGGGCACGGCGACGGCGGACCTTGCGACGCCTGCCCCGAGCGCTGCCCGGCACGGGGACGCGGGAGCCGTTGAAGTGGTTGCCCCAGTCCGGTGGTGGGGTGTCCGGCTCCGGCTGTGGACTGTCCTGCCACGGCGATGGGCTGCCCGAGCCGGGCGGCTGGCTGCCCTGCGACGGCGGTGCGGCACCCCGGTCCGGCGGTGGACTGCCCCAAGGAAGTTCCTGCTGTTCGCCGTAGCTTGCCTGGGACGGGCCAGGCTGCTGGCCGCAGCCGCCCGGTGGTTGCGCGGGGACGTCGGCACTCGAGCCCAGGACGTCACCGGGTGCGTCCGCGTCGGAACGGCTCCACAGCCGGTCCAGCTCGGCTGCCGCCCGGCGCGCACGGTCCGGATCGGCCGTGCCGAGCCACCCCAGGGCCACGAGCACGGATTCCCGTGCGGCCGCCGAATCCGGCTGCCGGTCGAACGCCGCGATAGCATCGCGCACCGCCGGGTCTGCGGTCACCAGTGCTTCCAGCGCGGCGAAGTCCGGGTCGCCGCGGCCGGCGAGATCCGCGCGCAACCGCAGGTACCGCTCGGCATACCGGGTATCCAGCATCCAGCCCCCAAGCCCCGCCAGTGACCAGCTCAGTGTCGCCCACCCATACCTGCGACGCCAGTAGCGCGCCCGGCGGGCACTGTCAGGCGGGGGCGGCTTTGCGCAGCTCGGTCAGCGCCTCCGGCAGGGCCTCGGCCAGCGGCCACAGGTCTTTCACCAGTTCCTTGGCGCCGAGCAGGCCGACCCCGACCGTGCCGTCGTAGGACAGGACCGTGACGTTCAGGCCGGCACCGTGGAAGACCGGACCGAGCGGGAAGAGGCCGGTGACCCGCGCGCCCAGCAGGTACAGCGGCACCGGCGGGCCGGGCACGTTCGAGATGATCAGGTTGTGCACCACCGGATGCCGTTCGGCCAGGCGCAGCGCGGAGTACGCGCGCACGCCGAGCCCGAACACCGACGCCGGGGAGAACTGCGCCCAGTCGGCGAGCATGTCGGCGTTGATGTCGTAGTGGTGGTCCTTCGCCAGCCGGTTCGCCTCGGCCAGGAAGAACACCCGCGCCGCCGGATCGGGCAGGTGCGTGGGCAGCGACGCGAAGAACGCGGACACCTGGTTGCTGCCGTGGTCGCGTTCGGTCCGTCCGTGCACCGACACCGGCACGGTGCCCACCAGCGGATCCTCCGGCAGCTCGCCGCGGCCGAGCAGGAACTGCCGCAGCGCACCGGAGACCAGCGCCAGCACCACGTCGTTCACCGTCACGCCGAACGCGTTCTTCACCCGTTTGGCCTCGGCCAGGTCCAGCTGCGCGAAGGCGACCGTGCGATGCGCGGTGATGGTGCCGTTGAGCGAGGTGCGCGGCGCGGTGAACGGCACCGGCATGCCCTTGCCCCGCACCGTCCGGCCCACCCACCGCGGAACCAGCTCGAGCAGTTCGGGCAGCAGCCGGGCGACCTCCTTCGGACGCTGCAGCAGCACGTCGGCGCTGTCGCGCAGCATCCGCAGCCGGGTGGGCAGGCCGGCGTTGCCGTGGGCGTCGGGGATCTCCGGCAGCGGGGCGTCCGGTTCGAACCCGGCCAGGTAGGTGATCAGGCTGGCGCCGCCGACCCCGTCGACGCTCGCGTGGTGCATTTTGATCAGCACCGCGACCCGGCCGCCGGGAAGGCCCTCGATCACGTAGCACTGCCACAGCGGATGCGCGCGGTCGAGGCGCTGGCCGGCGATGTGCGCGCACAGCTCGGCCAGCTCGCGGTCGTCGCCCGGTGCGGGCAGCCCGACCCGGTGCAGGTGGTTGTCCAGGTCGAAGTCCTCGTCCTCGACCCACACCGGGTGGCTGAGGTTCCAGAGCGGATTGTGCAGTTTGCGGCGGAACGCCGGGATCATCGCCACCCGGTCCGCGAGCCGGCGCTTGAACTCCGGGAAGGAGTACCCGCCGGGCATCGTGGCACCGTCGAGCGTGAGCAGCCCGCACACGTGCAGCAGCTGCGATGGGGTCTCCAGGTACAGGAAACTCGCGTCCAGCCCGCTCAGTCTCTGCATGCTGCCAGGGTATTCCAGAACCGCGGCGGCGGTGCCCCGCGGAGGTAGCATCGAGCAGGTGAAACCGGACTTCCTCACCCGGCGCGCAGCGCAGCTCGGCCTCACCGCGCTGGCACTGCGGCCGCCGAAAGCACGCCGGACCTCGATCCCGGTGTTCTTCGCCGGATGGCTCGCCGGCGAGCTCGCCCCGCACCTGCTCGCGCTCACCGCGGCGGACACCGCGCAGCACCTGGCCCGCCGGGGGCTCCGCGGCCGCGGAGACCGGGCGGGGCTGGCGCTCGCCGCGCTGTCCGCGGCCGGACTCGGCTCGGTGATCGCGACGGCGCAGCGCGCGCGGGGCGAGGTCGAATCGGCGCTCACCGAGGTACTCGGCCCGGACTACACGGCGCAGCTGGCGCATCCGCCCAGCCCGCGCGACCTGGCCACGCCGTGGGGGCAGATCGCGATGCCGTTCCGCGGCCGCGACCCGGAGGTCGCGCGCGACCGGAACATCGCCTACGCCCCTGGCGGCAAACGCTTTCTGCTGGACGTCTTCCGCCCGCGTGAGCCGGTGCGCGACGCCCCGGTGCTGCTGCAGATCCACGGCGGCGCGTGGACGATCGGCAACAAGGAGGAGCAGGGCCAGCCGCTGATGCGGCATCTGGCCCGCCGCGGCTGGGTGTGCGTGGCGATCAACTATCCGCTCGCCCCCGCGCACCGCTGGCCCGCGCACATCGTGGCGGCCAAGCAGGCGCTCGCCTGGATCCGGGAGCACATCGCGGACTACGGCGGCGACCCCCGGTTCGTCGCGGTCACCGGCGGTTCGGCGGGCGGGCACCTCGCCGCGCTGCTGGCGCTGAGCCAGAACGATCCGGCACTGCAGCCCGGGTTCGCCGAGGCGGACACGAGCGTGCAGGCCTGCGTGCCGCACTACGGCGTGTACGACATCGCGGCCAGCAGCGGCACCGAGGACAGCCGGTACCGCCTGGAAGGCCTTCTCGCGAAGCGCGTGTTCGAACCGGACCGGGATCCGCGCACCCACCTCGACGATTATCGCGCCGCGTCCCCGATGGACCGGGTGTCCGAGGAGGCTCCGCCGTTCTTCGTGATCCACGGCCGGGACGATTCACTCGTGCCGGTGGCCGAGGCACGCGAGTTCGTGCGGCGGCTGCGCGAGAAGTCGCCGAAGGTGGTGGCGTACGCGGAGCTGGCCGGCGCCCAGCACGCGTTCGACGTCTTCCCATCCATCCGCAGTGCCCACGTGGTGCGGGGTGTCGAGCGGTTCCTCGAGCACACCTACCGCGCGTGGGCCTCAGGTCAGGAGTTGACGCCGGCGAGCGCGAAGAACTCCTGACGGGAGCGGGCGTCGCGGCGGAGCGTGCCGAGCAGCGCCGAGGTGACCGTGGAGGACCCGGTCGCCTGCACCCCGCGCAGCGTCATGCAGGTGTGCTCGGCCTCGATCACCACGCCGACACCCTTGGGCGAGAGCTGGTCGGAAAGCCAGCCCGCGACCTGCTTGGTCAGCCGCTCCTGCACCTGCGGGCGGCAGGCGAAGTGCTCGACGATGCGGGCGAGCTTGGACAGTCCGAGGATGCGTTCGCCCGGCAGGTAGCCCACGTGCGCGACGCCGGTGAACGGCAGCAGGTGGTGCTCGCAGACCGAGCGCACCGGGATGCTGCGGGCCAGCACGAGTTCGTCGTAGCCCTCGTCGTTGGGGAACGTGGTGAGGTCGAACGAGCGCGGGGTGAACAGCTCGGCGTAGGCCCGGGCCATCCGCCCCGGGGTGCCCTGCAGGCTCTCCGAGTCGAGGCTGACGCCCAGCGCGCGGAGGAAGTCCCCGGCCGCCCGTTCGGCGGCGGCGAGGTCGAGACCGGGATCGGGTTCGTGGACGACGCGAAGTGCGGACTGCATGGGCGATCCTCGGGGCTCGACGGGTTTCGCCTGGAAATTTTGGTCTTATCCGGTGACGGAGTCAATGTGACCAGGTGAACATCCCGGGTGCTGGGCTTCGACAACGCCGCTGGGCGTTATCGTGGCTCGAGTGACGAGTGAGCGTGCGACGATCAGCGCGGTGGCGGCCCTGGACGAGGACCTGCGCCACGGGATGTACGCGTTCATCCGCGGAGCGCACCACCCGGTGACGCGCGAGGAGGCGGCCGCGGCGGTGGGCATCTCGCGGAAGCTCGCGGCCTTCCACCTGGACAAGCTGGTGACCGCCGGCCTGCTGCGGGCCCGCTACGAGACAGCGGGCAAGGTGGGTCGCGCACCGAAGGTCTACGAACCCACGCCGACCGACTTTTCCATCACCATCCCGCCCCGCCGCCCGGACGTGCTGAGCGCCATCCTGATCGACGCCGTGGTGTCGGCCACTCCTTCGGAGTCGGCCAAGGATGCCGCGTTGCGCACGGCGGCGCAGCACGGCGAGGAAGCCGGCGCGGCGGAACGCGCCCGTACCCGTCCCGGCAGGCTCGGCGCGGAACGCGGCCTCACCCTGGCAGGCGAGGTCCTGGCCCGGCACGGCTTCGAACCGAGCCGGGAGACGCCGGTGTGCCTGCGGCTGCGGAACTGCCCGTTCCATCCGCTGGCCGCCCGGGCCCCGGACCTCGTGTGCGGCCTGACGCGGAACTTCCTGACCGGGGTACTCGGTGGATTGGCCGTACCCGGGGTCGCGACAGCCGCGGTCCCGCCCCCGGCCGGGGGCTGCTGCGTCGAACTGCGCGGCACGAACTGAACACTGCCGGAGTGGCGGCCGCGGCCACCGGTCTCAGGTCCGGCCACTGCACGGCGAGAAGCAGGATCAGCGAGATGCCCACCCGGAACGCGAGCGTCGACTGCCCGACGAGGACACCGGTCAGCACGCCGCCGTCACCAGCCCGGCCACGGCGGAGGAGCCGGATCCCGCTCGCCGGCTGGACCTACCCGTGCCGCGGCGACCGTCCACAGTGGTCGCTCACCGGGCTCGCTCAGATTCTGGAACCGCACGCCCGGCGACGACGGTCGAGCGGCTGTCGCGGATCGGGACAAGGCTCCTGACCACCGGCCGTACTTCCCGGGGTCAGGACGCCGGATACGCCAGCTCCACCGGTCGCTCCGCGGACGGGCCGTCCAGCCACCACCCGCCGGCCGTGCGGACGAAGCGGTACCACCGGTGGTCGCGTCCGTACCGGAGCTGCAGGGGGCCGGCCGTCACGCGGTTGCGCCAGACCCGCGTCTCCCCCAGCTCCGCGAGATCCGCGCGGGCCTGCGCCAGCGGACCCGGCCCGGGCGTCCACGGTTCGCGCAGGGCGGCCAGGCCGCCGCGGCCCGCCTCGCGCCATGCGTGGGCCCAGGCGGTCAGGTCGGCGGGCGCGATTCCGGCCGCGGCGGCCAGTTCCGGGATCGCGGCGGACGGGCGGGCGGCACGGCGGGCCAGGTCTTCCTCGAAGGTGAGATCGGCCGGCACGCCGCGCAGCATTTCCCACGCCAGCGACGCCGCGTCGGCGGCCAGCGTGGTGAGCCCGGCGGACGTCCAGCCGGTCCGGGCGGGCGGGTCGAGGTCCAGCACCGCCGGCGGGCCGGGCTCGTCCGGCACCACCGGCCGAGGCGGCACCGCGGCGACCCGACGGGCGTAGGCCTTCTTCGGGGTCAGCCCGGGATCCGGCGGGCGGGCCGGCTTCGTCACCCCCGGCGCGCGCAGTTCCCGCAGGCGGGACAGGACCTCCTCGCGCGGGCGGCCGTGGAGGGTGAACAGCACGAACGGATCGGCGTCGACCGCGTCGGCGACCAGGTAGTACACGGCGGCCACGTGTTTGCACGGGTTCGCCGAATCCGGGCAGGAACACCGTGGCCGCAGATCTCCCGGGCCGGGCAGCAGGTCGGCGCCCGCCTCGCGGGACTGCGCGGCCAGCTCCTCGGGCAGCTCCCCGTCGAGCAGCGCCGCGGCATGCCCCATCCGTCGGCCCGCGACGTCGAGCAGCGTGTCCCATTCCCGCGGGGAGAACTCCCGCATCCGGATCGTGACGCGGTAAGGCTCCGGCCGGCTTCCGCGTACCCGCGCGGTGATCTTCCCGGGCGCGACTTCCAGCTGCCGCACGGTGTCCTTACGCGCGTACGTGCGCCCGTGCGGCAACCGGTTCGGGTCCAGCCGCGCGCGCTGCTCCAGCGCCTCCACCCACGCCCGGCCCCACCACGTGCGGCCGAACGTCCTCCGGGGCGGCATCAGCCACCGAGCCGCACGAGGTCGGCGAGCTGATCGTCGGACAGCTCGGTGATCCAGTCCTCCCCGGCGCCGACCACCGCTTCGGCCAGCCCGCGCTTGCCCTCCAGCACCGCGGCGACGCGTTCCTCGAGGGTGCCCTCCGCGATCAGCCGGTGCACCTGCACCGGCCGGTCCTGCCCGATCCGGTACGCGCGGTCGGTGGCCTGGTCCTCCACCGCCGGGTTCCACCAGCGGTCGTAGTGGATCACGTGCGTGGCCCGGGTGAGGTTCAGCCCGACACCGCCCGCCTTGAGCGACAACAGGAACACCGGCGTCTCACCGGACTGGAACGCGGCCACCAGCTCGTCGCGCCGCTTCGGCCCCACTTGGCCGGACAGCAGCGCGACCGGCAGCCCGCGCTCGGCGAGCCGCCGCTCCAGCAGCCGGCACAGCTGCACGTACTGGCTGAACACCAGCACGCTCTCGCCCTCGTCGAGGATCACGTCGAGCAGTTCCTCGAACGCGGCGAGCTTGCCCGAACGTCCACTGAGGACTCCGCCGCTCTCCTTGAGGAACTGCGCCGGATGGTTGCAGATCTGCTTCAGTTCGGTGAGCAGCTTGAGCACCTGACCGCGCCGCTGCACCCCCTGGGATTCCCGGATCTGCGCCAGGTTCTCCCGCACCACCGCCTCGTACAGCGTGGTCTGCTCGGCGGTGAGCGGGACGAACCGGTCGGTCTCGGTCTTGCGCGGCAGCTCCGGCGCGATGTCCGGATCGGTTTTCCGGCGGCGCAACAGGAACGGGCGCACGGTGGCGGCGAGCCGGCCGGTGACCACGGAGTCGCGATCGCGTTCGATCGGCCGCGCGACGGTGCGCCGGAACTTCTCCAGTGTGCCGAGCAGCCCGGGAGTCGTCCAGTCCAGCAGCGCCCACAGCTCGGTGAGCCGGTTCTCCACCGGCGTGCCGGTGAGCGCCACGCGTGCCGCGGCCGGCACCTTGCGCAGCTCTTTGGCCGTGGCGGACAACGGATTCTTCACGTGCTGCGCCTCGTCCGCGGCGACCAGACCCCAGTCCACTTCGGACAATGTCGCCCGATCGCGGCGGAGCACGCCGTAGGTGGCCAGCACCACCTCGTCGGCGGCGAGGTCCTCGAGATGCCGCCCGCCGCCGTGGAACCGGCGGACCGGCACGCCCGGCGCGAACCGGGCGAACTCGCGTTCCCAGTTGCCCAGCAGCGAGGTCGGGCACAGGACCAGGGTGGGCCCCGCGCCGGTCCGGCGCCGGTGCAGATGCAGGGCGATGAGCTGGATCGTCTTGCCCAGCCCCATGTCGTCGGCCAGGCAGGCACCCAGCCCGAGCCCGGTCATGGTGGCCAGCCAGCCGAGCCCGGCCCGCTGGTAAGGCCGCAGCGTGGCGGCCAGGTCCGCGGGCGGGTCGACCGGCTCCGGATCGCGCTGCCGCAACCGGCTCACCAGGTCGGCAAGAGCGGGCTGCGCGGCGAATTCGACGGGTTCGCCCGCCACCTCCAGCTCTCCGGTGAGGGCCGCGGCGAGTGCTTCGGCACCGGTGAGCCGGGACCGGCGGGCCCGCATCCGCGCCAGCAGCGCGGGATCCAGCCGGACCCACTGCCCACGCAGACGCACCAGCGGACGCTTCGCCTCGGCGAGCGCGGCCACCTCGTCGTCGGTGAGCTCGGCGCCGCCGAGGCTGAGCCGCCAGCGGAACTCCAGCAGCCCGTTGAGCGGGAACGCCGGCCCGCTCTCACTCGCCGGCGCCTGCGTGGCACTGGCTTTCGCCCGGACTTCGCCGGCGAACAGGTCCTTCGGCCACAGCACCTCGATCCCGGCGGCACCCAGCCCGCGAGCGCCGTCGCCGAGCAGATCGACCACCTCGTCGTCGGACAGCGGCAGCTCGGCCGGGGCCGGCTCGGACAGTATCCGGCCGAGCGGTGGCCAGGCCCGTGCCCCGCGCCGGAGCCCGAGCAGCAGCTGCGTCTCCACCTGGTCGCCGAGGCGCTGCAGGACGGCTTCCGGGGCGTCCCACAACGCGGCCGCTTCGACGACGAGGCTCGGCTCCACAGTGGACCGCATGGCCAGCACCCCAGCGAAAGTGTCCGCGCGGCCCTCGATGCGCAACAGCAGCTGGGCGCCGTCCGGCCGGCGGGCCTCCAGCTCGGAGAGCCAGGCCGCACCCGCCGGATCCAGCAGCGTGGCCTGCGGTTCGGCGAACCCGGCGCCCCCGGCCCCGACCGCCGCCGCGGGACTGCGCACGAGCACGTCCGCGGCCGCGTCCCACACCGCGCGCACCAGCGATTCGGGCGAGTGCAACCGGATCCGCTTCACCCCGGACAGCGGCAGCGCATGCGCCTCCGGCGGCAACGCCGCGGCCAGCCCGTGCAGCAGCTCCTCGTCCGCCGCGTCGAGCGGGCCGACCCGCCAGGTGCCGAGCCCACTCGCCGTCGCCGCGGGCCGCAACCGCCCGCGCGCCACGAGATTCACGCCCGCGTTGACGACAGCCGACCACGCCTCGATCGCCGGACTGGCCTCATCCGGAACCACCAGCAGCCGCGGAATGGCCCGCGCGAGCGGCACGAGCCGCGCCGACACCTCGGTCCGCGCGAACTTGCCCGCCCCGGGCAGCACGAGCTGGATCGGGGTGTCCCCCTCGACCTCGTCGCCCCACAACGCCAGCACCCCGTCCCGCGGCGGATCCGAGGGCAGGTACGTCGCCTGGGTACGCATGCCGAACTCCACGAACAGCACGGTAGGCCACAGCACCGACAACCCAGCGCACCGGCCGGAGTGAAGCTCCCCTTCATGACTTCGGGCACGGAAGCTGTCAGGCCGCCTCGCGGACATGATCTGCGGGGAACAGACCGGGCATACGCGCGGAGTGGCGGAGTGAAGGAGGCCTTCATTTCATCTTCGCGGCATGAAGGCGACCTTCACCCCACCCGAGCGGCGCGAACGGAACCCCTCGGCGCAGCGGCGGCGAGACGTCTTGCCGACATGAGTGTCCCCTTCGCACCGTCGCCGCGGCGTGAACGTCCCCCTCACACCATCCCCCAGCACGGACGTCCCTTCACGTCGGGCAGCCAGGACCGTTCCGGGTGGCGGCGTGGCGGCACGCTTGCTCGATGCAACACTTCGTGCTTAAGTTGCATTCGCGTCGCGACGGGGCGGCGCTTGCCGGGAGGAACCGAATGCGCACACCACCGCGACGTCGTCTGTTCACCGTTGCCGCCGCTGTGTTTCTCGCGGGGGTCACCGTCATCGGCGGAGGAGCCGGAGGCAGTGAAGGCGCCGGCGGTGGCGCGGTGGCCGAAGCCGCCACTTCGGCCTACGCGCCGGTCGACCAGCCGGGACCGGCCTTGACGATTCCTCCCGCCGAGCTCGCGAAAAGCCTCCGGTGCACCGAAGGCGTCCGCGGCGCCACGCGGGAACCGGTGCTGCTCACCCCGGCGACCACGGTCGACAGCGACCAGAACTTCGGCTTCAACTACGAACCGTTGTTCCGGCAGCTCGGCATCCCCTACTGCACGTCGGACTCGCCGTCGGATCGCTACAACATGGGCGACATGCAGACCCGCGCGCAGTACGTCACCTACGGCATCCGCGAGATGCACCGGCTCGCCGGACGGCCGATCGCCATCATGGGACACAGCCAGGGCGGCATGATCATGCGCTGGTCGCTGCGCTTCTGGCCGGACACCCGGGACATGGTCGACGACGTGATCGGAATGGCGGGCACGAACCACGGCTCGGTGATCGTGCCGGCGCTGTGCGTCCCGAACTGCGCGGCGTCGCTGTGGCAGCAGCGCGCGAACTCCGACTTCACGAAGGCGCTCAACTCCGGCCAGGAGACCTTCCCCGGCATCAGCTACACCGAGATCTACTCCCGCACCGACGAGTTCGTGCAACCCAACCTCGACGACCACGGCACCTCATCGGTGCACGGCGGCGGTGGCGCCATCACGAACGTGGCGGTGCAGGACGTCTGCCCGCTCGCGGTGCCCGAGCACCTGCTGATCGGCACGCTGGACCCGGTCACGTCGGCGCTCGCCGTCGACGCGCTGTCCCACCCCGGCCCCGCGCAGCGCTCCCGGATCGGCACCTCGGTCTGCGGGCAGCTGCTGATGCCCGGCGCCGACCCGGTGGCCGGCCCGCTCGCGTTCACGGGAGTGACCACGCAGGTCGCGGCACAGCTGACGGTCGCGGCGCACCGGGTGCCGTCGGAACCGGCGCTGGCCTGCTACGTCACCGCGAGCTGCGCGGAATGACCAGGGCAGCCGCGTCCGGCACCCGCAAGCGGGCCGACCGCGAGGCCGCGCTCCGGCTGGCGCGCAAGACTTTCAACGCGCAACAGCGAGTGGAGGTCAACGACCTCGCCGCGGCACTGGGCGTCAACCGGGTGACCATCTACCGCTGGCTCGGCGACCGGGACGCCGTCCTCGCCGAAGTGATCTGGCGGCTCGGCGAGCAGACCGTGCACCAGGCCTACGCCGCGGTCGGCGGAATCGGCGGCAGGCGGATCGCGAACACCATGTCCACGTTCGTCCGGCACACGCTCGCACACGCCGGAATGCGCCACTTCCTCACGAACGAGACCGAGACCGCGTTGCGCGTGCTCACCCGCGGCGAGCAGACCTTCCAGCCACGACTCGTCGCACTGGTCGAGGACCTGCTCACCCGGGAACACGAGGCCGGCGCCCTGACCACCGGGGACCTCGGCCTGCACGACCTCGCCTACCTGTGCGTCCGGGTCGGCGAATCGTTCGTCTACACCGACGCGATCACCGGTGAGACCCCGGATCCGGACCGCGCCGAACGAGCGTTGCACTACCTGCTGCGCTGATCCGGATCAGCACGCCCACGGCAGCGACGCCGCGCCGGGCACACCGGCGGACATCACCGGTGCTTCACCCGGCGTTGTGTACCAGGAATGCGGGCGAGTTCATGCCTCTCCGGCACGGTTCACCCGATGGTGCCGAATCGGGCACCACCGGTGATCTTTTTACCCCTCCTCGGCTGCTTCCCGGGTGTTTTTCCCTAGGCTGGAAGCGGCGGTGCGGCCCGGTGTGGTCTCCCGATGGCCCCGCCGTGCCGCGTTTCAACGGCGCAGGAGGAACCCCGTGAAGACGAAGCTCGACAGCGAAGCTGTCCTGTCCTGGGTGCTGTCCGCCCTGGCCGGCATGGCCGGGGCGGTCGCCTACGCGCACACCTCCGGCTACTTCGTCACCTTCATGACGGGCAACACCGAACGCGCCGTGATCGGGCACTTCGTCGGCACTTCCGACGTCGCGTTCGGCGGACTGGGGCTGATCGCGGCGTTCCTCGCCGGCGTCGTGGTGGCCTCACTGCTGCGGCGGCACGTGTGGCGACGGCATCCGCACGGGGCGAGCGTGCTCACCACGATCTCCCTGGTGGGCGCGTCCGTGGTCGAGCTCGGGATCAACGGATGGCTCGGCGACGAGGTCACCTTCACCCCGGTGCTGTTCATCGCCTTCGGCATGGGCGCGCTGAACTGCTCGTTCGTCCGCGGCGGCGAGGTCTCCATCCCGCTCAGCTACGTCACGGGCACGGTGGTCAAGCTGGGCCAGGGAATCGAGCGGCACCTCAGTGGCGGCAGCGTCTTCGACTGGCTCGGCTACGCACTGGTGTACGTGTCGTTCGCGGTCGGCGCGGCCGCCGGCGGCCTGCTTGACCTGGTGACCACCGGAGCGCAGATGCTCGCCGCCACCACGGTGGCGTGCGCGCTGGTGAGCGTGTACACCTACGTGCATCTCGACCGGGTCCCCATCCCGCACCAGCAGAATGCCGACCGGCAGCCGCTGCGTGGAGGCCGGTGACCCCGGACACCACCGTCCACAGTGGATTCGCAACCGATCCGGGTCAGCGGGGCAGGCCGAGCAGCCGTTCCGCGGTCGCGGTCCGCAGGATCTGCGTCGTGCCGCCGGCGATGGACAGGCAGCGCGTCAGCAGGAACTCTTGTGCGACAGGGGAATCCGGCGTCAGAGACGGGGTGAGCGTGAGCGCGAACTCGGCCACCTCCTGGCGGTGGCGCACGCCCAGGAGCTTCGCCACCGACGACTCCGCCCCGGGCCCCCGGCCGTCCAGGCGGCGCAGCGTGGCGCGCAGGTCGAGAACCGAGCACGCGCTCCCCTGACCGATCAACGCGCCGAGCCGTTCGGGATCCACGTCGTCCGGTACCGCCTCCAGCAGGGTTTCCACGCTTTCCCCCACCGCCGAACCGCTGCCCAGCGCCACGCGTTCGTTCGCCAGGGTCGTACGGGCCAGCTTCCAGCCGCCGCCGGGTTCGCCGACGACGTCGTCGTCCGGCACGAACACGTCGTCGAGGAAGACCTCGTTGAACACGCTCCGGCCGGTGATCTCCCGCAACGGGCGCGTGGTGATGCCGGCCGCCCGCATGTCCACCAGGAAGTACGTGATCCCCTTGTGCTTCGGGGCTTCCGGATCGGTGCGGGCCAGGCAGATCGCCCAGTCCGCCTCATGCGCCAGCGATGTCCACACCTTCTGCCCGGTGATCCGCCAGCCGCCCTCGTCCCGGCGCGCGGCCGTGCGCAGCGACGCGAGGTCCGAACCGGCGCCGGGTTCGCTGAACAGCTGGCACCAGGTCAGCTCACCGCGCAGGGTCGGCCCGGCGAACCGGTCCCGCTGCTCGGACGTGCCGTGCGTGAGGATGGTGGGCACCGCCCAGGCGCCCACGACCAGGTCCGGACGTCGGATTCCGGCGGCCGCCAGTGCCGCGTCGATCCGCAGCTGGGTGGCCGGGTCGGCGGCGCGGCCGTACGGCGCGGGCCAGTGGGGCATCATCAGCCCCGAGTCAGCCAACGCGACCCGTTGCTGTTCTTCCGGCTTCGCCGCGATTTCGCTGACCGCGCGCGTCACTTCGGGATCTTCACCGACGTCGACGGCGAGCGTTCGGCGCTCCCCGGACAGCGTCAGTTCCGCAGCCCTGCGACGCCACCACGGCGTGCCGCCCAGCCAGTGCCGCAACGCCAATGCCCGTCGCAGATAAAGGTGCGCTTCGTGCTCCCACGTGAAACCAATTCCGCCGAGAACCTGTACGCAATCTTTCGCGTTCTCCACAGCCGCGTCGAGTACGACCGCGGCCGCGCTCGCCACCGCGAGCGCACGCTGCGGGCTTTCGACCGCCGAAGCGCCGTCCCACGCCAACGCTTCGGCCGCTTCCGCACGGCACAACATCTCCGCACACAGGTGCTTCACCGCCTGGAAGGAGCCGATGGGGTGACCGAACTGCTCACGCACTTTCGCGTACTCGACAGCGGTGGTCAGGCACCACCGCGCGACACCAGCGGCCTCCGCGATCGCGAGCGTCGCCGCGAGATCGCGCACGCCGCTCAGCGCCAGCCGCTCACCCGGCAGCTCGCCCGAGCACCGGATCCGTCCCAGCGGACGGGAGAAGTCGAACGGTGTCAAGGATTCCACCTCGACACCCGGCGAATCCGGTGGCACCAGCACGTACTGGCCGCCTTCCGGCACGAGCAGCCACGCTCCGGCGTCCGCGCCCGGTACCGGCCCGGAAATCCCGGCGAACAGCGGTTCCAGCAGCACGGCCACCCGCTCATTGCCCTCGGCGATCCGAGCGGCGAGTTCCTTGTCGTGTTCCGCCAGCAGAAGCCCACCCAGCGCCGTACTGAGCAGTGGTCCGGGCACCAGCGCCTCGGCTGCCGCGGCGAGCCCGGCGGCGAGGTCGGCGACGGTCCCGTCCGCCCCGCCGGCCGCGGCGGGGAGGGCGATCCCGGTCAGCCCGAGCGCCGGGAACGTGCCGGGCACCCCCGCCCCGGCCTGCTCGGCCGCGCGCACGGCCGCGACCGGATCGTGGTCCGCGGCCCAGCCGCGGACGGCGGCGGCCAGTGCGGCCTGTTCGTCGGTGAGCGCGACCGGCATCGGTCCTCCTCGCGAGACGGGACTACTCGCGAGTGTAGAACGTGTTACAGTTTTTCGGCCAGTGGGTCGATCGTGGATTGTGTCGCCAGGGAAGGTACGCTGAAGGTCGAACTGGAACGAGTTCCGCAGGACAGGAGAGTGCCGATGCCGGGCAAGGCGAAGGCTCCGGTGGCGAAGTCCCGGGCGAACGGCCTCGGCGCGATGGGTGACGAGCTGGGCTCGGCGGCCCAGCGCGACCGCCGCCGCCGCATCATCGAGGCGACCCTCTCGCTCGCGTCCAAGGGCGGCTACGACGCGGTGCAGATGCGCGCGGTCGCGGAGAAGGCCGACGTGGCGCTGGGCACGCTGTACCGCTACTTCCCGTCGAAGATCCACCTGCTGGTGTCCGGCCTGGCGCTGCAGTTCGAGCGGGCGCACGACAAGATCGAGCGCGCGGCGATCCCCGGGGAAAGCCCGTCCGACCGGCTGATGTTCGTCCTGGGCCGCAACACCCGACTGATGCAGCGCGATCCGCACCTGACCGAGGCGATGGTGCGCGCGTTCATGTTCGCCGACACCTCCGCGGCGGCCGAGGTCGAACTGGTCGGCCGGCAGATGGAGGACATGTTCGCCAGCGCCATGGGCATCGACGAACCGACCGAGGCCGACCGCGACATCTTCCACGTCGTCGCGGACGTGTGGATGGCCAACCTGGTCGCCTGGGTCACCCGCCGCGCCTCCGCCGCGGACGTCGCCAACCGGCTCGAACTGTCGGTGCACCTGCTGCTGGACAAGTAACCACCGCACTTCAGGAAGCCAGCGCGAGCAGCTCGTCCAGCGCCGGCCGCGCGACGGCGAACCGATGAGTCCGGCAACGCCTGCGCACCGCCGTCGGGCCCGCTGCCAGGTGGCTTCGCCGAGCCGTGCCGCCGTGGCCGGCTCGGACAGCCGCCGCCCGATCCGTTCGAAAGCCTCGGCGCACCGGCCACGCAAGTCACGCGGCCAGCGCGCCGGCGGAGACACCGCGTGCAGTGCCGGCCAGTCGCTCTCCCCACTGCCGGGGCAAGCCACATCCGGCTATCGGCAACGCAGTACGACCGACGACGCTCCGCTCACGAACAGCTTCCGAGTACTCCCCCGCGGTCAGCCGGCCGCACGGTCAGGACCGAAACCCCGTGAGTCAGCTCCCGGCCTCCGGTCCGGCTCACGCTCGCGCGGCTCAGCGGAAGCCGGCGGCCACCCGGGCGAAGTCGTCCAGCGCGCTCAGTGTCTCCGCTTCCGGCATGGTCTTCAGCAGGAACGTGTAGCGCTCCAGGCCCGCGTCGGCGAAGCCCTTGATCACGTCGGCGTCCGGGGTGCCGCCGAAGACCGTGAACGGGACGTCGGTGCGGCCCTGTTCGGCGAGCCAGTCGCGGACGCGGCGGATCTCGTCGGTCGGGGTGCCCGGGCGCGGCAGCCACGCGTCGCCGTGCTCGGCCAGCCTGCGCAGGGCCGCCGGACTCTCACCGCCGACGTAGATCGGCGGATGCGGGGTCTGCACCGGCTTGGGCCAGGCGAAGAACGGGTCGAAGTCGAGGTGCTCGCCGTGGAACTCCGCCTGCTCCTGCGTCCAGATCGCCTTCAGTGCCTGCAGCTGCTCGTCCATCAGCGCACCCCGCGTGCGCGGATCCGTGCCGTGGTCCGCCATCTCCTCGCGGTTCCAGCCCACGCCGACACCGAACGCGACCCGTCCACGCGAAACCAGGTCGAGCGAGGCGACCTCCTTGGCCGTGTGGATCGTGTCGCGCTGGATCAGCAACGCGATCCCCGTACCCAGCACCAGTTGCGAAGTGTTCACCGCGGCCGCGGTCAGCGCGACGAACGGGTCGAGAGTGCGGTAGTAGATGCGCGGCAGCTCGCCACCACCGGGGTACGGGGTCTGCCTGCTCGCCGGGATGTGCGAATGCTCGGCCAGGAACAGCGAGTCGAACCCGCGTTCCTCGAGTGCCTCGCCCAGCACGTCGGGCCGGATGCCGTCGTCGGTCACGAACGTGGAGATGCCAAATTCCATGGTCGTTCCTACCCGCGGACCGGGTGACGTATTCCCGCGCCGGTTGACAACTCACCCGATCGGTCCGCTAGCGTGAAATCATCAACCGTTGAATAGGAGGCCCGGATGGACGTCGCGGACATCGATTTCGAGCAGGTGTACCAGGGCACCACTCCCCTGGCATCGAAAATCCCGTGGGACATCGGCGGACCGCAGCCGCTCATCGTGGCGCTCGAGGAGGCCGGCGGCTTCCGCGGCGAAGTGCTCGACATCGGTTGCGGACTCGGTGAGAACGCCACGTTCCTCGCCGCCCGCGGCCACCACGTGACCGGGCTCGACGGCGCGCCGACCGCGCTGGACGAGGCCCGTGCACGGGCGGCCTCGAAGGGCCTGGACATCACCTTCGCCCAGGCCGACGCGACCCGTCTGGACGGCTACGAGGACCGGTTCGACACGGTGCTCGACAGCGCGCTCTACCACTGTCTGGACGAACAGGCGCGGCATGCCTACGTGGCCGCGCTCGTGCGCGCGACGAAGCCCGGGGCGCAGCTGCACCTGTTCTGCTTCTCCGACGACCTGCCCGAGGGCTTCCCCGTCCCGGCCCGGATCAGCGAACAGAGCCTGCGCGACACGGTCGGGCAGGGCTGGACGATCACCCGGCTGGAGCGAAAGGCCTACACCGCCTCGATCACGCGTGACGAGGCCGCCGAAGTAGCGCGCACGATGCTCCAGGGCGAACAGGCGCCGGACCTCGGCAGCCTGCCCGTCGACGAACAGGGACGAGTGCTGCTGCCGGTGTGGCAGCTGACCGCGCAGCGGGCGTGACGGCTCAGACGTTGCGCCGGTACTGACCACCGACCTCGAAGAACGCCTCGGTGATCTGCCCGAGCGAGCACACCCGCGCGGCATCCATGAGCACGTCGAACAGGTTGCCGCCGCGGGTGGCCGCCTCGCGCAGTGTCTTGAGCGCCTGCTGGGCGTCCTCGCGGTGCCGGTGCTGGAAGTCGGCGAGCCGGTCGAGCTGCGAACGCTTCTCGTCCTCGGTCGCGCGGGCCAGCTCCACTTCCACCTCGTCCTCGCCGGCTTTCGGGTTGCGGAAGGTGTTCACGCCGACGATCGGCAGCGAACCGTCATGCTTCTGCCGTTCGTACAGCAGCGATTCGTCCTGGATCTTGCCGCGCTGGTAACCGGTCTCCATCGCGCCGAGCACCCCGCCGCGTTCGGAGATCCGGTCGAATTCCGTGAGCACGGCCTCCTCGACCAGATCGGTCAGCTCGTCGATCACGAACGAACCCTGCAGCGGGTTCTCGTTCTTCGACAGGCCCCATTCCTTGTTGATGATCATCTGGATGGCCATCGCCCGGCGTACCGACGATTCGCTCGGCGTGGTGATCGCCTCGTCGTAGGCATTGGTGTGCAGCGAGTTCGCATTGTCGTACAGCGCGCAGAGCGCCTGCAGCGTGGTACGGATGTCGTTGAAGCTCATTTCCTGGGCGTGCAGTGAGCGGCCCGAGGTCTGCACGTGGTACTTGAGCTTCTGCGAACGGTCGTTCGCGCCGTAGCGCTCGCGCATCGCCACCGCCCAGATCCGCCGCGCGACCCGGCCGAGCACGGAGTACTCCGCGTCCATCCCGTTGGAGAAGAAGAACGACAGGTTCGGCGCGAAGTCGTCCACGCTCATCCCGCGCGCCAGGTAGGACTCCACATAGGTGAAGCCATTGGCGAGGGTGAACGCCAGCTGCGAAATCGGGTTCGCGCCGGCCTCGGCGATGTGATATCCGGAAATCGACACCGAGTAGAAGTTCCGTACACCGTGCTCGATGAACCATTCCTGGATATCGGCCATCATGCGCAGGCTGAATTCGGTGGAGAAAATGCAGGTGTTCTGCCCCTGGTCCTCCTTGAGGATGTCCGCCTGCACGGTCCCGCGCACGTTCTTCAGCGCCCACTCGCGCAGTTCGCCCGCCTCGGCCTCGTCCGGTTCGCGATCGTGCTCGGCGCGGAACTCCGCCAGTTTCTGGTCGATCGCGGTGTTCAGGAAGAACGCGAGAATGGTCGGCGCCGGACCGTTGATCGTCATCGACACCGAGGTGCTCGGCGCGGTGAGATCGAAACCGTCGTAGAGCACCTTCATGTCGTCCAGCGACGCGATGGAGACGCCGGACGTGCCGACCTTGCCGTAGATGTCCGGCCGGGTGGCCGGATCGTGGCCGTAGAGGGTGACCGAGTCGAACGCGGTGGACAGCCGCTTGGCCTCGGAATCGGACGACAGCAGCTTGAACCGGCGGTTGGTGCGGAACGGATCACCCTCGCCGGCGAACATCCGCGCCGGGTCCTCCCCCTCGCGCTTGAACGGGAAAACGCCCGCGGTGTACGGGAAGTAGCCGGGCAGGTTCTCCCGCCGCAGGAACGACAGCAGCTCCCCGGTCTCGGTGTACCGCGGCAGCGCGACCCGGGGGATCCGGTTGCCGGACAAGGTGTCGCGCCACAGCTGGGTGCGCAGCTCGCGGTCGCGGACCTTCACCACCAGCTCCTCGCCGCGGTACTCCTCGGCGAGCGCGTGGAACCGTTCGAGCAGCTTTGTCGACTCGCCGTCCACATCGGACTCGGCGGCGGCGAGCAGGCCGTCCAGCGCGTCCGTGCTCGCGTCCACTTCGGACAGCGCGGTCCTGGCTTCGGCCAGGTGCTCACGCTTGCGGAGCGCCGCGACCTGCTTGCCGGTCTGCGTGTGGTAGTCGCGCACGGTGTCCGCGATCTCCGCGAGGTAGCGCGCGCGGTTGCCCGGGATGACCGTGCTCGCGTCCGTGGACACCTTGCCCGACACCGCGGGCAGCACGCCCGCCGAGACCGAAAGGCCACGTTCGGCGAGCACGTCACGCAGATGCTGGTACAACGCGGTCACGCCGTCGTCGTTGAACTTCGCCGCGCTCGTGCCGTAGACCGGCATGTCCTCCGGGGCGGAACCGAACGCCTCCCGGTTGCGCACCAGCTGGCGGGCGACGTCACGGCGGGCGTCCTCGGCACCGCGGCGCTCGAACTTGTTGATCGCGACGACGTCGGCGAAGTCGAGCATGTCGATCTTCTCCAGCTGTGACGCGGCGCCGAACTCCGGCGTCATCACGTACAGCGATTCGTCGACGTGGTCGACGATGCCGGCGTCACCCTGGCCGATACCGGGGGTCTCCACGATCACCAGGTCGTAGCCGGCGGCCTTGCAGGCGAGGACGGATTCCTGCAGTCCCGCCGGGATCTCGCCGGCGGTGGTGCGGGTGGCCAGCGAGCGGAAGTACACCGGCGAGCCGTCCAGGCAGTTCATCCGGATCCGGTCGCCGAGCAGCGCGCCACCGCCCTTGCGTCGCGACGGGTCCACGGCCAGCACCGCGATCCGCAGCTTGTCCTCCTGGTCGAGGCGGAACCGGCGGATCAGCTCGTCGGTGAGCGAGGACTTGCCGGACCCGCCGGTGCCGGTGATGCCGAGGACCGGCACGGGCCGCTGCTCCGCGGCCTCGGTGATCGCCGCACGCCAGTCGGCGGGCAGGTTCTCCCGCTGCAGCTGCGTGATCACCCGGGCGAGCGCGGGCACCTCACCGGACAGCAGCTTGTCGACCGAGGCGGGCGGCTGCGTGGAAAGATCGCTGTCGCAGGCCTCGATCATCGAGTTGATCATGCCCGGCAGGCCCATCTCGTAGCCGTCCTCGGGCGAGAAGATCCGGGCGACGCCGCGCGAGTGCAGCAGCTCGATCTCCTCGCGCACGATCACGCCGCCCCCGCCGCCGAACACCTTGATGTGCCCGGCCCCGCGTTCGTTCAGCAGCTCGACGAGGTAGCTGAAGTACTCGACGTGCCCGCCCTGGTAGGCGGAAATGGCGACGCCCTGCACGTCCTCGGCGATGGCGGCGGTGGCCACCTCGTCCACCGAACGGTTGTGCCCCAGGTGCACCACCTCGGCGCCTTGGGACTGCAGGATCCGGCGCATGATGTTGATCGAGGCGTCGTGGCCGTCGAACAGGCTCGAGGCCGTGACGAACCGGACCGGGTTCTTCGGACGGTACAGATCGCTGCCGCTCATCCCACCAAAATACTCGGACTTCCTACTATCGGATAGCCAAACTGCAGTGACCGGGATCTCATCGAGCCTTGACACGGACGGCTCGCCCGCGGTGAGGCCACCGTGAGCGAGCTGGCCGCACCGTTCGAAGTGAGCCTGCAGGCGGTGTCGAAACACCTGAAGGTGCTGGAGCAAGCCGGGCTGATCAGCCGCGGACGGACCCGGCAATGGCGCCCGTGCCGGCTCGAACCCGCGCCGCTCGCCGGGATCGCCGGCTGGGTGGCCGAGTACCGGCGGTTCTGGGAGGACAGGTTCGACCGAGTTCCAGGCCTCCGAGGTGGCCACTGACCCCCGCCCCGGCGGCGGGTGGCGAGCCCGGATCCGCAGCGCGGAGTACGGCGTCGACCGCCGGATGGGCGGGGTCTACCGCGAGGTGCGCCCGCCCTCGCGGCTGGTGTTCACCTACCGCTGGGAGGAGCCGGACGACGAGGTGGGCGAGACCGTCGTGACGATCACCTTCGCCGACGCCGACGGCAAGACCGAGATGACCTTCCACCAGGGAAGGTTCCCCGACGAGACGGAGCGCGAAGGCCACCGGTACGGCTGGATGTCGGCCTTCGAGGACCTGGCGGCGGCGCTGGACGCGCCCGGCGACAGTCCCCGTTCACGCTGAACGGCGCCGGGCCACGGGGAAAGTGACCCGGCGCGACGCGGGATCAGTGGGCGTTCGCGTTGCTGCCGGCGTTGGCCGCCCGCAGCGCGATCCACTGCCGCATGGCGTACTCGACCAGCGTGATCAGCGTCTGTTTCGTCGACTCGCGTTCCCGGGCGTCGCACCGGACGATCGGGATGCTCGGGTCGATCGACAGCGCCTCGCGCACGTCGTTGATGTCGTGCTCGAGGACCCCGTCGAAGGTGTTGACGCCGACGATGTAGGGCAGCCCGCGGTCCTCGAAGAAGTCGATCGGCGCGAACGAGTCCGCCAGGCGGCGGGTGTCGGCCAGTACGACCGCACCGATCGCCCCGCGCACCAAGTCGTCCCACATGAACCAGAACCGCTGCTGGCCCGGGGTGCCGAACAGGTACAGGATCAGGTCCGCGTCGAGCGATACGCGGCCGAAGTCCATGGCGACCGTGGTGGTCGTCTTGTTCGGGGTCTGGTCGAGGTTGTCGATGCCGCGGCTCGCGTCGGTCATCATCGCCTCGGTGGTGAGCGGAACGATCTCCGACACCGAGCCCACGAACGTCGTCTTCCCCGCGCCGAAGCCGCCCGCGACCACGATCTTGGCCGATGTCATGGTCGGGGGTGCGGTTTCCCGCGGTGCCTTAAAGCCGACGGAGTCCACTCAAAACCCTTTCCATCAACATCAAGTGTGCTTCGGCGCCGTCCTGGCCCGAGATCGTCCGGTGCACGGTGACCAGGCCCGCGTCGGCGGCGTCGCTGATCAGCACTCTGGCCACCCCCAGCGGCACCCGCAGTGCCGCGGCGATCTCGGCCACCGAACGCGGTGTCCGGCACTCTTCCATGATCGAGACGCTCTCGATCTGCTCCGCGGCCGCCTCGGGGAAGCCCCCCGCGGCGACGTGGTCCTTCGTGGAGATCAGGGTCTCCAGTTCGAGCGCGTAGTTCGCCCGGGTGCGCCCGCCGGTGAGAGCGTACGGGCGCACGATCGACGTCTCCTCGTCCGGGTCCACGCGGTCGACGCGGTCCATGCGGTCCGGCCGGGTGAACGCGGTGGGCACGGAGAACTCGCCGCTCGGCGGTCCGGGATCGAAGAGCCCACCTGGTCTGGGGCCGTCGGAGTCCGTACTGCCCGGTGGAGAGACGAGAGAGGTCACACCATCTCCTAGGTCGGCAGGCGGCGGTGCCGCCTGCGGTTCCGCCGCCGCATGCGCTGCGGGGGCGGGCGGCTCGGGGGGCTGGGTTTCCTTGCCGGTCTTCTTCCGCTTCTTGCGTGAGCGGCCCGAATCGAGGCTGAAGCCGTTGAAGACGTCGGCGATCGTGCCGTCGTCGTCGGCGTCGCGAGCCTCCCCGCGCGGGGGCTCGCCGCCGTCTGGAGGCTCGTCGCCGAACAGTCCGGACCCCTGGCTCATCGCGCCATCATCCCACCGGTTCGCCGATCAGCGAGCCCCCGGCACCCTGCAGCTGCGCACGCAGCTCCGGGGTGAGGATCTGACCGACCCGGTCCACCAGCATGGTCATCTCGTAGGCCACCTGGCCGATGTCGCAGTTGGGTGCGGCGAGGATGGCCAGGCACGACCCGTCGCTGATGGACATCAGCACCATGATGCCGAGCTCCATCTCCACGACGGTCTCGCGTACAGTGCCCGCCTCGAAGCAGCGTGCGGCGCCCTGGGTCAGGCTGACCAGCCCGGAGGCCACGGCCGCGAGCTGGTCGGCCCGGTCGAGCGGCAGCCGGTTGGAGGCGGTGAGCAGCAGCCCGTCGGCCGACACCACGACCGCGTGCGCGACTCCGGGGACCCGCTCGGCGAAGTCGTTCACCAGCCAGCCGAACTGGTTCTGCTGCGGCTGGGCCGCATTCGGCGAGGTCATTCACCCTCCAGTGTTTCGTGGTTCTTCTCGGCGGCCTGCGCGGTGCGGTGGCGGCCGCGCTGGATACCCTGCTGGAAACTGCTCAGGCGGCCACGCACATCGTGCGCGTCGCGGGACGGACGGGGTCGCGCCGCCCCCGAAGGCGGCGGTGCACTACCCGGGAGAAGCTGCTCTCCCCGGCGGCGACGGGGCAATCCTGCCGAAGTGAACGAAGTGGGCGCGGACTGGGACACCGCTTCCACGGTCCGCCAGCCCTCATCCGACCCGAACGTCCACTCCGCGCCGCCCTTTCCTCCCCCGGCAGCCTCGAGCCCGGCCACCGCGGCAGGCACCTGCCCCGGATCGGCCGCGGGCGGCCCGGGCGGCAACTCGGACGCCCCCCGCCGCCGGCTCGGCAACGCCTCCGGCCGCTCCGGACGTCCACCGTCCACCCCGGGCCGGCCCGGCTGGGTGGCGGGCTGTCCGGCCGGGGTGGGCTGTCCGGCCGGGGTGGGCTGTCCGGCCGGGGTGGGCTGTCCGGCCGGGGTGGACGGCGTGGGCTGACCGGCCGGAGTGGACGGACCGCCTTGGCCGAGCTGCGTGGGCTGACCCGGTTGTGCGGGCTGACCCGGTTGCGTCGCCGGACCGGGCTGCGTCGGCTGGCCGGCCTGTGTGGCCGGACCGGCTTGCGTGGCCTGACCAGGCTGGGTGGGCTGTCCGGCCTCGGTGACCGGACCGGCCTGCGTGGGCGCTCCGGCAGCGTCCGGCTGGTCCGGACCACTTGCGTCCGCGATGGTCTGGTCCCGATCACTTGCGACCGGGGCGCCGGAAGCCGGGGCGCCGGCCGTGGGAGTGCTTGCGGCCGGGGCGTTCTCGGTAGATCCGGTCGCAGGCGCATCACTCGCAGCCGGGGCACTCTCGGCCGGGCTACCGGTGTCGGGCGCGGCCGTACCGGCGGCCCACCCGCTCGCACCGGACGTGGCGCTGGTGCCCGCGGACGACTGATCCGCCGGTTCCCGGCGCTCGGCACCGGAACCCGCCACACCAGCACCCGCTCCACGCTGTTCCACCGGATCCGGGCGCACAACACCGGTCTCGGCGACACCAGCACTCGACGCGGCCTGAACCGACGGCTTCGGGCCCTCGATGCCGGACCTGGCGGTCAGGCCGTTCGTCTCCGCGGACTGGGCGTCCGCCGGGGCGGGACGGCCGGAGTGCTCCGCGGACGGGTCGCGACGGTCTGCTTCGGCGGGCCTGCTGCCGTCCGCTGAGCCGGACTGGTCCGGACCAGTTGCCGGGTCGTCCGTGGCGGGGGTCTGACCCCGGTTTCCCATGAACGCGGCCGCGACCCGTGCACGTCCGGTGTCCGGTGGGGGGCTTCCCTCGCCGGCGGTCGGGCGGTGTCCCGCGTCCCCTTCGGAGGACGAACCGTCCTGAGCCGGCGTGAACGCGGACGGGAACCGTGGCGCATCGCCGGCGGGACCGGGCGAAGTGGCACCCGGAGTGCGCCGCGGCATCGCGGCGGGACGGTCCGGGCCGGCAACGCCATCCGGCCCGCCGACGGTGCCCGGGCGGGAAGCTTCCTCTCCGCCCGTAGTGGATCCGGCCGTAGCGGAACCGCCGGTGGTCGAATCAGGCGTGGCCGATCCCCGCTGCAGATCCTGCGCCGGCACGGAACCGGCGCGGTCCGGTTGCTCGCCCGACGCCCCAGATCCAGAATCAGCCTGACCGGCCCGCTCACCCTGCGACGAAGACCCAGCGCCCGCCTGTCCGGACTGCTCGCCCGGGACTGGCCCGGCGCTCGTCTGACCAGACCGCTCGGTCTGTGGGGTGAACACCGATCCGACCGGACCCGGCTGGCCGGCCGGGACGCCGAAGGCTGCCGGTCGCTGTTGCTCGTCCGGCGTGCCGGGTGCGAAGCCCGCCACCGGGTGGGCGGACTGCTCGCCCGGGCTGCCGCCGGAGTCACGGACGTGCTGGCGGCCCCGGTTCACTCCGCGCTGGAAGCTCGTCAGGCGGCCGCGGACGTCGGATGGGTCGCGGACGGGCAGTTCCCGCTCCTGGTCCGGTTCCGGCGCGATCGGTTCCGGGGTCGCGCTGCCGGGCAGCAGCTGCTCACCCTTGCGGCGCCGGGGCAGGCCCGCCTTCGTGAACGCGGTCGGCTCGGACTGGGTGACCGCCTGGACCGTGCGCCAGTTCTCATCGCTGGCGAAGTCCCAGTTGCGCTCGTCCTGCGCGGGCGTGGTGACCGGAGCATCCCCGGCCGCGGCCACCGGCTCCGCCGTCTCGTCCTCAGTGGACGGCGCCGGCGACCGGAACCAGGCCGACAGCATCTCGTCGAAGATCGGCGTGTTCTCGATCGTCGTCTCGGCCGCCGAGGGCGGCGGCACCTCCGGCACCTGCTGCGCCGCCTGGTTCCACCAGTCGCTCAGCGTGGTGCCGTTGGCCGCGGAGAACAGGTCCTTGCCCGAGGGCAGCTCGTCCCGCGGTGGTTCCCCGGACTCCTGCGACGGAGACGACGGAGACGATGCCGGCGGAGCCGGAGACGACGGCCCGGGCACGGGTTCCGGCCGCGGCGGCGGCACGTCCACGACCTGCGGCATCCGCGGCGCGGACGGCGGCGCCGGATCGTCCCGCGGGATCGGGCTGAACAACGCGGTCCCGGAGACCTCCAGATCCGACGGCGGGCGGACACCCTGCTCCGGGGGATAACCCGCGAGGTCGCTCGGCGAAGGCCAGCGCTGGTCGCCGGACGGCAGCATGCCCGGGCGCGGCGAGCCGTTGGCCGGACGCTGCCGGCGCGGCAGGCCACCGGGAGTCGACGGCGGCGCGGGAATGCTCGTGATCGGGCCGGTCTCGGTCATCGAACCGGTCATCACCAGCTCCGGCGGCACCACCACGGTGGCGCGCACCCCGACGATGTCCTTGCCACCGTGCAGTGAGACGCCGATGCGGTGCCGCCCGGCGAGCCGGCCGACGACGAACAGGCCCATCCGCCGCGACGTCGCGAGGTCGACCGAACCCGAGTCGGTGAGGCGGCCATTGGCCTCGAGGACCTCGTGCTCGTTCATGCCGATGCCCTTGTCGAGGATGTCGACGTTGAGGGAGCCGTCCTCGGCGAGCCGCGTCGCGACCGTCACCTGGGTCTCCGGCGCGGAGAACGCGGTCGCGTTGTCGAGCAGCTCCGCGACCAGCCGCTGCACGTCGCTCGCGGCGAACCCGACGATCTTCACCACCGGCGGGTGCTGCACGGAAACCCGTTGGTACTGTTCGATTTCCGAGACCGCGGCACGCAGCACGTCGTGCGCGGTCACCGGCTGCCCGGAACGGCGGCCCGGCTCGGCGCCGGAGAGCACCATCAGGTTCTCGTTGTTGCGCCGCATCCGGGTGGCGAGGTGGTCGAGCTGGAACAGCGTGGCCAGCTGGTCGGCGTCCTCCTCGTCGCGCTCCAGCCGCTCGATCAGCTGCAGCTGCCGCTGCACGAGGCTCTGGCTGCGCCGCGACAGGTTCACGAACACACTGCTGTACCCGGCACGCATCGCGGCCTGCTCGGTCGCGAGCCGCAGCGCCTGGCTGTGCACCTTCTCGAAGGCGCGCGCCACCTCACCGACCTCGTCGTGCACCTGCACCGGGACCGGCTCGACCTCGACGCTCTGCGCGCGGCCCTCCTGGATGTTGCGCACCGCGTCCGGCAGGTCCTTTTCGGCCACGTCGAGCGCGCTGCGCCGCAGTGTCTTCAGTGAACGCAGCAGCTGCCGGGTGATCACGAACACGACCGCGGCGGCCGCGGCGAGCGCGGCGAACAGCAGCACGGCGAGCAGGCCGGCACTGCTGCTGGCGTCCTCCACCAGCGCCGCGGACGCCGCGGTGAGGTCGGTGGCCATCCGGTTGCCGACCTCGTTCAGCTGTCCGGTGACGGCGTTCGCAGCGGCGTTCCACTCCTGTGCGGACAGCCCGCGGAGCGCGGCGTCACTCGAAGCGCCCTGCTGCCCGAGCACGGTGCCGACCATCCGCTTCAGGTCATAGGACGTGTCCGGCTTGAGTGTGCTGTCGAGGTCCTGCCGCTGGGGCGCGGTGGCCGCGGCGGTGAAGTCGGCGATGCGGTCGTCGTAGCGCAGCTGCGCGTCGCGTACGTTGCTCAGCTCTTGCGGAGTCAGCGAACCGTCGTCGATGCCGTAGGCCACGATCGCCTGCGTGACCGAGGTCTGTTCCTTCGCGGCTTCGAGATCGTGCAGTGCGCTCGGGGTGCTGCCGAGAGCGTCCGCGCTGGCGCCCGCCGCCACCGCGGTGTCCGCGCCGATCAGCGCCGCGGTCACCGCGTTGTAGTCGCTGACCGCCTCGGCCGCGTGCAGCAGCCCGGCGCCGACCTGCTGGCGGATCACGGCGATCTCGTTGACCTGCGCGGTCGCCGAGTTCACCGCGCCGGACACGCTGGAGCCGTCGGCACCCGCGCGGGTGGCCGCCTCGGTGAACGGGCCGATGGCGGCGTCGGTGGCGTCACGCGCGGACTTCAGCTCGGGTGTGACCCCCGAGGCGCCCGCGCTCAGCTGCGCGGCGGTCAGGGTGCGCTCACGTTGCAGCCCGTCGGTGAGCGCACGCAGCTGCGTGCTGAGCGCGACGAGCCGGTCGATCCGCTGGTAGTCGCTGGACCGCGACACCTGACCCACGATCGCGGTGATACCCAGTACCAGCGCGAGCACGATGGGGACCAGCGTGACGGCGGACAGCTTGACCGGCAGGCTCCAGTCCCGCCAGCGCATCGCCGCCCGCCAGCCGGACGACCCGCGCGGCCGCCGCGGCGGGCGGCCGAGCAGTTTCTCCACAGGCACTTGGCCTTCTCCTGCAACGGTCACGAAAGTGACTCCCTGTCCGGCGTCGTGGCTGCCCGCCGACGGCACCCGGCGCTACGGGTGCGGTCCACGGCGTTCCGCCGATCCGCGCGATCGACCGGCCCCAGGCCCGCACGTGCGGATCCGGCGCGGCACCGGAAGCCGGCCGGCTTCCCGGGACTCTGCACGTGCACGGCGCAACTTGCGTACTGCACGGCTGCGGTCGAGATCAACTTGACGGTGCCTTATCTATCGCTGCGGTCAGCTGGGCCAAAGAATCGTACACCAATCCGGCGGAACCTTATTGTCTTCCGCGGCGCGCGGCTGACCTGGGAAAATGGCCGGAACCGGCGGGAGTGCGCCGTGGAGTTTCCGGTCGCGGACGCGAAGAGGGAATTTCGGTTACCGCTTGCGCCGGACCGGACGGTCCTCCGGTCACCCGATCAGCCCACGGAGGGTAGCCGAAACCCGGACCAGGCCTACGCTGCGTGCCCCCATCGGGTGGATCAACCCCGAAGATGAACCCGATGTTGTGGAGATGCAGCGACTCGCCGCCCGACCCGGTGATTTCTTTCGGCCTGCCGGCTCCGTCCGGCAATCGTCCCCCGACGGTCCGCCGGCCTCCGGACGAGGCAGCCCGCGCTCACTACCCGGGGTCACTGCCGAGGCAGTCGGAGCAGCGTTCGCCCCGCCATTTGCCGCAACCGCTCCGCGGGGCGGCAACACCCCGTCACATCGCCACTCACTATTCCGAGTGATCGAACCGTGATCTTCCGGAAAACGTCCCGCACCGGTATTTTCCAGCCGAAATCGAATTCCCCGCGGGCCTCCCGGAACCGGCTTTTCCCCACTCTCGGGGCATCGTTAGTATGGCCGCCTCCCCGTCCGCAAGGGCGATCCGGGTGCCATCCGAACGAGGCCCGGTCCCGTCCGACCCCGACCACGGGCGCAAGTTGCCGGAGGCTCTCCCATGCACAACGTCGCGCGCACCCCCGCGCCGGCCACCCCGCTCGAGGAAACCGGCCGGATGCCGGCGCTGTTCGACCGCGACGGCAGCACGCCCACCGAACCCGAGGCGGCCCCGCAGGGACCGGACTACGACCTGATCCAGCGCAGCCCGGAGTTCCGCACGCTGCGCACGCGGTTCCGCCGCTTCGTGTTCCCGATGAGCGTGGCGTTCCTCCTCTGGTACCTGCTCTACGTGGTGCTGGCCGCGTACGCGACCGACTTCATGGCCACGCCGGTGTTCGGCCTGGTCAACGTCGGCATGCTGCTGGGTCTCGCACAGTTCGTGACCACCGCGCTCATCACCTGGCTCTACACCCGCTTCGCGGAGCGCCAGATCGACCCCCGCGTCGCCGAGCTGCGGGAACGGGCCGCCGTGACGGAAGGAAAGCCCCTGTGACCACCACCCTGGCCGCCGGCACGGAGGCGAACAACCCGGTGGTGAACATCGCGGTGTTCGCGGTGTTCGTCGCGATCACCCTGTTCGTCGTCTACCGCGCGGGCAACCGCCGTTCCTCCACCTCCGGCTACTACACCGCCGACAGCGCCTTCTCCGGACGGCAGAACGGCGTCGCGCTCTCCGGTGACTTCCTGTCCGCCGCCTCGTTCCTCGGCATCGCCGGCGCGATCGCGATGCACGGCTACGACGGCTTCCTCTACTCCATCGGCTTCCTCGTCGCCTGGCTCGTCGACCTGCTGCTGATCGCCGAACTGCTGCGCAACACCGGCCGGTTCACCATGGGCGACGTGCTGAGCTTCCGGATGCAGCAGCGTCCGGTGCGGGCCGCGTCGGCGACCTCGACGCTGGTCATCTCGTTCTTCTACATGCTCGCTCAGATGGCCGGCGCGGGCGGGCTGATCGCCCTGCTGCTGGACGTGCACTCGAAACTCGGCCAGAGCCTGGTGATCGTGGTGGTCGGCCTGGTGATGGTCTGCTACGTGCTGATCGGCGGCATGAAGGGCACCACCTGGGTGCAGATCATCAAGGCCAGCATCCTGCTCATCGCGAGTGCCCTGATCACGGTGTTCCTGCTCGGCAAGTTCGGCTTCAGCTTCTCGAACCTGCTCTCCGCGGCCACCGACCGCAGCCCGATGGGCAAGCAGCTGCTGGAGCCGGGCGGAGCCTACGGCAAGGACGGCACCACGAAACTCGACTTCGTCTCGCTGTCGCTCGCGCTGGTGCTGGGCATCGCCTCGCTGCCGCACGTGCTGATGCGTTTCTACACGGTGCCGAACGCTTCGGAGGCCCGCCGTTCGGTGGTGTGGGCGACGGTGTGCATGTTCGTCTTCTACCTGTGCACGCTGGTGATCGGCTTCGGCGCGGCCGCACTGGTCGGTTCGGATGAGATCAAGGCGGCGCCCGGCGGCGAGAACTCCGCGGCCCCGCTGCTGGCCCTGCACATCGGCGGGACGGTGCTGCTCGGCATCATCTCGGCGGTCGCGTTCGCGACCATCCTGGCCGTGGTGGCCGGCCTGACGATCACCGCGTCGGCCTCGTTCGCGCACGACGTGTACGCGAACATCTTCAAGAAGGGCAAGGCGGAGCCGCGCGACGAGGTGCGGGTGGCCCGGCTGACCGCGGTCGTGATCGGGGTGCTGGCCATCCTCGGCGGGATCCTGGCGAACGGCCAGAACGTGGCCTTCCTGGTCGCGCTCGCGCTCGCGGTGGCGGCCTCGGCGAACCTGTGCACCCTGCTGTACTCGCTGTTCTGGAAGCGGTTCAACACCACCGGAACGCTCTGGAGCATCTACGGCGGGCTCGGCGCGTGCGTGCTGCTGGTGCTCTTCTCCCCGGTCGTGTCGGGGGCGCCGGACGCGATCTTCCCGCACGTGGACTTCCACTGGTTCCCGCTGAAGAACCCGGGCCTGGTGTCGATCCCGTTCTCGTTCCTGTGCGGTGCGATCGGCACGTTCGCCGGCCGCTCGAAGGCGGACCCGGCAAAGCACGCGGAGATGGAGGTCCGCTCGCTGACCGGCATCGGCTCCGACACCTGAGCACACGCGCGGCCTCGGCTGTCATCCCCCGGCCGAGGCCGCCGCGGTGTGCGGTGTGGTGCTGCCGGAGCGTCTCAGAAGATGTCCCGGCCTGCCGGGACTCGGTGCGACACCCGGCGTTCGACCAGGAACGACACGAACGGAATGCATCCGGCCAGCAGGACCAGCACGGTGCTCTTGATCGACCAGCGGGTCTTGATCGCCAGGTCGATGGTGAGGACCAGGTAGATCATGTACAGCACGCCGTGGATCGGCGAGTACACCGCGGCCGGGGTCGCGTTGTCGAAGCCGTACTCGATGACGAGGGTCACGCAGAGCGCGAGCAGGCCGAGGCCGGTCACGTAGGCGGCGACGCGGAACCGGGTCAGCGCACCGGTCACCTTCGCGGAGCGGGCCGGGGCGGCGCCTTCGGTGCTGGTCGTCATGGGAGCGTCCTCATTTCCGCGGGCGTTCAGGACTGCTGGTCGCGAGCGTGGAGCTCGCGCAGGTAACGGTTGTAGGCGGCGAGTTCGTCGTCCTCGTCGGCCGGCGGCGGGGTCGCGCGCCGCGGGGCGGGAACGGTCACCGCGGCCGGCGCGGGAACGCCGGCGTCGGCCGGTTCGGCCTCTTCCTGCGCGCGCAGCTTCCGGATGCGCCAGAACATGAACGCCGGGAACAGCCCGAACAGCGGCCACTGCAACACGTATCCGAGGTTCTGGAAGGTGCCGCTGGCGGACATGAACCGGTCCCACTGCCACCAGGCCAGCCCGCAGCACAGCGCAAGACTCACCACACACGTGGCGGCGATCGCGAGCCGCCGCCCGAGCGGGGACGCGGCCGGGCCGGGTTCTGCTGACACGGCTTCGACGCTAGCACTGGCCGCTCTCCCGTTCCCTGAGAGGCGGCTCAGCTGTGACGCACCACCGTCAGCCGGCCCGGACCCGCTGCGCGGACTTCGCGTAGCCGTCGGCCAGGCCGAAGACCTTCTGTGCGTACTCGGTCGAGTTGTTGTACGACAGGATGCCCGACCACCAGCCGGACGGGCCGGCCATGTCGCGCCCGCCCGCGCACAGGTACCGCGCCGCGGCCAGCGCCGCGTCGTCGATCTGCTGCGGGTCGCCCATCCCGTCGCCGCTGCCGTCGGACGCCCACTTCGCCCAGGTGCTCGGGATGAACTGCATCGGGCCGACCGCCCGGTCGGCCACCGGATCACCGTCGAAACGGCCGCGGTCGGTGTCGGTGATCGCGCGGACGCCGGCCGAACCGTCGAGCGGGACACCGATGATCGGCTTGGACGGACGCCCGTCGGCACCGAGCACCGCACCGCCGTACTGGCCGTGGTTGGACTCGATGCGTCCGACACCGGCGAGCGTCGCCCACGAGATCCGGCAGCCGGCGTCGGCCGAACGCATCGCGAGCTCCGCGTTGCCGTACGCGCGGACCGCGCGAGCCGGGATCCCGGTGGCATCCGCGACCTGCTCGGCCCAGCTCTCCAGCGGGTCACCCCCGGAGGGCTTCGCCGACTGCGGGGCCGTGCCCTGGTCCGCGCCGCCGGCGGCCGCGGCACTCACCGGGGCGATCGACCCCGGCTGCACGTCCACGGCTTTCACACTCAGCGCCGGGATGTCCGTGGTGGTCGGGCTCGCCACCGGGTCCGAGGCCCTGGTCACGAACCACACCCCGCCGCCGGCCAGTACGAGCACGCCGGCCACGACCGCGAGCCGCACGGCCAGTGCGACGCCGTGGCGACGCACGCGGGACGGCGTGGCCTCGATCTCGTCCCCGGCCGGCTCGGTGTCGGGGGTCTGTCCGGTGACGGGCACGAAACTCGGGTCCTCCAGGGTGGCGGTGGGTCGATCCGACCGGCTCGGGCCGAACGCAGTCGATCGAACAACGAGTCCGCGCAGATTAGCGTTACGCGCGCGGACCGGAGAGCCCCGCCACCCCGGTTCACCCGGCCGGACCGGAACGGTCTCAGGCCGGCTTCTGCTGCCTCGCCAGCCTCGCGACGCACCAGGCCGGCGCGCTGCCCCGGCGCAGGTGCTGCAACACGGTCATCGGGCCGAGCCTGCGGCTCAGGTCGGACGGCGCGAGACCGGCCGCCCGGTAGTCCAGCGCGCGCTGGTCGAGCGGGCTGAGCCCGGCGTCCCACCACCGCTGGGCCTCGGCGACGTCGCCGACCATCTGCCACCAGCCCGCGGCGGCCACGAGCAGCTCGTCGGGGACCTCCGGCAGCCGCTCGCGCATCGCGTCGAGGTAGCCGGGATCGGCGGCCTCGACCGGGGCGAACCGGCCGGGGGCGGAGCCACCGGAGCCACCGCGCTGGGCCGGGATGCCCGGCGGTGCCACGGGAGCGTCCGCGAGCCAGGCGGAGGCGATGCGGTCGACCTCCAGCTCCTCGGGAGTCCGCTCCCGCTCGGCCGCCCACTGCCGGATCAACGCGTCCACTCCGGGATCTCCGGTCATCCCTGCCTCCTACTCGGCCCGCGTCGGACAGGCCCTGACCGCCTGCCCCGCTGTGCGGTTCCTCGATTGGCAACGACCGCGTGACCAGCGGACACACCCCGTCCGGGACCGGTTTCCGGAAGACCGGAGCACCGGCTGATCACGCAATGTGAGCACCGTAGGGCGGAGCCGGGTTTCTCCGCCATACCCCGGCAGCGACAAATTCGGTGACCAGGCGGTTTCAGGGGGCAATCCACCCGGATGGTCGAGTAGCCCGTCCGGATTCCGGAATCCGGTCACGAAGGGTGACCACCCCGGCGGGCGACCGTCCGGACGGGTCAGGAGAACAATGTCCGGAAGAAGGTCACGATGGCCTCCGCGCCCTCCCGGAGCCAGCCGAGCACGCGGTGCACCAGCTCTGCCGAGCCGGTCGGCTGCGTGATCAGGAAAAAGAGCACGAGCACGACCACTCCGACCACGATGATCTTCTTCACGCCGCTCGACATGGCTCCCCTCCGATGCACGTGCGCCGGACGCCCCGCGGACGCCTGCTGTGACCCCGCGGGCACGGCGCGCGGTCGGGTCCACTGTAATGACGAACCGCCCGGAAAGCCCGGACCCGGCCCGCGGCGGAGCCGATCAGCGGGCCGGAGTGAGCCACCTCACTACCGGGTGACCCCCGGAAGTGTCTCCCGGATCCCGCTACGCTCCCGCGATGGACGTGCAGAGACCAGCCGCCGGGGGCCCGGGCGCGGTCGGGCTGCGCCCGGCCCGCGAGTCCGATGTGGACCTGCTGGAGGCGCTGACCAACGACCCCGCCACGGTCGGCGAGTACCAGTGGTTCGGCTGGCACGACCCGGGCTACCTCCGCCGTCGCTGGCGCGACACCGGCCTGCTGAGCACCGAGGGCGGCATGCTCGTCCCCACAGCGGAGGAGCGTCCGCTGGGGCTCGTCTCCTGGCACCGCACCCGCACCGGCCCGCACACCTACTGCTGGAACATCGGCATGGTGCTGCTGCCGGAGGCTCGCGGGCACGGGCTCGGCACCGAGGCGCAGCGGCTGCTCGTGCGCTACCTGTTCGCGCACACGCAGTTCAACCGCGTGGAGGCGAGTACCGAGGTGGGCAACCGGGCGGAGCAGCGGTCGCTGGAGAAAGCCGGGTTCACCCGCGAAGGCGTCCTGCGTGGTTTCGACTTCCGCGACGGCGAATGGCGCGACCACGTGCTGTACTCGGTCGTCCGTGCCGATCTGAGCTCGTGAAGGTCAGGCGATCGTTCCCGCCTCCCGCAGCGCCGTGAGGCCGTCGGCGTCGTAGCCGAGTTCGGTCAGGACGTCCGTGGTGTCCGCGCCCGTCCGCGGCGGCGCGTCCGGCGTCGCAGCCGGCGTGCGGTCGAACCGCGGGGCCGGGGCCGGCTGCACGGTGCCGCCGATGTCGACGAATGTCCCGCGCGCCGCGTTCTGCGGATGGGCGGCGGCTTCCCACGGCGAAAGCACCGGCGTGAGGCAGGCGTCGGTACCTTCGGCGCGAGCGAGCAGCTCGTCGCGAGTGAACCCGCGGATCGCCGTGGCCAGGATTTCACGCAACCGCAGCCATTGGGACTGGTCGACGTGCACCGGCAGGTCTTCGGCGGGCAGGTCGAGCACCTTGACCAGATCCGCCCAGAACCGCATCTCGATCGCGCCGACAGCGACGTACTCGCCGTCCGCGGTCTCGTAGGTGTCGTAGAACGGAGCGCCGCCGTCGAGCAGGTTCTGCCCACGCTCCCCCGGCCACAGCCCGGCCGCGTGCATCCCGTGCAGGCTCGTGGTCAGCAGCGCCGCGCCCTCGACCATGGAGGCGTCCACGACCTGCCCGCGCCCGGAAGTCGTGCGCTCGTGCAGCGCGGCCAGCACGCCCATGGCGAGCAGCAGGCCACCACCGCCGAAGTCGCCGACGAGGTTCAGCGGCGGCACCGGGCGCTCACCGGCCCGGCCGACCGGGTCGAGCGCGCCGGCGATCCCGATGTAGTTGATGTCGTGCCCGGCCGACTGGGCGAGCGGGCCGTCCTGTCCCCAGCCGGTGATCCGGCCGTAGACCAGCGCCGGGTTGCGCGCGTGCACCTGCTGCGGGCCGAGACCCATCCGTTCCGCGACGCCGGGACGGAAGCCCTCGACCAGCACGTCGGCGCGTTCGGCGAGGCGCAGCACCAGCTCGACACCTTCGGCCGTCTTCGTGTTCACACCGACCGAGCGCCGGCCGCGGGTGAGCGGGTCGTTCGGGATCCCGAGCACGTCGGCACCCGGCGTCGCGCGGTCGACGCGGATCACCTCCGCGCCGAGGTCGGCCAGCAGCATGCAGGCGAACGGGGCGGGCGCGAGCCCGGCCAGCTCCACCACCCGCACGCCGCCCAGTGGACCTGACTTCACCGGAAAGTCCTTTCGGCGTAGGGGAAACTGCCTCACAGCGTGCGGGAGATGATCTCCTTCATGATCTCGCTCGTCCCGCCGAAGATGCGGGAGATCCGCACGTCCGCCCAGGCGCGGGCGATCGGATACTCGGTCATGTAGCCGTAGCCGCCGAAGAGCTGCACGCAGTCGTCCACGACCTTGTTCACCCGCTCGGTGGTCCACAGCTTCGCCATCGCCGCGCCCTGCACGTCCAGCTCGCCACGCAGGTGCCGTTCGATGCACTGGTCCAGGAACGCACGCGACACGGCGGCTTCCGTGGCCGCTTCGGCGAGCTTGAACTTCGTGTTCTGGAAGGTGAAGATCGGGCGGCCGAACGCGGTGCGTTCCTTGGTGTAGTCGATGGTGAGGTCCACCGCCGCCTCCAGCCCGGCGACCGCGGTCACCGCGATGATCAGCCGTTCCTGCGGCAGCTGCGTCATGAGCTGGATGAAGCCCTGGCCCTCCTGATCACCCAGCAGGTTCGCGGCGGGCACCCGGACGTCGTCGAAGAACAGCTCGGCGGTGTCCTGGCCCTTGAGCCCGACCTTGTCCAGCACCCGGCCGCGGCGGAAGCCGGGGGTGTCCGTCTCGACGGCGATCAGCGAGACGCCCTGCGCGCCGGCTTCCGGGTCGGTCTTGCACGCGACCACCACCAGATCGGAGTGGAAACCGTTGGTGATGAACGTCTTCGCGCCGTTGATGACGTAGTCGCCGCCCTCGCGCACAGCGCGGGTCTTGATGTTCTGCAGATCCGAGCCGGTGCCCGGTTCGGTCATCGCGATGGCCCCCACGAACTCGCCGCTGGCGAGCTTCGGCAGCCACTCCCGCTTCTTCTCCTCCGCCGCGTAGGACATCAGGTAGTGCGCGACGATTCCGTTGTGGACGGTGACGCCCCAGGCGTTGTCGCCGCAGCGCGCCTGCTCCTCGTAGAGCACGGCCTCGTGCGCGAACGTGCCGCCTCCCCCGCCGTACTCCTCCGGGATCGACAGGCAGAGCAGGCCGAGCGAACCGGCCTTGTTCCAGACCTCGCGGTCGAGCTTCTTCTCCGCCGCCCAGCGTTCCTGGTGCGGGACGAGCTCCTTCTGCAGGAACGACCGGGAAAGCTCCCGGAGGTCCTGGAGTTCCGGAGTGCTGCTCCACGAGCTCTTCGGGGTCTGCAACGGCACGGTGACGCCTCCCTGTGCAGCTACGCTGGAAAACATGACGATTGGCAGGTAAGTTCTCTCCGGAATGTACAACCGTTCCGACCGGTACGTAAAGGGGACCGCGATGACCGAACTCGCCCGCGGGCACCGCACCCAGGCGGAGCGGCGCGAGCAGACACGCACCGCCCTGCTCGACGCGACGATCGAATGCCTGGTGGACATCGGCTACGCACGGGCGTCGGTCCAGGAGATCTGCGCGCGGGCAAGGGTGTCCAAAGGCGCCGTGCAGCACTACTTCGCCACGAAGGCGGAGCTGATGGCCGCGGCGGTCGAGCACCTCACCACGAAGCTGCGCACCCGGCTGGCGGCCTCGCTCGACGCACTGCCCGGCGGATCGTCCGGCGTCGCCGCCGCGATCGACCTGCTGTGGACGGGATACTCGGGCACGCTGTCGACTGCCGTCACGGAACTGTGGGTCGCCGCCCGCACCGATCCGGAGCTGCGGGCGGCGATCCGCCCGGTGGACCGCGCGCTGGGCCGTGCCACGCTCGAGCAGATCAGCCAGGTCGCCGGCGACCTGCCCCCGGAACGGGCGGAAATGCTGTTCTGGCTGACCGTGAACCTCACCCGAGGCCTGGCTCTGGACGCCGAGCTCGGTGGCGACCCGAACCGCCGCCGCCAGCTGTTGGCGGAGTGGAAGCGGATCGCGGTACAGCTGTACTCGGACGCATCCGCCGGGTCGGGGTCCGGGAACATCGGCGGTTCCGCAGACCCGCACGACACCGGACACTGAGCGACTCGGCAGCTTCGGCGACTTCGGCCATCCCCAGCAACACAAGAGGCCTGCCGGCCCGAGGCGACCCCGGCGACCGCAGCGCCACACGAGCCGTGACAACCCCGGCAACCATACCCGTAGCCGGCAATCCCAGCAGCCCCGGCAGTCTTCGGCGGTCCTGGCAGCCGGCAACTCCCGTGGCGCAGGCAGCACCGTCCCCCATGGTCTCTCCGGGCCGGCGGCACCGTCCGAGCGTGGAGAACTCCGCTGGTTTCCATACCGGCGGTATGGTGTACTCGTCGGTAACTCCGTTCGGCGTGGAAGGAAGGTGCCCGAGTGACCAGGACGAGCCCCGCGGACCCTGCGGCCGGGCAGGACTTGCCTTCAACCGTCGGCGGGGTGGCGGGGGCGCCCACCGCGGCCCGTGCTGCCGCGCTCGTGGCGCGGGTGACCGGGGGTGCGGATGCGGCGCCCGTGCGGATGCTCGCGCCGTTCACCGGGCAGCCGGTCACTTCGCTTCCGCAGGCCGACGACGGCGAGGTCCGGGCCGCGTTCGCCGCCGCGCGAGAGGCGCAGCGCGAGTGGTCCGCGACGTCGGTCGCGCAGCGGCAGCGGTTCCTGGTGCGGCTGCACGACCTCCTGCTCGACCGGCAGGCGGAAGTCCTCGACCTGGTCCAGGTGGAGGCCGGCAAGGCGCGGATCGACGCGTTCGACGAGGTCAGCGCCACCGCGCTGGTCGCGGCGTTCTATGGCAAGCACAGCGCGAAAATCCTGTCGCCGCGGCGACAGGCGGGCGTGATCCCGGCGCTGACGAAAGCCGGTGAACTGCGTCATCCCAAGGGCGTGGTCGGGATCATCTCGCCGTGGAACTACCCGCTCGCGCTGACCGCGATGGATGTCTTCCCGGCACTCGCGGCGGGCAACGCGGTGGTGCAGAAGCCGGACAACCAGACCGCGCTGTCCGCGCTCTGGCTGCAGGAACTGGCTGAGGAGGCCGGGCTGCCCGCGGGACTGTGGCAGATCGTGCTCGGGCGGGGTTCGCGGATCGGCGACGCGCTGGTCGAGGAATGCGACTACCTGTGCTTCACCGGATCGACCCCGACCGGCAAGGACCTGGCGAGCCGGATTTCCCGTCGGCTCACCGGCTATTCGCTCGAACTGGGCGGCAAGAACCCGATGATCGTGCTGCCGGACGCGGACGTGGCCAAGGCCGCGACCGGGGCGGTCACCGCGTGCTTCTCCTCGGCCGGGCAGTTGTGCGTGTCAGTGGAGCGGATCTACGTGCACGAGAGCGTCCGCGAGGAGTTCACCCGGGCGTTCGTCGCGCGCACGGAGGCCCTCAAGCTGGGCGGCGCGTTGGACTACCACGCCGGCATGGGGTCGTTGACCTCGGAAAGCCAGCTGGCGACGGTGACCGCGCACGTCGAGGATGCCCGGGCCAAGGGCGCACGGGTACTCACCGGCGGCCGTGCGCGACCGGACCTCGGCCCGCTGTTCTACGAGCCGACCGTGCTGACGGACGTGACGCCGGAGATGGTGCCGTTTGCGGACGAGACCTTCGGGCCGGTCGTGTCGATTTACGGCTTCACCGACGTCGCCGATGCGATCGAACGCGCCAACGACACCCCGTTCGGCCTCAACGCGAGCGTCTGGACGCGCAACGGCCGCGCCGGCTGGGAGGTGGGGGCCCGGCTGAAAGCGGGCACGGTCAACGTGAACGAGGGTTACGCCGCCACGTTCGGGACGGTCGGCGTCCCGATGGGCGGAATGAAGGAGTCCGGCGCGGGCCGCCGCAACGGAGCCGAGGGGCTGCTCAAGTACACCGAAGCGCAGTCGATCGCCATCCAGCGCGGCCTGGCTCTGCGCCCACCGAAACCGGTACCGGGATCATTGTGGGCGCGGCTGATGTCGGTGAGCATGAAGCTGCTGCGCCGTCTGCCCGGCCGCTGAACCATCCGATCGGCCCGGCGCCGACGACTCCGCGCGGCTGGGCGGGCACGGCGGACGAGGCCGCGTGCGGACTTTCCCGTTGCCGACAACAACCTCGGGCTAACGACCCCACTCGCACGGCGGACGACAGTGGCCCTGACAAGCACGGGCCGGGGCCACAACGCGTCGTGGCCCGGTACGGGTTGATGCTGCACCCATCCGAACCGGGACCGGGCTCGGTGGACGCTGTGCCGCCGTGGGTTCAGTCGGTGGCTAGTGCCAGGGGGCAGCGACCGGTGTGCAGCGAAGCCGTCTGTGCCGGGGTGAGCGTTATTCGGCTGGGGTGGTGAGCAGGCCACGGTCGTAGGCGATGGCTACGGCTTCGGCGCGGCGGCTCGCGCCCAGCTTTGCCATGACACGGGACAGGTGCACGCTCACTGTCTTCTCGCTGATGTACAACTCCTCCCCTACCTGGCGGTTGGTGCGGCCCAGAGCCACCCGCTCCAGGACGTCCCGTTCGCGTTCGGTCAGGGGGCTCGGGCCCGGCGGGCTCGCGGCCGGTTCGGCGCCGGGGAGGTCCACTCGCGCTCGGCGGGCGAGGGTGCGCACGGCGTCCCGCAACGGCGTGGCACCCAGTTTCACGGCGACCTCGTGTGCGGCCTCCAACGCGGCGGTGCCCGATTGACCGGCGGCGAGCCGCGCGGAGGCTTCGTGCCAGCGGCAGACCGCCTGTTCGTAGACCGCGCCGTACGCGAACGCCTCGGCAGCTTCGGACCAGCGCGCCGGATCCGGCTGTCCGTGCAGCCCGGACGCCGCGGCTTCGAGGCGCGCCAGCCAGGCGCGGCCTTCCGGGCCGAGGGTGCCCGAGCGTGGAGTTCCGTCGGTGGCGCAGCGGCGGCCGTGCTCGAGCAGCCGCCGCCCGGAACGGACGAACGCTTCCTCGGCGCGCTGGTCACCACGCGCCCGCGCCTCGGCAGCCAGCGCGACGGCCGACGACATGCCCAGCGCGGCCACCCGGATGCCGCCGAGCAGCGACGGTTCGACCTTTTCCAGCCATGCCACGAGTTCCTCAGCGCCCTCGACAGCCTTGGCATGGTCACCGCGCCAGGCGGCGAGCTGGATCGCGGCGTCGCCCGCGTTCAGCGCGATCTGGATGTCCGCGGTCCACAGCCGGCGCAGCTCCGCGACCAGCTGCCCGGCCTCGTCGAACCGGCCTCGCGCCACCAGGAACAGCACCCAGATGGCCAGGATTCGCGCGACGACCGCGCTCGACACCCCGCGGCCACCCCGGCCGGCCTCGTCCTGCTCCGGCCAATCGCCGCTGAGGTAACGCAGGTGAAGCTGCCGGGCGCGCAGCTCCAGCCCGTAGGAACTCCAGGTCAGCCCGGTTTCCTCGGCCCGCGCCGCACCCTGGGCGGCGTGCGCCAGCGCGGGCTCGAGCTCGGCCTGGTCGTCGTGACTCAGCGCCAGAAAGTACCTCGCGCGCAGCTCCACGTTCAGCGATCCCGCGTCGTGCGCCTTCCGCAGGGCCTCCCCCAGCCGCTCACGCGCCTCGGCGGCATCGCCCGACGAATCGGCCAACGTGCCGAGCGTGACCAGCGCGGACGCCTCGGCACCCGCCGAACCGACCGACCGTGCGTCGGCGACCGCGGTGAGCGCACTCGCCAGCGCTTCGTCCGGCCGGTCACCGCTGCGGAGAAACCCGGCGCGCGCGGCCAGCACCCAGGCCCGCGCCGCGCTCGGCTGCTCCTTCTCGAGCAGCTGCCACGCTCGTTCGATCGCGGCCATCGCCTCGTCGAACGTTCCGTCGAGGACCAGCAGCGCCTCGGCGTAACGCCGCCACGTGTGGGCCGCGTGCGGCGGCGAAGTCTCCGACGTGAGCGCGTCCACCGCCGAACGGGCGTAGGCCACCGCGCGTTCCGGCTCCCCCGAGGTACCCGAGAAGTAGGACGCCTCGTGCAGGAGCTTCACCTCGTCGACATCGTCCGGGCGGATGTCCTCCGGGACCGCGTCCCAGATGGACAGCGCCCGCTCCACGTGCCGCAGCGCCGCTCCGGGCGCACCCAGCTTCTCCGCCTCGTACATCGCCCGCAGCAACGCGGGCAGCGCCGTGCCGAAATCGCCGCTCTCCAGGCTGTGGTACGCCAGCTTGGCGTCTTTTCCGCGCCCCTGCGGGATTTCCCGGATGCGGGCGGCGTATCCGGCGTGCATCCGGGTGCGTTCGCCCGGCAACAGGTCCGCGTAGACGGCCTCCTGCAGCAGCGCGTGCCGGAAGACGTAGAATCCGTCCTCGATCACCAGCACGTGGTGCTGCACTGCCTCGCGCAGCACATCGTCGAGTTCCAGCTCGCCTACGCCGGCCACCTGCGCGAGCGCGGCGTGCGACACCCCTTCGCCGGCGACCGCGACCACCCGCAGCACGCGGCGGGTCTCGTCCGGGAGGCGCTCCAGCCGGGCGAGGAGCACCTCGGCGAGCCCGGCCGGCAGGTCGTCGCAATCGGCACCGCTGGCCAGCAGCTCCTCGACGAAGAACGGGTTGCCCTCCGACCGCTCCGCGATCTCGGCGATCACCTGCGGGTGCAGCGGTTCCTCGGCGAGCGCGGACACGAAGGCCCGCGCGTCGGCCGGCGCGAACGGCGGCAGCTCCAGTCGTTCGACGGTGGCCAGCCGCACCAGCTCGGACAGCAGGCCGCGCAGCGGATGCCGCCGGTGCACGTCCTCCTCGCGGTAACTGCCCACGACCAGCAGCCGCTGTGTCCGCAGCCGGCTGAGCAGCACCGACAGCAGGTCGCGGGTGGAGGGATCGGCCCAGTGCAGATCCTCGACCACCAGCACCACCGGCCGGTCGCGGGCGATCTCGGTCAGCACCCCCAGTACCGCGTCGAACAGCTGGAGCTGACCGAGATCCTGTTCCGGCCGGGGTCTTCGCGCGGAGTCCCGCTCGCCGGCGGACACCTGCCCGTGATCACCGCCGGCCGGCTCCGGTACGCCGCCCTGCGGCAACAGCCGGCGCAGCGCCGGGCGAACCCGCACCGCGGCCGCGACCACCGGATCGGCCGCCGCGCCGAGCGGCTCCAGCGCCTCGGCGAAGGGCAGGTAGGGCAGGCCGCCGTCGCGCACGTCGATGCAGCGGCCGGTGAGCACCAGCGCACCGCGGCCGGCCGCATGCTCACCGAGCGCGGCGAGCAACCGGGTCTTGCCGACCCCCGCGTCGCCCGCGACCAGGACCGCACCCGCCTCGCCCCGTTCGGCACGGGCGAAGGCCGCACGCAGCCGCCGCATCTCGTGAGTGCGGGCGACGAGCGGAATTCCGGAACCGAGACGAGGCACGAGAGGCATTCTGTCCCACACCTCCGACAGTTCCGGCACGGTTTTCACCCGGCCGCTCCGATCCCACTCCGAGGCTCACGCGGATCCCCGCACCCGGGGTTCACACGGCAGAGCGGTACCGGGCCGCCGCGCCGCCGAGCCGCAGCACTACACACAGCCGCAGCCCCACACCCGCCGGCCGGTCACGCACGGCCGCGGGCGGCGCCGGTCACCGGGGTGCGGCGTTCCTGCCGGGGCACCGTCGCCGCGGCCGCTCGGTGTCTGCGTATCCAGTGCAGCACCCGGTTCGGGCCGGACAGACGGGACCGGCGGGCGGCGCGGCGCAACTCGGCCGCCCGGTATTCGACCTCGGCCTGGGTCGCGTCCAGAAATACAGCGTTCATCGGGTTCTCCCCAGCTTCGCGGATCGTCTTCGGTACGACGTCCACACTCGTGCTGAGGGGCAGCCCGACGCATCGGGTGATCACCCATCACCGCATACAGATCGACCCCTTACCCACGCTGCCGGCCAACGAAGGCCTGTTCACCGGGGTAAGGGGTCGAGCAGAGCCCGGAAGGGCTCAGGCGGATTCCGGGCCGCCGGCACGCACCGCGGCCAGCAGCCCTCGCCAGCCCGCGGCAGGCAGGCGCAACGCACCCCCTGCGGGATTCTTGGAGTCGCGCACCGCGGCGCCACCGTCGACGAAGGCGACCTCGACGCAGTCGTTGCCGCCGCCGCTGAAGCTGCTCTTGCGCCAGTGCGCCCGGGAAAGGTCCGCGTCCGGCATCATGATCCCCACTTCCTCACTGTGTCCTCGGTTCCAGTTTGTGCACTGAGCCCGTGCCGGCGGCCTTCTCGGCGAACCGGCCGGCCGCCTCGGTGATCAGATCGACCGAGTCGTCCGGTTTCAGTGCGGCTGCGCGCAGGTGGTCGAACATCAGCGCGTAGCGCCGGACGTCTTCGGGCTGCTCCAGGTACAGCCCGCTGGAGGTGCTGTCGTCCACGTAGACGACGTCGGGATCGGCCTGCTCGGGGAAGCCCATGATGAGGAACGGTCCTTCCATCCCGGGGTGCGCCCCGGCCCCGAAGGGCACCACCTGGATGGTCACGTTCGGCTTCTCGGCGACCACTGTCATCCGGTGCAGCTGCTCGGCCATCACCTCCGGGCCGTCGACGACGCGGTGCAGCACCGCCTCGTCGACGACCGCCCAGTACTCCGGAGGCGGGGTCTCGTTCAGCAGCTCCTGGCGGGCCGTGCGCGCGGCCACGCGGCGCCGGATCTCGGCGTCCTCGGCGTCCGGCCGCAGGGCGCGGATCACCGCGTGCGCGTAGCGCTCGGTCTGCAGCAGCCCGGGCACCAGCAGCGCCTGGAACGCGCGCAGCGAGCTGGCATCCGCCTCCAGGCCCACGAAGGTGCCGGTGAAGACCTCGTTGTAGGCATGCCACCAGCCGCGCTTGCGTGCCTCGCGGGCCAGCTGCACGAGCGCTTCCTGCTCGTCGCCGGTGATCCCGTACAGCGCGAGCATGTCCCTGGCGTCGCGCGGGGTCACGCCGACGTGCCCGGTCTCGATGCGGCTCACCTTCGAGGCGGAGCACTCGAGCTTCTCGCCGACCTCGTCGATGGTGAGATCGGCGGCTTCGCGCAGCCTTCTCAGCTCGCTGGCGAGCCTCCGGCGCCGAACGGTGGGTCCCTGGCCTCTCGCCACGACAGCACCTCCGGTTCGTCTTCCGCGTGCGCGCACCCCTTGCCCGCACCGCATATCTAACCAGTCACCTGGCCGGTCCGTGGAATGGTGACACCGCGGAATTCCCGCGTCGCCTGCGGGCCGGTTCCGAACTGCAAAATGCAGAGTGCGGTTGTACTCTGACACCGTGCACGTCCGGCTGCCCAGGGCTTCTGAGCAGCGTAGACGAAGACCCGCCGGGAAACGCACGGAGTGCGCGGGTGTTTTCCCGGCGTCGGGTGCCCGGGGCTGTCCCCCGACCGGTCCCGGGCGCCACCCGACTTTCGTCGGGCCATTACTCATCAGCGTTTTCCGGCTATTCAGGCCCCACGAAAGTATGGTGTTCCGGAATTTTCCGGACCCCGGAACCACTCTCCGTGGTTCCCTCGGTCGAGAGGGCTCAGAGCACCCGCAGCAGGCCTTCCTGCACGACCGTGGCGACGTGCGTGCCGTCGCGGCTGAAGAACCGTCCGGTGGCCAGCCCGCGAGCGCCCGAGGCGCTGGGCGAGGTGCTGTCGTAGAGGAACCACTCGTCCGCGCGGAACGGCCGATGGAACCAGAGCGCGTGGTCGAGGCTGGCGCCGAGCACCCGGTCCACGTCCCAGTACACGCCGTGGCGCGCGAGCGCGGAGTCGAGCAGCGTCATGTCCGAGGCGTAGGTGAGCACGCAGACGTGCAGCAGCTGCCGGTCCGGCAGGGCCCCGTCGGCCCGCATCCACACCCGGTTGTGCCGCGGCCGCTGTCCGCTCGTCCGGGTGATCCACGGCGGATCGCCGACGTAGCGGACGTCGATCGGGCGCGGCCGGTCGGTGAAGCGCAGCGGAAAACCCTCGATGCGCTCGGCGAACGTCGGCAGGCTCTCCGGATCCGGTACGTCCGGCATGGTCTCGGCGTGGTCGATTCCCGGCTCGTCGACCTGGAACGAGGCGGACAGCGAGAAGATCGCCTTGCCGTGCTGGATCGCGACGACCCGCCGGGTGGTGAACGAGCGGCCGTCGCGGATGCGGTCCACCTCGTACACGATCGGCACGCTCGGGTCGCCGCCGCGGATGAAGTAGGCGTGCAGCGAATGCACCCTGCGCGACTCCGGCACGGTACGGCCGGCCGCGACGAGCGCCTGCCCGGCGACCTGCCCGCCGAACACCCGGACCGGTGAGTGCGCGGGCGAGACCCCGCGGAAGAAGTTCTCCTCGATCTGCTCGAGGTCGAGCAGGGCGACGAGCTTGTCGAGCACCGGCTGCCCGCCGCCACCGGGACCGGTGTCCAGCCCGGTGGCGGCCTGCCTGGCCATTTCGGTCATGTCCGGAACGTACCCCGCGGTCTCCCGCGTCAGGCGTGGTCGTCTTCCCCGAGGCGGTGCACGTGGATCAGGTTGGTCGACCCGACGGTGCCGGGCGGGGAGCCTGCCACGATCACCACGAGGTCGCCGCGCTGGTACTTGCCCATTTCCAGCATCGCGTGGTCCACCTGCTGGATCATCTGGTCGGTCGAGTCCACCCGCGGCACGATCTGCGTGCTGGTGCCCCAGGTCATCGCGAGCTGGCTGCGCACGTTCTGCTCCGGCGTGAACGCCATCAGCGGCAGCCGGGTGTGCAGCCGGGCCAGCCGGCGCACGGTGTCGCCGGACTGGGTGAACGCGACCAGCGCCTTGGCGTTGAGCCGCTCGCCGATGTCGCGGGCGGCGTAGGAGATCACGCCCCGCTTGGTGCGCGGCACGTGGGTGAGCGGCGGGACGATCGGCGAGTCGGTCTCGACCGCCTCGACGATGCGGCCCATCGTCTGCACCGTCTCGATCGGGTACCGCCCGACGCTGGTCTCACCGGAGAGCATGACCGCGTCGGTGCCGTCCAGGACCGCGTTCGCGACGTCGGAGGCCTCCGCGCGGGTGGGCCGCGAGTTGCTGATCATCGACTCCAGCATCTGCGTGGCGACGATGACCGGCTTGGCGTTCTCCCGACAGATCTGGATGGCCCGCTTCTGCACCAGCGGCACCTGCTCGAGCGGCAGCTCGACACCCAGGTCACCGCGGGCGACCATGACCGCGTCGAAGGCCAGCACGATGGCCTCGAGGTTGTAGACCGCCTCCGGCTTCTCGATCTTCGCGACCACCGGCAGCCTGCCCTTGCCCGCGCGGTCCATCACCTGGTGCACCAGGTCGATGTCGGCGGGCGAGCGGACGAAGGACAGCGCGATGAAGTCCACGCCGAGCTGCAGCGCGAACTCGAGGTCCTCGATGTCCTTCTCGGACAGCGCGGGCACCGAGACGTCCATCCCGGGAAGGGACACGCCCTTGTTGTTGCTGACCGGGCCGCCCTCGGTCACCTCGCATACCACGTCCTGGCCGTCGACCTCCTTGACCACCAGGCCGACCTTGCCGTCGTCGACCAGCAGCCGGTCGCCCGGCTTGGCGTCGGTGGCGAGGCCCTTGTAGGTGGTGGAGACCCGGTCGTGGGTGCCCACGACGTCCTCGACCGTGATGCGGACGACGTCGCCGGTGTGCCACTCGGCCGAGCCGCTGGCGAACGTGCCCAGCCGGATCTTGGGGCCCTGCAGGTCGGCGAGGATGCCGACCGCCCGGCCACTCTCGGCGGCCGCGGACCGAACCAGGTCGTAGACCTGCTTGTGGTCACTGTGGCTGCCGTGGCTGAAGTTCATCCTCGCGACGTCCATTCCGGCGTCGACGAGTGCCCGCATCTTCTCCGCGGTGGAGGTGGCGGGGCCCAGGGTACAAACGATCTTCGCGCGTCGGCTCACGTCAGGACAGGGTAGTCCCTTCGCCCGCTCCCGTCTGTACCGATCCCGAAACTCGTGGCGAAGTCTTCGGAAACCATTCAGCCGGGCACCCGGTGTCCCGGCCACGGCGGTGCCGGTCAGCGGCGGGGCTGCTCGCTCGGCCCGACGTGGTCACGGGCCCATTCGTTGAACTCGCGCAGCTGCCGCCACGCCGTGCGCACCCGGGTCAGCGCCTCGCGCTCGTGCAGGAAGTCGTCCGGCTGCCAGGCCCGGATCGCGTACACCGAGCGGTACCGGAGCAGATCGAGACGCGGGTGGTCCTCGGCGTATCCGCGCGGGCGCGACTTGAGCCGGTCGCCCAGGATTTCCCAGCCCTTCCGGCGCAACGCGGCCAGGATCCTCTCCAGCGCCGGGCCGTGCAGCTCGGTGTCCACCGCGGCGCGGAACCGGGCCAGCTGGTCGGACGCGAGGTGGAAGCAGCCGCCGCCGGCGCGCAGCCCGGCCGGGCCCAGCTCGACGTAGTAGGCACCACCGCCGCGGCCCGCCTCGATCACCCCGCCGCAGTGGGTCTTGTACGGCGTCTTGTCGCGGGCGAACCGCACGTCGCGGTAGGGGCGGAACACCTTGCCCTCGCCGAAGCCGGCACCGAACTCGGCCTGCAGCTCGCCGAGCAGCGCCTCCATCGGCTCGCGCACGTGGGTCTTGTAGATTTCGACGTGGTCTGCCCAGTAGGGCTTGGAGTTGTCCGCGAGCAGCCCGTCGTAGAACTCGACGGCGTGCTCCCCGAATCCGCTGAACTTCACCTGCCGCACGATAAACCGCGGCACCGACAGTCCGGTGGTGCCCCGGTGCGGCCGGCACGCCCCTGCGCTGCCGGCCGCACCGGGGAGGCGTCACTGCGCGAGCGCGCCGATCAGCTCGCCGCCGGTGGTGTCACCGGAGAGCTCCCAGAACATCGCTCCGCCGAGGCCCTGGTCCTTCGCGTAGGACACCTTGCCCACGATGGTGGACGGGGTGTCGTAGCTCCACCAGTTCGAGCCGCACTTGGCGTACGCGGTGCCCGCGACCGTGCCGGTGGCCGGGCAGCTGGACTTGAGCACCTTGTAGTCCTCGATGCCCTGTTCATAGGTTCCGGGTGCCGGTCCGGTGGCGGTGCCGCCGGGCGCGTCCTGGGTCACACCGGTCCAGCCCCGGCCGTAGAAACCGATGCCCAGCAACAGTTTCTCGGACGGAACGCCCTTCGCCTTCAGCTTCTGGATCGCGGCGTCGGAGTAGAAGCCCGCGGTGGGAATGCCGTCATAGCTCGTCAGCGGCGAATGCGGGGCGGTCGGCCCCTGCGCTGCCCAGGCGCCGAAGAAGTCGTAGGTCATCACGTTGTACCAGTCGACGTACTGCGCGGCCCCGGCGTAGTCGGCCGCGTCGATCTTGCCGCCGTCGGAGCCGTCCGCGGTGATCGCCGCGGTGACCAGTTTCGACGAGCCGAACTTGGCGCGCAGCGCGGAAAGCACGTTCTTCAGCGCGTCCGGCCCGCTGGTGTCGCAGCTGAGCCCGCAGGCGTTCGGGTACTCCCAGTCGATGTCGATCCCGTCGAACAGGCCGGCCCAGCGAGGGTCGTTGACCAGGTTGTAGCAGGAGTCCGCGAAGGCGGCCGGGTTCTGGGCGGCCTGCCCGAACCCGCCCGACCAGCTCCAGCCGCCGAACGACCAGATGACCTTGAGCCCGGGATGCTGGGCCTTCAGCTTCTTCAGCTGGTTGAAGCTGCCCGCGAGCGGCTGGTCCCAGGTGTCGGCGACACCGTCGACGCTGCCCGCCGCGTCGTAGGTCTTCTCGTAGTCGGCGAAGGAGTCGCCGACCGCGCAGCCACCGTTCGTGACGTTGCCGAACGCGTAGTTGATGTGCGTCAGCTTCGCGGCCGAACCGGACGTCTCGATGTTCTTGACGTGGTAGTTGCGCTGGTAGACGCCCCAATCGGTGAAGTACCCGACGACCTTGCCGACCGAGGCCTGCTCGCTCTCGGACGCGGCGGGACCGGCGGGGGTGGCGGTGGCGGGTACGGCCGGCGCGACGGCGGCGAGTGCCACGCTCGCCAGGCCGGCCAGGAGGGACAGCGTGCGTCTTCTGCTGCGCGGACGGGACATTCCGGGCTCCCTTCGGGGAGTCACCTGTGGTGACGGACCGGATGGATGTGGGGACGATCACACCGTAAAGTGGACTAGACCAATCGTCAATGCTTTCGATTGGTGTAGACCAGGATGGCGGTACCGGCCGCGGACTGCTTCCAGCGGACGGAGGCCGCGGTCCCGAGGGCGTGAAGAGACCGTACGCAGCGAATTCCGGAGCAGAAACAGGGCGCGACGCCGCGTTTCGCGGCCGGCAGCCACTCCTACCCCGCTGACCGCCGCGCCGCGGCCAGTGCCGGGTCGCGGCCGGCGGTGAGGTCCTGCGGCGTGAAGACCGGGACCGTCACGTCCGGCCCGATTCCGGTCCCGTCGTAGGTTCGGCCCCGCGGGTCCAGGTACTGCTCGTTCGGCACGTCCACCCGCCAGCCGGGCAGCGGCAGCGCGCGGTCCATGACATCCGAGTAGACGCCCTGGGTGGGCGCTCCGACGAGGACCGGACGCGGATGGCGGTTCACCAGCGCCTGGACGAAGGTCTCCCCCGCCGACACATCCAGGTTGCCGATCAGCACCGCGAGCGGACCGGTGTAGCGCGGGCCGGCGGCCGGGCGGACCACGAAAGGCTGCGGCGAGGTGAACCGCGCCGGGTCGTGTGGATCGTTGCGGGCGCACTTGGCGTACGCGAAATGGGGAACGTCGGTGAGCCGAGCGGCGACCTGGAGCCCGAGCGGATCGGCACCACCACCGTTCACGCGCACGTCCAGGATCAGGTTGCGCAGCGTGGAAACCCGTTCCGCGGTGAAGATCTCGTCGAGCGCCTTGCCCAGCAGGGCTTGATCACCGGCGAAAGTGTCGGTATAGCCCTGAAAACTCCGGATCCGCAGGTATCCCGCATCGCCGGGCAGGTCCGCGTACGCGATCGCACCTTCGGCCCAGCGCCGCACGGGCGCGCCGAGGTTCGCATCGGCGACTGCTACCGCGCGCGGGACGGTGGTCGTCGGATCCGGCGTGCCGGACCGCGTCGAAGTGCACCGCTTGCCGGGGGCGAACAAGCCGACGTGGGCGTCGCGCAGCGGCATGATGAGTCCACAAAGGACGTCGTACAGCTGTTCCGGATGGGCAGCCACCTCGCGACGCGCGGAGATCCCCTGCGCCTGCCAGTCGACGCCTTTCGCGGCGAAGAACGGGTAGTTCTCGGCGAACGTGTGCCAGAAAACGTCAAAAGTGGACAGTGGATCTGCGGACGGAGTGGAGCGGCATTCCGCGGGCAGTCGCGACAGCCGCCGCAGCGACCGCACACCCAGGTCGCCATCGAAGCTCAAGGTGGCGGCGCGCCGGTCGAGCGTCGCGACCAAACCTTCATTGGTGGTGAACGTGGTTCCGTCGCCGGTTCCGGTGACCGCACCCGGAAGGCAGCCGACCTCGGTGACGTCGTACGTGGTGAGCTTCCCGGCGTGGACCTCGATCAGCTGCCGGTAGCCGTCGGTCTGCCATACACCGTCCACAGTGGATTCGGCGGGCACCGCTACGACGGAGAGCGCAGCCATGGCTGCCAGGAACATTCGCACGAGAGCGACGTTAACGAGCGACCGGGGGCGCGCGGAATGCCGCGCGCCCCCGGTCGGCGGGTAGGGCTGCCCCCACCCGAAAAGCCGGTGCTCAGCCGAAGAAGACTTCGGCTTCTTCGTACCGTTCGGCGGGCACGGTCTTCAGCTCGGCAGTCGCCTCGGAAAGCTTGACCCGGACGATGTCGGTGCCCTTCAGCGCGACCATCACACCGAAGTCGCCGTCGGCCACCGCGTCCACCGCCTGCAGGCCGAACCGGGTGGCCAGCACCCGGTCGTAGGCGGTCGGCGTACCACCGCGCTGCACGTGACCGAGCACCACCGCACGCGACTCCTTGCCGGTGCGCGAGGCGATCTCGTCGGCCAGCCAGGTGCCGATCCCGCCGAGCCGCACGTGCCCGAACGCGTCCTTCTCCCCGGTCAGCAGCTTCTCCTCGCCGCCCTCGGGCAGCGCGCCCTCGGCGACCACGATGATCGGCGCGTACTCCTTCTCGAACCGCTGCTCGACCCACTTCACGACCTGGTCGACGGAGAACTGCCGCTCCGGCACCAGGATCACGCTCGCGCCACCGGCGAGGCCGGAGTGCAGCGCGATCCAGCCCGCGTGCCGGCCCATGACCTCGACCACGAGCGCGCGGTGGTGCGACTCGGCGGTGGTGTGCAGCCGGTCGATCGCCTCGGTCGCGATGGAGACCGCGGTGTCGAAGCCGAACGTGTAGTCGGTGGCGCCGAGGTCGTTGTCGATCGTCTTGGGCACGCCGACGACGCCGATGCCGTCGTCGGTCAGCCGCTTCGCCACGCCGAGGGTGTCCTCGCCGCCGATCGCGACCAGCGCGTCCACGCCCTGGTCGGCCAGCACCTTGCGGATCTTCTCGACGCCGCCCTCGACCTTGTACGGGTTGGTCCGCGAGGACCGCAGGATGGTGCCCCCGCGGGTGAGGATGTCCTCGACGTCGGCGAGACCCAGCGGCCGGCTGTCCCCGGTGAGCGGACCCTGCCACCCGTTGCGGAAGCCGACGAAATCCCAGCCGTGCACCTCGATGCCCTTGCGGACCACCGCGCGGATCACCGCGTTCAGGCCGGGGCAGTCCCCGCCACCGGTCAGCACACCGACACGCATCTGTTGCCTCCGTCTTCGTCACGTGGAGAGTGGGGTCACATCGCGGCCAGCGTAGCGGGCTTCGTCTGGATCGGTGCAGGGCGGACCACCTGCCGAATCGGTCCGAGACGGGAGACGGCCCCGGCTGTGCTACGGTGGCGCCGTGCAGCGGTATTTCTGGTTTGCGAAGCCGGCCCCGGGTGGGCCTGGCGGCGCCGACCTGCGCTGACCCCACCCCGAGCCGGTTTTCCCACCGGCTCGGCGAGTCCCCCGCGGGCCGGTGTTCGCCAGAGAGGAACACCCCCGACCATGACCACCCCTTCCCTGCTCTCCGCGCCCGTCGGTCCTGGTGCGCTCGACCAGCAGCGCACCACCGCGGTGAGCCCGCTGATCTCCCCCGCGCTGCTGCGCGAAGAGCATCCCGTGGACGCCGACGTGGCCGAGGTCGTGCAGACCGGTCGCGCGCGGACCCTCGACATCCTCGACGGCCGGGACGACCGGCTCGCGGTGATGGTCGGCCCGTGCTCCGTGCACGACCCCGCCGCGGCGCTGGACTACGCACGGCGGCTCGCCGAGAAGGCCGGGCAGCTGCGCGGCGAGCTGCACGTGGTGATGCGCGTGTACTTCGAGAAGCCGCGCACCACGCTGGGCTGGAAGGGCCTGATCAACGATCCCGATCTCGACGGCACGTTCGCGGTGAACAAGGGTCTGCGGATCGCCAGGAAGCTGCTGCTCGACGTGTCCGCACTCGGGTTGCCGGTGGGCTGCGAGTTCCTCGACCCGATCACCCCGCAGTTCATCTCGGACGTGGTGACCTGGGGTTCGATCGGCGCGCGCACGGCGGCCAGCCAGGTGCACCGGCAGCTGTGCAGTGCGCTGTCCATGCCGGTGGGGATCAAGAACTCGACCGAGGGCGACGTCCAGGTCGCGGTGGACGCCACCCGCGCGGCCGCCGCGTCGCACGTGTTCCCCGGGATCACCCTCGACGGCCTCGCCGCGCTCATGACGACCGCGGGCAACTCCGACTGCCACGTGATCCTGCGCGGGAGCTCGGCCGGACCGAACCACGATCCGGACTCGGTGGCCGACACGCTCGGCCGGCTCGCGAAGTCCGGGCTGCCGCAGCGCCTGGTGGTCGACGCGAGCCACGGCAACAGCGGCAAGGACCACGTCCGCCAGGCCGGGGTCGTGCGTGAGCTGGCCGCCCGGATCGCCGGCGGCGAACGCGGGATCGCCGGGCTGATGCTGGAGAGCAACCTCGTCGCCGGACGTCAGGAACTCGTGCTCGGCAGGGGCGGCGACCTCGCCTACGGCCAGTCGATCACCGACGCCTGCCTGGACTGGGACACCACCGACGGCCTACTGGACACCTTGGCCGCCGCGGTCCGCGATCGCCGCTGACAGCCGTGAAGGCCGCCTTCGCGGCTGTCACGGACGGCGGCGGAACGCGGTGTCGATGACGTCCCAGCGGTCCCGGTTGTGCCGGGCGTCGGCCAGTGCGTCGTGCTGGTCGGTGGGGGCCGCGGGCAGCTTCGGCTTGCCCGCGTCCTCCCACCGCTGACGCAGGTCGCGGGTGAACCGGGGCAGCTGGCGGGGCAACGCCGGCATCGGCCCCCACAGCTGGGCGAGCGCCACGTGGTCGTAGGCGGCGAACCAGGCCCACAGCTCGATCCCGCCGGGCGGCTTGCCGAAGAACTCCAGCAGGTCGGTGCGGATCCGCTCGCGGCCGCGCCACGCCGGGTCGGCCGGCGAGGGCAGTTTGGGCAGCACGTTCTCGCGGACCCAGGGCCCGGCCCGGTCCGGATCGAAATCGGTGGACACGGCGTAGAACTCACGGCCGCGCTCGTCAACGACACCGATCGACACCAGGTCGATCGTCACGCCGTCCTCGATGAACTCGGTGTCGTAGAAAAAACGCACCGGCGGAGGTTAGCAGCGGTGCGTGGCACCTTCCTCGAGGGTGGCGAGGGGCACCGGCCGGGCTAACCCGCCTTGGTCTGCGGCACACGGTCGGCCTCGCGGACCGACGGCTGCGCGGGCACCGAGGGCTTCGCACCGGCCGCCTCCGCGGCGAGCAGTTCCTTGGCCTTGGCCGCGTAGATGTCCACGTACTCCTGGCCGGAGAGCTCCATCAGCGCGTACATGATCTCGTCGGTGATCGAGCGTTCGATGAACCGGTCGCCGGCCAGCCCGTCGTAGCGGGAGAAGTCCAGCGGCGTGCCGAAGCGGATCTCCAGCCGGCGCGGCCACCACATCTTCGAGCCGATCGGGTTGACCTTGTCCGTGCCGACCATGGCCACCGGGACCACCACGCCGCGGGACTCCAGCGCGATCCGGGCGACGCCGGTCTTGCCCTTGTACAGCCGCCCGTCCGGCGAGCGGGTGCCCTCCGGGTAGATGCCGAGCAGGTGGCCTTCGGTGACCAGGCGGGTGGCCGTGTCCAGCGCCGCCTGCGCGGCGTTGCCGCCGGAGCGGTCGATCGGGAACTGGCCGACGCCGGTGAAGAACCACTTCTTGAGCAGGCCCTTGAACCCCGGTTCGGTGAAGTACTCGGACTTCGCCGGGAAGGTGACCTTGCGCTTGACCCGCAGCGGCATGAAGAACGAGTCGGCCACCGCCAGGTGGTTGCCGGCCAGGATGGCCCCGCCGGTCTCCGGGATGTTCTCCGCGCCGACGACCTTGGTGGGCCACAGCGTCTTCAGCAGCGGTCCGATGAACACCCACTTCATCAGCAAGTACAGCACCGCGCTCGAGTCCTTCCTCACCAGCCTGGTCGCCGACTGTGCAGCCTACGGAACCGGCGGTCCCCCGCACAACGCGCGGCGGCCCGGTCACCGCCGGGCAGCGACCGATCTCACAGCGGTCACCGGCTGGCACCACGTCCGGAGCGCGCCCCACAACCCGTCTCCGGCGTGAGAGCATGGAAGGACTCCACCGCCACCCCGATCGGAAGGGCGTTCGTCATGGGCGTGCTCGCCGGCGCGGAACCGTTCGCCTTCCCCGGCACGTCCGGCGCGGGCTTCCTGCTCTGCCACGGGTTCACCGGCACCCCGGCCGGGCTGCGCGGCTGGGGCGAGCACCTGTCCGCGGCGGGCTTCGCGGTGCGCTGCCCGCTGCTGCCCGGACACGGCACCCGCTGGCCGGATCTCAACCGCACCACCTGGCAGGACTGGTACGGCGCGGTCCGCGAGGAGCTGCTCGCGCTGCGCGCCGGCTGCGACCAGGTGTTCGTCGGCGGGCTGTCCATGGGCGGCACGCTGGCACTGGCGCTGGCGCAGGAGTTCGGATGGATTTCCGGGCTCGTGCTGGTCAACCCGTCGGTGACGCGGCTGAGCGCGGACGCGAAGCTGCTGCCGCTGCTGTCCCGGGTGGTTCCGTCGGTCCCGGCGATCGCGAATGACATCGCCAAACCCGGGGAGACCGAGCTGGCCTACCCGCGCACGCCGGTCCGTGCCGCGGCGAGCCTCGCGCGGCTGTGGAAGAAGGTGCGCGCCGACCTGCCGAAGGTGACACAGCCGGTGCTGCTGCTGCATTCCCGGGTCGACCACGTGGTGGAGCCGGAGAACGCGCGGATCGTGCTGTCCGGGGTGTCCAGCGCGGACGTGACCGAGGTGGTGCTGGAGAACAGCTTCCACGTCGCGACCCAGGACCACGACGCGGACCTGATCTTCAGCCGGAGTGTCGACTTCGCCCGGGCGCCCCGGGCGGGACAGGTGGGTGCCGGATGACCCGGGGGAAGGACGGGCCCGAGGACGTCGACGCCACGTTCGCCGAGATCGTGGCCGACCTGCGGGCCGAGGGCGTAGGCATGTTCCTCGAGGAGGATCCGCCCGCGCCCGCCGGGAAGGACGAGCCGGAGCCACCGGCCGCGGGCCCGCCCGCCACCACCGCCGCGGCGAAACCCGGCGCGGACGGCTGGCGCACCGGGGGCACCGGCTGGGACGAGACGGTGTTCTCCGACGACCCGGCCGAGGACGACGAGCACTTCGTCCCGCCGGAGCCGCCGCCGCTGCCCCGCTGGCGCAAGGGCGCGTTCGTGGTGCTGCTGTTCTTCGTCGTGGGGCTGCTCCTGCTGATCGTGCCGAACCTGATCGGGGTCGGCCCCGCGCTGGCCACGCCGCTGGGCATCCTGGCGCTGGCCACCGGCATCGCACTGCTGCTGCTGCGGGTGCGCCAGGGCCCGCCGCCCGGCGCGGACCCGAGCAACGGCGCCCAGGTCTGACCGGACGGGCATGCGGATCGATTTCACCCCGTCGGCGCGCTCCACGGTCGGCGCCGAATGGGAGCTGGCGCTGGTGGACCGGCGCAGCGGCGAGCTGCGCTCGGTCGCGGAGAAGCTGCTCGAGGCGGTGCGCCCGGAGGGCGCCTGCGAGCACCCGCGGATCAAGCAGGAGCTGCTGCTGAACACGATCGAGGTGATCAGCGGCGCGCGGCGCGCGGTCGCCGAGGTCAAGGCCGATCTGGCCGCCGCGCTGGACGAGGTGCACCGGGTGGCCGACCCGCTCGGCGTGGAGCTGTTCTCCGCCGGCTCGCACCCGTTTTCGTCGTGGTACCGGCAGAAGGTGACCGACGAGGAGCGCTACGCCAAGCTGATCGACCGCACCCGCTGGTGGGGCAGGCAGATGCTGATCTACGGCGTCCACGTGCACGTCGGGCTCGATCACCGGGACAAGGTGCTGCCGGTGCTCGACGCCCTGCTGTGCCACGCCCCGCACCTGCAGGCGTTGTCCGCGTCGTCGCCGTACTGGTCGGGTGAGGACACCGGCTACGCGTCGAACCGGGCGCTGATGTTCCAGCAGCTGCCCACCGCCGGGCTGCCGTTCCAGTTCCGCGAATGGGCCGAGCTGGAGCACTACGTGGACGACATGTTCACCACGGGCGTGATCGACTCCTTCTCGGAGATCCGCTGGGACATCCGGCCGGCCCCGCATTTCGGCACGATCGAGACGCGGGTCTGCGACGGCCTGCCCACTCTGCATGAGGTGGGTGCGATCACCGCGCTCACCCAGTGCCTGGTGGAGGACTTCAGTACCCGGCTGGACCGGGGCGAGACGCTGCCGGTGCTGCCGCCGTGGCACGTGCAGGAGAACAAGTGGCGCGCCGCCCGCTACGGCACCGACGCGATCGTGATCCTCGACGCGGCCGGCCGCGAACGCCTCGTCACCGACGACCTCGCCGACCTGCTGGAGCGCCTGGAACCGGTGGCCCGCCGGCTCGACTGCGCCCGGGAGCTGGGCGACGTCGCGGAAATTCTCCGTGTGGGCGCGAGCTACCAGCGCCAGCGCGCGGTGGCGAAGAGTTACGACGGTTCGTTGAAGGCCGTGGTGGCCTCCCTGGTCGCGGAAATGCGTGACGGCGTCCCACACTCCCCGCACAGCTGACCTACTCGGGGCTGGTTTCTCTCACGAAACTCACACACAGTTCCCATGCCGTTCGCGGCCGGGTGTGGTCGGATAGCCGGGACGAAGAGGAGCGCGCGCATGGAACCGGCCCCGAAGCCGCCTCCGGACCACGGTGACCTGCTGGTGGTCGACGACGAACCGTTCCTTCGGGACGCGGTCGCCGCTTCGTTGCGCTTCCTCGGCTTCGAGGTGACCACCGGCGGGACCGGCGCGGAGGCGCTCGGCCTGCTGCGGGACCGGCCGTTCGACCTGGCGGTACTGGACGTCATGCTGCCGGATACCGACGGCTTCGAGGTGCTGCGCAGGTTGCGCCGGGACGGCTGCCAGGTGCCGGTGATCTTCCTGACCGCCAAGGACACCCAGGCGGACAAGGTCACCGGGCTGAGCATCGGCGGCGACGACTACCTGACCAAACCGTTCGGGCTGGAGGAGCTGGCCGCCCGGATCCGCTCGGTACTGCGCCGCGCCCGCCCGCCCGGGACCGGGCCGGTGCTCACCTTCGCCGATCTCGAGCTCGATCAGGACACCTACGAGGTACGCCGCGCCGGTCATCCGGTTGACCTGTCCCCGACCGAGTTCCGGCTGCTGCGGTTCCTGATGCTCAACCCGGGCAGGGTGCTGACCCGCGGACAGCTGCTGGATCATGTGTGGGCCTACGACTTCGGCGGCTCCAGCACCGTGGTGTCCACCTACATCGCCTATCTCCGGCGCAAGCTGGCGGAGTTCGGCGAGGACCTGATCCACACCCAGCGCGGCGTCGGCTACCGGCTGCGGCTGCCCCACCCGGCGGCCACCGATGAACGCTGAACGGCTGTCCTTTCCGCGGCTGGTGCGCAGCCGGTTGCGGCTGCGGGTGCTCCTCCCTGTGGTGTCGGTGGTCCTGGTGGCGCTGGCGGCCTTCGACCTCGCCGCGGTCGGCGGGCTGCGCAGCTATCTGATGAACCAGACCGACGCCACCCTGCACGCGGCCGCGGACAGCATCCAGGCCCGGCTGTCCGACGTGCTGGCCTCGGTGCTGCGGCAGCGTCCCGCGACCGGGCGCGGGCCGATCCTGGCAGCGCCCGATGTACTGCGTGCACTGCACGAGTCGACCGGACCGGTCGACTACGTCTCGGTGGGCTCGTACTCGGTGCTCTACTGGCCCGGCGACGGGGAAAAGTCGCTCGCGCTGGCGGTCAGCGACTCGATCGTGTCCACCGTGCCCGGGTACGCGAACTCGGCCACGATTCCGCCGGATGTGCGGGCACTGGCCGCAGGCGGCGGAGCCCGCACCGACCGGTCCATGGACGGCACGGCGGACGTGCGGCTGGTGGCTGCTCCGGCGCCCGGCGGACTGCTGCTGATCAGTTCCGGCCTGGGCTCGGTCGAGCGCACTGTGGACCGGATGCGGCTGATCATGGTCCTCGGCTCGGTCGCCGCCGTGCTGGTGATCGGGCTGGGCGTGTTCTGGTTGCTGCGGCGCGGGTTGCGGCCGATCGAGACGATGGCGGCACAGGCCGACCGGATCACCGCGGGTGACCTGACCGAGCGGGTCACCGACCAGGATCCGCACAGCGAAGTGGGCAGACTGGGCAACGCGCTCAACGGGATGCTGACCCGGATCGAGACATCCGTACACGAGCGGGAGGCCGAACAGGAGCTGATGCGCCGGTTCTTCGCCGACGCCAGCCACGAGCTGCGCACCCCGCTCGCCTCACTGCGCGCCAACGCCGAGCTGTACCAGCAGGGTGCGCTGGCCGGGCCGGACCAGGTCGACGAGGTGATGCGGCGCATCGCGCTGGAGTCGCGGCGGATGAGCCGGCTGGTCGACGACATGCTCCGGCTGGCGCGGCTGGACCAGCATCCGGCCCGGGACTCCGAGCCGGTGGACCTGAGCGAGCTCGTGGCCGGCTGCGTGGACCGGATCCGAGTGGCCGCGCCGGAACGCCGCTGGCACACGGAACTCGCCGATCACGTGCTCTCGGTCGGCGACGAGGAACTGCTGCGCCGGGCGGTGGACAACCTGCTGGCCAACGTGCTCGCGCACACCCCGCAGGACGCCACGGCCACGGTGACGCTGCGCGAACGGCACGGCATGGCCGAGATCGAGGTCGCCGACACCGGCCCCGGGGTGCCGGCCGAGCGCCTGCCGCACATTTTCGACCGGTTCTACCGCGCCGGCTCCGGCACACCGGGTCCCGGAGCCGGCCTCGGCCTGGCCATCGTGACCCAGATCGTCACCGTGCACGGAGGAGCCGTGACAGCCGGCGCGCATCCGTCGGGCGGCCTGCGGGTGCGGATCACGCTGCCGCTGCCCGATCGACTCACACCGGACTCCCACAGTTCTCCCGCGCAGGTCTGAACTCCGCTCGCCAGCATTGCGGGGTGTCCACACTTCGCACGCCCGGCAAAGCGGTCCCGCTCCCTCGAGCCGTGCGCGGCACCGCGCTGTGGACAGTGGGCCCGGCGCTCGCCACGGTGGTGATCGGGCTGTGGCACCTCGGCACGCCGTCGTACTGGCGGGACGAAGCCGCGACCCTGGACGCGGTGACCCGGCCCTTTCCCGCACTGCTGCACATGCTGACCACGGTCGACGCCGTACACGGCGGCTACTACGTCGTGCTGTGGCCGGTCGTGCACGTCTTCGGCACCGGGGAGATCGTGCTCCGGCTGCCGTCGGTGCTGGCCATGGCCGCCGCGGCGGCCGGGATCTCGGCGATCGGCCGGCGTCTGCAGAGTCGGGCGACCGGGCTGCTCGCCGGACTCGTTTTCGCGGTGCTGCCGCAAGTCAGCAGGTACGCACAGGAAGCGCGGTCCTACGCGCTCGTCCTCGCCTGCGCGGTACTGGCGAGTTGGCTACTGGTACGCGGGGGCACTGAGCCCCGGCGCGGTCTGACCGGCTACGGCTGGGCGGTCGCCGCGCTCGGCACGCTGAACCTGTTCGGTCTGCTGCTGCTGGCCGGGCACGCGCTCTACCTGCTCGGCACGGCGAGGTCCCGGCTGCGCGCCTGGGCGGTACCGGCCGCGCTCGGCTGCCTTCCCGCGGTACCGATCGCGATCCTGGCCTGGCAGCAACGCGACCAGCTGGGCTGGGTCGCCGCGCCGGACGCGTCCGCGGGTGGGGACCTCGTGGTCTGGCTGGCCGGTTCGTCCGGTGCGGCCGCGCTGATGGGTGTTCTCGTGGGACTGGGCCTGCGCTTCCGGGGTCCGGCGTGGCTGTCCCTGCCCTGGCTGATCGCTCCGCCGGTGCTGCTGTTGCTCGCGGCTCGTCTGGCGGTGCCGGTGTACGTGCCGCGGTACCTGGCATTCTGCCTGCCCGCGCTGGCCCTGGCGATCGGCGCGGGGCTGGCAAGGACGGCGTGGCCGCACCGGGTGATCGCACTGCTCCTGGTGGCCGCGCTCGGTCTTCCGGTACAGCTGGCCGAGCGCGGGCAGGACGGCCACGGTGAGGACATCAGAGCCGCCGCGCAAGCTCTCGACCAGCACGCGCGACCCGGTGACGGCGTGCTCTACCACTGTCCTTCCTGCCACTATCCCGACCTGCCCCGCGAGTTCGCCTCCGCATACCCGGAGGCGTTCGGCCGCCTCGACGACCTCGCGCTGGACAGGTCGCCGGCCGCGTCGGGCACGCTGCGCGGCACCGAAGTGGACCCGGACACCCTGGCCCGGCGGGTGGGCGCGGCAAACCGCGTCTGGCTGGTCGAAACCGGTGGTGACGCGGTACCACGGAATGTGCGGTACGGCCGGCGCGTCGCGTTCGACGAACGTGCCGGATCCCTCCGGTTACGGCTGTACTCGCGGCAGTTCTGAGTCAGCCCAGCTCCCGCAGCAGCGCGCCGGGCTCCAGCACCTGCGCCCCCAGCGCGGACACCCGGTCACGCAGCTCACGGTCGGCGGTCACGGCGACCACGTGGTTTTCCGCGCGCTCACGCGCTTGCGCCGCGACCTCGACGAGCTTCGCATCGCCGTCGGCGTCCGCGGCGGCCACTTCCACGCCCGGGACCGAGGGCACCGTCCTGGGCTCGCCCTCGACGACGAGGACCACGCGCGGCCACCACTGCCACGCCGGTCCGGCACCGACGCCGGCGACCGGGTCGCGCAGGCCTTCCCCGGCCAGGGTGGCCAGCCGGTCACGCAGGCGTTCGGTGGCACCGCGGCGATCCCGCCACCAGCCGTCCGGGCGGGAACCCAGTACGTTCGCCGCGTCCACCACCAGGACCAGCTCCCGGCCCAGCTGCGCACGCAGCAGCGGCCAGGACCTGGCGAAATCGCGGTGCAGCTTCAGCCCCGGGACTTCATCCGGCGGGATCCAGCGCAGTTCGGTGCTCTCCGGATTCGCGACGCGGGCTTCGAGGCCGCTGCCTGCCATCCCGAGCACCGTCGTGTACTGCCACACCCCGTGGTCCAGCACGAAAGCCGACATCGCCCGGAACGCGGACACCGGCACGTCGGCTTCTTCCCACGCCTCACGTGCCGCCGCCGAACGCGCCGTCTCGCCGATCTCGAGCGCACCGCCGGGCAGGGCCCAGGTGCCGCCGTTGTGCACCCACCAGGCCCGCCGCTGCATCAGCACGCCCCGCTCGGGGTCGCACAGCAGCAAGCCGGCCGCGCCGAACGCGCCCCAGTGCAACCGCCCGCAGGAACACCGCACGAAGCGGTTGGCGGTCCTCGGCGTCATCACCCCCAGCTTTGCACACCTGTCCGCCGAACGGGCACTGGCCGGCTCACCCGTGCCGGCGGAGGTCCAGCATGCAGAAGACCTTGTCCCAGCGACGTTCGCCGACGGCGACGAAGCCGGGCAGGCGACCGTATTCGGCGAAGCCCAGTGTTCGGTAGAGGTGCAGGGCACCGGCGTTGTCGCCGCGGGCGTCGAGGGTGAGGACCTCGATGCCGGTCTCCCGGGCGTCCGCGATCAGGGCCGTGGTCAGCGCCCGGCCGATTCCGCGGCCGTGAGCGGACGCAGCCACCGCGATCTTCTCCAGATCGGCGTGCGGCCGATGAGTGGGCCGGGCGTAGCGAAGCCAGTACCCCAACCCCACCAGCCGACGATCGAGGTATGCGGCGCGCAGAGACGCGTCGCCGTTTCGCACCGCGCCGACGACGAGGCCGACCAGCTCCGCCACCTCCGCTCGCGAGGGTGGTTCGACCCAGCCCAGCGCGGCACCTCCGCCGACCAGGTCCGCCAGGATCCGGTGGGCGGACTCGGCGAACCGGGCGTCCAGGTCCGGGTCGGAGGCCAGCTCCGCGGCATCGAGGACGGCGAGCTCGGCGCTCGCCCCGTCACTGGAGTCCGGCTGCACGATCGCCAGCCTGGTATCGCGACGACAGACGGCGAGCCGGGCGGACGTTCGCCTGTTCGCCGCGCTCGGCGACCGTGCCCGCGGGGCGTGAGACACCGTTGCGGAAAGGCTGCCTCACTTCCGTTTGAGCTGACGGCGATTGGCTGTCAGGACCTCGTCGGACAGCGCGGGTTCGGCGTCGGCGACGGCGCGGGAGAGCACCAGCGCACCGACCATCTGGCTGAACACGGCGATGGCGTGTTCGCGGGCGGCCGCGGGATCGAGCTCGGCATCCGACTGCCGCGCCCGATCCAGCAGCAGCTCGGTGAAGGCAGCGAAGTAACCCTCCAGCCCGCGCCGGTACTCGGCCTGTGCGGCGGCGCCGTGCCGGCCGGCGTCGGAGACCAGGGCGGCGGAGGCGCATCCGGATTCCGGGTGGTCGCGATGGGTCGTGGTGAGGTAGTCGTCGACGATCCCGTTCAGCGCGGCCCGTGCGGAGCGCGGATGGGCCGCGCGCGTGGCGGCGACAGCGTCCAGCGACGAGGTGAAGCCCTCGTGGAGGACTTCGAGTGCGAGGGCTTCCTTCGAGGTGAAGTGGTTGTAGAAGCCGCCGTGGGTCATCCCGGCGTTCTTCATGACCTCCTCGATCCCGACGCCGTCGATGCCCCGCGACCGGAAGCCCGCACCCGCGGCGTCGACGATCTTCTCGCGGTTGCGCCGCTTCTGCTCCTGCGTGATCCGGGGCACCTCGGACACCTCCCTGGCCGGCTCGCCTTCCGATGCTACCTGTCATCAAAGTTGACAGTTAATAATGTTAGATGACATTGTAGTTTTGATGTTGAGCCTCCTCATCGGGAGAACGGAGCACGCATGATGAAGGCCCTCGGGTACGAGAAGGCGCACCCACTCAGCGCGTTCGCCCTGGAGCGGATCGACGTGCCGGAGCCCCGGCCGCGCGCGACCGACCTGCTGGTCGAAATCCGCGCCGTCGGGATCAATCCCGGCGAAGCGGCGATACGCCGGACGCGCAGCGCCGAGCCGGGCGGACGCATCATCCTCGGCTGGGAGTTCTCCGGGGTGGTCGTGCAGGCCGGGGCGGCCGTCACGGGGTTCGCCGCCGGCGATCGCGTCATGGGCACCGGCGACATGACCCGGGACGGAGCCTGGGCCGAGCGACTGGCGGTCGATCATCGCGTGGTCGTCAAGATTCCGGACAGGCTGTCCTTCGTGGACGCCGCTTCGCTGCCCATCGGCGGGCTCACCGCGTGGGAGGCGCTGTTCCGCGACCAGGACCGTCTGCCGCCGGCGGTGGACCGAGTGCTCGTCGTGGGCAGCGCCGGCGGTGTGGGCTCGATGGCGACACAGCTGCTGAAAACCAGGACGCCGGCCTTCGTGATCGGCACGGCGTCACGTGATGCGTCGCGGGAGTGGTCGACCGCGATGGGAGCGGACCTGGTCGTCGACCATTCGCGCGAGGTGGTCGGACAGCTGCGTGACGCCGGCATCGACCGGGTCGACCTGGTCTTGTCCACCGCGGGAACCACCGCCAACCTCGGGTGGATCGCCGAGGTGCTCCGACCGTTCGGCCACGTCTGCGCGATCGACCTCAGCGGGCCCCTCGACACCGATCCCCTCGCAGGAAAGTCCTTGTCACTGCACGCCGAGCTGGTGTTCAGCAGGCTCGCCGACGGCGCCAGCCAGCAGGCGATGCTCGCCGAACTGGCGCGGGAGACCACCGAAGGCCGGCTGCGCCCGATCGCGACGACCGTACTCGACGGTCTCACCGTGCCCAGCATGCGTCGCGCGCACGAACTCGTCGAAGCCGGCCGCACCATCGGCAAGATCGTGGTGGCGTCGGGGAGCTGAGCCCGGGGGTCGGCGGGGTTCGCCGAAAGGGCGCGCGTCCGGAGGTCAGCCGGTCGCGCCGAGGGCCGGGGTCTCCGCCGCGTCCTGAGCCAGCGCGGCGGCCCCGACGATGGCCGTGTCGTCACCGAGGTGCGCGGTACGGATCCGCGCCAGCGGACGGAACCGGGCACCGGTGATCGCGCCGGCGTAGTGCTCGCGGGCCTCGTCGAGGAACAGCGGCGCGGACTCCGACACACCCCCGCCGATCACGATGATCTCCGGGTCGAAGACGTCGGCCACCAGTGCCAGCCCCTCGCCCAGCCATTTGGCCAGCTCGGCCATCGCACGCAGCGCGATCGGATCGCCGTCCCGGGCGGCACCGGCCACCCTGCGGCCGGTGACCGAACCCGGATCGCCGGCGATCTCCCGCGACAGCACGGTGGACCGGCCCGGATAGCGGGCCAGCAGCTCGACTGCGGTCGCGGTCAGCGCGGTGCCACTGCAGTAACGCTCCCAGCAGCCGTACTTGCCGCACGGGCACGCCCGGCCACCGGGCACCACGGTCAGGTGACCCAGCTCCGGGGCCACGCCGTGCGCCCCGCGGTAGATCTCGCCGTCCAGCAGCAGCCCCGCACCGATTCCGGTACCGAGGGCGACCAGCGCGGCGACCCGGGCACCACGCGCGGCCCCGAACCGGTGCTCGCCGACGACCGCGGAGTTCACGTCGTGTTCCAGCGTCACCGGCAGGCCCACGCGCTTGGAGATCCGGTCCGCCACCGGTGCGTCCCGCCACGCCAGGTGCGGCGCGAACATCACCGACCGCCGGTCGCGGGCCACGAACCCGGCCACGGCCAGGCCCACCCCGGCGACGTCGTGCCGGTTGCGCAGGTCCTCGACGACGCCCGCGATGGCGTCCTCGAGCGCGTTCTCCTCGCTCGGCGTCCCGACGCGCGCGGTGTCGAGCAGCGAACCGCGCTCGTCCACCACCCCGGCGCGCACGCTGGTCCCGCCGACGTCCACCCCTATGGTCAGCACTCAGTTCTCCCGCTCCGGCCGCCAGTCTTCCCGCCGGCGCACGACGATGCGCTGCACCCGCGACGGTTCCGGCGCAGCGGGCTCCGCCGCGGACGGGCGCGCCGCGGGCTGGAATCCCGGCATGTGCACTCCCTCGTCCGGCTGCCAGCGGTCCGCGAGCACCGCCCGCAACAACGCCACCAGCTGCGCCGCCTGCTCCAGCAGCCGCGCGGCGAACTCCGGCCGCTCACCACGCACGACGGCGACGATCGCACACAGCGGGCACCACCCGCACCCCGAGTCCCCCTGATCGTGGGCTTGCGCACCGTCGGGCGCACCGTGCCCGGCCGCGACGACGCCCTCCAGCCACGGTGCGGCGCGGTCGAGCACCATCTCGACCAGCAGCCGGATCTCCTCGGCCAGCCGCAGGCTCGCCGCCTCGCCGTCGGCCGCTTCCTGCTCGCTCATCCGGGACCCCGGTCCCCGGCCAGGCTGACCACCAGGCCGTCGGCATCGGACTCCGCGCCGGTGATCCGGCATGCACGCAGGGTTTCCGGCAGCGCGACGAGCCGGCGGAACCCGTCCACGGTGATCGCCAGGTCGTCGTTCACCCGGGCCAGGTCCACCGCGGAGTTCTGCTCCAGCGGAATCGCCACGCGCAGCCGGAAGCCACCGTCCACCGCTTCCGCCCGCAACAACGGCGTAACCGGCTTTCCCTTGCCGGACAACGGATCGCGGTCGCCGTACAGCTCACGCGCGAGCGCGGTGAGCGCGGCTGTGCCGACCGGTTCACCCGCCCGGTGCTCGACCCGGGCCAGTTCGCCGGCGCCGATCCCGGTGGCGGCCAGCTCCCCCAGCACCGCGTCCTGCTGGGCACGGCGGGTGCGCAGCCAGTTCGCCGCCGAACCACGCCAGAAGCCCGGCGCGGGCATCAGCCGGTTCACGATCAGGCCGTCCACCGCGATCCCGCGCAACGCCAGCGACGTGAGCGTGCGCCGGGCCTCGGCGACCACGACCCGCTCCGGCGTCAGCACCAGCCGGACGGTGGTCACGGCCGGATCGGTGAGCAGTTCACGCAGCGCGTCCAGGTGCGCACCGAGCCGACGCACCGGATCCGCGAGCCGCCGGCGCCGTCCGCCGTGCACGCGGCCCAGATAGCCGGACACCGCCTCCGGAAGGGCCAGCAACCGCAACGTCTCCGCGGTCGGCCCGCAGTCGACCACCACGGTGTCCCACGGACCCTGGGCAGCCAGGCGGCGCACTTCGCCGAGCGCGAGCAGCTCGTCCACACCGGGCAGCACGGTCAGCTCCTCGGCATCCAGCAGGTCCAGACCCGCACCGGAGAGCACGGCGCGCAGCTCGCCGCGCAGCTCGTGCCAGGTCCGGTCGGCCAGCGACCGCGAGTCCACCTGCGCTGCCCACAGGCCCGCCGGGCTGCCGTCCCCCCGCACGTCCACCTCGGCGGGTTCACTGCCCTGCGCCGCGCCGAACGCGTCGCCGAGCGAATGCGCCGGATCGGTCGAGACGACCAGCGTCTTCCTGCCGCGGCCGGCGAGAGCGAGCGCGGTCGCCGCGGCGAGCGTGGTCTTCCCGACACCCCCCTTGCCGGTGAACAGCAGGATCCGCATGTGGTCCTCTAGTCCTCGGCCCGCCGCTTGAGCTCCTTGAGCGCGGTGTCCATCACCATCTTCTCCGCCTTGCGCCGCAGCAGCCCGATCATCGGCAGCGCCAGCTCGACCGACAGCGTGTAGGTGACCCGGGTGCGCCCGCCCTCGAGCGGCTCGAGCGCGTACCGGCCGTCCTGTGCCTTCTGCATCTGGCCCTTCACCAGGTGCCAGCTGACGCCGAGGCCGGAGGCGTCCCAGTCGTATTCGAGCGTGTACACGTCCTTGATCGGGCCGGCGTCGAGGGTGAGCTTGACCTGCTTGGCCCTGCCGTCGCCGCCGGTGTCCAGCACCTCGGTCTCCCGGACGGCCTTGGCCCACTCCGGGTACGCGGGGAAGTCGGCGATCACCGCCAGCACCCGCGCGGGCTCGGCGTCGACCTCGATGGACTGCGTGGACTGCTCGGCCATGGGACGAAGGGTAGCCGGACAGCCCCGTCACCAGCGCAGCACGTAGGGCTGCCCGGTCTCCTTGAAGTGACCGACGTTACGGCATTCGGTGCGCCCGACCCGCCTGCGGACGGCCAGCGGCTGGTGCACGTGGCCGAACAGCGACCAGCGGGGACGCTGCAGGTCAATCAGCCGCAGCAGCGCCCGCGAACCCAGTTCGGCCCGCCGGGCGACCACGTCGTAGGTCAGCTCCGGCACCGCGGGCGGGATGTGCGTGCAGAGCACGTCCACGTTCTCCAGCCGCGCCACCGACTCGTCGTACTCCTCGCGCGCCCGCAGGTACGGCCGCCAGGCAGCGCCCTTGCGCGGACGCGGCTGCACGCCCTCGGGCAGCACCGCGCCACCGGCGAAGCCGAAGCGCAGCCCGCCGATGGTGGTCACCTCGCCGTCGAGCACCTGCACTCCCGATCCGGTGAACTCCGGCCACAGCGCGGGCGCGTCGACGTTGCCGGGCGTGGCGTAGGTCGGTGCAGTCATCGCAGCGAACAACGCGGCGTACTGCTCCCGGATCGCCTCGTCGACGGCCGCGGCCGGATCCTCGAGGGTGGCCCACAGCGTGCGCGAGTAGGCCACCGTCTGCTCCCGGGTGCCCTCGCGGCGCAGCCGGGCGAACTCGCCCACCTTCTCCGCGCCGAACAACGCGCCCATGATGCCTTTGTCGTGGTCGTGGTAGTCGACGAAATCCAGCAGGTCGCCGAGTACCACCAGGGCGTCCGCCCCGTCCCCCGCCCGCTTCAGCGCGTCGGCGTTGCCGTGCACGTCCGAAACGACGTGAACCCGCACAAGACCTCCCTAGTCGCCGGTGCCCGGCTCCCCGTGCCGGGGCGGCACCCCCGGCGCGCGCCCGTCCTCGAGGATCTCCTTCAGCCCCAGCGCCACGTCCTTCGCCGCCCTGGCCCGCCGGTCGAACTCGCGGCGCAGCTCACGTGGGCGCAGCTCGCGCACGGCACCGCCGGGACCGGCGGGCGTCGCGCGCAGGAAGTAGTGCAGCACGGTGCCGTCGAGCACGGGTTCCAGCCAGACCTCCATCGTACCGACGAGAGCTCCGGTGACGGTCCAGCGCAGCCCCTTGTCGCCGCGGTCGGTGTAGACCTCGAGCACGAGATCCGGCCAGTAGCGCCGCCACGAGGCCGGACCGGCGAACGCGGCGGCGAGCGTGCCCGGCGGCACCGCGATGAACGTCTCGTCGACGAGGTCGAGCACAGGTGGTCCGGGGTTCACCTCGCCACGATGTCACGCCCTCGACGAGCACCTCGTGCCAGCATGGTCTTAAGGTCTACGGCACGCTAAGTTGACCGGCGGGTAACCGCCGCGCCGAACACGGAGGTCCACGTGCGCGAATACAGCGCCCCCGCCGGGAAGCCGGTGACCGACGACGAGAACCTGGCCGACGTCGTCTGGGCGAACGCCGAGCGCTTCTCCGACGTCGTGAGCTTCCGCAGGCAGGTCGAGGGCACCTGGCTGGACGTGACCGCGAAGGACTTCGCCGATCAGGTGTCCGCGGTGGCCAAGGGCCTGATCGCGGCCGGCGTCGGGCACGGCGCCCGGGTCGCGCTGATGTCCAAGACCCGCTACGAGTGGACGCTGCTCGACTTCGCGATCTGGGCGGCGGGCGCGGTCACCGTGCCGATCTACGAAACCTCGTCCCCGGAGCAGGTGCAGTGGATCCTGTCCGACTCCGCGGCCACCGCCGTGGTCGTCGAGACCGGAGCGCACCGGGACGCGGTCGAGCAGGTCCGCGGCCGGCTGGACGGGCTGACGCGGACCTGGCAGATCGAGGGCGACTCGCCCGCGGTCGACGAGCTGACCGCGCTGGGCGCCGAGGTGTCCGACGAGGACCTGCACGAGCGCCGCCGCGGCGTGACCGCCGACGAGGCGGCCACGATCGTCTACACCTCCGGCACCACCGGCAGGCCCAAGGGTGTGGTGCTCACCCACCGCAACCTGCTGACCGAGATCCGCGCCGACATCGAGGCGTTCCCGGAGCTGATGGAGCAGGGCAACTCGCTGCTGTGTTTCCTGCCGCTGGCGCACATCCTGGCCCGCGCGATCGCGGTGACCGCGCTGTCGGCGCGGGTGACCCTCGGCCACACCCCGGACGTCAAGAACCTGGTGCCCGACCTGGGTACGTTCCGCCCGACGTTCGTGGTCGCCGTGCCCCGCGTGTTCGAGAAGGTCTACAACACCGCCAAGCAGAAGGCGCACAGCGACGGCAAGGGCAAGATCTTCGACGCCGCCGAAGCGACCGCGGTCGCCTACAGCGAGGCGCAGGACCGCGGTGGCGCCGGAATGGGCCTGCGCGCGAAGCACCTGCTGTTCGACAAGCTGGTGTACGGCAAGCTCCGCGCCGCGCTCGGCGGCAGGTGCGTCGCGGCGGTGTCCGGCGGGGCCCCGCTCGGCGCACGCCTCGCGCACTTCTTCCGCGGCATCGGCGTTCCGGTGTTCGAGGGCTACGGCCTCACCGAGACCTCGGCGGCGGCGAACGTGAACACCACCGCCGCATTCCGCGTGGGCACCGTCGGGCGGCCGGTCGCGGGCACCTCGGTCCGCATCGCCGAGGACGGCGAGATCCTGCTCAAGGGCGACGTGGTCTTCGGCTCCTACCACAACAACGAGGCGGCGACCGCCGAATCGCTCACCGACGGCTGGTTCCACACCGGCGATCTGGGTGAACTCGACGACGACGGCTTCCTGAAGATCACCGGGCGCAAGAAGGAGATCATCGTGACCGCGGGCGGCAAGAACGTCGCGCCGTCCGGTCTCGAGGACACCATCAAGGCCGCACCGCTGATCAGCCAGGCGATGGTGGTGGGCGACCAGCGCCCGTTCATCGCCGCGCTGGTGACCGTGGACGAGGAGTACTTCCCGTCCTGGAAGACCCAGCACGGCAAACCGGCCGAGGCCACCGTCGCCGAGCTGGCGACGGACCCGGATTTGCTGGCGGAGATCCAGTCCGCGGTCGACGAGGCCAACAAGCAGGTCTCGCACGCCGAGGCGATCAAGAAGTTCACCGTGCTGTCCGGCGACTTCACCGAGGCGGGCGGCGAGATCACGCCGAGCCTGAAACTCAAGCGCAACGTGGTGAACAAGAACTACGCGAACGACATCGAGGCGCTGTACCGGAAGTGACCGCGGGCGCCCGGCTCCGTCCACAGTGGACGTTCAGCCGGGTCAGGGGTCCGGACCTCGCAGCACGTCCGGGTTCCGGACCTCGAGCACGCCCGGTGGCACCGGAGACCCGTGCACCGCGGCGGCCGGAAGTACGCAGGCCGCCGCGGTGCACGGTCACTGCTGCGGGGCCTGGTACTGCTGGGGCGACTGGAACTGCTGCTGCTGTTGTTGCTGCTGCTGTTGCTGGGCCTGCTGCTGCGGGGCGCCGTCCGGCACCACGTACACCGCCGTGCCGTAGGCGGCGATCTCACTGGCGCTCTGGGCGATTTCGTTGCAGTCGAAGCGCAACGCGAGCACCGCGTTCGCCCCGTGCTGGATGGCTTCCTGGGACAGCCGGAAGAGCGCCTCGTTACGGGAGTCCGAGAGCAGCTTGGACAGTCCTTTCAGCTCACCACCCGCCATCGCCTTGAAGCCGGACCCGATGTTGGAGAACATGTTGCGGCTGCGCACGGTGAGGCCGAACACCTCGCCGAAGACGCGGACCACCCGGTAGCCCGGCAAATCGTTCATCGTGGACAGCATGATCGGAAACTGCTGATACTGCTGTGGTGCTGGTGGTGCCGGTTGAGTCATGCGCGGATCGTATCGTCGCGCGAGCGCTCACGCGGTGATTTCCGTATTCCAGTCCAGGCGATGGCGGTAGACCCAGCCACGTTCCTCCCCCACGTCCTTCCCTGCGCTCGCGGCCACCAGCTTCTCGACGCGGGCGCGGCGCACTCGTTCGTAGGCCGCGAAAGCGGATGCCGGAGCGGGCAGGTCCCGCAGGCACTTGCCCAGCACCACGGCGTCCTCGATGGCCATCGACGCGCCCTGCCCCGCCGCCGGTGAGGCCGCGTGCGCGGAATCCCCCACCAGCACCAGGTCCGGCGTCGACCACACCCGGGTGGTGGGCAGGTCGTAGGAATGCCCGCCGTACACCTCGTCGCCGGTCGCGGCCACGATCTCCGCGCACGGCAGCGGATCGCCGGCGAAGGCGGCACCGGCGAACTCCCGCCAGCCGGCCGGGGTGACCGCGGCGACCTCCGCACGCGGGCGTTCGCCGTCGAAGACCCGGGCGAACCAGAACGTGGCCCCGTCGGGTGCGGTGGTGAAGCCGAACGCGGCCCGGCTGCCGCGAATCATCCGGTAGATCCCGGGCGCGACGGGCAGTCCTTCGGCGCGCGTGTAGCCGTAGACCACCGTCACCCCGGTGAACCGCGGGAGCGCCGCGTCCGGGTCGATGAGCCCGCGCACGCGCGAGTGCACTCCGTCCGCGCCGACCAGGACATCACCGGACTCGGTGCTGCCGTCCTCGAACGTCGCGGTCACGCCGTGCTCGCCGGAGGTCGCCCCGGCCAGCCGGCGGCCGTGCGCGAGAGCGATGCCGCGGCGCTTCGCTTCGTCCTGGAGCACGCGGTAGAGCCCGGCCCGGGTCAGCGTGCGCGGGCCGGCGAGGTCTTCGGTGCCGAACTGCCGGCTGCTCAGCGTGTTCCCGTCCGGTCCGGCCAGCTCGACACCGCGTGCGGCGAACGACGCCTCGACCACCGGAGCTTCGGCCCCGATCGCCCGCAGCGCGTCCATGCCGTTGTGCATCACGGTGAGGAAGGCCCCGGCGTCCGCGCCGCCGGAAGGATGCGCTTCGAAGACCACCGGTTCGTGACCGGCCCGCTGCAGCGCCATCGCCGTGACCGTGCCCGCGACGCCACCGCCTGCGATCAGAACCCGCATCACCACCCCCTGGAAACGTCCGTGCCGCCGCCACCGTAACGGGTGGCGGCGGCACGGACGTGCTCTCCGGGGTCTCTCAGGCGCGCTCGGCCACCGCGAGCCGCAGGCAGACGGCGAGACCGCGCACCGCCTCCTCCACCTCGGCCAGCTCCGGGAACGTCGGCGCGATGCGGATGGTCGCGTCGGCCGGGTCGTCTCCGTGCGGATGGGTCGCCCCGGCCGGGGTCAGCGCGATGCCCGCCTCCTTGGCCAGCCGCACGACCTCCTTCGCGGTGCCCTCGGGCACGGTCAGCGAGATGAAGTACCCGCCGGCCGGCTTCGTCCAGCTCGCCAGGCCGGAGTCACCCAGCTCCTCGGTGAGGATCCGGTCCACCGCGTCGAACTTCGGCGCGATGATCTCCGCGTGCTTGCGCATGTGCGCGCGAAGCCCGTCGGCGTCCTTGAGGAACCGCACGTGCCGCAGGTGGTTGACCTTGTCCGGGCCGATGGTGCGCAGCGCGATCAGACCCAGCCACCACGCGATGTTCGCCTCGGAGGCACCGAAGAAGCCGACGCCCGCCCCGGCGAAGGTGATCTTCGAGGTGGACCCGAACACGAACGCACGGTCCGGATTACCGGCCTCCGCGCACAGCGCGAGCAGGTCCGCCACCTCGGTCTCCACCTCGGTGAGATGGTGCACGGCGTAGGCGTTGTCCCAGATGATCCGGAAGTCCGGTGCGGCAGTGGGCATCGCGGCCAGCCGCCGGGCGGTCTCGTCGGAGAAGGTGACCCCGGTCGGGTTCGAGTACTTGGGCACGCACCAGATGCCCTTGATCCCGGCGTCCGCGGCGGCCAGCCGCTCGACCTCGTCCATGTCCGGGCCGGTCCCGGTCATCGCCACCGGGATCAGCTCGATGCCGAACCGGGCGGCGAGGTTGAAGTGCCGGTCGTAGCCGGGCACCGGGCACAGCATGGCCACGCGCGGCTCGTCCGCCCACCGGCGTTCCCCACCGGGCAGGGTGGACAGCATCGCCTGCGCGACCGTGTCGTGCATCAGCTCCAGGCTCGAGTTCCCGGCCGCGAGCAGCTGCTCCTCCGGCACCTGCAGTGCGCCCGCGAAGATGCGGCGCAGCTCGGGCAGGCCCTTGAGCCCGCCGTAGTTGCGGGTGTCGGAACCGTCCTCGGCGCGGTACTCGCCGTTGGGCAGGGTCAGCAGGTCCGCGGCGAGGTCGAGCTGGCGGGGCGACGGCTTGCCGCGGGTGATGTCCAGGGACAGGCCGCGGTCGACGAGCGCCGCGTAGGCACGACGGGCGGAGTCGACGTCGACGGAAGCTGTGGTCATGGCCTCCACGCTAAACCGCTCGTCGACACGGTTTTCCGACAGGGTGGGCTAGCGTGGGTACGTGCGGTACGTGGTGCATGCCGATCTGCGGCAGTTCTCCTTGCGGGACAAGAGTGCCTGGCTCCCGGGCGACGGCGGGTGGACCGACGAGGCGGTGACCTCGCATCGGATCGCCGTGGAGCCGTCGTCGCTCGCGGTGGCGACCGCGCGGTCCGATCTGGTCGAGGTGGAGGTGTCCGCGCATCCGTCCGCACCACCCGTCCGGGTGGACGCGGAGCACGTCGTGGAGGCCGATCTGGCGGTTCCCGGCGGCGAGGTGACGCTCGCCGGCCCCACCGACTACCCGGACCGGTGGCACCACCTCTCACTGGCACCCGGCCGGTACCGGGTGCGGGTGTCCTATGTGGAGAGCGGGCCCCCTGCCGCACCGTGGAACGAGCACGAGTTCGGCGCCCACTTCCGCTACGTACTGGACCTGTGGCCTTCGGCCTCCCCCGCTCCCGTCGCCGTCCGCCGCGCCGGCGCGGCGGTCTGGGACGGCTGAGCTCGGCCGGTGCACGATCCGGGGGCGAGGCGTGGTCACAGCGGGTCCATGCCGGTGATCTTCCACTGTCCGTCGCTGCGGTGGGCGGTCACCGAGAGCGGCGCCACGGACGACTTCGGGGCGCCGCCCGAGGGCAGGATCGTCTGCTGGTCCAGGAAAAGCAGCAGGCTCGCGTCGTCGCCACGCAGGCTGCGCACGCCGATCGCACGGACAGTGGTGGTGCGGATCAGCTTCTGCTCCGCAGCCTTCTGCCGGGCGGAGGCGAACTGGGTCCGGTACTGGGCCACCGCGGGCCCGCTCAGCACCTCGGCCGCGGCGCGGGTGGTGCGGTCGAGATTGGCGTAGTCGTAGGAGAACACCGCCTTCACCGCCGCACCGACCTGGCCGGTCACCTCCGCGGTCGCGGACTGGTCGGCCAGCGCCTCGTCGTCGCCCGGGCGCAGCAGCCACGCCTGGACGGCGAACCACACGGCGCACCCCAGCGTCACGACCGCGATCGCCAGCGGCAGTACGCGTGTTTTCACGAGCCCACCGCCTGCACTCCCCCGACCTTCCATGCCTCACCCTCCCGGGCGAAATCGACACTCAACCGGGCCTGTTTCGCCGTCGCGGCGCCACCGCCGGTGCTCACCCGCACGTCGAGCACCGCGATCAGCCGGGCGGTGCCCGCCGCCGGGTCGAGGTCGGTCACCGCGGCCTGCACGAGAGACGCGGTCGACACCGTTTTCGTGCTCGTCGCCCGCTGGATCTGCAGCTGCCGGTCGCCGGCGAGGTCCTTCCCGTACTGCCCGGTCGTCGCGGCGATCCACCGGTCCACGTCGGCGGCCCCGCTGTGGTAGTCGACCGTGTTGAGGGTGACCAGCTCCGTGCCCGCCGCGGCGAGCACGGCGTCCCGGTCCCGGCCGCGGGCGAACCCGTCGTCGTGCGCGGCCTGCCACCACGACCAGCCGAACCACGCGGCCGCCAGCACACCCACCACGGACAGCACCCACAGCAGCCGCGTGATCATCAGGACCCGCCCAGCAACGCCCCGAGCCCACCCGCCGCGGGCGTGCCCAACGAGCCCAGCAGCCCGGGCAGCTCGTTCTTCCCGGCGGACGAGGAAGGTTCGGACGGGTGCGGTGCGGCCGGGATCGCGGGCGGTTTCCCGGCGTACGGCGCGTTCTGCGAACCCCGCACAGCGGTCGGGCTACCGGGCGGCTCCGCGCAATAGGCGTTCAGGTTGACCGGCGCTTCGGTGGTGTCGCTGGCCGGACGCTGCTTGGTGCCCTCGTACCCCTTGGTGCACGACGCCGGGTCGAAGAAGTTGAACACCACGCCGAGGTGCCCGCTGCCGTCCGGCGACGTCGACGGCGCGAACGCCGAGATCACCGGATAGGCCACGAGCAGCTCCTCGAGCGCATCGGTGCGCGAGGAGGTGATCTGCGCGGTGGTCAGCGAGTTCGCGAACAGCACCCCGAGGTCGGTTCCCGACGTCGCGAGCACGTCGCTGATCTGGCGGCTCAGCTGGGGAGCCTGGTCGATCACCGTGCGCAGCTCGGGATCGGAGCTCTTGAGCTGCCCGGCGATCGTGTGCAGCCCCGAGGCGAACGAGGTGATGTTCCGGGCCTGCCGCTCCTGCGTCGCGAACACGGTACGCGAATTGCCCAGCAGCCCTTGGGTCTCCGGCACGTACTGGGTGGCGGTCGCGGTCAGCGAACCGGTGCTGTCGAGCAGCTTCTGCAGCTGCAGCCCGGAACCGGCGAACGCGTCGTAGGTCTCTTCCACGACCGTCTTCAGCGATCCGGGGTCGACGCTCGCGACCAGGTTGTCCAGATGCGACAGCACGGACTCCGGCGAGGTGGGCAGCGACGTGCGCTGCTGGTCGATCACCGCGCCGTTCTCCAGGTAGGGCCCGGAATCCCGGTTCGGCAGCAGGTCCACGAACTGCTCCCCGACCGCGGACCGGTTCGCCACCTGCGCCCGCAGATCGGCCGGGATCTCCGGGCCGCCGGAGTCCAGGTCCAGGGTCACGTCGATACCGTGCCCGGTGAGGTCGAGCTTCGCGACTCGGCCCACGGTCACCCCGCGGTAGGCGACCTCCGAGTTCACGAAGATCCCGCCGGAGTCCGCCAGCTGCAGGGTGACCTGATAGCCGCGGCTGCCGAAGAGCCGGTCGAGCCCGGCATAGTGGCCGCCGGCGTAGACCACCGACACCACCGCGATCAGGACGAACACCAGCAGCTGGATCCGGGTCTTGCGGGTGGTCATTTCCCGCCCCCTCCGGTCAGTCCGCCCAGCAGTCCGCCCAGGACACCGCCGAACCCGGGCTGGTTGCTTGCGGGCGGCGCGGTGGTCGGCAGCGGCAGCGGTGCCTCGCCGGGCCCGTTGGTCAGCGGCAGCGAGCCCGGCGCGGTCGGCGAGGCACCGGGCAGCTGGATCGGCGGCTGCGAGGAGTGGGTGAAGTTCTGCACGAGCTTGTCCAGGTCGAGGTTGATCCGCGCGTCGACGTTCGCGTAGTCGCCCTTGATCACGTTGCCCGCGTAGTCCGGGAACGGGTAGGTGAGCAGGATCTGCAGGGCGTCGGGCAGGTTCTTGCCTGCCGCGCCGAGTTCGCGCAGCGTCGGCTCCAGCGCCTCGAGGTTGGCCACGAGCTGGTCGCGACTGCGGTGCACGGTGTCCACCGCGACCCCGGACAGTTTGTTCAGCGCGTTCAGCATGTCCACCAGCTGATCGCGCTGGTCGGCGACGATCTTGATCCCCGGCGCCAGGTCGTCCAGCGCGGTGGTGAGGTTCTGCTGCTGGCCGACCAGGGTGTGCGACAGCTTGTCCAGCCCGTCGATCGCCCGCAGGATCTCGCCCTTGTGCCCGTCCAGCTGGGTGGCCAGCTCGTCCACCCGCGACAGCAACGCACGCATCTGCGGTTCGTTGCCCGACAGCGCACTGTTCAGCTCGTGGGTGATGTTCTGCAGCTGCTCCACTCCGCCGCCGTTGAGCAGCAGCGAAAGCGCGCCGAGGACCTCTTCGATCTCCGGGTTGCGATTGGTGCGCCCGAGCGGGATCTGCGCGCCGTCGGCCAGCCGGCCGGCGGGCTGCTCCGCCCCCGGTGCGCCCAGCTCCACGAACTTCTCCCCCAGCAGGCTCGACTGCCGCAGTTCGGCACGCGCGTTGGCAGGCAGCGCGATGTCGCCGTTCACCGTCATCGCGACGAGCGCGGACCGGGTGTCCGGGGTGAGCGTGACCTTGTCGACCCGGCCGACCGCCACGTCGTTCACCTTCACGGTGGCCTGCGGCACCAGGTCGAGCACATCGGTGAACAGCGCGGTCACGTGGTACGGGTGATCACCCAGATCCGCGCCGCCGGGCAGCGGGGTGGAGTAGAGCCCGTTGAACCCGCCGTCACTGCACCCGGCGAGCACCAGCACCCCGGCCAGCACGCCGGCCAGCCGCCGGCGCACCCGCTTCACTTGCCACCCCCGGAAAGCTGGGTCAGCACGTCGGACAACGGCAGCGGCAGCGGAGGCAACTGCCCGTTCTGCAGGGAGTTGAGCGCCTGCGGGATCGTGGGCAGCTTCAGCGTGCCGTCGAGCACCGGGGCGAGCTTCTTGCAGATGCCGCCGAGCGCGTCCGGGATCGGCTTCGGGGTGCCGGCGCTGATCAGCCGGCACACGGTCAGGATCGGCGGGTTGGTGACCTCGTTGAGGTTGTCCCGCACCGCGATCGTGCCGGACGCCGCGTCGTAGGAGTTGATGAAGTTCGTCGCCCCGGTCGGCGCCACGTCGAGCACCTCGGCGAGCGCGGCCCGCTGGTCCACCAGCACCTTGGTCAGCGAGGCCAGTTTGTCCACATTGGAGCTGAGGGCGGATTTGTTGTCCGCCACGAACTGCTTCACCTGGCCCAGCGAGGAGGACAGGGAGTCGAGCGCGGCCCCGACGTCCCCGGAATCGTCGGCGAGGAAGCCGCTCACATCGGACACCCGCTCGTAGAACTGGTTGAGCTGACTGTCGCTGCGCACCAGCGCGGAGGTGAACGAGTTCAGGTTCCGCACGGTGGAGAAGAGATCGTCCTTGGACTTGTCCAAAGTAGACGATAGGTCGGCGAGGCGGGTCACCGTGGAGTTGAGGTCGGAGCCGTTGCCGTCGAGGTTGTCCGCCGCGGTGTCGAGTACGTCCGACAGCGCGCCGTTCTTGTTGGCGCCGTGGGGTCCCAGCGCGGTGGACAGCTTGTCGAGGCTGGCGTACAGGTCGTCGAGCTCCACCGGGGTGGCGGTCTTGTCCCGCGCCAGCACGGTGCCGCCGGCCAGCGTCGGCCCGGTGTCGTAGGCCGGGGTGAGCTGCACGTAGCGGTCGCTGACCAGGCTCGGCGCGACCACCACCGCCCCGGCACCGGCGGGGATCGGCACGTCGCCGTCCACCCGCATCTCCACGCGCACCGCCTGCCCGTCCGGCGTCACCGACGTGACCTGGCCGACCGGCACGCCCAGCACCCGCACCGACGAACCCGCGTAGAGCCCCACCGTCTTGCCGAAGTACGCGGAGATCTTCGTGCCGCCCGTGTCACGCAGCAGCAGCCACAGCCCGGCGGTCAGCAGAAGCGCCGCCACACACCCGAAAGCCAGCCACGTGACCAGCGATCGCCCGGCCCTGGTCTCGATGGTCATGTCGCCCTCCCTGCGTGGCTGTGGCGGGGGTGGCTGTGGCGGGTCATCGGCCGCCCACCCCCTGGTTCGGCGCGGCGATGGGCGGGGTGCAGCCCTCCGGGTTGATCGACAAGCCACCGGCGGTGATCGTCGGCGGCAGCAGCCCGCACAGGTACCCCTCGAACCAGCGCCCGTTGCCGGTCGCGTTGGCGCCGACCCTGGCGAACGGCGCCATCAGCTGCAGGCTGCGGTCGAGGTTGCTCTGGTTGTGCTGCAGCACATCGGTCACCTTCCCCAGCTCGGCGAGCGTCGGCGCGAGCTGCGTGCGGTTGTCCTCGACGAGCCCGGAGAGCTGCTGCGAGATCTGCTGGGTGCCCTTCAGCAGGGTGCTGATCTGCTCGCGGCGCTTCTGCAGCTCCGAGAGCAACAGGTTGCCGTCGCTGATCACCTGCTGCAGCTGGGCGTTGCGGTCGGACAGCGTCTTGGACACCTGGCTCGTGTTGGACAGCAGGGTGTGCAGGTCGGCGTCTCGCGACGACACCGTCCGCGACAGGGACGACAGCCCGGACAGCGTGTCCTTCAGGTACTTCGGGCTGTCTTTGAGCGCACCGGAGAGCGCGTTGAAGCTGTCCGCCAGCTGCTTCGTGTCGATGTCGCCGACCGTGGTGGACAGCTGGTCGAACGCGTCCTGCAGCTGGAACGGCGTACGCGTGCGCTGCACCGGGATGGCCGCATCCGGATCCTGGGCGCCACCGCCCTTCGGCGTGAGCGCGAGGTACTTCTCCCCCAGCAGCGTCTTGATCTCGATCGACGCCGTGGACTGCTCGCCGACACGTACGCCCTTGACGCGGAACTTCACCAGCACCTGCTTGTGCCCCAGCGACACCGACGTCACCTCGCCGACCTTGACGCCGGCCACCTCGACCTCGTTGTCCGGCGCGAGCCCCGCCGCCTCGGCGAACGAGGCGGTGTAGGTGGTGCCGTTGCCGAAGATCGGGATGCTGTCGGAGAAGTACGTCACCGCGGTCACCAGCACGATGAGCACCAGCGTGACCGCGCCGACCGCTGCCTGGTTGCGTTCCTTCAGCCGCTTCACGGGCCACACCTCGGCGCTCGCTCGGTACCGGGGATCGGCACGATCGGCAGCGTGACGTCGAGCGAGGAGATGCCGACCGTGCCCTCGATACCGCACAGGTAGTAGTTGAACCAGCTGCCGTAGCTCAGCGTCCGGGTGAACTTCTCCAGGTTCCCCGGCAGCACCTGCAGCAGGTGCTCCAGCAGCTGCTGCGAATCGGCCAGGTTTTTCGACACCGTGCCGAGCTGCTTCACGTCGTCGGCCACGGCCGGCCGGGCGTCGGCGAGCAGGCCGGCGGTGGCGGTGGTCAGCTCGCCCAACGCGCCGACCGCCTCGCCGATCGGCTCCCGCTGCTGCGCGAGCCCGCTGACCAGCCGCTGGGTCTGGTCGATCAGGTCGCCCAGCTGCGGTCCGCGCGCGTTGACCGTGCCGAGCACCTGGTTGAGGTTGCCGATCACCTGCCCGATCACCTGGTCCTTGTCCGCGATCGAGGTGGTGATCGACGCGGTGTGCGCGAGCAGGCTGGTGATCGTGCCGCCCTCACCCTGGAAGACCTGCACGATCTCGGCGGAGAGCTGGTTGACCTCCTTCGGGTCCAGCGCCTTGAACAGCGGTTTGAACCCGTTGAACAGCACGGTCAGGTTCAGCGCCGGCTTGGTCCGCTCCGCCGGGATGGTGCCGCCCGCGGGCAGCGTGCCGGGCCCGGTCACGTCGGTGCCCAGCGCCAGGTACCGCTGGCCGACGAGGTTGCGGTACTTGATCGTCGCGGTGGCCAGCGCGGGCAGCCGGTAGGACGAGTCGACCGCGAAGCGGACCTCGGCGCGGGCCTGCTCGCCCTCGGCGACGTCGATCGTGTCGACCTGCCCGACCTTGACGCCGGAGATCCGCACGTCGTCGCCTGCCTGCAGGCCCGAGGCGTCGGTGAACTTCGCGACGTACCCCGAGGCGTTCCCGAAGTTCGTGTTCGCGATGGTCGCCGCGAGCACGCCGGTGAGCAGCACGGTGACCGCGGCGAAGATCAGGATCTTCACCAGCGCCGGGACGAACGACCTCATTTCAGCTCGACCTCCGCCCCGCGGTAGAGCGGGCCGACGAGCAGCCCTGCCCAGCCCGGCACCTGCTCCGGGGTGGTGCCGAGCGTGGGCGAGGCGAGCAGCCCGATCAGCTTGTCCTCGGCACTCGAGCCGACCACCGACGGCGCCCCGCCCGGCGCGCCGGACCCGCCGGAGATCGCGCCGGAGGTGATCTCCCCGGGCAGCGAACCGTCCGGTACCCGCGGCGGCGCGGGCTTGCCGGACCCGTCACGCACCGCGCCGTCGGGCGGGTACTGCGGCCAGTACCCCGGTTTGGGCACCTGCGGATAGCAGCGCGGGCCCCGTTTGTCGTCGTACTTCGGCTCGTCGACCCCGGGCAGGTACTTGCCCCGGCTCGCGGCGAACTCGATGGTCACGCGGCTGACCTCCGGATGCGCGGTGCCCTTGCCGAACGCGAGCTCCGCCTCCGGCACCGAACCCGCCAGCTGCTCGAGCATGCACGGGTACTCCGGCGCGTACTTCGCGAGCACGTCGAGCGTCGGCTGGATCGCGGTGGTGAGGCGGATGAGGTTGTCCTTGTTGACGTCAAGGAAGTTCGTCAGGTCACCGGAAGCGGCGGCCACCGAGGAGTACACATCGGACAGTCCCTGCCGCTTCTCCACCACGGTCCGGCTGGTGGTGGTGAGATCCGAGAGCGCCTGCAGCAGGTCCGGCGCGGCCTTGTCGTAGATCCCGGACACGTTCGCCAGCCCGGTGATGTCAGCGTTGAGGTCGGGCAGCGACGGGTTCAGCTTGCCGAGGTAGTCCGAGAGCCGGGTGAGCGTTTGCCCGAGCTGCTCGCCGCGTCCCTCTAGCGCGGTGGACACCGCGGTGAGCGTGCTCGCCAGCTTCTCCGGCTGCACCGCCTGCAGCAGCGGCATCACGTGGTCGAGCACCTGCTCCAGCTCGATCGCGCTGCTGCTGCGGTCCTGCGGGATCACCGCGCCGGCCTCGATGTGCGACTGCGGGCTGGCCGGCAGCTGCAACGCCACGTACCGCTCGCCGAACAGCGTCTTGGGCAGCAGCCGGGCGGACACGTTCGCCGGGATCACGTCCACCTTGTCCGGCTGCAGGGCCAGCTCCAGCTCGGCGTGGTCGCCGGTCGAGGTGACCGACCGGATCTCGCCGACGAGCATTCCGCGCACCTTCACGTCGCCGCCGGTGCGCAGCTGGCTGCCGACGTGGTCGGTCTCCAGCCTGACGAGCGTGACCGGGGTGAACACCTTCTGGTACACCGCGATCGTGGTCGCGAAGAAGACCGCGGCCACGACGAGGAACGCCAGCCCCAGCACCTGGTGCCGCAGCCGGATGAGGACTTCCCGCCGGGTGCTCATCCGGAGATCCGCACCGTCGTGTTGGCGCCCCAGATGGCGAGGCTGAGGAAGAAGTCGAGCACCGAGATCAGCACGATCGACGTGCGCACCGCCCGGCCCACCGCGACGCCGACGCCCGCCGGCCCACCGGACGCGGTGTAGCCGTAGTAGCAGTGCGAGAGGATCACCAGCACGCTGAACACGATCACCTTGGCGAACGACCAGAGCACGTCCTCCGGTGGAAGGAACAGCGTGAAGTAGTGGTCGTAGGTGCCGGCCGACTGGCCGTAGAGCCAGATGGTGATCTGCCGCGAAGCGAGGTACGAGGAGAGCAGCCCGACCGCGTACAGCGGGATCACCGCGGTCACCCCGGCGAGCACCCGCGTGGTCACCAGGTACGGCATGCTCGGGACCGCCATCACCTCCAGCGCGTCGATCTCCTCCGAGATCCGCATCGCGCCGAGCTGTGCGGTGAACCCGCAGCCGACCGTCGCCGACAGCGCGAGCCCGGCCGAGAGCGGCGCGACCTCGCGCGTGTTGAAGTAGGCGGAGATGAAACCGGTGAGCGCTGCCGTGCCGAGCTGGTTGAGGGCCGAATACCCTTGCAGGCCCACGATGAGACCGGTGAACAAGGTCATCCCGATCATCACGCCGAGGGTACCGCCGATCACCGCGAGCCCCCCGGTGCCGAAGCAGACCTCGGTGAGCAGGCGGGTGGTCTCCCGGCCGTAACGCCGCAGCGTGCGCGGGGACCAGGCGAGCGCGCGGCCGTAGAAGGACAGCTGCCTGCCCAGGCCCTCCAGGCTCGCCCCCGGGCGCGCGATGATCTCCAGCACCCGGGCGTCCTCGGCGGCGCCGCGCTCGACCGGTTCGGCTGTCTGCGTGGTCACGGTCAGAGCGCCTTCGCCGGGACGATCTTGAGGTAGACCGCGGTCAGGACGACGTTGATCAGGAACAGCAGCAGGAAGGTGATCACCACGGCCTGGTTCACCGCGTCGCCCACGCCCTTCGGCCCGCCGGCCGGGTTCAGCCCGCGGAACGCGGCGACCACCCCGGCCACGAAGCCGTAGAGGAACGCCTTGATCTCGCTGACCCAGAGGTCCGGTACCTGCGCGAGGGCGTTGAAGCTGGCCAGGTAGGCACCCGGCGTGCCGCCCTGCAGCACCACGTTGAAGAAGTAGCCGCCGAGCACGCCGACCACGCTGACCAGCCCGTTCAGCAGGACCGACACGACGATCGCGGCGAGTACCCTGGGCACCACGAGGCGTTGCACCGGGTTGACGCCGAGGACCTCCAGCGCGTCGATCTCCTCGCGGATCTTGCGCGCGCCGATGTCGGCGCAGACGGCGCTTCCGCCGGCCCCGGCCACCAGCAGCGCGGTGATCAGCGGGCTGGCCTGCTGCACGATCGCGAGCGCACTGGCCGCGCCCGTGAACGACTGCGCGCCGATCTGCGTGGTCAGCGAACCCAGCTGCAGTGCGATCACCGCACCGAACGGGATGGCCACCAGCGCGGTCGGCAGAATGGTGACACTCGCGAAGAACCAGCACTGCTGGATCCATTCACGGAACTGGAACGGGCGCCGGAAGATCGCCCGCAGCACCTCCCAGGACAGCGTGGCGAGCCGGCCGACCTGGGTCAGCGCCGCGGTGCCCGGGAGGGCGATCGAGCCGGTCTCGCCCACCACACCTCCCAGTAGTCACCCCCGAGTCTTGCCCATCCCCTGCCGCCGGTTTCCGTTAGCGGTGTTCACTCCTCGTTTCCGTCGGCTCGGTCACACCTTCAGCGCGTGCGTGGCCGTCGCTCCCCCGTCGGCGACGAACTCGCCACCCGTGCAGTACGAACTCTCGTCGCTGCCGAGGAACACCAGCAGCGGCGCGATTTCCTCGGCCCGCCCCACCCGCCCCAGCGCGACCTTCTTGCCGACCCAGGACACGTCCACGTCGGTGCCGGCGGCCTCGGAGACCATTTTCGTGTCGATCATGCCGGGGTGCACCGAATTGACCCGGATCCCGCGGGCGCCCAGTTCCAGTGCCGCGACCTTGGTCATCCCGCGGATCGCGAACTTGCTGGCGGTGTAGGCGACGAGGAACGGCATTCCGGCAAGACCCTCCACAGAGGACACGTTGACGATGGAGCCGCCACCGGCCCCTGCCATGGGTTCAACGACCGACCGCATGCCGAGAAACGCCCCGATCTGGTTCACCCGCACCACGCGCTCGTAATCGGCAAGCGTCGTGCTCGCCAGCTCGGAGAAGTGCAGGATCCCGGCGTTGTTGACCAGCACCGACGGCGGGCCGAACTCGGTCACGGTGCGTTCCACCGCGGCCGCCCAGCTGTCCTCGTCACCGACGTCGAGGTGACAGAACGCCGCCGTCTCGCCGAGTTCGCCGGCCAGCGCCTTGCCTTCGGTGTCGAGCACGTCGGCCACCACCACGCGGGCGCCTTCGGCGACGAAAGCCCGGGCAGCGGCGGCGCCCTGCCCTCGCGCGGACCCGGTGATCAGCGCGACCTTGCCGGCCAGCCGGCCCATCTGCATCATCTCCTCGCGGTGAGCGCACGGGGTGTGCGGAAATCAGGGCAGGGCAAGCAGATCGGTCGCGGCGAACATCCGCTCCGGATCGCGGCCGGCGAAGTGCGCGCCCACGGTTTCGGCGAGTTCACCGGTGGTCCAGACCCCGCTCGCGGTGTCGAACCGCTGCTCCACCGACGGCGGGTTCAGCAGCGCGACCATGCCGCCGTGCACGACGAAGACCTGGCCGTTGATCGCGTCGGCGGCCGGCGAGGCGAGGTAGGCGACGAACGGCGCGACGTGCTCGACCGAAAGCGGATCGATCCTGCCCTCCGGAGCTTCGCCGAACACGTCGGCGGTCATCGCGGTGCGCGCCCGTGGGCAGATCGTGTTGGCGCGCACGCCGTACTTCGCCAGACCGCGCGCGGCGGACGTGGTGAGCGCCGCGATGCCCGCTTTCGCCGCGGAGTAGTTGGGCTGGCCGGGTGAGCCGACCAGGAACGCCTCGGACGCGGTGTTCACCAGCCGCCCATAGACGGGTTTTCCTTCCGCTTTGGACCGATCGCGCCAGTACCTGGCGGCATTGCGGGACAGCAGGAAGTGCCCCCGCAGGTGCACCGCGATCACCTTGTCCCAGTCGTCGTCGGACATCGAGAACAGCATCCGGTCCCGCAGCACGCCGGCGTTGTTGACCACCACGTCGAGAGTGCCGAAGTGGTCCACGGCGGCGGCGAGCACCGCGTCCGCGGTCTCGGCCAGCGAAACGTCGCCGGCGACCGCGAGGGCCTTGCCGCCGCCGGCTTCGATCTCGTCGACCACGTCGCGGGCTTCGGCGATGTCGTTGACCACCACCGCCGCACCCTCCCGGGCGAGCGCGAGGGCCTCCGCACGGCCCAGCCCCGCTCCGGCACCGGTGACCACGGCGACCTTGCCTGCCAGGCTCATCGGGCTGCCACCACCCGGATGCCACGGCGGCGCGGCACGCCGCCGACGGTGTCCACTACGGCTGTCCCCACCGCGAGCCTCCTCGTCGAAGCCTGCCTTGACCGACCACAGACTAGAATCTGTTCTCGTTACAGGCAAGTCCCATTTTGACAGGGTCAACCCGTGATGAACAGGGCATTCTTCGGACAGCCCGAGACGGCTTGCGAAACACGTTCTACTTGCTCGGCGGGCACCGCGCCCGGCGTCACGACCAGTTCCTCGTCGTCGTCGAGGTCGAACACCTCCGGCGCGAATCCCACACAGACCGCGTTCGCCTCGCACAGCGTGCGGTCGACACCGACCTCCATACTTCCTCCCGTCCGCCACTCCTGGTACAACTAGAACAAGTTCTAGCCTACCGTCGGCGCCCGGTACCACACCACAACGAGCCCGGCGGGGTGGAGGTGACGGGTGCGTATCGATTACACCGAAGAGCAGCGGGCGCTGGCCGGGCAGCTGCGTGAGTACTTCGCCGAGCTGATGACCCCGGTCCGCAGGGACAGTCTCGCGGCAGCGGGCGGTGAGTACGGGGACGGACTGGCGTACAAGGAGATCGTCCGCCAGCTCGGCAAGGACGGGTGGCTGGCGCTCGGCTGGCCGGAGGAGTACGGCGGCCAGGCGCGCGGCATGCTCGAGCAGCTGGTGTTCACCGACGAGGCGGCCGCGGCCGGCGTGCCCGTGCCGTTCCTGACGGTCAACACCATCGGGCCGACAATCATGCGGTTCGGCACCGAAGAACAGAAGGCGTTCTACCTGCCGAAGATCGCCGCCGGCGAGCTGCACTTCTCCATCGGCTACTCCGAGCCGGGTGCCGGCACGGATCTCGCCTCGCTGCGCACGCGTGCCACACGCGACGGGGACGAGTACGTGGTGAACGGGCAGAAGATGTGGACCAGCCTGATCGAGTACGCCGACTACGTGTGGCTCGCCGCGCGCACCGATCCGGAAGCACCCAAGCACAAGGGATTGTCGATTCTGATCGTGCCGGCCTCGGCAGCGGGCTTCTCGTGGACGAAGGTGCGCACCGTGGCCGGCCCGGGCACCAGCGCCACCTACTACGACGACGTACGCGTGCCGGTCACGTCGAGAATCGCCGACGAGAACGCAGGCTGGCCGTTGATCACCAACCAGCTCAACCACGAGCGCGTCGCCCTGACTTCGGCCGCGCCGTTGCGCACGGCGCTGGCTGAGGTGCTCGCGTGGGCCCGCGGCGCCACTGCGGCCGACGGACGCCCGTTGACCGACCACGAGTGGGTACAGCTGCATCTCGCCCGCGTGCATGCGCACGCCGAGTACCTGAAGCTGCGCAACTGGCGTATCGCGTGGGCCGCGGCGGCCAGCGAGCTCGGTCCGGCGGAGGCGTCGGCGACGAAGGTGTTCGGTACCGAGCTGGCGATCGAGGCGTACCGGTTGCTCATGGAAGTGGTCGGCGCGGCCGCTGTCGTCCGCGAAGGATCGCCCGGCGCCGTACTCGCCGGGCGGCTCGAACGGCTGCACCGCTCCGCACTCATTCTCACTTTCGGCGGCGGGACGAACGAGGTCCAGCGCGACCTCGTCGCCGCCACCGCCCTCGGCCAGCCCGTGACGCGTTAGGAGACGCTGTGGACTTCTCCCTCACCGAGGCGCAGCAAGACCTCGCCGCGCTCACTCGACGGATCCTCACCGAGCAGGTGACCCCGGAATCGCTGGGGCCGCACGGATCCGGCGGCTTCGACGCTCCACTGTGGACGACACTGGCGCGGGCCGGGGTACTGGACGCCGCGCTTCCGTCGTCGGCAGGCGGTGGTGGCTTCGGAGTCCTCGAGCAGTGCTCGGTACTCATCGAGGTCGGCCGCGCGGTCGCTCCCGTGCCGTACCTGCCTTCGGTGATGCAAGCCGGATCAGTGCTGGCGAACGATCCACAGCTGGTCGAACGCTGGCTACTGCCGGTGTCGCGAGGTCAGGCAGTGCTGGCGGTGGCGCTCGGTGGCGCCTTCACCGCTTCAGGCGGGAAGCTCACCGGTACGCAAACTGCGGTGCCCTTCGCGGCCTTCGCCGACGCTGTGCTCGTAGAGGCTTCCGACGGCGTGTACATCGTCGAGAAGGAGGCGCCTGGCGTCTCGATCACACCGCAAGCGACCATCGACCACGCGGACGCCGCGTTGGTCGAGCTGTCGGACGCGTCGGGTACGCCGCTGGGCGACGTCGCGCACGAACTGCGTCTCCGCGGCACGCTGGGCCTTTGCGCGCAACAGCTTGGCGTCGTGGAGCGCGCGCTCGAGCTGACGGCCGAGTACACCCGCGAACGCAAGCAGTTCGACAAGGTGCTGGGTAGCTTTCAGGCAGTACGGCATCGTCTCGCCGACGCGTACATCGACGTCGAAGCCGTACGCCTCACGCTGTGGCAGGCTGCGTGGCGGCTGTCCGAAGGCTTGCCCGCGGACGCCGAAGTGGCCACTGCGAAGTACTGGGCAGCTGAATCCGGGCACCGCGTCGCGCACACCGCCGTACATCTGCACGGCGGTGTCGGCATCGACGTGGAGCATCCCGTACACCGCTACTTCGCCGCGGCGAAGCGTCTGGAATTCACCAGCGGCGGCGCGACCGAACAACTGCTGACACTCGGCCGCCTGGTCACCTCGTGAGTGGCGACGCCGTCTCCTCACGAGGTACGCAGCGGTTCATTCTTCGGGAGGGGTGATCGGTCGCAGACGGCGCGGGCCGGTGTCCGGACGCGTGGGCGGCGGGCCCAGCACCATCCGGGCGTTCGCCACGAACACACCGTCCGGGGACGCGAGGATCGGGTCCAGCGCCAGCGACCGCACCTCCGGGTTGTCCTCGGCGAGCGCGGCCACCCGCAGCACCATGTCCTGCAGCGCGGCCAGATCCGCCGGCTCGTCGCCGCGGTAGCCGGTCAGCAGCGGTGACGTGCGGGGCTCGCGGACCAGCGTCGCCGCGTCCATGTCGGTCAGCGGCACCGCCCGGTAGGCCCGGTCGCCGAGCAGCGTGCTGACCAGGCCGGACAACCCGAACGACACGAGCGTGCCGAACGACGGATCGTCCTGCAGCCCGATCACGCAGGACACGCCCTTCGGGGCCATCCGCTGCACGTACACGTCGTCGTCACCGGACACCTCGCGCAGCGCGCGGTAGGCGACGCGGACCGAGTCCTCGGAGGTGAGGTCGAGCCGCACACCCGCGAGGTCCGGCCGGCCGCGCAGCCGTTCGTCGAGCGCCTTGAGCGTGACCGGATACCCGAGCTCCGCGGCCGCCGCGACCGCGTCGTCCACACTGGACACCACGCGGAACCCGACCACGTCCACGCCGTAGCAGCCGAGCAGCCGCACCACGTCGTCGTCGGAAAGCAGGGTGGCGCTGCCGTCCGCGGGGAGCAGCTCGCGCACGAGTTCCTGGGCCTGCTCCGCGTGCAGGCCGCCCGGACGCACCAGCGTGCCGTGCGGACGTTGCCGCCACGCGGCATACCGCACGACGCGGGCCAGCGCGGTGACGGCGCGTTCCGGACTGGGATAGGACGGGATCGACCCCCGCACCGGCACCCCGTCCTCGGACAGCACCGCCAACTCGTCCGGAATCCCCTCCGCGGCAAGGAAAGTGGAGACGACCGGCTTCAGCTGCTCCGGTTCCAGCACGGCCTGTTTCAACGCCCGCGCGTACGCCGTGCCCGGGATCGCCACCGGCGGCGCGAACACCGCGATCAACGCGTCGGTCTCCGGCGAGTCCAGGGCTTCGCGCACCGCCGCGGCGAACTCGTCCGGCCCGGCCTGCGGTCCGACGTCGACCGGGTCGAAGGCCAGCCGCAGCCCCTCGGCCCGTGCGGTGTCCGCGGCCAGCAGCCCGATCGCACTGGAGTTGCCGACGATGCCGATCCGCGACCCGGCGGGCAGCGGCTGGTGCGCGATCACCAGCGCCGTGTCGAACAGCTGCGCCAGCGACTCGACCCGCACGACGCCGGCGTGCTCGAACAACGCCTGCACGCTGGCCTCGTCGACCTCCGCCGAGGTCGCCGCGAGCTGCGGACGCACCGCGTGCCGACCGGATTTCACCGCGACCACCGGCTTCGACCGCGCGAGGCGACGGGCGAGGCGGGCGAACTTGCGCGGGTTGCCGAACGATTCCAGATACAGCAGCACCAGATCCGTCTCCGGATCCGTCTCCCAGTACTGGAGCAGGTCGTTGCCGGACACGTCGGCGCGGTTTCCCGCGGAGACGAACGTGGACACGCCGAGCCCGCGGGCTTCGGCGTCGGCGAGGATCGCGGTGCCGAGCGCACCGGACTGGCAGAAGAACCCGGTCCGCCCGCGGCGGGGCAGCCGGGGTGCGAGGGTGGCGTTGAGCCGCACGTCCGCGGCCGTGTTGAGCACCCCGAGCGCGTTCGGCCCGACCACGCGCATCCCGTGCGCGCGGGCTTCGCCGACCAGCCGGAGCTCCGCGTGCAGCCCGAGCGGCCCGGACTCGGCGAACCCGCCGGACACGATCAGCAACGTCTTGACGCCCTTGTCCAGGCACGCGTCGAGTACCGACTCGACCGCCTCCGCGGGTACCGCCACCAGCGCGAGGTCGACCCGGTCCGGGATGTCCAGCACGGAGGGGTAAGCCCGCACCCCGCGCACCGACCGGTGCTCGGGGTTGACGGGGTAGACGGTCCCGGCGAAGTCGGCGGCGAGCAGGTTCGCGAACGCGACGTGCCCGACCTTCGCCGGGTCGGCCGAAGCCCCGATGACCGCCACCGAGGCCGGGTGCAGCAGGTTGTGCACGCTCCGCGCCTCGGCCGCCTGCTCCCGCGCCCGCGCGACCGCCAGCGACTCCTCGGTGGATTCGATGTCGAATTCGAGGTGCAGCACTCCTTCTTCGAAGGCGCGGCTGACCTGGTAGCCGGCATCCCGGAACACCCGCACCATGGCGGCGTTCTCGCTCAGCACCTCGGCGACGAACCGCCGCAACCCGGATTCCGCGGCGGCCGCGGCCAGGTGCTCGAGCAGGATCGATCCGAGCCCCCGCCCCTGATGCCGGTCGTCGACCAGGAACGCGACCTCCGCCGAACGCCCGTGCTCGAGCCGCTCGTACCGCCCCACCGCGACGACGTCGTCACCCAGCAACGCCACGAACGCGACCCGGTCGTGGTGGTCCACAGTGGAGAACCGCTCGAGATCCCGCGGCGGGATCCGCGGATAAGCCCCGAAGTACCGGAAGTACCGGCTCCGCTCGGACAACCGCCCGTGCAGGGCGACCAACCCGTCCGCGTCCCCCGGCACGACCGGCCGCAGGTGCACGGTCCCCCCGTCGGACAGCAGTACATCGGCTTCCCACCCCCGCGGATAGTCGTAGGGGTCGCGAGGCCCCCCACTCTGCCGGGAAGACGTGGAGGGCGTCGCCGAATCGCCTCGGGGGCCAGCCTCGAAGCGGTGCGGGTCGGACGCTGCGGAGGCCGAAGATTCTTCGGCGGACGGTATCGGCTCTGGCGGCTTTGTTGGCTCTGTTGGCTCTGGCGGCTCTATTGCTCCTGACGCGCCTGTCGGTCCGGCAGGGTCAGCGCGGTCGGCAGGGTCGCCAGGGGCGGCAGGGTCGGTCGGGTCGGCGGGCATGGTCAGTCCCTCGGGTCGTCCGGGTCCAGGCCGTGCAGGGGGAAGACGGCGCGGCGGGTGTCGCGGATGGCGATGTCCACCGGTTCGTCGGCGGCATCGCCCCACGGGACGAACGTGGTGTCTTTCCCGTCTGTCATCGCGTGCGGGATCTCGGCGTTGGGGGCGGCTCGGGTGACCGTCGCGGTCCAGGACGACGGCAGCGGCGCCTCCGGCGGGACGTCCCGGTCGAGGACGGTGGCCAGCAGGTGCGTCCACGACCGCGGGACCACCCGGATCAGCTGGTAGCCGCCACCGCCGACGGCGAGCCAGCGACCTCCGGCATACCGTTCGGCGAGGTCACGCAGGGTGGCGTAGATCGTGCGATGCCCGTCGACGGAAAGGGACAGGTCGGCCAGCGGGTCTTCCTCGTGGGAGTCGACCCCGCACTGCGTGACGAGCAGCTGCGGCTTGAACTGTTCCAGCAGCGACGGCACCACCGCGTGGAACGCGCGCAGCCACCCGGGATCACGGGTCGATGGCGGCAGCGGGATGTTGACCGCGGTGCCGTCACGGCCGGTCTCCCCCGGATAGCCGGTGCCGGGCCAGAGCGTGAACGGGTGCTGGTGCAGGGAGACGGTGAGCACGCGCGGATCGTCGTAGAACGCTGCTTGCACGCCGTCGCCGTGGTGCACATCGGTGTCGATGTAGGCGATGCGGTCGAAACCGTGGTCGAGCAGCCAGGAAATGCCGATCGCGCAATCGTTGTAGACGCAGAACCCGGCGGCGTGGTCGCGCATCGCGTGGTGCAGCCCGCCCGCGATGTTCACCGCGCGCCGCGCCTGCCCCTCGGCGATCTTCCGAGCGGCGAGCAGTGTCGAGCCGACGACCAGGGCCGACGCGTCGTGCATCCCGCTGAACACCGGGTTGTCCGTGGTGCCGAGACCGTGCCCGACGTCCCAGCCGACCTCCGGGGCTTCCCGCACCGCGGCCAGGTATTCGGGCACGTGCACCCGCAGCAGCTCCTCGTCCCCGGCGGCGGTCGGCACGAGCAGGTCCACCCCGTCGAGCACCCCGAGCGCGGTGGCCAGCCGGACGGTGAGTTCCAGCCGGACGGGATTGAACGGATGCTCCCCGCCCAGGTCGTACCCCAGCAGCGCGGGATCCCAGACAACGGCACGCGAGGACATGTACCGCACTGTACTGGCCGAACGGCCACCCAGCCCGGTCCCGCCGACGGCCACGTCCGGACACGTCCGGCCACCGGCATCCCACCGCTTCCGGTGAACGGCCCGGCCAACGCGTCTCGTCCACGCGGCCGGTCCACACACATGCCGTCCACGCATCCAGCCGACGCGCATCTCCTCCACGGCATCCCGTCCACGCGCCAGCTCACGCGCATCCCGTCCACGCGTCCGGTTCACGCGTCCCATCCACGGCGTCATGTCGGCGGCGTCCGGTTCACGCGGCCGGCATGCCGGTGTGGTCAGTGGGTCCAGACCGTGCCGCGAGCCTCGTACTCCAGCATGGTTTCGACGCCCACCGCGGCGTCCGCGCCGAGTTCGCGGTGCACGAGCCAGAGCGCGAGGTCGAGGCCGCTGGTGATGCCACCGGCGGTGACCAGTGATCCGTCATCGACCACACGGGCGTCCTTCACCACGCCGCCCTGGGCGGCGAGATCGGCTTTCGCACCGTGGTGCGTCGTGCACGGGCGGCCGCGGACCAGGCCGGCAGCTCCCAGCAGCAGCGCACCGGTGCACAGCGACGCGAAGATCAGCCCGTCACGCCGTGCCTCCGCGAGCGCCGACGGCAGTGCCCCCTTCCGGATCTCTCCCCAGATGCCCGGCCCCTGCTTTTTCGAGTATCCGCCGCCGGGCACGACCAGAACGTCCGCCTCGCCCGGCGCCCAGCCGCGCTCAACCTGCACCTTGGTGCCGTAGGCGGCAGTCACCACACCGGGACCGTCGACGCGCGCGTACGAAACCTCCGTCCCCCGCGCCGCATGCATACCCGCAGCGGAGAAGACTTCATACGGGCCGGCGAAGTCCTGCTCCTCCACCCCGTCGAACAACACGACCTGCACGCGCAGTGGCCCGCGCTCCGCCGCCCCGGCCGGCGCCGCGGCGCCGGCCGAGACCGTCGTCGCCACGCCGGACGCTGCCGCGCCACGGAGAAAAGTCCGCCGTTCCATGCACGCCTCATTCCACCCGAAGGGACCTTCCGGGGAAGAAGTCGCCGCGCGCGTGCAAGAAGTTCCCGCCGCAACGGGGATTCAGCGCGCGCACGACGTCCGGCGGAGTCAGCCGCGCTCGGGCCCGGTCGCCGCCGGACGGTCCGGATCGCGTGACCAGTGCGACCACGAACCCGCGTACAGCGCGGCCGGTGCCGGATGCCCCGCGACTTCCAGCGCAAGCACGACCGAGGACGCCGTGACGCCCGATCCGCAGTAAGCACCGACCTGCGTCTCCGCGCTCAGGCCGAGCGCCGCGAACCGCTCGGCGAGCTCACCCGGGGAGAGCCAGCGCCCGTCCGCGCCGGCGTGCCCGGACGACGGCGCGTTGACCGCACCCGGGATGTGTCCCGCCCTCGGGTCGACCGGTTCGGTCTCGCCGGTGTAACGGACGTGCGCGCGTGCGTCGAGCAGCAGGCCCTCCCGAGCGAGAGCGGCGGCGCCCTCGGCAGTCAGCACGGGCATCGCGCCCGGCCGGACCTCGATGTCGCCCGGTCCCGGCGAAGGCACCTCGGTGGTCACCGGACGACCCTCTGCCCGCCACGCTGCGTAACCACCGTCGAGGACCGCGACGTCGGCGTGCCCGGCCCACCGCAGCAGCCACCACGCCCGGGCCGCGACGGAACCGTCGGCGTCGTCGTACACGACCACCGGCCAGCCGGTCCGCACTCCGGCTTTCCGCAGCTCGCACTGCAGGTCCGCCGGGTCGGGCAGCGGATGCCGCCCGCCCTCCCCCGGCGGAGCGGCGAGCACGGTGTCGAGGTCCGCGAACACCGCACCGGGCAGATGACCCTCGCGGTAGGAGTCCGCACCGGGCGGCCCGCCCAGCCGCCAGCGGACGTCCAGGACGACGGGACGCTCACCGGCGGGGAGAGCGGCGAGCCCGGCGGGCGAGATCAACGCATCCATGGCCTCCATCCTGCAGGTCCGCCGCGGGTTGGCGCACCACGGCCGGCCTTTTCCCCGCGGCCGGGTGGTTAGCCCCAGGCGTGCCGTCGCCGCCGGAGCGAACGACTACGATGAGCTACGCGGACGAAGGGGACAGCGTGAACGATCTCATCGACACCACCGAGATGTACTTGCGTACGATCTACGAACTCGAGGAGGAAGGTGTCGTCCCGCTGCGGGCCCGGATCGCGGAACGGCTGCAGCAGAGCGGCCCCACCGTGAGCCAGACCGTGGCCAGGATGGAGCGTGACGGGCTGGTCGTCGTCGCGGACGACCGGCACCTGCAGCTCACCGACCACGGGCGTGAACTGGCCATCGCCGTGATGCGCAAGCACCGCCTCGCCGAGCGCCTCCTCGTCGACGTCATCGGCCTGGAGTGGGAACACGTGCACAACGAGGCCTGCCGCTGGGAGCACGTGATGAGCGAGGCCGTGGAGCGCAAGCTGGTCAAGCTCCTCGACCACCCGACCACCTCGCCCTACGGCAACCCGATTCCCGGCCTCGACAAGCTCGGCGACGGCGACCCGGCCCCGCCGGCCGAGGCCGATCTGGTCCGGCTCGACGAGCTGGCCCGCACCGGCGGCGGCGACGCGGAGGTCCGCCGCATCGCCGAGCACGTGCAGCTCGACGAATCCCTGCTCACCGAGCTCAAGTCGGTCGGCATCGTGCCGGGCGGCCGGGTCCGGGTCGGCCGGGCCAGCGGGGGCCGGGTGACCATCGAGGTCGCCGGCACCGAAAGCTCCGCGCAGGTCTCGACCTCGGCGCTGCACGCCGTGCTGGCACTCGCCAGGTGAGCCCCGCGACCGACGCGGCCGCCGCGTTCCGCGAGGTCCACGGGCGGGCCCCGGCCGGTGTCTGGTCCGCGCCGGGCCGGGTGAACCTGATCGGCGAGCACACCGACTACAACGACGGGTTCGTGCTGCCCTTCGCCCTGCCGCACCGGCTCGCCGCGGCGGCCGCGCCGCGCCGTGACGGCAAGCTCGTGGTCGCCACCCTCGGCGACGACGGCCAGCTCCAGCACTCCGGTCCGCTCGACATCGCCTCGCTCGAGCCGCGTTCGATCGGCGGCTGGGCCGCCTACGCCGCCGGAGTGGCGTGGGTGCTGCGCGAGCAGGGCCACACGGGTGGCGCAGACCTGGTCATCGCCGGCGACGTGCCCTCCGGCGCCGGTCTCTCCTCCTCGCACGCGCTCGAGTGCGCGGTTTCGCTGGCGCTGCTCGGCGTCGCCGGCGTGGAACTCGGTGACGGCGCGCCCGGCACGCCGAGCCGCCCGGAAATCGCACGCTGGGTCCAGCGTTCGGAGAACGACTTCGTCGGCGCCCCCACCGGCCTGCTCGACCAGACCGCTTCGCTGTGCTGCGAGGACGCCTGCGTGCTGTTCCTCGACGTCCGCTCGGGCGAGATGGAGCAGGTGCCGTTCCCGCTGGCCGAAACCGGGGTCCGGGTGCTGATCATGGATACCCGCACGAAGCACTCCCACGCCGAGGGCGGGTACGGGGAACGCCGCCGCGGCACGGAGCGGGCGGCCGAACTGCTCGGTGTGAAGGCGCTGCGCGACGTCTCCGTGGACGGGCTCGACGAAGCGCTGGCCCGGCTGCCGGAGGACCTCGTCCCGCTGGTGCGGCACGTGGTCACCGAGAACCAGCGGGTGCTGGACGTGGTCGACCTGCTGCGCGACGGGAAGCTGACCGAGATCGGGCCGTACCTCGACGCCTCGCACGTGAGCATGCGCGACGACTACCGCATCTCCACCGCCGAGCTCGACCTCGCGGTCGACTCCGCCCGGTCCGCCGGCGCCCTCGGCGCACGGATGACCGGTGGCGGGTTCGGCGGCTCGGCGATCGCCCTGGTCCGCGAGGCCGACCTCGACACCGTGCGCGACGCGGTCGAAAACGCCTACGACCGGGCAGGCTGGCGCCGTCCCCGGATGTTCACCGCGGTGCCCTCCCGCGGCGCCGGCCGCGACGAGATCTGAGCACACCGGAGCACTTTCCCGGCCCCGCCACGCTGTTCCACGGTGGCGGGGCCGCAGTGTCCTCCGGAGCAACCCCCGGAGGCGGCGGCGCTGCGCGCAAGGGGAACACTGTGGCGCACGGTCAGCACCCCTCATCAGAAAGGCCAAGACGTGACGGACCAGCAGAGCCCCCTGAAACTGATGGTGACGGGCGGCGCGGGGTACGTGGGCAGCGTGTGCGCCGCGCGGCTCATCGAGGCCGGTCACCAGGTCACCGTCGTGGACGACCTCTCCACCGGGCACGCCGACGCGGTGCACCCGGACGCCCGTTTCGTGCAGGGTGACGCCGCCGAGGTGGCCGCGGACCTCCTCGGTGAAGGATTCGACGGGGTGCTGCACTTCGCCGCCAAGTCGCTCGTGGGCGAATCGATGACCGATCCGGCGAAGTACTGGGAGGGCAATGTCGTCACCTCCCTGCGGCTGCTGGAAGCCATGAAGGCGAACGGCACCCCGCGCCTCGTCTTCTCCTCCACCGCCGCGACGTACGGCGAGCCCGACGTGTCCCCGATCCCGGAGACGGCGCCGACACGGCCGACCAACACCTACGGCGCTTCGAAACTCGCCATCGACCACGCCATCACCAGCTTCGCGCGGGCCCACGGCCTCGCCGCGGTCAGCCTGCGCTACTTCAACGTGGCCGGCGCGTACGGCGCCTTCGGCGAGCGGCACACCACCGAAACCCATCTCATTCCCCTCGTTCTCCAGGTCGCCACCGGCGACCGCGAGCACATCTCCCTCTACGGGGACGACTACCCGACCCCGGACCGGACCGCGGTCCGCGACTACATCCACGTGGCCGATCTCGCCGACGCCCACCTCCTGGCACTGCGGCACGCGACCGGCGGCGAGCACCGCATCTACAACCTCGGCAACGGCACCGGGTTCTCCGTGCTCGAGGTCGTGGAGTCCTGCCGCCGGGTGACCGGGCACGCGATCCCCGCCGTGGTCGCCCCTCGCCGGGCGGGCGACCCTTCGGTGCTCGTGGCCTCCAGCGGGAAGGCCGGCGAGGAACTCGGGTGGAAGCCGGAACGGACCGACCTGGACGGCATCGTCTCCGACGCCTGGGAGTTCACCCGGGGACGCCGGCGCGCCTGACCTGCCGCTCACTTACGGGCCCGGCTCGGGCGAGCCGGGCCCGCTGTCGTTCACGTCTCCCCCGCCAATCCCAGATCGACGCTTCCGGTGGGGACGGCAAGACCGCGGAGCCGCTTGGGCTCGACACCGCTGTTCCAGACCGCGTGGAGCAGACGCGCCAGCACGCTTCGGGGATCGGCGTCGAGGGCATTGTTGACCGCCATCCCGGCGAACGCACCTTCACCGCGGAGCAACGTGGTGTAAGCGAGCAGGCAGGCGGCTTCGGCACGGTGCGGCGGGGGCAGCTCGCGGACGAGGGACAGCCACACCTCTTCGGCTTCGCGGGCCAGCGGGCTTCCCACCGGTACTGCCATGGCGAGACAGGCCTCGCGGATCGGCGGCAAAGCGAGGGCGTGCGCCAGCCGGACAGCCTGCCCGTCATCAGGCGGTCCGAAACCGTTGCGGTGTCGAAAGAATGCTTCCCGGACTTCCGCTGCCGCCCGATCGAGGAGAGCTCGGTGCGGCGGCACGCTGGGCGCACCCGATGCCACAGCGGTGAATTCGGGATCGCTCAGGGGCTCGGGGGAACGCCTGAGTAGCGCGGCACGGCGAGCGAGCGCGTCGGGCGAGCGAGGCTCGAGCAGGGCGGAGATCTCTTCACGGCTGCGGTAGACGACGAACCCGGCCTTGGTGACGGCTGCCGCGGCCACCGTGCTCCGCGGATCGGGCAGGACTCCGCCGCACTCCGGATCGCGGTAACACCCCCAGCGCGCCCCGGCCTCGACCTTCGCCGTCCACAGTGGATGGAACAGCCGGAGGTCGTGCTCGGCCAGCGCACGCCGCAGCTCGTCGACGAAATCCGGGTACGGTGGTCCGAGATCGTCCGGAGTACCGCCGACGACGACGGCGGTGACTCCCATGTGCTCCTCGTCGTCGAATCGCGGGACGAGGGAATCGGCTTGTGCGGCGAAGAGTTCCCGAGGTGGCAGGTCGGCACGCAGGATCAGGCCGATCGAGGTGCCGGGTCTTCGATGCCCGAGCAGGACCAGCGAATCGGCGGGGTGGAAGCCGAGCAGATACGGCAGCGCCGCGATGAGCTGGGCCGGATTCCGGAGCGTGACCCGGTCGGTGCCGGGCGGGGTCGAGGTGGTCACGCCTCCACTGTGCGGCGGAAAACCGGCGGATGGGGCGCCGGCGGGAAATCTGTGGATGGTGCGAGCGGTTGTGGACAACCACTCGCCCGGACGCGGAGTCCGAGCGGAAGTGTCGGTGGGGTGTGCCCGCGGCCCGAGAAGTGTGGTGGCTGCGCCATGGTGCGCGAAATTACCTTGCTACGGAGGGAAAGTAGCGTTCGGAAGCACGCCGTGTAAGCAAGGGATTGCCCGTCGAGGTCCTGGGGGATGTACAGGGCCTCGACGGGCCGGCCGTGGGGTCCCCCCGGCCGAGTCTGTGGCCGTGCCCGCCGGACGAAGCAGCGGCCGGCGGTGCGGCCGGAACTGGTGGCCCGGCAGTCGTCCGCGTCCGAGGTGGCAGCGGTCCAAGATGACAGCGTCCGAGACGGCAGCGGTCCGAGACGGCAGCCGGGGCAAGGCGTGCCGGGCAAGACCGTCCGCAGCAAGGCAACCGGGACCAAGTCAGCGCAAGCCAAGCCGAAACAAAGGAGCGCCCCGGGGTCAGCCGCAGTGTTCGAAGGGGCTTTCGTAGGTCGTGGCGCCCACCGAACCTCCCCACTTCACGCACGTCGCGCCTGCCGTCTTCTTCACCGGGCCGGCGTAGTAGGTGTAGTCGCCCTGGTCGGTGACCCGGGTCGCGCCTTTCGCCTCCACGAAGGCCGATACCGGGCTCGCCTTGCCCAGGGAAGTCGCCTTGAGGGTGGTCACGCAGTTGGCCTTCGACGTCGCGTTGTAGAGCAGGTACGCCGTGCCCGCCGTACCCAGTTTCTGCTGGTCGACGACCGAGAAGCCGCTACCGCAGACCTGGGTGGCCGAGTACGGGTTGCCGCCGCAGTTGTTCTTGCTCGTGAAGTCCTTCTTGCCGTAGTAGGTCGCCGCGACACCGTTCAGCACGGCTTTCTGCGTGGTCCCGTTGAGGTTTTCCTCGAAGTGCAGGTGCGGACCCGTCACGCCGCCGGTCGCTCCCGCCTTGCCGATCTCCACGCCCTGTCCCACGCTCTGGCCCACCGACACTTCCTGGGCGGACAGGTGCGCGTACCGGGTGCGCCAGCCGCCGCCGTGGTCGAGCTCGATCCAGCGGCCGTAGCTGGTGCTGCCCTCGTTCTCGACCCGGGTGACCTTGCCCGGCGCGGACGCCACGACCGGCATGCCGGTGATGCCGGCCTTCTGGAAGTCCACGGAGTTGGCCGGGTTGTGGCCGCTGAACGTCGCCGCGGTCACGGTGACGCCGCACTTGAACGGCACCTGGAAGTTCGGCGCCGCGGACGCCGGGGCGGCCAGGGCGGTCAGGGCCAGGCCGGACGCGAACACCAGCGCGGCGGTCGTTGCGAACCGTCTCATGAGGCTTACCTCCGTGGGGCGGAAATGCCGGATGCGGCCCAGCCAAGCCGAAGCCAGTACATTTTCCGTACAAGCGCCGAGGGGGGCCGATGAACGCGTTACGGCGGCTCGAGGGCGTCGACTGGGTGCGCTGGGGTGTGCTCACGCTGCCCTCGCTGTTCGCGATCCCATCCGCGCCCGCCTGGACCTGGCCGTTGATCGCGTTGGTCGCGGCGTGCTCGGTGCCGGTCCTGCTGCTGCGGACGGTCCGGCCGCCGTGGCTGCTGCCCACCGTGCTGGTCCTGGTGATCGCCGTGACCGGCGCACTGTGGGTCCTTCGCCCGGGCGGCTTCACCTCAGTGTCGATGTTCGGCGCCACCTTCTTCACGCTGCGGTCGTTCGGGCGCCTCGCCTCGGCGTTCGCGGTGGCCGCCGCGACCGGCACGATCGTCGCCTGGTCGATCACGCAGCACCTCGGGTGGCTCAACGCGCTCGCGATCCTGTGCGTCCTGATCGTGATGGTCCTGTTGGCCGCCAACCGGCGCAGCCGGGTGGAACGGCTCGAACAGACGGAGCTTGCGCTGGCCCGCGCGCAGACCGCCGCCGAGGAACACGGCCGCGCCGCCGCCCTCGCCGAACGCGCGCGCATTGCCCGTGAGCTCCACGACGTGCTGGCGCACTCGCTCGCCGGGCTTGCCCTGAACCTCCAGGGCGCAAGGCTCATGCTGGTCCGCGACGGCGCTAGCGACGACGCGCTCGCGCAGGTCGAGCGGGCACAGAAGCTCGCTTCGGAGGGGCTCTCGGAGGCGCGCAATGCTGTCGCGGCGCTTCGCGAGGACGTTGTGCCCGTAGAGCGCACAGTGTCCGACCTGCTGACCGCGTACCGGCTCGACAGTGGCGCGCGCGCCGACCTGGTCGTCGAAGGTGAGCAGCGTGAGCTGGACGCGTCCGTGGGCGCCACGTTGGTGCGCGCAGTGCAGGAAGCCCTCGTGAACACGCGTAAGCACGCCGCGGGAGCCGAAGTGGACGTACGGCTGGTCTTCGGTGCCGACGAGGTGGCTCTGACCATTGCCGACCGGCAGGGCAGGCGGCCTCCGGACGCGCCGGCGCCGGGATACGGTTTGCGAGGCATGAGCGAGCGGGTCGCGCTGCTGGACGGAGCGCTCGAAAGCGGACCTGGAGAGGACGGATGGCGGATTCAGCTGACAGTGCCGGTGTGAAGCTGCGCGTCGTACTGGCCGACGACCAGGCGGTGGTGCGTGAAGGACTGGTCACCTTGCTCGGTCTGCTGCCCGAGGTGGAGGTCGTCGGAGCTGCTGTCGACGGGGTGCAGGCGCTGGAGCTGGTCGCCGAGCACCGCCCGGACGTACTGCTGGTGGATCTCCGGATGCCGAAGCGCGACGGGGTGGAGACCACCGAACTGGTCCGCGCGCAGTTCCCGGAGACCGAGGTCGTCGTGCTCACCACCTACACCGACGACGAGTCTCTGCTCGGCGCGCTCAAAGCCGGTGCACGGGGGTTCCTGACCAAGGACGCGGACGCCGAAGCGATCGCTCGCGCGCTTCGTTCGGCCGCGGCCGGCCAGTCGACGGTCGACGGTCAGCTGCAGGCACGGCTGGTGGCAGCCGCCACGAGCCGCGCGCCAGCGCGCACGCAGGAGCTGGAAGGGCTCACGGCGCGCGAGGTGGAGGTACTGCGGTTGATCGCGGCCGGCCTGTCGAACACGGAGATCGCACGCACACTGGTGGTCAGCGCGGCGACGGTGAAGACTCACGTGAACCACCTGTTCGCCAAGGCCGGGCTCCGCGATCGCGCGCAGGCCGTGGCCTTCGCCTACCGAGCCGGAATCGCCGATTAGGCGTTGCCGGCGAGATGACTCTCCACAGCTTCCCGAAAGTGCGCGATGAGCGGATTGCCGTCGTCGGTGCGGGCGATGACCGCCACCTGGCAGGGCTCGATCCCGTCGATGGGGACGGTGGCCAGGTCGTCGCGAAGGGTGCTGCGCCGGTCGCCGGCGGGCACGACGATGACGGCTCGCCCATCGGCGACCGCTTCGATCTTGTCCTCCACAGAGTGCACGACCGTGGGGCCGGACGGTGCCGGGGCACCATCCGGACGGGGGTTGAGCCGCCAGAACTCGACCCACGCCGCGGCCATCGTGGGACACGCGAGAAGAGGCTCGTCGGCGAAGTCGTCGACGGTGACCGATTCCTTGCCCGCCAGGCGGTGCGACGCGGAGACGAGCAGCGACCGGGGCTCGTCGTAGACGAGACTCACGAGCAGGTCGTCGCTGGGGATGGGAAGCGGTGTGCGGGTGACGAGCACGTCCACCCTGCCCTCGGGGAGTGCACTGGCTTCATCCCAGTTCAGGTGCCGGGTGCGCACCTGGGCATCGGGGTCGCGGTGGCGCAGACTCCGCACCGCGGGGGTGATGACGAGGTCCTCGGTGTAACCGATGGTGATCGCGTGCGGCACCGAGGCGTCGTGGGCCGCGAGGGCGGCGGCGCGGGCGGCATGCAGCAGCGCGCGTGCTCGCGGCAGGAACGCGGCGCCGGCCGCGGTGAGCGTGCTGCCCTGAGTGGTGCGCTCCAGCAGGCGGGTGCCCAGCGTGTCCTCCAGTCGCTGGATCTGGCGGCTCAGCGACGGCTGGGCGACACGCAGTGCTGCCGCCCTGGCGATGTTCCGGTGCTCGGCGACGACGGTGAAATACCGCACCAGACGCAGGTCGAAGTCGGAGTGGGAACCGGCTGCCGGTGAGAACAGGACTTCATCCGTCACACCCCGACTGTACGCGGTATACGCGCCCTGCATAACGGGATACCGAACAGGTCTTGGACATCCGGTCCGGACGGTTGTTGGCTCGGATACAGCCCGCCTGGATTACTTCCCACCGCGGCGGAACACCGATTCCGGACCGAGGAAAGTACTGATATGGCCAGGTACGAGGGCAAGAACGTGGTGATCACCGGAGGCAGCAGCGGGATCGGGCTGACCACCGCGAAGCTGTTCTGCGCAGAAGGAGCGCGGGTGCTGATCACCGGGCGCAGCCAATCCGCCTTGGACGCCGCACGCGAAGAACTCGGCGAAAACGCGATCGCCGTCCGCAGCGATGCGGCATCGCTGCGGACATCGATGAGCTGGCCGACCGGGTGAAGGCCGAGTTCGGCACGGTCGACGCCTTGTTCGCCAATGCCGGGGTGAGCGGTTTCGCGCCATTCGAGGCGACCAGCGAGGAATTGTTCGACCAGCTGATGACCGTCAACGCCAAGGGTACCTATTTCACGGTGCAGAAGCTCGCTCCGCTGCTGGCCGTGGGAAGCGGGGTGGTGCTGACCACCTCGGTCGTCAACGTGGTGGGCCTGCCGATGATCAGCGTGTACGCGGCGAGCAAGGCGGCACTGCGTTCGATGACCCGGAGCCTGGCCCGTGAATTGCTCCCGAACGACATCCGGGTCAACGCGGTCAGCCCCGGCGTGATCGACACCGCGATCCTGGACAAGTCGATGCCCTCGGAAGAGGCCGCGAAGACGAGATCGGACATGGTCGTGCAGGTTCCCATGCAGCGATTGGGGACACCGGAGGAAGTCGCCAGGACGGTGGCGTTCCTCGCGTTCGACGCCACTTATACGACCGGGGCGGAACTCGCCATGGACGGCGGCGGATCCCAGATCTGACATCGGTTCACCAGAACACCGGGAAAAGCACGGCAAAGGAGCTGCGCAATGACGTCGGACGACACCATGGCCACCGGGCTGACGCGGGACGGCAGCCTGTACCTCACCGGCAATTACGCGCCGGTCCGGGAGGAGATCACGGCTTACGATCTCACGGTCGACGGGCAGATCCCGGCCGAGCTGTCCGGACGGCTGCTGCGGGTCGGACCCAATCCGGTCGCCCCGGTCGACGATCCGGCGAACCACAACTGGCTGGCCGGGACCGGCATGATGCACGGCCTCCGACTGCGCCACGGCCGGGCCGAGTGGTACCGCAACCGCTTCGTCCGGGGTACGGAGGTGCTTGCGGCGCTCGACGAACCACCGGTGCCGGGGCCGACCCGGGGATTCGACAACTCCAACAACACGAACATGATCCGGATCGGCAAAGAGGTCTACGCGGTCGCCGAGGCCGGAGCGCTGCCGATGCTGGTCTCCTACGACCTCAGGACGGAGGCCCGGTGCGATTTCGGCGGGACGCTGGGTGAGGCGTTCACCGCGCACCCCCGCGTCGACCCGGTGACCGGGGAGACGCACGCCATCACCTACACCCCGCAGCACGAGAAGGTGCAGTACCAGGTCGTCACGCCCGAGGGCCGGGTACGCCGCATCGTGGACGTTCCGCTGCCCGGGCACGTGATGGTGCACGACACCTGCTTGACCGAAAAGTACATCGTCATCATGGACATGCCGGTCACCTTCTCGCCGGAGGCCGCGAGCACCGAGACCGTACCGCTGCGGTGGAATCCCGGGCACGGCTGCCGGGTGGGCCTGCTGCCCCGCGAGGGCAACGCGGAAGACGTCGTCTGGTGCGAGCTGCCCGGCACGCCTTTCGTGTTCCACACCGGCAACGCCTACGACGCCGAGGACGGCACCGTCGTGATGGAGGTGGTGCGCTACGAGTCGATGTTCCGCACGAACCTCCTGCACCCGCTAGCCGACCCGGGTCATCTGTACCGCTGGACAGCCGACCCGGCGACCCGCCAGGTGAGCGAGCAGCTGCTCGACGACCGCGCACAGGAGTTCCCGCGGCACGACGAGCGCCGGGTGGGCCGCGACTACCGCTACTCGTACACGATCACCTCCGACGACATGCCGCAGGGATTCACCGGACTGCTCAAGTACGACGTCCAGCGCGGAACGGGCGAGCGGATCGACTACGGGCCGGGCATGCTGACCATGGAAACGGTCTTCGTGCCGTCGGCCGGGAGCACCGCGGAGGACGACGGCTGGCTGATGGCCTACCTCCACGACACGGCCACAGAACGCTGCGACGTGGTCATCCGGCACGCCCAGGACCTCACCGACCCGGTCGCGACCATCCATCTGCCCGTCCGCGTGCCTTTCGGCTTCCACGGCAACTGGGTCGCCGACTGACTCCGGGAACGGCTTACCGCAGGAACGCCTCCCCCAGCGCTGTCTTGCCGCCCACCACGGGCAGCGTCACGGTGGTGCCGGTGAGATCGAGCGACAGTCCGGCGCCCGGCCGCGGGCGGAGCGTGTAGTCGTGGTCGCTGGAGGCCAGCACGAATTCCAGCCGGTGTCCGGCGGCCAGAACGTAGTCCTTCGGCATCAGATCGACCCGGATCGGGTACCGCTGTCCCGGGGTGATCGGCGTCGTCACCGCGGGGCTCACGCGGTTCTGCGGGTCCGTCCAGCCGCGGCTGATCACATGCGAGCTGCCGTCCGGCGCGCGGTCGAGGAGAACCGCGGTGACGTTCGCGGCCGGGCGGTCGAACGAGAGCCGTAGATCGGCGTGCGCTGTGCCGGACAGGCGCAGCGCACGCGTCGCGGCAGACGAGGCGTAACGCAACCGGTTGCCGGACGACGCTGCGTCGGCGAGCTGTTCGATGGTCTTGCTCGCGTCGTCCGCCAACGATTCGACAGCCGGATTTCCCGGTACCTGCTGTCCGGCGAGGGTGCCTGTCGCACCGCCTCCCGGCCATGGGTGCAGCGAAGCGTCCGCGGTGCCCGGCGCTGGCCAGTCGGCCTCGTCGGTCCACGACTTGTCCTCACGCTGGATCGTGGCCTTCGGCTCCTCTTCGATGCCGTTTTCAATTCCGTACAGATAATGCGACATCCACTTGTTCAGCGTCAGCAGCCACACGTCGCGCCGCAGCGAAATCGGGTCCGCGTGCGCGGCCTGGTGCAGCCAGATCTTGTGCTCGACACCGTGTGCCTTCAGCGCTTCGTACCACTGGGCGACCTGGTCGGTCTTCACGTTCCAGTCGTTCAGGCCGTGCACCGCGAGCACCGAGGCGCGCACCTTGGCGACGTCGTTGCGGTAGTTCCGCACGTCCCAGTACGGGCCGTAGTCGCCGGTCACCCGATCCTGTGAAGCGGTCAGCTGATCGATCACCGGACGGCAGATCTCCCGGTCCGCTCGGGTGTACACGTAGTCGGCGAGCACGTCGGTGTCTTCGCCCTGGAAGCCGCCGGCCGCGACGACCGCGCCGTCGGTGCGGTAGTACTCGTACCAGCTGGAGATCGCGGCGATCGGCACGATCGTCTCGAGCCCTTCGACGCCGGTGCTCGCCACGGCGTTCGGCAGCGTTCCGTTGTAGGACACGCCCATCATCCCGGTTTTCCCGGTGCTCCAGCCGGCGGTCACCGAAGTGCCCGCGGCGTCGTGGGCGGGCGCACGGCCGTTGAGCCAGTCGACCACCGAACGGGCGCCGATCGTCTCGTTCGCGCCGCCCGTGGTCGGGCAGCCGGTGGACAGTCCGGTACCGAGGGATTCGCCGTACACCACCGCGAATCCACGCGCGGTGAAGTAGTCCTGGTAGGCCCATTCGATCGGCTCCGCGGCGTGCGGCCCCGGCACGTACAGCTCTTTGTCGACGTCGTGGTTCGCGACGTCGTTGCCGCCGGCGAAGTACGGGCTCGCCTCGTACACCACGGGGACTTTCATGCCCAGCTCGGTCGCCTTCGGCCGCACTACCTGCGCGTGGACACGGTCGGGCTGACCGTCGTGGTCGCTGTCGACCGGCGCGGTCACCCAGACGTCTTCACGCACCACATCGGCAGGATCGAACACCGCTTGCGCCTGACCGTCCGCGAAGACCGGTCCAGGCGGCGAAGCGGCCTGCGCGACCGCAGGTACCGACAACGTGACCACAGCGGCGAGAACGACAGCAACCCGAGCAGCGACCCTCACAGGACCCCCAAGCCGGACGAAGCACACGAACCTGTCCGACACTTCCGGCAACCGGGTAAGCCGTCAAGCGACTAACGTCGGAGCCATGGACGCACCCATCGTCGCCGTCACCGTCTACCCGCAACACGCGCGGGTCACCCGGCGCGGGACGGTCGATCCGGCCGCGGGCAACCGGGTGGAGATCACCGGCCTGCCTGCCTCCCTCGACGCCGGATCGGTCCGCGTCGGCGGTACCGGCGACGCGCTCGTCACCGGAGTCGACGTCGGGTTCGCCCAGCACGCCGCACCCGCCGACGCCACACTGCGCGCACTCGTCGAGCAACGGCGGGCGAAGCAGGCCACAGTCGACGCAGTAGCCGACGAAGAGGTAGCCGCGTCGGCACAGGTCGACCTGCTCACCGGCGTAGCACGCCGTAGCGGCGCCAGCTTCGCGAAGGCGCTCGCGGGCGGTGCAGCGGAACCCGCGCGCGTGGGCGAAGTCAGCGCGGCGCTGGGCAGGCAGCTGGCTGACACGCTCAAGGAGCGGCGCGCGCTCAGCACCCACCTGGCCGAGCTGCGCGACGATTTGGCCGCGCTGGACCGGCAGATCGAAAACCACAGTGGACAGTCTCAGCAGGACAGTTCCACGGTCACTGTGGAAATCGAGCCGTCCGGCACCGGCGAACTCGAGCTGGAACTGTCCTATGTGGTCCCCGGCGCGAGCTGGGAATCCGGCTACGACGTACGAGTCCGCGACACGAACGTCTCGGTCACCGCGTACGGGCTGGTCAGCCAGCACACCGGCGAGGACTGGCCGGAATGCGAGCTGGCGCTGTCCACCGCCCGCCCGGCGAACACCGTGGTGCTCCCGGAACCCGAACCCTGGTACCTCGACCGGGAACAGCCCGCCCCGCCCGGCCGCGGAATGGCGTTCGCCGCCGCGGCCGTGCCGGCGGACGCGCGGTTCGGGGCGAAACTCGCCACAGCGGAACAGGGCACCACCGCGGTGACCTACCGGCCGTCACGAGCGATCGCTGTTCCCTCTGGCGCGCAAGGACACCGGACCACGCTGGCGCAGCTGGACCTCACCGCCCAGCTGGACTATGTGACCGCGCCCGGCCAGGCGCCGGAGGCTTATCTGCGGGCGAAGGTCGTCAACACCGGCGAGCATCCGTTCCTTCCCGGAAGCGCGTCGGTGTTCCACGAGACGGAGTTCGTCGGCACCACGCGGCTGGGCCTGTGGGCGCCCGGCGAAGAGCGGGAGCTGGCGCTCGGTGTCGACGACCGGATCCGCGTCGAACGAGAGCTCGTGCGGCGTACGGCGAGCAAGGCGACACTGTCGGGCCAACGCCGTCGTGAAGCGGAATACCGCACCACTGTGCACAATCACAGCCCACGCGAAGCGCTGGTGACCGTGCTCGACCAGGCCCCGGTGTCGCGCGACGAAGCAATCACCGTACGGGATGTGCGCGCGACGCCGGAGCCGTCGGAGCAGACCGAACTCGGCCAGTACAGCTGGCAGCTCACGCTGGCACCCGGCGCGTCCGCGGCTGTCTCGCTCGGCTACCGCGTGGAGGTGGCGAAGGGCGTCCGGCTCGCCGGGTGGCGCGAGTGAGTCAGCCCTGGGCGATGTAGGCCTCGAGCTGTTCCTGACTGCGTTCCAGCTGCTCCATCCGGGTCTTCACCACGTCGCCGATGCTGATGATGCCGGCCAGCCTGCCCTCGGCGAGCACCGGTACGTGCCGGATCCGCCGCTGGGTCATCAGCACGCTGAGCTGGTCGATCGAATCGTCCGGGCCGCAGCTGGCGACGAGTTTCGTCATGATGTCCGCGACCGGGCCGTCGAGCACTGCCGGGCCGTGGTCGTGCAGCCGGCGTGCCACGTCACGTTCGGACACGATCCCGGCGATGCCGCCGTCCGCCGTGACCACGACCATCGCACCGATGTTCTGCCTGGCCAGACCCGCCAGCAGCTCCGTGACCGTGGTCCCGGGAGAGACGGTGGCGACGGTCGTTCCCTTGCGCTCGAGCAGTTCCGCGATTCGCATGGCGAACCCCTCTCCTCGGTGATTCGGGTCACATCAGGTTAGGGCCCGGATGCCGAGTGCGAAAGTCCGGCAGCACCTGCCGGTCCGTGGTATGGCCGTTCAGTCCAGCCGCTCGGCCAGCCCGTCGAGGGCGAGCCGGACGCCTTCGGCGTAGTCGTCGTCGCCGAGAGCGTCGAGCTTCTCGCGGGCAGCGGCGAGATGCCTACGGGCGGCCGGGAAATCACCCAGTTTGCGGTAGTCCTCACCGAGGTTCAGGTGCAGTGACGGGTAGAACCCGCGCACCGCGAGCGTCGAATGGTGCTCCTGGACGCGCGCGTCGGTGAGCCCGTCCGCCGCGGCCAGTGCGCGCCGGTCCCATTCGAGTTCCTCGGCCGGGTCGTCGCAGACGTCGGCGAGGTGGTGCGCGAGTGCGCAGCGGTGCAGCGGGTCGCCGTCCTCCCCGAGGCGCCCCCACAGCGCGAGAAGATCGGTCTTCGCCCCGGCCCGATCGCCGGCGAGATGCCTGCGAAGCCCGGCATCGATCGCCACCATCACGTCGTCGGTCATCGATCTCCTTCGTCGGGCAGCCCGGCGCTGCCGGGCAGGTTCCGGCCCGATCCGGCCGGTCGTGGTCGCACCGTAGCCGAAGACGAGCCCGCGCCCGCCGACCGAAGCACCTCCGTCCTCGACCTGCCCCGCCGCGTCTTCGCGTGACCGGCTCAGCTGACTTGGGATTCCGAGGCCGACCAGGTGTTGCACGCGGACGGGCCGCGGCCGGAGTAGCCCGCTTTCGCCCAGGCGATCTGGTGGTCGTGGCTGCCGTGGTCACCGCTGTCGTCGGCTCGGCCGTAGTCGGCCACGGCGGCGTTCGCCATCGCCCGGCTGATCGATCCGCGTCCCGCGGCGGCGGCCAGGAACAGCGCACCGAAGCAGTTCGCCTGCAGCTCGATGCGGCGTACCACTGCGTTGCCGGCCTTACCGCCCGGCCGGTCCGAGCCCATCCGCGCACTCGCCGCGTCGAGGATGCCGCTTTCCCGCTGTACGTGGTGGCCGTACTCGTGGGCGATGGTCGCCACGTGCCGGGCGCCGTTCGACCCGGCGTCCGAAAGCATCCAGTCGGTGGGCGCGTAGATCGTGGTGTCGCCACCGCAGTAGTACGCCACCGCTTCCTCGCGCGACGGCGCCGTGCCGCACGCGCTCACCTTCGGCAGCGTGATCGAGACCCGGACCTCTCCAGCCGGCTCGCCGGCACGCTCCAGCGCGGGCCGCCACGCCTGCGCGAGGCAACCGGACAGCGCTTCGTAGTACGCCGCGAGCTGCGGGCCGGAGCGCCCGAGCCGCGGCAGATCGCACGAAGCCCGCCCGAGCGCGACCTCACCGGCGAGCAGTGGATTGGTGGCCAGCTCCCGGACCGGGCGCCTGCCGTCCTCGCGAGCCCGCGCCACCCCGCTGCCGGACACCGCGACCGCGTGGCCGCGCACCTCGCGTGGCACCACTGCCACGATCGCGGCCGCGACCACCACGAGCGCCAGCAGCGCGCCGAGCGCCTTCCCGGCCCCACGACGGCGCGGCGACGGCGAAACGATCATCGATCCCCCACGCACCCCAGCATACGGAGACGGTCACGCGAGCCGGATCACGAAACGAGAACACCGGTCCACTTGGCCGGACGGCAGGAGGACAGCGAGACTGGGCGCCATGACTGTCGAAGATCCGTATCTGTGGCTGGAGGACGTGACCGGGGAAGCGGCACTCGACTGGGTCCGCGCCCGCAACGCCGAAACCCTGGACGTGCTGACGGCGGGTGAGCGGTTCGGGCAGCTGCGGGACTCGATCCGCGAGGTGCTCGACGCGGGCGGCCGGATCCCCTACGTGGTGCGCCGGGGGCCGCACCTCTACAACTTCTGGCAGGACGGCGCGCATCCGCGGGGACTGTGGCGGCGCACCACGCTCGAGCAGTACCGCAGCGCGGAACCGGAGTGGGAGCTGCTGCTCGACGTCGACGCGCTCGCCGAAGCCGAGGACGAGAACTGGGTGTGGAAGGGTGCCGCGGTGCTGCGCCCGGGACACCGGCTCGGGCTGGTGCAGCTGTCCCGCGGCGGGGCCGACGCGACCGTGGTCCGGGAGTTCGACCTCGATGCGCACGAGTTCGTCGAAGGCGGCTTCTTCCTGTCCGAGGCGAAGAACCGCGTCGGCTGGATCGACGCCGACCGGCTGTACCTCGGCACCGACTTCGGGCCCGGGACGCTCACCAGCTCCGGATATCCGCGGCTGGTGAAGGAGTGGCGGCGCGGCACCCCGATCGAGGACGCGGTGCCGGTGTTCGAGGGCAAGCCCGACGACGTCGCGGTCGCCGCCTTCCACGACCCGACCGAGGGATTCGAGCGCGACTTCGTGTACCGCTCACTGGACTTCTTTCGGACCGAGGTGCACGAGCGGACCGCGTCCGGGCTCGTGAAACTCGACCTGCCGGACGACGTCGACGTGTCGGCGCACCGCGACTGGCTGCTCGTGCAGCCGCGGACCTCCTGGACTGTGGGCGGCGTGGCGTACCCGGCCGGAGCGCTGCTGGCCATCCGGTACGACGCGTTCACTTCCGGCGACCGGAACTTCACCGCGCTGTTCACCCCGGACGCGCACACTTCGCTGGACTACTACACGTGGACACGGCACCACCTGCTGCTCGGGACGCTGCACGACGTGAAGACCGAACTGCGGGTACTCACCCCGGGACCGGACGGCTGGACCGAGGCTCCGCTGGCCGGCGCACCCGAGTTCGGCAGCGCGCAGATCGTGGACACCGAACCCGACGTCGACGACGAGTACCTGGTGGACTCCTCCAGCTACGTCCAGCCGTCCACGCTCAGCCGCGGCGTGGTCGGCGGTGACGTCGAGGTCCTCAAGCAGGCGCCGGGATTCTTCGACACCGACGGGATCGAGGTCAGCCAGCATTTCGCGACGTCGGAGGACGGCACCCGGATTCCGTATTTCGTGCTCCGCCCGGCGGACGCCGAAGGCGGGCCGACGCTGCTGAGCGGGTACGGCGGCTTCGAGGTGTCCCTCACGCCGTCCTACAGCGGTTCCATCGGCCGTTCCTGGCTCTCGCGCGGCGGCACGTACGTGGTCGCGAACATCCGCGGCGGCGGCGAGTACGGTCCGCAGTGGCATGCGCAGGCGGTGAAAGCCGACCGGCACAAGGTGTACGAGGACTTCTCCGCGGTCGCCCGTGATCTGGCCACACGCGGCATCACCACCCCGGAACGGCTCGGAATCCAGGGCGGCAGCAACGGCGGCCTGCTGATGGGTGTGATGCTCACCCGCTACCCGGAGCTGTTCGGCGCGATCGTCTGCCAGGTTCCGCTGCTCGACATGAAGCGCTACCACCTGCTGCTGGCGGGCGCGTCGTGGATGGCCGAATGGGGCGACCCGGACGTGCCGGCCGAGTGGGAGTACATCGCGAAGTACTCGCCGTACCAGAACGTGCGAGCGGACCGGGAGTACCCGCCGATCCTGTTCGTCACGTCCACCCGGGACGACCGCGTCCATCCGGGACACGCACGCAAGATGGTGGCCCGGATGCGCGAACAGGGGCACGCGGAGGTCGAGTACTTCGAGAACCTCGAAGGCGGCCACGGCGCGGCGGCGGACAACGAACAGCTGGCCTTCCGCACGGCGCTGGCCTACGAGTTCCTGTGGTCGAAACTGTCCTGACCGCCCGGCCCGGGGTCGCGCGCGATCCCGGGCCTGCGGGTGCCCTTTGTGGACACCTGTGTCGTGCTGTCCGGCCGGTTCATCGACCCGCCGCGGCGGCGCTGTCCGCTGCTTGCTGCCTTGTGTTCCCTGCCTTGTGTTCCCTGCCGGCAAGGACGGATGCTGCCATGGTCGCGTTCCTGCAATTGACCACGATCATCGTCGAGGACTACGACGACGCGATCGCTTTCTTCACCGAGGCGCTCGGGTTCGAACTGGCCGAGGACTCCCCGTCCCGCACCAACGACGGCCGCGTCAAGCGCTGGGTGGTCGTCCGCCCACCGGGCGCGGAGGCCGGCATCCTCCTCGCCCGCGCCGACGGAGAGCAGCAGACCGCCGCGATCGGGACGCAACACGCCGGCCGAGTGGGCTTCTTCCTGCGCGTGGACGATTTCGAGGCCAGTTTCCAGCGCATGCGCGCCGCAGGGGTCGAGTTCGTCGCGGAGCCGCGCACCGAGCTGTACGGCCGGGTCGTCGTCTTCCGCGACGTCGCCGGCAACCGCTGGGATCTCCTCGGCCCCGCCACACCTGCCTGAGCCGACCCGCTTCGACTCGAGTTCCGGCGCCCTGCCTGCGTAGGCACCCTGTGCCTGTCGAGACGGCGCATAGCCGGCGCCACCGACGACACCCGGCGACCGCCACGCCGGCCCCGGCTGCCCACCCCCGGCGACCACGGCTCGATCCGACTTGGTGCACCCGCCGCAACTTGCCCGGCCACGACCGACCATGCCCGGCAACCTTCACCGCCTCATGACCGACCACAACCCAGCATGCCTCACCGCGCCGCGACTGACCGCGCCCGGCGGCTCTCGTCCCGCCACGGCCGCCGACGTCCGGTGACGGTGGTGCCGACACGGCTCACCGCATCCGGCAATCCTCACGTCGCCGCGGCTTACCGCACATGGCGGTCGTCATGCCGGCACGGCACAGCACCGCACATGGCGACCGTGGTGCCGACACGGCACCGCACCCGGCAGCTGCTCTGCCGGGTGCGGTGCGCGCGGACTGCTGGTCAGCTGCAGCCGGAGGTGGCGCCGCAGCCTTCGCAGGCGTAGCAGGAGCCCGCCGGGCGCATCTTCGTGCCGCAGGTCATGCACAGCGGAGCGTCGGCGGCCTTGCCGAGGTGCAGCTCCATCAGCTCGGCCGTACTGTGCGCGTCGTCGGCTGCCTCGGACTCCCGCTTCTCCTCGCGAGCGGCGGCCGGTGAGGAGTCCACGCTGGTGCGCAGTGCCTCCAGGTCCATTCCGCCGCCGTAGTTCTGCTCGACCTCGGCCGAGCGCTCGTCGGCGGTGAAGATGCCGAGCTGGGAGCGCTTCTCGTACGGCAGGTAGTCGAGTGCGAGCCGCCGGAACAGGTAGTCCATGACGCTCGTGGCGATCCGGATGTCCGGGTCGTCGGTCATCCCGGCGGGTTCGAAGCGCAGGTTGGAGAACTTCGAGACGTAGAACTCCAGCGGGATGCCGTGCTGCAGACCGACCGAGATGGACATGGAGAACGCGTCCATCACTCCGGCCAGTGTGGAACCCTGCTTGCCGAGCTTGACGAAGATCTCGCCGAGCCCGTCGTCCGGGTACGAACCGGCGTGCAGGTAGCCCTCGGCGCCGCCGACGGTGAACGACACCGTCTGGCTCGGGCGCTTCTTCGGCAGCCGGCGGCGTACCGGGCGGTATTCGACGACCTTCTCCGGCTCGGTCCCGGCCTCGGCTTCCTTCTTCTTCGCCGTGGACAGCGGCTGGCCGACCTTGCAGTTGTCGCGGTAGATGGCGAGCGCTTTCAGGCCGAGTTTCCAGCCCTGGAAGTAGATTTCCTCGACGTCCTCGACGGTGGCCGCCTCGGGCATGTTCACCGTCTTGGAGATCGCGCCCGAGATGAACGGCTGGACCGCGGCCATCATCCGCACGTGCCCCATCGGCGCGATGGACCGCTCACCGACCGCGCAGTCGAACACCTCGTAGTGCTCGGGGCGCAGGCCCGGCGCGTCGATGACGTGGCCGTGCTGGGCGACGTACTCGACGATCGCCTCGACCTGTTCGTCCTGGTAGCCGAGCGCCCGCAGCGCCCGCGGCACGGTCTGGTTCACGATCTGCATGGACCCGCCGCCGACGAGCTTCTTGAACTTCACCAGGGAGAAGTCCGGCTCGATCCCGGTGGTGTCGCAGTCCATCATGAAGCCGATGGTGCCGGTGGGTGCGAGCACCGAGGCCTGCGCGTTGCGCCAGCCGTGGCGGGTGCCCAGCTCGACCCCGCGCTGCCATTCCTGCGAGGCGAGCGCGCGGACCGCCTTGTCGTTCTCGTGGTAGGTGCGGATCAGCTCGTTGGCCGCCGCGTGCTTGCGCATCACCCGCTGGTGCGCCTCGGCGTTGCGGGCGTAGCCCTCGTATGGGCCGACCACGCCGGCCAGCTCGGCCGAGCGCCGGTAGGAGACCCCGGTCATCAGCGAGGTGATCGCACCGGCGAGCGCCCGGCCGCCCTCGGAGTCGTAGGCGTGGCCCAGCGCCATGAGCAACGCGCCGAGGTTGGCGTACCCGATGCCCAGCTGGCGGAACTTGCGGGTGGTCTCGGCGATCGGCTCGGTCGGGAAGTCCGCGAAGCAGATGGAGACGTCCATCGCGGTGATGACGAATTCGACGGCCTTCGCGAACAGCGGCGCGTCGAACGTGCCGTCGGCGGACACGAACTTCAGCAGGTTCAGCGACGCCAGGTTGCAACTGGAGTTGTCCAGGTGCATGTACTCACTGCACGGGTTCGACGCGGTGATCCGGCCGGACTCCGGGCAGGTGTGCCAGTCGTTGATCGTGCCGTCGTACTGCAGGCCGGGGTCGGCGCACTCCCAGGCGGCTTTCGCCACGGAACGGAACAGCTTCTTCGCGTCGGTGCGCTCGATGACCTCACCGGTGAGCCGGGCACGCAGGCCGAAGTCGGTGCCGGTCTCCACCGACTGCATGAACTCGTCGGAGACCCGGACCGAGTTGTTCGCGTTCTGGTACTGCACCGAGGAGATGTCCGCGCCGGAGAGGTCCATGTCGAACCCGGCGTCGCGCAGGACCTTGATCTTCTCCTCCTCGCGCGCCTTCGTCGCGACGAACTCCTCGATGTCCGGGTGGTCCACGTCGAGCACGACCATCTTCGCCGCGCGTCGGGTGGCGCCGCCGGACTTGATGGTGCCGGCGGAGGCGTCGGCGCCGCGCATGAACGACACCGGACCGGACGCGGTCCCACCGGAGGACAGCAGTTCCTTCGAGGACCGGATCCGGGAGAGGTTGAGGCCGGCGCCGGAGCCGCCCTTGAAGATGAGGCCTTCCTCGCGGTACCAGTTCAGGATCGATTCCATGGTGTCGTCGACCGAGAGGATGAAGCAGGCCGACACCTGCTGCTTGGAGGAGGTACCGACGTTGAACCACACCGGGGAGTTGAAGCTGAAGACCTGGTGCAGCAGCATCCAGGTGAGCTCGTGCTCGAAGATTTCGAGGTCGGCCGCGCCGGCGAAGTAGCCGTGTGCGGCGGCCGCCTTGACATAGGTACCGACCACGCGGTCGATGAGCTGCTTGAGACTGCTCTCCCGCTGGTCGGTGCCGACCGCGCCGCGGAAGTACTTGCTGGTGACGATGTTCGTCGCGTTGACCGACCAGAACTCGGGGAACTCGACCCCGCGCTGCTCGAAGTTGACGCTGCCGTCGCGCCAGTTGGTCATCACGACGTCACGCTTCTCCCACGCGACCTCGTCGTATGGGTGCACCCCTTCGGTGGTGAAGACGCGCTGCACGCTCAGCCCGTTCGCGGCCTTCTTCTTGTTCCGTCCGGCGGCCGTGCCGGCTCCCACGGTTTCGGTCATGCGGTCCTGTCCCTCACTCCCCACGCACGGCTCAGTCGTCCGCCGTACGCTCGCCTTCTGTGTCCTCCGCGCTGCCCGCCATGGCTTCCCGCAGGTCGGCGATCTCCTTCTCGAAGTCCTCGACCGAGGAGAACGAGCGGTAGACGCTGGCGAACCGGAGGTAGGCGACGCCGTCGAGCTCCCGGAGCGGACCGAGGATGGCCAGGCCGACCTCGTGGCTCGGGATCTCCGCCAGACCGGCGGAGCGGATCGACTCCTCCACGCGCTGCGCGAGCTTCTGCAGCGCGTCGTCGTCGACCGGCCGGCCCTGGCAGGCCCGGCGCACGCCGTTGACCACCTTGTCCCGGCTGAACTGCTCGGTGACGCCGGACCGCTTGACGACGGCGAGCACCATCGTCTCCGACGTGGTGAAGCGCCGGCCGCACTGCGCGCACGAGCGCCGCCGCCGGATCGCCTGACCTTCATCCACCTCTCGGGAGTCGACCACCCGAGAGTCCGCATGCCGGCAGAACGGGCACCTCATCCGCCAGTCACCTTCCCCTCCGCGCCGGCCGATTCCTGTTCCCGTCCGGCCCCTGCCGCCACGCTACGGCCTGGACCACGATCACCCCGCGCGGCCCCGCGCCTGGTGATCGATCTGTGGACATCCGGTGGGTGAACGCCAGCCAGCTGTGGATAACTGACTCCAGTCTACCCCTACCTGTGGACCAACTACAGCGGTGTAACTACTAGATATAGGGGTAGACCTTAGATCGTCGCCCGAATGGACGCAAGCGGCACGAGCGGGTGAAAGAAGGCCTTCGCGCCCCGCGATCGCACTGCCGCCGAGCGTCACGACCCGCTTCGGGCGGGCCCGCCGCCGGCGGCTCCGGTGACCGGCACGGTGAGCGGAAAGCCGGGCACGAGGGCGGTGTCGTCCAGGTCGTTCAGCTGCTTGATACGGGAGACCACCGCCGCCTGATCGGAATCGGGCGCGAACCGGGTGGCCAGCGCCGTGAGCGTGTCGCCGGGACGGACCGACACGGACGCCGTGCGCTCGGGGACGGCCGCGCCGGGAACCCCGCCGCCGAAAACACCCAGTCCGGTGACGACGAGACAGACCGCCGCGGCGATCGCCACCAGCCACGGCCACCGTACGGGAGGCCGCCGCGCCTGCGAGCACCCAGCCGCACCGGCCGCCCGTCCCGCGACGACGCGCGCCCGCGTGGGCGGCCGCAACGGCTCGCCTCGCCGCTCCCGCGCGGTCCGGCCCGGGTTGGCCGGCACGGCGGCGGGAACGTGCCGCACACCCCCGCGACGACTCGGAAGCTCCCGGATCGCCGGCACACCGGCCGAAACCTGTCGGGCCCGGGACTCGCGCGCCGGATTCCGGCCCACAGAACCACCCGACCGAGTGATCCGCGTGCCCGATCGCGGAGCGTCGTGCTCCCGGACAGCCGGGTCGTCCGCTGCCGGACCGGGGGTGGCGGGGGCCCGCCTGGACGCGGGAGCGGGGCAAACAGGGTCGGCGGCCCGCCCGGCAAGGGCGGGCCGGAACGGGCGGACGAGCCCGCGGTCGGCCAGGATCGACATGACGGAACCTCCTCATGACCTGCTGTTCCGTCCGATCCGGGTACGCACCGCGACGGCGCGACCCGGGTCGAACAGGCGTTCTATCGAACGTCCGTGCGAAGGTCTACCACCCCGCACCGACAAAATCGAGCGGACACGGCGTGTCGATCGAACAGATGTTTGAAATCGCCGGGCGGGGTGGCTAACGTCGTCAACCAGGACATCTGCCCCGGGCAGAGCGCGCCGGCACGCGGGGAGCGGAGCCGGCGCACGCGGGAAAGCGCGGAACGCCTGCCGGCGGCCGCGGGAGGAGCTGGAGGCGACACAGCGTTGGAGAAGGACACGGTGAAGGCCACTGTGGCGAAAGGGCCCGGCGGCGATGCCGACCAGGGCAGCGGGGGCAAGGTCAGCGCTCTGCCGGAGGTGTACGACGTGGACGAGACACTGACCGTTCGCCAGCAACAGGTGCTGGACGTGATCCGCACCTGGGTGAGCCGCTTCGGCTACCCGCCGAGCGTCCGCGAGATCGGCGAGGCGGTGGGACTCACGTCGACCTCGTCGGTGTCGCACCAGCTGCGCGCGCTGCAGCGCAAGGGCTACCTGCGGCGCGACGCGAACCGGCCGCGCGCGGTCGGTGTCCTCGCGTCCACCGACGACAATCCGATGGGCATCGACATGGACCAGCAGCCGTCCGTGCCGAAGGCGGCGTACGTGCCGCTGGTCGGCCGGATCGCCGCCGGTGGCCCGGTCCTCGCGGAGCAGTCGATCGAGGACGTCTTCCCGCTGCCCCGGGAGATCGTCGGCGAGGGCGAGCTGTTCCTGCTGAGCGTCACCGGTGACTCGATGGTCGACGCCGCCATCACCGACGGCGACTGGGTCGTGGTCCGCCAGCAGCCGGCCGCGGAGAACGGCGACATCGTGGCCGCCATGATCGACGGCGAGGCCACGGTGAAAACGTTCAAGCGCACGGATGACCACGTCTGGCTGATGCCGCACAACGAGGCCTACGAACCGATCCCGGGCGACGACGCGACGATCCTCGGCAAGGTCGTGGCAGTACTGCGCAGGCTCTGACCCACGGCGAGGGCACCGAACGCCACAGACGGCGCCCTCGCACACGGCCCGGATTGGGCAGTGCGGCAGTGCGGTGCAGTACGCCGACCGGACCAGGAAGAGGCACGCTCGGTCGGCGGCCGGGCGGCTTGGCGGTCAGGCGGCCGGCTTCGGCGGCTGGTAAGTCAGTCAGCGGCCCCGTCGGTTGGTAAGTCCGCCGGCCGGTTGGCCTGCTGGTGAGCCGGTCTGCTTGCCAGTCGGCCAATCAGCCGGCTGGCAAGCCGGTCAGGCGCACGCCGGTCAGACGCCAGTCGATCGCACGCCAGTCAGACGCACGCCGGTCAGACGCCGGTCGATCGCACGCCGGTCAGACGCACGACGGTCGGTCAGTCACCGGTCAGCGGTCGGCTGGCTGGTAAGCAGAGAGGTCGATCGAGCAGGCAGGGCAGCCAGCAAGTTCAGTAAGTCCGGAGTCCCGGTCGAGCGTGAACGCGCCTCCGCCTCCCTCGCCGGCCATCACGCGAATCCAGCAAGTCCAGTGAAGCAACCGGTCAGCGGCGACGACTGCCACGGCGGCGGGTTCGGTTCAGCAGAAGCCAGGCGCCCAGGACCAGCGTGGCTGCGATTCCGGCTGCGGGCAGTACGGGTACGCCGGAGCCGCTCTCCTCGGTGGCGGCGGGGGCCTCGGCCGCGTCCGGGGTGGTGGACGAGGTGCCGGACGAGGTGGTGTCTGCCGTGGCGGGGCCGGTCGGTGACGTCACGAGGGCGGTCGCGTTCCGGATTGCGCGGACCGGTTGGCCGGTGCCCTCCCCTGCCGAGAGGAGGGTGCCGTCCGGTTCGAAAGCGATGGCCTCGCCTTGCTTCTCGTTCGGCAGGGCGACGCGGACCGGTTCGCGGCGCAGCGCGGCCGGCACGTCGCCGTCCGGGGCCGGGTACAGGTACACGTCGGTGTAAGTGCGCAGGGCCAGCACCGTCCCGTCGGCGCTGGTCGCTCCACCGGTCACCAGCACCGACCCGAACGAGCCGACCGGACCGCCGGGAGTGTCGGTGCTGTGCACGCGCAGGGTGCCGACCTGCTCCAGCGGCGTGGGACCGGGCGAGGCCAACGCGCCGGTCGGCCGGTACACCTTCGCGTCCCCCAGCACATCCTTGGTGACCAGGTACGGAGTACCGGAACGGTCCAGCAGCAGAGCCTCGGAGTCGTGCGCGCCGTCCGGATAGGTCAGCCGATGCACGACGGCCGAGCCGCTGCCGGGCTTCATCTCCAGCAACGCCACCGTGCCGCGCTGATGCCGGTTGTCACCGGTGTCGGACAGCCACAGCGTGCCGTCCGCGGCACGCGCCAGATCTTCGACGTCGTACGGGTCGGTCGGGGCCGAGAGCACCTGCCGGACCCGGCACGTCCGGTCCAGCACGAAGACCTGCACCTTCGTGCCGCCGTCGTTGATCGCGTACCAGCGGTCGCCGTCCGAGACCAGGCCGGACAGCTCGCCCACGCGGGAATCGCCGACCCGGCACACCGTCTCCGGCGCGGGAGCCGGAACCGCCGCGGCGGGCAACGCCCCGACCAGCATCAGGACCGCCACCAAGGCCCAGACGACGCGCACCCGCTCACCTCCGTAGTGCGCGGACCGGGCCGGCCGCGCACTACGGAAGACGTTCAGAGCGCCGAGGAGTTGGTCTCGAACCGGCGCAGGGCCGCGGCCAGGTCCGCGCGGACCCGCACCACCAGCCGCGTGCCTTCGGCGACGTGCTCCTCCTCCAGCACCTCGCCCTCCGTGTGCGCCCGGGCCACCAGCTCGCCCCTCGCGTACGGCACCAGCACGTCGATCTGCCGGTCCGGCCTCGGCAACCGCTCCGCGAGCGCCTCAGCCAGATCGGTGACGCCCGCGCCGGTGCGCGCGGACACCTGCACCGAACCGGGCAGCGCGTGCCGCAACCGGGCCAGCGTGACCTCGTCGGCGGTGTCCGCCTTGTTGATCACCAGCAGCTCCGGCGGCAACGGTTCCTTGCGGCTGCGGGTGATCTCGCCAAGCACCTCGTGCACCGCGTTGACCTGGTCCTCCGGCGCCGGATCGGAGCCGTCGACGATGTGCAGCAGCAGGTCGGCGTCGGCGGCCTCCTCGAGCGTGGAACGGAACGCGTCCACCAGCTGGTGCGGCAGGTGCCGGACGAATCCGACGGTGTCGGTGAGGGTGAACGCTCGCCCGTCGGCCGTGCGCGAACGCCGGGTGGTCGGGTCCAGAGTGGCGAACAGCGCGTCCTCCACCAGCACTCCCGCCCCGGTCAGCGCGTTGAGCAGGCTCGACTTACCGGCGTTGGTGTAGCCGACGATGGCCACGCTCGGCACCTCGTTGGCCACCCGCCGGCCGCGCTTGGTCTCGCGGATGGTGTCCATCGCGGCGATCTCGCGGCGCAGCTTGGCCACCCGCTTGCCGATCCGCCGCCGGTCGGTCTCCAGCTTCGTCTCACCGGGACCACGCAGGCCCACGCCGCCGTTCGCGCCGCCGGCGCGGCCACCGGCCTGCCGGGACAGCGCCGAACCCCACCCGCGCAACCGCGGGACCAGGTACTGCAGCTGGGCCAGCTCGACCTGCGCCTTGCCCTCACGGGAGCGGGCGTGCTGGGCGAAGATGTCCAGGATCAGCGCGGTCCGGTCGATCACCTTGACCTTGACCTTGTCCTCCAGCTGACGCAGCTGGCCGGGCGAAAGCTCCCCGTCGCAGACCACCGTGTCGGCGCCGGTGGCCACGACCACGTCCCGCAGCTCCCGCACCTTGCCGGAGCCGATGTAGGTGGCCGGGTCGGGTTTCGTGCGCCGCTGGACGAGTCCCTCGAGCACCTCGGAACCGGCTGTCTCGGCCAGCCTCGCCAGCTCGGCCAGCGAGGCCTCGGACTGCGCCGCGGCGCCCTCGGTCCACACGCCGACCAGCACGACGCGCTCGAGCCTCAGCTGCCGGTACTCGACCTCGGTGATGTCCTCGAGTTCGGTGGACAGGCCCGCGACCCGGCGCAGTGACGCCCGGTCCTCGAGCTCCATCTCACCGACCGAGGGATCCGAGGGATCCACTGCGTCGAACCCGGCGTCGTTCGGATCGTTGTGTGTCAGTTCTGTCATCGTGCCTCCATGCTCCCACGATTCGGCGCCGGAGCCGAGCGGATTACCTGCCGGGATAGATCGAGACGTAGATCGCGGTGCGGTCCGCGGCGGGATCCGGGGCCCGGTCGCGGAACTCGTCGAGCAGCTCGGACAGCCGGTCCCGGAGCTCGCCGACCGCCTCCGGTGCCAGTTTGACCACCAGCCGGCTGGCGTCGACTTCGGCCGGATCGGCTTCGGCCAGCTCGGCGAGGAACGCTTCCAGCATGGCTTCGCCGACCGCGGCCTCCGGCGGATCGTTCGCCAGCTCCCAGGAAAGACCGGTCGACAGGTACGGGATCTCCTTCGCCCCGCGCGCGCCGCGCCGGACCTCTTGCGGGATGAGGAAACCGGTGTCGACCAGCCGTCGCACGTGATGCAGCGTGGTCGCCGGGTCGCGGCCGAGCCGCCGCGCCAGCTCCTTGTTCGTCATCGCCTCGAAGGACGTCAACCGGATGATGCGCAGCCGTATTCCGGAGGCGAGCGCGGCCGCCTCGGCTTCGGTGGAGGATCGTCGTTTCCGCGCCACGCGCACAGCCTAGAGCCGCCCCAGTGATTGACAGTTTCCAATCGCTGGCGAACACTCCCTCGGGTGAGACGCGACTCGTTGCTGTTCCACGCGGACTTCCGGCGGCTCTGGGCCGGTGACACCGCGAGCCAGCTCGGCACGTTCGTCGGCGCGACCGCGATCCCGCTGCTGGCCGCGGTCACGCTCGCCGCGACGCCGTTCGAGATGGGTCTGCTCACCGCTGCCGAGACGGTGGGGTTCCTGCTCATCGGGCTGCCTGCCGGGGTGTGGGTGGACCGGCTGCGCAAGCGGCCGCTGATGCTGGCCGCCGATCTGGTCCGCGCCGTGCTGCTGCTGAGCATCCCGGCCGCGTGGTGGACGGGCGTGCTGACCATGACGCAGGTACTCGCCGTCGTGCTGTTCACCGGCTTCGCCACGGTCTTCTTCGACGTGTCCTACCAGGCCTACCTGCCCGCGCTCGTCGGCCGCCGACGGCTGCTGGAGGGCAACGCGAAGCTGCAAGGCGTGCAGTCGTCGGCACAGATCGCCGGACCGAGCCTGGCCGGCGTGCTCGTGCAGTTCCTCGGCGCCGCGAGCACGATCGTGGTCACCGGCGCGGGCTACCTCACCTCGGCACTGTGCCTGTGGCGGATCCGCACCGTGGAAGCGAGCGGCAGCCGCACGGGGCGCGAACGGCTGCTGCCGCAGATGGTCGAGGGCCTGCGGTTCGTGACGGCCGACCGGCCGCTGCGCGCGATCGTCGCGTGCACCGCGACGGCGAACCTCTTCGGCGCGGCCGCGCAGGCGGTCGAGGTGCTTTTCCTGACCCGCCGGGCCGGGCTCGCCCCCGCCGAGGTCGGGGTACTGCTCGCGGTGGGCGGCGTCGGCGGGATCGTGGCCGCGCTGTGTGCCGGCCCGGTCATCCGGCGGCTCGGGCAGGCGCGGTCGATCTGGCTGGTGCCGGTGCTGGTCTGGCCGGGGAATCTGCTGGTCCCGCTGGCCGGGCCGGGCTGGCGGCTGCCGCTCGCCGGACTCGGGCTCGCCGCGGCCGGATTCGGCGTGATCCTCTACAACGTCGCCCAGGTCTCCTACCGCCAGGCGATCACCCCGGACCGGCTGCTCGGCCGGGTGAACGCGAGCGTCCGGTTCGTGGTGTGGGGAGCGATGCCGCTCGGCGGGCTGCTGGGTGGGGCGCTCGGCGAAGGGCTGGGGCTGACCGGTGCGCTGTGGGTGGCGCTGGCCGGAGAGCTCACCGGCGCGCTCTGGGTGATCTGCTCTCCGTTGCGGCACATGCGGAATCTTCCCGTCGCGCCGGACACCGCAGTGCCCGCCGGATGAGCGCCGGGCGGCGTCGGAAACCGCTGTACCGGCTGGGTAAAGTCGGCTCATGAAACCCACTCCCGAAGTCCCGCGCAAGGTCGGTGTCGACGGACTCGAAGCCAAGTGGGTACCGGTATGGGAACACGACGGCGTTTACCGGTTCGACCGCACGCGGGGCGAGGTCTACTCGATCGACACCCCGCCGCTGACCGCCAGCGGTTCGCTGCACATCGGGCACGTGTTCTCCTACACCCACACCGACGTCCTCGCGCGCTACCAGCGGATGCGCGGGCGTTCGGTGTTCTACCCGGTCGGCTGGGACGACAACGGCCTGCCCACCGAGCGCCGGGTGCAGAACCACTTCGGCGTGCGCTGCGAGCCCGCCGTGGCCTACGACCCCGCGTTCACCCCACCGGACAAGCCGGGGAAGAACGCGATACCGGTGTCCCGGCGGAACTTCGTCAAGCTGTGCCGCGCACTGTCCGAAGAGGACGAGAAGGTGTTCGAGGACGTCTGGCGGCGGATCGGGCTGTCGGTGGACTGGACGCTGGCCTACCAGACCATCGACCCGGCGACCACGCAGATCTCGCAACGCGCCTTCCTGCGCAACCTCGCCCGCGGCGAGGCCTACCAGTCCGAAGCCCCGACGCTGTGGGACGTCACCTTCCGCACCGCGGTCGCGCAAGCCGAGCTCGAAGACCGTGAACGGCCGGGCGCCTACCACGATCTGGTGTTCACCGCCGGAGACGGCGCCGAGGTGCTGATCTCCACCACGCGTCCGGAGTTGCTGCCCGCCTGCGTCGCGCTGGTGGCGCACCCGGACGACGAGCGCTACCACCACCTGTTCGGGCAGACCGTGCGCACTCCGGTGTTCGGCGCCGAGGTGCCGGTGCACGCACATCACCTCGCGGACCCGGACAAGGGCACCGGTATCGCGATGGTGTGCACGTTCGGCGACACCACGGACGTCACCTGGTGGCGTGCGCTGCGGCTGGAGACCCGGCCGGTCCTGGGGCGCGACGGGCGGTTCCGGCCCGAAGCACCGCACGGGGTGTCCGCGGAGGCGTACGCGCCGCTGGCCGGCAAGACCGTCCACACCGGACGGCAGATTCTGGTGGAGGCCCTGCGGGAAACCGGTGCGCTGCGTGGGGAACCGCGGCCGATCACGCATCCGGTGAAGTTCTACGAGAAGGGCGACAAGCCGCTCGAAATCGTCACCAGTCGGCAGTGGTACCTGCGCAACGGCGGCCGTGACGAGGACCTGCGTGCCAGGCTGCTCGGCCGCGGTGCCGAGCTGAACTGGGTGCCGCCGCACATGCAGGTGCGCTACCGCAGCTGGGTCGAAGGGCTCACCAGCGACTGGCTGATCAGCCGCCAGCGGTTCTTCGGCGTGCCGATCCCGGTCTGGTACCCGCTGGACGAGCACGGCGAGCCTGACCACGGCTCGGTGCTGGTCCCGGACGACGCGAGCCTGCCGGTCGACCCGAGCACCGACGTGCCGCCGGGCCACACCGAGGCGCAGCGGGACTCCCCCGGCGGGTTCACCGCCGAGCCGGACGTGATGGACACCTGGGCCACGTCGTCGCTCACCCCGCAGATCGCCGGCCGCTGGAGTCTCGACGACGACCTGTTCCGCCGCGTCTTCCCGTACTCGCTGCGGCCGCAGGCCCACGAGATCATCCGCACCTGGCTGTTCTCCACCGCGGTGCGCGCCGAGCTGGAGGAGGGGGTGCTGCCGTGGCGTGACGCGGTGATCTCCGGCTGGGTGCTCGATCCGGACCGCAAGAAGATGTCGAAGTCGGTCGGCAACGTGGTGACCCCGGCCGACCTGCTGGAACGGCACGGGTCCGACGCGGTGCGCTACTGGGCGGCGAGCGCCCGCCCCGGCGTGGACACGGCGGTGGACGAGGGGCAGATGAAAGTCGGCCGCCGGCTCGCGACGAAACTGCTGAACGTGAGCCGGTTCGTGCTGGGGCTCGGGCTGCCCGCGCCGGACGCGGTGGCCACCGAAGCGCTGGACCGGTCCCTGCTCGCCCTGCTCGGCCGGGTGATCGAGGACGCGACCACTGCGTTCGAGGCGCTGGACCAGGCTCGCGCCCTGCAGGCGACCGAGACGTTCTTCTGGACGTTCTGCGACGACTACGTGGAGCTGGTGAAGGGCCGCGCGTACGGCGACCTCGGCGAGGCCGCGGCCGAATCCGCCCGGGTGGCGCTGACGACGGCGCTCTCCGCGCTGGTGCGGATGCTCGCCCCGGTCGTGGCGTTCGCGGCCGAGGAGGTGTGGTCGTGGTGGCAGGAGGGTTCGGTGCACCGCGCGCCGTGGCCGGCCGCGCCCGGCGGTGACGGCGATCCCGGCCTGCTCCCGCTCGCCGGCTCGGTCATCGCGGCGGTGCGGCGGGCCAAGAGCGACGCGAAGGTGTCGATGCGGTCCGCCGTGGAAAGCCTCGCGGTGACCGCGCCGGCCCGGCTGCTCGCCGAGTTCGGCGAGGTCGCCGCTGACGTCCGCCTCGCCGGTGCGGTCACCACCGTGACCACTCACGAAGGCGAAGGTGACCTCGCGGTCGAGGTGACGATCGGCGCGTGAGCGTGCGGTCGGGCGCCATCGAGGTCGTGAAGGCCCCTTGACGGAAATCCCCTGAAGGGGCCTTCACGATCAGGCGGTCAGGAAGCGCTGGAGCCGGCCGCGGCCCACCAGGCCTCGTCCAGCTCGCCGCGTGCGACGAGCTCCGCCGGGCCGCTGAGCGTGGCCGAACCGCGTTCGACGGTGACCACCACCCGCCCGCCTGGGATGTCCACTGTGGACTCCCCGGCGTCGGTGCCCGCCAGGTGCAGTGCGGCGGCCACCGCGGCCACCGTGCCGGTGCCGCAGGCGCGGGTCTCCCCCACGCCGCGCTCGTGCACGCGCATCCGCAACGCACCGTCGCCGAGCAGGTTGACGAATTCCAGGTTCACCCCCGCCGGGAACACGTCGTGATCGAAATCGGGCTGCTCGCGCAGGTCCAGGCCGGCCACGTCGTCATTCAGGACGGACACCAGGTGCGGGTTGCCGACGTCGACGGCCACCCCGGAGAACGGCCGCCCGGCCACCACGGTGACCGAGGTGCCGGTGATCGTGGCCGGTCCCATGTGCACGGTGACGGAACGGTCCGGGTGCACGGTGACCGGCCGGTCCCCCGCCCGGCTGCCCACGGTGAACTCCCCCTGCGCGGCGAGTCCGGAGTCGACCAGGTAGCGGGCGAAGACCCGCACGCCGTTGCCGCACATCTCGGCGATCGAGCCATCGGCGTTGCGGTAGTCCATGAACCACTCGCCGTCGGATTCCACGCCGAGCGCACTCGCCCGCACCACGCGCAGCACGCCGTCGGCTCCCAGCCCGCGCTGCCGGTCGCACAGCGCCGCGACGCGCTCCGGCGTCAGGTCCAGCCGGCCGGCCGGATCGGGCAGCAGCACGAAGTCGTTCTGCGTGCCGTGGCCCTTCAGGAACTCGATACCGCCCATGGCTCCAGGTTACTGGGCGAGCACGGTGAGAACCCGCGCGGCCAGGTCCGGTTCCGCACCGTCGAACCACCGGATCCGCTGGTCCCGGCGGAACCACGAGCGCTGCCGGCGCACGAACCGGCGAGTGGCCTGCGCGGTCGCCGCGGCGGCCGCGGGGAAATCACCCGCGCCGTCCAGCTCCGCGAGCACCTGCTGGTAGCCGAGCGCCCGCGAAGCGGTCTTCCCCTCCCGCAGGCCACGGCCGGCCAGCTCGCGGACCTCGGCCACCAGCCCGGCCGCGAACATCCGCTCCACCCGCAGGTCGACGCGCTCGTCGAGAGCGGCGGGCTCGCGGTCCACCCCGATCAGCACGGTCCCGTAGCGAGCGGGCCCCGGCTTCGGCAGGTTCGCCGAGAAGGGTTCGCCGGTGATCTCGATGACCTCGAGTGCCCGCACGATCCGGCGCGTGTTCGTGGGCAGGATCGCGGCCGCCGCGGCCGGATCCCGCTCGGCCAGGCGCGAGTGCAGCGCTGCGGTGCCGAGGCCTGCCGCCTCCTCGTCGAGCCTGGCCCGGATCGCCGGATCGGTGCCGGGAAACCGCAGATCGTCGAGCACCGCCTGCACGTAGAGCCCGGAACCACCGGTCAGGACCGGCACCCGCCCCGCCGCGCGAATCCGCTCGATCGTGCGCCGGGCGGCATGCTGGTAGGCGGCCACCGACGCCGTCTCGGTCACGTCGAGGACATCCAGCAGGTGGTGCGGTACCCCCCGGCGTTCCTCCCGGGTCGCCTTGGCCGTGCCGAGGTCCATCCCGCGGTAGAGCTGGAGCGCGTCGGCGTTCACGACCTCGCCGCCCAGCGCGAGGGCCAGCTCCACGGCCAGCGCCGTCTTCCCGGTGGCGGTGGGGCCGACGACGGCCACCGGAACCGGCGGCTGAGCAGGGCTGATCACGCTGGCGAAGGGTACCCGGCCGGGCCGGGACACGGGCACGGAGCGTCCGGGCGAAGTAGGATCAACGGCTTCAGGCGGCTCATCGGAGTACCACGGCGGGCGCTGAGCTGCTTGAATGCCGCTGGGGCACTTTCGCCCCCGCACGAGAAGCGCAACCCGGCCCCGCTCCCGCGGCGGGGCGCCCGCACCAGCGGGCGTACAGGCGATAAGGAGCCTGCGATGGCCCAGGAGAACACGTCCCCCGGCACCCCGGCACCGCACCCGGTACCGCACGCGCACCACGCCGGCCCTGCCGCACCGGCCGTGCCGTCCGCCGAAACCGCCCCGGCCACCTGGGGACGGATCGACGAGGAGGGCACCGTCTACGTCTTCACCGCCGACGGCGAGCGGACCGTCGGGGTCTGGCAGGCCGGTACGCCCGAGGAGGGGCTGCTGCACTACGCGCGCCGCTTCGACGACGTCCGGACCGAGGTCGAGCTGCTCGAAACGCGGCTGAAGTCCGGGGCAGGCGATCCGAAGCACGCGCTGAGCAGCGCGACGCAGCTGCGGGACGGGCTGGGTGAGTCCGCCGTGGTCGGCGACCTCGTGGCGCTCGCCGCGCGGCTCGAGTACGTGATCGGCGTCGCGGAGAAGGCGCTGGTCAACGTCAAGCAGGAGCGCGAGCAGGCGCGCAGCGCCGCCGTCTCCCGCAAGCAGGGGCTGGCCGAGGAGGCGGAGAAGATCGCCGCCGAGTCGACGCAGTGGAAAGCCGCGGGCGACCGGCTGCGCGCGATCCTGGACGAGTGGAAGACGGTCAAGGGCGTCGACCGCAAGACCGACGACGAGCTGTGGAAACGGTTCTCGAAGGCGCGCGAGTCGTTCAACCGGCGCCGCGGTTCGCACTTCGCGGAGCTGGACAAGCAGCGCGCGGGCGCGAAGCACCGCAAGGAAGAGCTGATCGCCGAGGCCGAGGCGCTGTCCGATTCGGAGGACTGGGGTCCGACGGCGGGCCGGTACAAGGACCTGATGGCCGAATGGAAGGCCGCCGGCCGGGCCCCCAAGGACAGCGACGACGCGCTGTGGCAGCGCTTCCGCGCGGCACAGGACTCCTTCTTCGCCCGCCGTTCGGCGGTCTTCTCCGAACGGGACGCCGAATTCGCCGGCAACGCAACGCGCAAGGAAGAGCTGCTGGTCGAAGCGGAGAAGATCGACGCCGCGGCGAACCTTGACGCGGCGAAGTCCTCGTTGCGCAAGGTCCAGGAGCAGTGGGACGAGATCGGCAAGGTCCCGCGCGAGCGCATCCGCGAGCTGGACGGCCGGTTGAAGGCGGTGCAGGACGCGGTCAAGGCGGCCGAGGACAGCCGCTGGCGCCGCACCGACCCGGAGGCACAGGCCCGCGCCGCGCAGTTCCGGGAACGCGTCGAGCAGTTCGAGAGCCAGGCCGAGAAGGCCCGTGCCGCGGGCGACGAACGACGCGCGAAGAAGGCGGACGAGCAGGCCGCCCAGTGGCGGGAGTGGATGGAAGCCGCCGAAGCCGCGGTCGCCGACCGCTGAGCCGGCCCCGGCTCACTCCGGGATGAAGGCCTCGTTCAGTTTCCGGAACGAGGCCTTCACGGCGTTTCCGCGCAGAAGGCAGCCACGGAAGGTCAGGCGCGGGAGAACGCGGTGCGCATCCAGAGCGCGGCCAGGATGATCGTCGTGATCCAGGCGATGATCATGCCCAGGCCCGGGCCGCTTCCGGTGGCTCCGTTGGCGTGCGCGGACTGCTGCGACCAGATCGCCAGCAGCCCGTCGACCGAGGCGAACCAGCCGCCGGCCGCACAGCACCAGGAGACCCACCAGCGGCGGGTCACCAGCGCCACCGCGCCGGCGAGCACGCCGATGCCGGTGGAGGTCACCGCGAACAGCTGAGGGATGCCGCCCGCCGCACCGGTCACCGCCTGCCAGCCGGCATGTCCCTCGGCCCACGGCAGCAGCAGCGCCACCAGCAGCACGAAGATCAGCACCGAGATGGTGAACCCGCGCCTGCCCAGCTCCACCGTGCGGGCCGCGCGCCGGCCCGCCTGGTCGATCTCCTCGCTCAGCTGCCGGTCGACCTCGGCCGGGGTTCCCGATTCGCTCACCGTGCACACTCGCTCACCGGGGCCGGCTGTGCCGGCGGGGCGCCGAAGCCGGGCAGACCCAGCGTGACCCCGTTCGTCTTGGGCCGAAGACCTGCCTCGGCGTTGTCGCCCGCCCGGGTGCGGCGGTGCGTCCGGAGGTCGCCGTCGGCGACCAGATGGTGCGGGGCGCCGTAGGTGAGCACCGTCTCCACCACGTCGCCCGGGCGTACCGCGCGGTCCACGGCCGGCCCGGTCGGGGTGAAGTGCACCAGCCTGCCGTCACGGGCGCGCCCGCTCATCCGGCGCGTCTCGGCGTCCTTGCGTCCCTCGCCCTCGGCGACCAGCAGTTCGACCGTCCGGCCGACCAGCGCCCGGTTCTCCTCCCAGGAGATCTCGTTCTGCAGCTCGACCAGCCGGTCGTAGCGCTCCTGCACGACCTCCTTCGGCAGCTGGCCGGGCATCGTCGCGGCCGGCGTGCCGGGGCGCTGGGAGTACTGGAAGGTGAACGCGCTGGCGAACCGGGCCTCGCGCACGACGTCCAGCGTCGCCTGAAAGTCTTCCTCGGTCTCGCCGGGGAAACCCACGATGATGTCGGTGGTGATCGCCGCGTCCGGCATCGCCGAACGCACCTCGTCGAGGATCTTCAGGAACCGCGTGGACCGGTAGGAGCGGCGCATCTCGCGCAGCACCCGGTCGGAGCCGGACTGCAGCGGCATGTGCAGCTGGTGGCACACGTTCGGGGTCTCCGCCATCGCGTCGATCACGTCGGAGGTGAATGCCGCCGGATGCGGCGACGTGAACCGCACGCGCTCCAGCCCGTCGACACCGCCGCAGGCCCGCAGCAGCTTGCCGAACGCGAGCCGGTCGCCGAACTCGACGCCGTAGGAGTTCACGTTCTGCCCGAGCAGGGTCACCTCGAGCACGCCCTCGGCGACCAGCGCCTCGACCTCGGCGAGGATTTCCCCCGGACGGCGGTCGCGTTCCTTGCCGCGCAACGAGGGCACGATGCAGAACGTGCAGGTGTTGTTGCAGCCGACCGAAACCGACACCCAGCTCGCGTAGGACGATTCGCGGCGCGCGGGAAGCGTCGACGGGAAGGTCTCGAGCGATTCGAGGATTTCCACCTCGGCCTCGGAGTTGTGCCGCGCGCGCTCGAGCAGCGCGGGCAGCGAACCGAGGTTGTGCGTGCCGAACACGACGTCCACCCACGGCGCCCGCTTGACGATCTCGCCCCGGTCCTTCTGCGCGAGGCAGCCGCCGACCGCGATCTGCATCCCGGGGTTCGCGATCTTGTCCGGGCGCATGTGCCCGAGCGTGCCGTACAGCTTGTTGTCCGCGTTCTCGCGCACCGCGCAGGTGTTGAACACGACCAGGTCCGGCTTCGCCGACGCGTCCGCCGGAACGTAACCGGCCGCCTCGAGCTGCCCGGCGAGCCGCTCCGAATCGTGCACGTTCATCTGGCAGCCGAAGGTCCGGATCTGGTACGCCCTGGGTGCCTGCTTCTCGGTCATCAGCAACCAGAGTAACGCCGCGCCGGTCCGGCGACCTTGGCGCCTGCCTGCCTGGTCGGCCGGGCACCGGGAGGGCCCTCGCGCATCTCACGTGGTCTCCGCGTCCGTCATCCGCTGGCCGTCCGCCTCGATCTGGCACGATCCCTGCATGCGGAGGCGTACGGCGATGACGGCCGCGCTGGTGGCGGCCGGGGCGCTGCTGGCCGGATGCGAAGCGGACTTCCCGGATCTGCACCTGCGCATCGCGGCGGGTGCGGTCGGCGGGGTCTACCACGATCTGGCCGGGCCGCTGGCCGACGCGTGGGCCGCCGGGCTCGGCACCGAACGGCCGCAGGTGCTGGCCACCCAGGGCTCGGGGGACAACCTCAACCGCGTGCTCTCCGGGACCGCCGACGTCGCGTTCGTGGCCGCCGACCTGGCCACCGACTCGGCCGCCGCGCATCCCGGGAAACTCGCCGCGCTCGCCCGGATCCACGACGACTACCTGCACATCGTGGTACGCGCCGATTCGCCCTACACCTCGGTGCAGGCGCTGCGCGGGCACCACATCGCGGTCGGCTCGCCGGAATCGGGCGTGGAGTACATCGCCGGGCGCGTCCTGCAGGTGGCCGGGCTGACCGGGTCGGTCACCGTGCAGGATCTGGGGCTGGAGGCCTCGCTCACCGCACTGGCCGAGGGCCGGGTCGACGCGCTCTTCTGGTCCGGCGGGCTGCCGACCCCGCTGATCACCCGATACACGCGCACGGTCGGCCTGCGGCTGCTCGACATGGCCGGGCTGATGCCGGACATGCGGCGGTTCAGCCCGGTGTACAGCAGCGCGACCATCCCGGCCAGCACCTACGACCAGCCGGGTCCGGTGACCACGCTCGTGGTGCCGAACTTCCTGGTCGTGCCGACCTCGATGCCCGGCGACGTGGCCGAGGCACTGACCAGGGGGCTCTACGACGCCCGTCCGGCACTGGCCGCGGCCAACCGGGCGGCGCTGTCCATCGACGTGCATCCCGGGATCGAGACCAGCCCGGTGCCGCTGCACCCGGGAGCGCTCGCCTACTACCGCGCCGGGAAGCTCTAGCCCACCGGCAGTTCCAGCTCGATCCGCAACCCGCCGCCGTCGGGCAGCGACAGCCGCAGCTGCCCACCGGAATGCCGGACGATCTCGTGCACGATCGCCAGCCCCAGCCCGGAGCCGGGCACGTTCTGGTGCGTGCTGCTGCGCCAGAACCGGTCCACCGCACGCTCCAGCTCGTCCTTGCGCAGGCCCGGCCCGTGGTCGCGGACGGCCAGCGTCACCCGCTGCCCGGTCCGCTGCGCGCTCACCCGCACCACGGTCCCCGAAGCGGTGAACTTGAACGCGTTGTCCAGCAACGCATCGAGTACGACCTCGAGCCCGCGCGGGGGCACCAGCACCCGGGCACCGGCCACGTCGACCTCGCTCTCCAGGGTCACCTCCCGCGCGGCGCCGACGACCGACCAGTCCGCGACCCGGTCGGCCACGACCTCGGCGAGGTCCTCGGACACCAGTTCTCCCCCGGCCGCCTCGGCCCGCGCCATGGACAGCAGTTCGTCGAGGATTTCGTTGAGCCGCTTGGCATCCACCCGCGCGGCTTCGAGGTCGGCGGCGGCCTCGTCCGCGACCTCGCCGGTCAGGTTGCCGAGCCGGATCTTCAGTGCGGTGAGCGGATTGCGCAGCTGGTGCGAGGCATCGGCCACGAACGCGCGCTGGGCGGCCAGGGTTTCGGACACGCTCTCGGCCATCCGGTCGAACGACCGCCCGAGCTTCCGCAGCTCGGGCGGGCCGCCGCTCTCCCCCACCTTCACCGCGTCGCGGCCGCTGACCACCGAGGCGACCAGCGCCCCGGTAGCCTCGTCCAGCCGGCGCACCGGGCGCAGCGTCCAGCGCACGACCGGGATCGCGACCAGCAGGGCGAGCCCGAACGCGACCACCGCGCCCGCGGCCAGCACCAGCCACCGCCACAGCAGCAGCGTGCGAACGTGCCCGGTCGAGGATTCGGTGACCACGACGCCGCGCACCTCGCCATCGATCAGGATCGGCTCGGCCAGCACCAGCGGATCGTCCGTCCACGGCAACAGCATCGGCCCGGGTTCCGGGGCCCGGCCCGCCAGTGCCTGGTTCACCGGCGTCCGGATGCTCGCCCGGTCGATGCTTCCCGCGGCCGCTCCGCCGGAGGAGCTGAGCACCGGTTCGCCGTCCTGGTCCACCACGACCACGGTGACGCCGTAGACCTCGGTGTAGCGGCGCAGTTCGGGTTCCAGCAGGGACGCCTGATCGTCCAGCAGCGGACGCTGCGCGAGCGAAGCGAACCGCGAGGCGTCGGTGAGCCGGTCGAGGAAGAACTGCTGCTGCAGGCTGCCGGCGATACTCAGCGCCAGCGGGATGCCGAGCCCGAACACGAGCAGCGCCACCAGCGTGACGACGATGCCCTGCAACCGGACGCGCACCGCTCAGCCTCCTCCGCTCAGGCGGTAGCCGACTCCGCGCACGGTCTCGATCAGCGCCGGACGGCCGAGCTTGGTGCGCAGCGTGGCCACGTGCACGTCCAGCGACCGGCTCTCGGCCGCGCCGCGGTGCCCCCACACCTCGTTCAGCACCTGCTCACGCGAGCACACCGCGCCGTGCGCACCCGCGACCAGCGCGAGCACCTGGAACTCCTTGCGCGACAGCGCGACCGGCTCGCCGGCCACCAGCACCTCGTGCCGGGCCAGGTCGATCCGCACGTCGCCGACCTCCACCACCGGCACCGCGCCGGCCGACGGCTCCCCGCGGCGGCGCCGCACGGCCTCGACCCTGGCCAGCAGCTCCTCGACGTCGTAGGGCTTCACCAGGTAGTCGTCCGCGCCGGCACGCAGGCCCTGCACCCGGTCGTCCACCTCACCGCGCGCGGACACCACGATCACCGCCACGTCGCTGACCGCGCGGATCCGGCGGCACAGCTGCACACCGTCCACATCGGGCAGACCGAGGTCGAGCAGCACCACGTCGACGTCGTGCACCCGCTCGAGCACCCCGGCCCCGGAGGCGAGCCGCTGCATGGCCAGCCCACGGCGGGTCAGCGCGGGCACCAGCGCGCCGGCGACCCGGTCGTCGTCCTCCACCAGCAGCACTCGCACCGCTCGCCTCCCCGGTGATCCAGACCACGGTAGCCGGGAACTCTAGGGCACCGCGCCGTGCCCGCACCCGGGTGGCGGCCGCGCCGGGCGCGGCTAGGCTGAGCAGCGCCGGATCGCCGCGGCGGCCGCGTTCGATACGTAGTTGAGACCCTAAGGATTGCTCAAGCGGCCTTTACACGAGGGCCGACGGGAGTAGGTTTCCGCCATCGACGTGGGATCCGGGGTCCCGCAGCCGCCGACGATGACGACCAAGGAGCTCTGGAGGCCAGATGACCACGGACGTGGCGACGCCGATGATCAAGGCGGTCGCCGTGAACAAGTACTTCGGCGACCTGCACGTACTGCGGGAGATCACCCTCGAGGTGCCGCGCGGCCAGGTCGTGGTGGTGCTCGGACCGTCCGGATCGGGCAAGTCGACGCTGTGCCGGGCGATCAACCGGCTCGAGCCGATCAACTCCGGTGAGATCGCCGTCGACGGTGTGCCGCTGCCCGCCGAGGGCAAGGCGCTCGCCGCGCTGCGCGCCGACGTCGGCATGGTCTTCCAGCAGTTCAACCTCTTCGCGCACAAGACGATCCTCGAGAACGTGATGCTCGCGCCGGTGAAGGTGCGCAAGGCCCCGGCCGCCGAGGCCCGCACGACCGCGATGGAGCTGCTGGAGCGGGTCGGCATCGCGAACCAGGCGGACAAGTACCCGGCGCAGCTGTCCGGCGGGCAGCAGCAGCGCGTGGCCATCGCCCGCGCGCTCGCCATGCGGCCCAAGGTGATGCTGTTCGATGAGCCGACCTCGGCACTGGACCCGGAGATGGTCCAGGAGGTGCTCGACGTGATGACCGGCCTTGCCAAGGACGGGATGACCATGCTCGTGGTCACCCACGAGATGGGCTTCGCCCGCCGCGCCGCGGACCGCGTGCTGTTCATGGCCGACGGCGAGCTCGTCGAGGACGCCACCCCGGAGGAGTTCTTCTCCCAGCCGCGCAGCGATCGCGCGAAGGACTTCCTCGGCAAGATCCTGACCCACTGACCCGTCCGGACCATCCGGATCCGACGGACCGACACAGGAGAGATTCACATGAGGATCCGCACCCTCGCGGTCGGACTGCTGGCCGGCGGTCTGCTGCTCACGGCCTGCGGCAAGGAAGGCACCCCGGCCGCGCCCGGCGGTGACCAGAGCGGCTCGGAGTCCGCCGCCGCGCTGCCGACCTACCCGGTCGCGCAGAACGTGGACGTGGCGGGTTCGCCGGTGTTCGCGAAGATGAAGGCGGCGCCGAAGATCGTCGTGGGCGCCAAGGACGACCAGCCAGGGCTGGGCCAGAAGGACCCGACGACCGGGCAGTACGCCGGGTTCGACATCGAGATTGCCAAGCTGATCGCGGCCGGACTGGGCTTCTCGCCGGACAAGATCGAGTACAAGGTCGTCGACTCCGGTGCTCGCGAGCAGGCGATCAAGAACGGCGACGTCAACTACATGGTCGGCACCTACACCATCAACGACCAGCGCAAGAAGCTCGTGTCCTTCGCCGGGCCGTACTACGAGGCCGGTCAGGACCTGCTGGTGCGCAAGGACGACGCCTCCATCACCGGCCCGCAGGCCTTGAAGGGCAAGAAGGTCTGCTCGATCACCGGGTCGACCCCGATCCAGCGGGTGCGCGAGCAGAACCTGACCGAGCCGGGCAACATCGTCGAGTTCCAGAAGTACTCGCAGTGCGTGGAGAAGCTGGCCACCAAGGACGTGGACGCGGTCACCACCGACGACGCGATCCTGCGCGGGTTCGCCAAGCAGGACCCGGACAGCTTCAAGGTCGTCGGCAAGCCGTTCTCCGAGGAGCCCTACGGCATCGGCCTCGACCTCAACGACAAGGCGCTGCGGTCGAAGATGGACGACATCCTGCAGAAGGCGCTGGACGACGGCACCTGGCAGAAGATCTACGACGCCACTCTCGGCACGCCCGGTTCCACCGTGGCGAAGCCGAAGATCCAGAAGTACTGACCTGAGGTCACGGCCGGTGGACGGGGTTCCCGTCCACCGGCCGCTCCACATCGATTTCCGTCCCACGGACGCGGGGAAGGCTCCATGGACGTCCTGCTCGACAATCTGGACCTGTTCGGTCCGTTCTTTCTGACCACGATCGAACTGTTCCTGATCGCCGGGGTCGCCAGCCTGGTGCTCGGCACGATCCTGGCCATGCTGCGGGTGAGCCCGGTACCGGCGCTGCGCGCGATCGGCACGGTCTACGTGACCCTGCTGCGCAACACACCGCTGACCCTGGTGTTCGCGTTCCTCGTGTTCGCCTATCCGCTGCTCGAGATCGTGAAGATCGACTACTTCCCGTCCGCCGCGGTGGCGCTGACCATCTACACCTCGGCGTTCATCTGTGAAGTGGTGCGCTCGGGCATCAACACGGTGCCGGTCGGCCAGGCCGAGGCGGCCCGCGCGCTGGGCCTGCACTTCGGCCAGGTACTCGGCCAGGTGGTGCTGCCGCAGGCACTGCGGTCGGTCGTGCCCCCGCTGATCAGCACGCTGATCGCGCTGCTGAAGAACACCACGATCGCGAGCGGGTTCTCGGTCGCCGAGGCCGGTGCGATCCGCCAGTACGTCTCCGAGCGTGGTGGGGACCAGATGGTCGCCCTGCTGTGGGTGGCGCTCGGGTTCATCATCCTCGTGCTGGTGCTTTCGCTGGTCCAGCGCAACCTGGAGAAGCGCTGGAGCGTGGCCCGATGAGTTCTGTCCTCTTCGACGCGCCGGGGCCGAAGTCCCGGATCCGGCACCGGATCTACGCGGTGGCCGGCATCGTCGTGGTGCTCGCGCTGATCGCGTTCGTGGTCTACCGCTTCGCCGACAGCGGCCAGTTCGCCGGGCGCAAGTGGGAATGGTTGCAGTACGCACAGGTACAGCGCGACCTCGGTGCCGCGGTGGTCGCCACGCTGGAGGCGTTCGCGCTCGGTGCGGTGTTCGCGATGGTCTTCGGCGCGATCTTCGCCGCCGGACGGCTCTCCGATCGGGCGTGGCTGCGCGGGATCTGCACGTTCGTGGTGGAGTTCTTCCGCGCGATCCCGTTGCTGATCCTGATGTTCGTGTTCTACTACGGGCTGCCGACGTTCGGCGTGCAGACCTCGCCGCTGTTCGCCGTGGTGCTCGGCCTGACGCTGTACAACGGCTCGGTGCTGGCGGAGGTCTTCCGTGCCGGCGTGCTGTCCCTGCCGAAGGGACAGAGCGAAGCCGCGTACGCGCTCGGCATGCGCAAGACGCAGGTGATGTTCACCGTCCTGCTGCCGCAGGCGATCCGCGCGATGCTGCCGTCGATCATCAGCCAGCTCGTGGTCCTGCTGAAGGACACCGCGCTCGGCTTCCTGGTCACCTACCCGGAGCTGTTGTACTACGCGCGCTACATCGGTACCCAGGGCGCGTTCGGCCGCCCGATCGTGCCGTCGACGCTCGTCGCGGCCGCGATCTACATCGTGCTCTGCCTGCTGCTCACCGCACTGGCGACGTACCTGGAGAAGCGCAACCGGCGCAACAAGAAGCACATCGAAACCACGGACAACCGCGCCGAGCAGATCGTGCAGGGCGCGGCCGCGGGTGGCGGTGCGGTCGGTGGCGCCGCCGGGACCTGACCGGAATCGGCTCGAACAAGGCCCCGGCGCGCTGAACCGCGCCGGGGCCTTGTTTCGTGCTCGCGTCGTCACCGCACCCGGCGTCCTGCCTGCCAGACCATCCGGATGCGGGAAGCGAAGTCCCGTACGTCGATTTCGGGGTCACGCAACAGAACGATGTCCGCCCGCAGCCCGGGCGCGATCCGTCCGCGGTCGGGCAGCCGAAGCAGCCGCGCTGCCTCGCTCGTGGCCGCTCGCAGCGCCCCGGACGCACCCAGTCCGGCCTCGGACAGCAACCGCAGCTCGGTCAGCAAGTCGACATGGGGACGGACCGCGAGGTCCGATCCTGCCGCGATCGGCACGCCCGCCTCGAGAGCCAACGCGAGCGAACGCCGGTGCGCTTCGCCGTACTCGGGCGCGATCGGTGCGAGCGTCGGCACGTACCAGCATCCGTTGCGGCGTAAGGCGGAAGCGGCTTCGTCATCGAGGAAGACACCGTGCTCGACACTGCGGACACCGGCGTGTGCCGCGGCAGCCGCCGCACTCGCCGTATGCGCGTGCGCCAGCACGGCACGGCCCGCACGGCGGGCCTCGTCGACGACTGCCTGCATCTCTTCCGCAGTCGGCTCGACGTTCCGCCGGTCGCGCAGGTGCGCCATCGCCCCGCTCGCGCCCAGCTTGATCCAGTCGGCACCGGCACGCACCATTCGCCGCACCGCCGCGCGTGCCTCGTCCGGCCCGTCGAATCCGGGCTCGGGCAACGACGGATCCCCGAAGCTGTCGGCCTGTCCGACGTCCGGGGCCCAGGAGTCACCCAGCCCACCGGTCGGCGACAGCTGCCGCAGGCTGATCAGCAATTCGGGTCCGGCGATCCAGCCCTCCCGCACAGCGTGCCGAATGCCCGCGTCGGCACCCCAGGCGTCGCGGACCGTCGTGATCCCCCGGTTCAGCAAGCCGACGAGGACCGGCACCGCTTCGAGTACGCGCGCGCTGCGTGGCAACGGCTCCCGTCGGGGAAACGCGACGTGCACATGGCAGTCGATCAAGCCGGGCACCAGCAGCCCACCCTCACCGTCGACCGCGTCCGGGCCGTCCACATCGGACCCGACGGCGGTGATCACCGCGCCGTCGACCCGCACGTTCGCGGGCTCCGCCACACCGGAATCGGGGTCGAGAACCCGCGCATTCGTCACCAGCACCCGCCAACCTTAACAAAGCATCAAGTAAACCCGAATCGATCTCACCAACGCACGTCGTCGCTGCTCAACGGCCTTTTTCCGCCCGCGCGTGCAAGATCGTCGAAGCACTGCAATACTCGAGCCAAGCCGTTGATCAAGAACGGCCACTGGGAAGACTGAGGGAAGAGTGATGTCCATGACGGGAATTCGTGCGCCCAAAAAAGGCCGGGTCACCTCGGTGCTCACCGCGTTCGCGGTGACCGCGCTGGCCACGGCGACATTCACGGCGGCTCCGGCCGCCGCGTCCGAGAACAGCGTGACGGCATTGTGCAAGAGCCGCACTTCGGGATTCCTGGGGAAATGGGGTCCCGTTTCGAAGGAATGTTCCTACACCAGCCCGGCCAGCGGCTGGAAGGGCAAACTGCGCATCACCTGGAACGTCCAGGCGAGCACCAACCAGACCGCCTGCGTGCAGGCCCGGATGGGCAAGGCGCGCAACCCGGACTCGTGGCAGTCGGTGGGCTGCGGGACGCTGGGCACGGGCACGGTCAAATGGCCGGCGAACACGGCGTCCAACCTGGAGGTGCGGGTGCAGTCGCGCAACAGCCCGGTGGCGAACGTGACTTACTCGATCTGATGACGCCGCATCGCCGGCGTTCGCCCATTCCGCGAATACCGGCGTGAATAGAGATGGGCCGTACACCGGAGGCAGGGAAATCGCCTCAGGTGCACGGCCCATTCGTCGCGACCGGTGGTCGTCTGCGAACCGCCGGCCCGTATTCGTCGCGGCCTGCCGTGACCATCTGCGGACCACCGGAACGCTGCGTATCGGTGTGGTCACCTCTTCTTCGGCGCACCCGGTTGTCCGCGCAGCTCCGCCTCGGCCAGCGCGATTGTTTCGTGCGCCAGCGTGGCCAGATCTGGTTCGCGGGCGACCGCCGCCCGGCACAGGCGGGTCACGTCGGCAACCCAGCGGCCGGTCGCGCCGTCCGCCTCGGCGATCCGGACGAACCCGCGGTCCACGAGGCCACCGGCGTCGTCGAACCGGCCCCGGGCGACCGCCTTGATCGTGCCCAAGGCGTTGGCCAGGGCACTCGCCGGGCGCGACCACTCGTGGTCGCCGGCGTGCTCACCTGGGTCACTCTCCCCCTTGGCCGGCGGGCCGGACACCTCGCGTACGGCGAGGTCGAGCCGCCAGAACAACGACACTTCCGCGAAGCGCACGAAAAGCAGCCGACGCCGAGCCGAGTGGAAGTAGTCCGGCGCAACGCGCACCGCGGCCACCGGCTGTACCTCGTCCAGCACCGCGCGGGCGCTCGTCACAGCGGTGGTGAGCCGGCCGTCCGGCACGACCCATTCCACGTCGATGTCGCTGTACTCGTCGGCGGTCCCGGCCCCGAGCGAGCCGATGAGGTCCGCCCGCGAGCCTGGGCACGCCGCGGCGAGTGCGGTCACGGTCGCGTGCGCCAGTGCGGCACGCGACCACGTCACCGGTCGCGCCGGAAAAGCTTGTTCCCGAGCCAGACGATCGGGTCGTACTTGCGGTCGGCCACCCGCTCCTTCATCGGAATGAGCGCGTTGTCGGTGATGTGGATTCCTTCGGGGCACACCTCGGTGCAGCATTTGGTGATGTTGCAGAGCCCGAGGCCGTGTTCGTCCTGCGCGTCGTCACGCCGGTCGGCGACGTCGAGCGGATGCATTTCCAGCTCCGCGATCCGCATCAGGTACCGGGGGCCGGCGAAGCTCTCCTTGTTCTCCTCGTGGTCACGCACCACGTGGCAGGTGTTCTGGCACAGGAAGCATTCGATGCACTTGCGGAACTCCTGCGAACGCTCCACGTCCACCTGCTGCATCCGGTACTCGCCCGGTTTCAGCCCCTCCGGCGGGGTGAACGACGGGATCTCGCGTGCCTTGGTGTAGTTGAAGGACACGTCGGTCACCAGGTCGCGGATCACCGGGAAGCTGCGCATCGGCGTCACCGTGACCACCTCGTCCTCGGTGAACGTGGACATCCGCGTCATGCACAGCAACCGGGGTTTGCCGTTGATCTCCGCTGAGCACGAACCGCATTTGCCCGCCTTGCAGTTCCAGCGCACCGCGAGATCGGAGGCCTGGGTGGCCTGCAGCCGGTGGATGATGTCGAGGACGACCTCACCCTCGTTCACCTCGACCCGGAAGTCCTGCAGTGCGCCGCCGGTCTCGTCGCCGCGCCAGACCCGGAAACTGGCCTGATAGCTCACGCGTTCCTCCCCGGGTGGTTGTCCAGTTCGGCATCGGTGAAGTACTTTCCGAGCTCGTCGAGCTCGAACAGCTCCAGCAGGTCGTCCCGTAGCCGCAGCTGCTCCTTCTCGACCACCTCGACCCCGGGGATCGCCGGATTCTCCCCGGCGACCGCCGAGCACACCAGGAGCTTGTGCCGCCAGTCGGCGTCCATGCTCGGATAGTCGTCGCGGGTGTGCCCGCCGCGGCTTTCCGTGCGCAGCAGCGCCGCACGGGCCACGCATTCACTGACCAGCAGCATGTTGCGCAGGTCGACGGCGAGGTGCCAGCCGGGGTTGAACTGCCGGTGCCCCTCCACCGTCACCCGCTTCATCCGTTCCCGGATCTCGCCGAGTTTGTCCAGCGCCTGCTGGATTTCCGGTGCCTTGCGGATGATGCCGACCAGATCGTTCATCGACTGCTGCAGTTCGGTGTGCAGCGAGTACGGGTTCTCCGCGGCGCCGTCGCCGGGCGGATCGAACGGTGCCAGCGCGGTCCGCGCCGCCGAGTCCACGTCGGACTCCCGGACCTCCGGCCGCCCGCCGTCCAGACCGTCCACATAGGATGCGGCGCCGAGTCCCGCGCGGCGGCCGAACACGAGCAGGTCGGACAGCGAGTTGCCGCCGAGCCGGTTGGAACCGTGCATCCCGCCGGAGCACTCACCCGCCGCGAACAGCCCCGGCACGCTCGCCGCGCCGGTGTCCGGGTCGACCTCCACCCCGCCCATCACGTAGTGGCAGGTCGGGCCGACCTCCATCGCCTCCTTGGTGATGTCGACGTCGGCGAGTTCCTTGAACTGGTGGTACATCGAGGGCAGCCGCCGCTGGATCTCCTCGGTGGGCAGCCTGCTGGCGATGTCGAGGAACACCCCGCCGTGCGGCGAACCCCGGCCCTCCTTGACCTCGGTGTTGATCGCACGGGCCACCTCGTCGCGGGGCAGCAGGTCCGGCGTGCGGCGGTTGTTGTCCGCGTCGGCGTACCAGCGGTCGGCCTCGTCCTCACTGTCGGCGTACTGCCCCTTGAACACGTCCGGCACGTACTCGAACATGAACCGCTTGTCCTCGGAGTTCTTCAGCACGCCGCCGTCGCCGCGCACCCCCTCGGTGACGAGGATGCCCTTCACGCTCGGCGGCCAGACCATCCCGGTGGGGTGGAACTGCACGAACTCCATGTTGATCAGCTTCGCTCCCGCACGCAGGGCCAGCGCGTGCCCGTCGCCGGTGTACTCCCACGAGTTGGAGGTGACCTTGAATGACTTGCCGATGCCGCCGGTCGCGAGCACCACCGCGGGCGCCTCGAACAGCACGAACCGCCCGCTCTCCCGCCAGTAGCCGAACGCGCCGGCCACCGCGCCGTCATCCAGCAGCAGCTCGGTCACCGTGCATTCGGCGAACACCCGGATCCGGGCCTCGTAGTCTCCGTACTCCGTGAAGTCCTCCTGTTGCAGCGAAACGATCTTCTGCTGCATGGTGCGGATCAGCTCGAGCCCGGTGCGGTCCCCGACGTGCGCCAGCCTCGGATAGGTGTGCCCGCCGAAGTTGCGCTGGCTGATCCGGCCGTCGGCGGTGCGGTCGAACAGCGCGCCGTAGGTCTCCAGCTCCCAGACGCGGTCCGGGGCCTCCTTGGCGTGCAGCTCGGCCATCCGCCAGTTGTTGAGGAACTTCCCGCCGCGCATGGTGTCGCGGAAGTGCACCTGCCAGTTGTCGTTCGAGTTCGCGTTGCCCATCGACGCCGCGCACCCGCCTTCGGCCATCACGGTGTGCGCCTTGCCGAACAGTGATTTGCACACCACCGCGACGCTCAGCCCGCGTTCGCGCGCCTCGATCACCGCGCGCAGACCGGCGCCGCCGGCACCGATCACCACCACGTCGTAGCTGTGCCGTTCGACCTCGGTCATGAAATGAGCCACCTCGGAGCTGGGACGCCGTTGTCTTGCCTGCGAAAGGAGGGTGCCGACGCTAGCCGACGAAACGCAGATCCGCGATCGCCCCGCTCGACACCAGCATCACGTAGAGGTCGGTCAGCACGAGCGTGCCGAGCGTGGTCCACGCGAGCGCCATGTGCCGGGTGTTGAGCTTCGTGATCTGCGTCCACATCCAGTACCGGACCGGATGTTTCGAGAAGTGCTTGAGCCGTCCCCCGGTGACGTGCCGGCAGGAGTGGCACGACAGCGTGTACGCCCAGAGCAGCACCACGTTGGCGACGATGATGATGTTGCCGAGACCGAAACCGAACCCGCTGGGGCTCTGGAACGAGACCACCGCGTCGTAGATGTTCACCAGCGACACCAGCACCGCGACGTAGAAGAAGTACCGGTGCACGTTCTGCACGATCAGCGGCAGCCGCGTCTCGCCGGTGTAGCGGGCGTGCGGTTCGGCGACCGCGCACGCCGGCGGCGAGAACCACACCGAGCGGTAGTACGCCTTGCGGTAGTAGTAGCAGGTGAGCCGGAACCCGAGCAGGAACGGCAGCACGAGCACGCCGAGCGGGAGCCAGCCGGGGAAATCCCCGAACCAGTGTCCGAAGTGGCTGGACCCTTCGACGCACGAAGTGGACACACACGGCGAGTAGAACGGCGTCAGGTAGTGGTAATCCGGCACCCAGTACGCGGTGCGCACGAACGCCCGGATCGTCGCGTAGACGATGAAGGCGGCGAGCCCGAGCACGGTGAGCAGGGGCTGCAGCCACCACCGGTCGGTACGCAGCGTCCGGTCGGCCAGCAGCGCCCGCCCCGGGGAGCGGACGCCGGTACCTGCCCGGCTGACGTCGTTGTCAGCGGGCGCGCTCACCGCTGGTCGCGCTTGTAGCCGCCGACACCTTCGTCGTCGGCGCCGCTCCACAGCGCCGGGTCGTAAGGCGTGTCCGGCACGGGGACGCGGTCCATGGGTTTCGCCTGCGCGGGCACCGCCTGCGGGTGCCCGTCGAGTTCGGCGGTGTCGATGTCGAGCCGTTCGACGTCGTTGGCCAGCCGGCGGACTGCCGAAGCGTCGCCGTACCGGGAGCGCAGGGCGCCCACACACTGCCGCAACTGGCCGATGGTGCGCCGTAGTTCGGCGAGTTCTGTGGTGGACATCGAAAGCCTCCCTGATCGGTGGGCCGTCAGTGCGGGATGACGATCACCTCGTCACATACGACTCTGCCTGGCATTGTGCGATGTGACAAGTAGCACATTGACCAGGTCGGACGTGACGCGGCTCACTCGTAGGGGTTTTCTGAATCGATTTTGTCTCGGAGGCCCGCCGGGTTACCGTGGTCACCGTCACGTTCCTGCGACGCCAGCGCCGCCGTCCCGCGAACCCCACCACACCACTTGTGAGCCGGGAGCCGGACATGAGCAGCAGCCCGAATCCGCCCACCGCGGTCCACCCGATCGTCGCCGAAGTCACCGCCCGCATCGCCGAGCGCAGTGCGGAGACCCGCTCGGCTTACCTCGTCCGTAGCGCGGCCGCCCACGAGGAAGGTCCGGCCCGCCGCGGCCTCGCGTGCAGCAATCTCGCGCACGGCTTCGCCGCCATGGAAGGCGTGGACAAGCAAGCGCTGCGGGAGTCGCGCGCGCCCGGCGTGGCCATCGTGTCCTCGTACAACGATCTGCTCTCCGCGCACCAGCCGATGCGGGATTACCCGTTGTGGCTGAAGAAATCGGTGCGCGCGGCCGGCGGTGTCGCGCAGTTCGCCGGTGGGGTGCCCGCGATGTGCGACGGAATCACGCAGGGCCGCCCGGGAATGGAGCTGTCGCTGTTCAGCCGCGAGGTGATCGCGATGGCCACGGCGATCGCGCTGTCGCACGACCTGTTCGACGCGGCCCTGTTGCTGGGTGTGTGCGACAAGATCGTGCCGGGGCTGCTGATCGGTGCCCTGTCGTTCGGGCACCTGCCGGCTGTCCTCGTTCCGGCCGGGCCGATGAATTCGGGCCTGCCGAACAAGGAGAAGGCGGCGGTGCGGCAGCGGTACGCGGAGGGCCGCGCGACGCGGGAGGAGCTGCTCGACGCCGAGGCGGCCTCGTACCACTCGGCCGGCACCTGCACGTTCTACGGCACCGCCAACTCCAACCAGATGGTGGTGGAGGTGATGGGCCTGCACATGCCGGGGTCGAGCTTCGTGCAACCGGGCACGCCGCTGCGGCAGGCGCTCACCGAGGAGGCAGGCCGGCGCGTGGTCGCGTTGTCCCGCGGCGAGCAGTACACGCCGGTTTCGCGGGTGCTGGACGAAAAAGCCTTCGTCAACGGCATCATCGCGCTGCTGGCCACCGGTGGGTCGACGAACCACACGATGCACTTGGTCGCGGTGGCCGCGGCCGCGGGCATCCAGCTGACCTGGGACGACTTCTCGGACCTGTCGGCCGTGGTGCCGCTGCTGGCGCGGGTGTACCCGAACGGCAGCGCGGACATCAACCACTTCCACGCCGCCGGCGGCATCCAGTTCCTGGTGGGCACGCTGCTGGACGCGGGGCTGTTGCACGAGGACGTGCACACGGTCGCCGGTTTCGGCCTGCGGCACTACACACAGGAACCGATCCTGTCCGACGGTGAGCTGGTGTGGCGGGAAGTGCCGGCCCGCAGTCTCGACGAGGAGGTGTTGCGCCCGGCGTCGCGGCCGTTCGCGCCGGACGGCGGGCTGCGGATGGTGGCGGGAAATCTGGGCCGCGCGGTCACGAAGGTGTCGGCGGTCGCGCCGGAGCACCGCGTCGTGGAGGCCCCGGCCCGGGTGTTCACCTCGCAGGAGTCGTTCACGGCCGCGTTCCGTGCCGGGGAGCTGGACCGGGACGTGGTCGTGGTGCTGCGGCAGCAGGGCCCGCAGGCCAACGGGATGCCGGAGCTGCACGGCCTGACTCCGGCGCTGGGGGTGCTGATGGATCGCGGCTTCCGCGTCGCGCTGCTCACCGACGGCCGGATGTCCGGCGCTTCGGGCAAGGTCCCGGCGGCGATCCAGGTGACGCCGGAGGCAGCGGTGGGCGGTCCGATCGCCCGGATCGCCGACGGTGACGTGATCCGCTTCGACGCCCGCAGCGGCACCCTCGACGCACTGGTCGCCGGCGAAGAGCTGACCCGCCGCGATCTGATCGACGCTCCCCCGTCGGAGTCGGCGTGGAGCGGCACCGGGCGGGAGCTGTTCGGCGCGCTGCGCCGCGCGGTGGGCCCGGCCGACCAGGGCGCAAGCGTTTTCGGCGCGCTCACTCCGGAGCTCGCCCTCGCCCGCGGCGTCCCGGCGTTCGGGCAGGGGACAATGGCGGTGCCCTCGTACGCGCACTACACCCAGGAGGTCGGTCAGTGACGGATCTGCTCACCCTTTCGCCCGTCATGCCCGTCGTGGTGATCGACGATGCCGACGACGCGGTGCCGACCGCCCGCGCGCTGCTCGCCGGCGGCGTCGGCGTGATCGAGCTGACGCTGCGTACGCCGGCCGCGCTGGCCGCGATCGAGCGCGTGGCCGTCGAGGTCCCGGACATCGTCGTCGGCGCCGGCACGGTGACGTCGGAGGAGCAGGCGAAACTGGCCGCTTCCGCGGGCGCGCAGTTCCTGGTGACCCCGGGCTGCACGGATGCCCTGCTGGACGCCGCCTTCGCGACCGGGCTGCCGTTCCTCCCCGGTGCGAGCACTGTGTCGGAGGCGCTGCGCCTGGCCGAACGGGGACTGACGGCGCTGAAGTTCTTCCCCGCCGAAGCGAGCGGGGGCACTGCGTTCCTGAAGTCGATCGCCGGCCCTCTGCCGGACCTGCGCTTCTGCCCGACCGGCGGCGTCACCCCGGATTCGGCGCGGTCCTACCTGGCGCTGCCCAACGTCGGCTGCGTCGGAGGTTCCTGGCTGACCCCGGAAAAGCTCCTGTCCACCAAGGACTTCGACGAGGTACGCAACCTCGCCGCGGAGGCCGCCACGCTACGGTGAGCCGCCCGCGGCCACCCCCGCGGTGCCCGCCCGCTCCGACGATCAGTCGCGGGCGGGCCGCATCTGCGCCCCGACGCAGATGACCGCAAGCAGCGGTGCTTGGCACAGCGGGGCCGGTAGCGGCCGGATAGCTCGGGCGTCAGCACCTGCCGCAGCGCCACGCTCCCCTCCGCGCTCGCGTGGGGGTGCGGTGCCTGCGTGTCAGGTGTGGCTTCGTCCCGGGCCCCTTCCGGACTGGCTCCACGCTTGGTTCTGGCTCACGCTGCCCGCACGTTCTCCCGGGCTGGCTCACCGTTGCCTTTCACACGAGCTGCCCCACGCTGGATACTTCCGGACCGGCCCCACGCCTGGCTCAGGCGCAAGCTGCCTCCGCTTCCCGAGCTGACTCCCTTACCTCCCACGCGAGCTGCCCTACACTGGCCTCTTCCGGACTGGCTCACCCTCGCCTCTCACGCAAGCTGCCTCCGCCCTTTCCGGACTGGCTCACCCTCGCCTCTCACACGAGCTGCCCACGCCTGACTTCCGCGCAGCCTGCCCTCACGAACCGAGTCGCCTTTGCATGCCGCTTCACGACCGGCGTCCCACGGACTGGCGCCTACGACCGCGCGTCGCGCAGGCTGGCTCGGATCGCGAGGCGCACACCGGCCTGGCTCTCGCGCCGGGCGGCGAACACCACCAGGTTCGCGTGCGCGCCGCGCACGAAGCAATCTTTCGCACACGACGGGCGGATTTCCCCGAGCCGTTCCCACCACCGCCTGGGCTTTCCCGCGATCGCCTGCGAAATCCCGCGTTCCCGCGAGCCCTGCCTCTCACGCGACGGACTGGACGGGTGCGGTCAGTCGAGGGCCGCGTCGTCGAGGAGGGCGGATTCTGCGCCGTAGGTGCGGAGTTCGTCGCGGATGACGGTGTAGGCGAGGCCCTGCGGGTAACCCTTGCGCGCGAGAAAGCCCAGCAGCCGGCGGATCGCGGTCTGCTCGTCGACGTTGCCGAGCGAGCGGAGGCGCTTGCGTACGAGTTCCCGCGCCCGTTCCTCCTCGGATTCCCGGTCGACTTCCCCTGCGGCCTGGTTCGCGATCTCCTCGTCGACGCCTTTGCGCCGCAGTTCCGCGACGAGCGCGGTGCGGGAGAGCCCTTGGTTGGCATGCCGGTTGCGGACCCACGTTTCGGCGAACGCGGCGTCGTCGACGAGGCCCGCACGGTCCAGCTTGCCGAGCAAGGTTTCCACGGTTTCGCTGTCGAACCCCTTGCGCTGCAACGTCTGCCGCAGCTCGTCGGCAGTCCGCGGCCGCGCGGCAAGAAGGTCGAAGCAGATTTCCTTGGCCTTCTTCGCCCGCTCGTCCGGAGCCATTTCCGCCGGCTCGACCTTCGGCGCCCTCGCCACGACCGCACTCCCACTCCGGTACCGCCGATCGGCAGCACCCTCATCACGACCCCGGCACACTCACCACGCCAGAGTCACCGCAACCACGCACTTACCCCGGACCGTGACACCCGCGTCCCTCGGCAGCCACACCAAGCCACGACACCGAAGTCGCCACACAGTGACACGAAGGCCCTCACCACGCCACAACTGCCGCTCACAAGCCGCAACCGGCAACGCGACTCCATACCGACGTCTAAGCGTCGAACCACGACACGGTGCGACTACGGGGACATCAGGGCAAGACCGACTCTCCGTTCCCGCGGCAGGAAACGCCCGACGCCGACCCTGACCTCGCGCGCCACCACGCCACCACGCCACCGACCAGGATCACCCATGTCGCCCCTGGTCGGCACGAGGCCGGGAAACGATCGGCAATCCCGGTCCGGCGGCGGTGCCGGCGGGGAACTCGGCGTGGTCAGCCGCCGGTCAGAAGTCGACCGGAGCCGGCACTGCTTCGACCGCGTCGGCGTCGAGCTGCGGGCCGATGCCGAGCTTCTCCTTGATGCGCTTCTCGACCTCGTTGGCGATGTCCGGGTTGTCCCGCAGGAAGCGTCGGGCGTTCTCCTTGCCCTGGCCGAGCTGGTCGCCCTCGTAGGTGTACCAGGCGCCCGACTTGCGCAGGATGCCCTGGTCGACCCCCATATCGATGAGCGAGCCCTCGCGGGACACCCCCTGGCCGTAGAGGATGTCGAACTCGGCCTGCTTGAACGGCGGGGCCACCTTGTTCTTGACGACCTTGACCCGGGTGCGGTTGCCGACCGCCTCGCCACCGTCCTTGAGGGTCTCGATCCGGCGCACGTCGAGCCGGACCGAGGCGTAGAACTTCAGCGCCTTGCCACCGGTGGTGGTCTCCGGCGAGCCGAACATCACGCCGACCTTCTCACGCAGCTGGTTGATGAAGATCGCGGTGGTGCCGGAGTTGGACAGCGCACCGGTGATCTTCCGCAGCGCCTGGCTCATCAGGCGGGCCTGCAGGCCCACGTGCGAATCGCCCATCTCGCCCTCGATCTCCGCCCGCGGCACGAGCGCCGCGACGGAGTCGATGACCAGGATGTCGAGCGCGCCGGAGCGGATCAGCATGTCGGCGATCTCCAGCGCCTGCTCACCGGTGTCCGGCTGCGAGACGAGCAGCGCGTCGGTGTCGACGCCGAGCGCCTTCGCGTACTCCGGGTCGAGCGCGTGCTCCGCATCGATGAACGCGGCGATCCCGCCGCCCCGCTGCGCGTTGGCCACCGCGTGCAGGGCGACCGTGGTCTTACCCGAGGACTCCGGGCCGTAGACCTCGATGACCCGGCCACGCGGCAGCCCGCCGATGCCGAGCGCGACGTCGAGAGCGATCGCGCCGGTGGGGATCACCGCGATGGGCGGGCGGGTGTCCTCGCCGAGGCGCATCACCGAGCCCTTGCCGTACTGCTTGTCGATCTGCGCAAGGGCGAGCTCGAGCGCCTTGTCCTTGTCGGGTGCTGCTGGCATGGAAGTCCACCTCGCTGGTTGGGGCCTGTGTCTTGTTCGGTTGTCCAGATCAAGCTCGTCCGGGGTCAAGCTCTGTTCCGGTCCGACGTTACGGGGAGGGACCGACAATTCCAGGCGCGGCGACCGATCTGTGGATCGCTGGCCCCGTTGTGGACAACACCATAGACGAACAGGTGTTCGAGGCCGGCACCGACACGCCCGCCCCGGGCTTTTTTCGCCCGCCGGACGGTCGCCACCGGGCAAAGGCACAGGTCAGCGCCGCTCCGGCGGGATCTCGAAGGCCACGCAGACCTCGCGCCAGATCTCCTTGGCCGGGACCCCCGCCGCCAGCGCCTGCTCGACCGTCCGGCCGCCGAGCCCGCTGAGCACGTGGTCCTGGGAAAGAACGTCGGCGCGGGCGGCCCCGAACTCGTCGGTCATCAGCCGCCGGAACACCGTGATACGCATCGGCCGAATGTTAACTCCCGCTCCGGCGCCGGACTCACTCCCCCGGCTGCACGTTCTGCTCGAAGTAGTCGGCCAGCGCGCTCGGCGTGGTCGCCTGACCACCGGAATTCACCTGGTAGATGAACCCGACGAGCGGCCGGTCCCGCACGGTGAACACGAGCACCGAGGACGTCCGCCCGGCCGCCGAAGCGTAGTGCCCCTGCAGGTCGTTGCCCTTCCAGTCCGCCTCGACGCGGTCCCCGGCCGCGGAACTGAGCAACCCGTCGGTGTAAGCCTTCAGCTCCTCCGCCGACTGTCCTTGGATATAGGTCACCTGAGTGCCCGCGCGGCCCGGCGCGGCACACGTCACGGCTGTTCCGAGCTTGTTCGCCGGCGCCGCGGGACCGTTGCCCGTGCCGGCCTGACAGCCGCCCGAATCGGCGACCTTCCCGGCCAGCTGGCGCATACAGCCGGTCAGGCCGGACGAGTCGGTCCGACCCGGCGTACGGCACTCGTCAGCTGTGTACGTGTCCACCGACGACCTCGTGGTGAGGAACACCGTGAGCCCTGCGGCCAGCAGCACCACCACCGCCGCGGCAATGCCGATCCACAGCTTCGTACGGCTCTTCTTCTCCGGCACAGCAGGCGAGTACGCCGGAAAGTTGGACGGCGCCGGCCCCGAGGGGAACGCAGGAGCGGGAGGCGCGTACGCGGGATAGTTGCCGGGCGGAGAGCCCACAGCCGGCGCGTGCCCACCCGAAGCGACTTGCCCCTCGACGTTCTGCGTACGCATCGACAGCCCGTCACGCGCCACGTGATGCGCACCCAGCGCGACAGCAGTCTCCGGCTGGTCGAGGCTCGCGGGTACGACGCCGAGCTTTTCCGTGATCATCGATCCGACCAACGGCAGCCGGCTCGACCCACCGACGAGGTAGATGCCCGCGAGACGGTCCTGCGTCAGCCCGGCCGAACGCAGCGTCCGCGACAGCAGCTCCACGCTCCGCAGCATCGCCGGACGCACCAAACCCTCGAGTTCGCCGCGCGTGACGAGTACGTCCTTGAACGGCTCCGGCATCGGCACCTCAGTCTGCGGATGCCGGGACAGCGCTTCCTTCGCGGCCTTCACGTCTTCCTGCAGCGCGCGCCGCGTACGGCGGTCCGCAGTGGACTCGGGGCGGAGAAGCCGTTGCCAACGCTGCGGGTCCGAATGCGACACCTCCCGCCCGACGTGCACCATCAGCGCCTGGTCCACATCGAGGCCGCCGAGGTCCGGCAGCCCGTCTTCGGCGAGCACGGTGTACCCGTTCTGGTTCGCGCCCACGACAGCGACGTCGAAGGTGCCGGCGCCGAGGTCGTACACCGCGAGAGCCTGCCCCGGAGCGAGCGCGCGTCCGGGGTAGGACGCGAAGTGCGCGGCAGCCGCGACGGGCTCGGGGACGAGAACGAGGTTCCCGCGGATCCCGGAAAGCCGCGCCGCCGACAGCAGTACGTTGCGACGCACCGGACCCCACTGCGCGGGGTGGGTGAGCCGCACCTCCTCGGGCTGCTCACCACCGAGCTGGCGCGTGGTCTCGTCCAGCACCCGGCGCAGGATCGCGGCGAGCGCCTCGTTGACGGGAATGACGTCGGTGCCGAGCAGCAACGTCTGCTCGTCGATCCGGCGTTTCGGGTTGGGCTCGAACCGCGTCGGATCGAGCCGTGCGCGGCGCTCGGCGTCGCGGCCGACCATGAGCGTGCCCTCTTCGCCGGCGTAAACGGCGGACGACATGGTGGCCGATCCGTCCACCTCCACGACGCGCGGCGGCCTGCCGTGCGCCGACAGGACGGCGACGGTGTTGGACGTCCCGAGGTCCACCGACAGGATCCGCACAGTACTTCCCCTCGACGTGCCAGTGCTGGCGGTGATGCTGCCACGAGCCCGGTCACCGTGCGTGCGGACCCGGAAAACGGGTCGCCGGCGACCTCGGGTCACCCACACGAGGGTTGTTCGACCGGGGTGCCCCGGCCGCGGATCGGAAACTGTCGGAGGTGCCGCGCATCATGGACGACGTGGCACAAGACGTCCTCGATCTCTTCTCCCCGGCGACCCGTACCTGGTTCGCCGGAGCCTTCGCCGCCCCGACCGCGGCGCAGGAAGGGGCCTGGCGGGCCGCGCACGCCGGGCAGCATGCCCTGGTCGTGGCGCCCACCGGGTCCGGCAAGACGCTGTCCGCGTTCCTCTGGGCGCTCGACCGGCTGTCCTCGGAACCACCGCCATCCCGTCCTCGTGAGCGGTGCCGGATCCTCTACGTGTCGCCGCTGAAGGCGCTGGCGGTGGACGTGCAGCGCAATCTGCGTGCGCCGCTGACCGGGATTTCCCAGGCCGCCCGCCGGCTCGGGCTGCCGGCGCCGGAGATCGAGGTCGGCATGCGCACCGGCGACACGACCGCGGCCGAGCGCCGCTCGTTCGGCAAGACCCCACCGGACGTGCTGGTGACCACCCCGGAGTCGCTGTTTCTCATCCTCACCTCGTCGGCACGCGAATCGCTGGCCGGGGTCGAGACGGTCATCGTCGACGAGGTGCACGCGGTCGCCGGCGGCAAGCGCGGGGCACACCTCGCGCTGTCGCTGGAGCGGCTCGACGAGCTGCTGCCCCGGCCCGCGCAGCGGATCGGCCTGTCCGCCACGGTGCGCCCGGTCGACGAGGTCAGCGCGTTCCTCGCGGGCGGGCGCCCGGTCACCGTGGTGCAGCCGAAGCTCGCGAAGACGATCCAGGTACGCGTAGAGGTGCCGGTCGAGGACATGGCCAACCTCGACGGACCGGCGCCGTCGCCGATGGAGCGGCTCGAGGACCTCACCTCGCTGTCGCAGCTGCCGTCCGAGGGCGGCTCCCCGGACGAGGATTCCGGCGCGGCGGCGCGGCGGCCGTCGATCTGGCCGGCCGTGGAGGAACGGGTGCTGGAGCTGATCCGGGCACACCGTTCCACCATCGTGTTCGGCAATTCGCGGCGGCTCACCGAACGGCTCACCGCGCGGCTCAACGAGCTGGCCGCGGAGCAGACCGAGCTGCCCGACGGCGGCAGTTTCCCGGCCGAGGCGATCGGGCAGTCCGGGCTCACCACGGGCGCGGCGCCGGTGATCGCGCGGGCGCACCACGGGTCGATGTCGCGGGAGCAGCGCACCCACGTCGAGGAGGAGCTGAAGTCCGGGCGGCTGCCGTGCGTGGTGGCCACCTCCTCGCTCGAGCTGGGCATCGACATGGGTGCGGTGGATCTCGTCGTGCAGATCGAGGCGCCTCCCACGGTCGCGTCCGGGCTGCAGCGCGTCGGCCGGGCCGGGCACCAGGTCGGCGCCGTGTCCTCCGGCGTCATGTTCCCGAAGTTCCGCGGCGACCTGGTGTCCTGCGCGGTGGTCGCGGAGCGGATGGCTACCGGGGCGATCGAGGCGGTGCGCTACCCGCGCAATCCGCTGGACGTGCTGGCCCAGCACGTGGTCTCGATGGTGGCGCTGGAGCCGTGGACGGTGCCGGATCTCGCGGCTCTGGTGCGGCGGGCGGCGCCGTTCACCGCGCTGCCGGACGACGCGCTGCACGCGGTGCTCGACATGCTCGCCGGCCGGTACCCGAGCGAGGAGTTCGGCGAACTGCGCGCGCGGATCACCTGGGACCGGGTCGCCGGCGAGCTGCACGGCCGGCCGGGGTCGCAGCGGCTGGCGGTCACGTCCGGCGGCACGATCCCCGACCGGGGACTGTTCACGGTGATGACCCCGGGCGAGGAAGGCAAGCCCGGCTCCCGCGTCGGCGAGTTCGACGAGGAGATGGTCTACGAATCGCGGGTCGGCGACACGATCCTGCTCGGCACGTCTTCGTGGCGCATCACCGACATCACGCACGACCGAGTGCTCGTCGTGCCGGCACCGGGGCAGCCGGCCCGGATGCCGTTCTGGAAGGGCGACGCGGCGGGCCGTCCGCTGGAGCTGGGCCGCGCGCTGGGCGCGTTCGTGCGTGAGCTGTCCACTTCGGACACCGCGGCGGCACGCGACCGGGCCGCCGCGGCCGGACTCGACCAGCGGGCGTGCGACAACCTGCTGGCGTATCTGGAGGAACAGAAGTCGGCGACCCGGCACGTGCCGAACGACCGCACGCTTCTGCTGGAGCGCTACCGCGACGAGCTGGGTGACTGGCGGATCGTGCTGCACTCGCCGTTCGGTGCGCAGGTCAACGCGCCGTGGGCGCTGGCGATCGCCGCCCGGCTGCGGGAACACCGCGGGGTCGATGCCCAGGTGGCGCACTCCGACGACGGCATCGTGCTGCGGCTGCCGGACGCGCTCGACGCCGACGGCGGCGAGGTCACCATCGGTTCCGACGACGTGCTGCTCGACCCGGAGGAGGTCGAGCAGCTGATCGTCGCGGAGGTCAGCAGCTCGGCCGTGTTCGCGGCCCGGTTCCGGGAATGCGCGGCCCGTTCGCTGCTGCTGCCTCGCCGGGACCCGGGGCGGCGCACGCCGTTGTGGCAACAGCGGCAGCGGGCCTCGCAGCTGCTGTCGGTGGCGGCCAAGTACGAACGGTTCCCGGTCATCCTGGAGGCCATGCGCGAGGTTCTGCAGGACGTCTACGACGTGGGCGGTCTGCGGGAGCTGATGGGCGACGTCCGGGCGCGCAGAGTGCGGCTGGTCGAGGTCGAGACGCCGGGCGCGTCGCCGTTCGCGCGGAGCCTGCTGTTCGGCTACGTCGGCATGTTCCTGTACGAGACGGACGCGCCGCTGGCCGAGCGGCGGGCGGCCGCGTTGTCGCTGGACTCGGCGTTGCTCGCCGAACTGCTCGGCACGGAGGCGATCCGCGAGCTGCTCGATCCGGAAGCGCTGGCCGAGGTCGAGCGGTCACTGCAACGGCTCGATCCGGAGCGGCACGCCCGGTCCGCGGAGGACGCGGCGGACCTGCTGCGGTTCCTCGGCGACCTGTCCACTGCGGAGGCTTCGGAGCGCGGGATCCAACCGGAGTGGCTCACCGAACTCGTCGCGGCGAGGCGGGCGATCCAGGTGCGCATCGGCGGCGCAGAGCGGTACCTGGCGATCGAGGACGCCGGGCGGGTACGCGATGCGCTGGGCGTCGCGCTGCCGGTGGGCGTACCGGAAGCGTTCACCGAACCGGTCGCGGATCCGCTGGGCGACCTGGTCTCCCGGTACGCGCGCGCCCGCGGCCCGTTCACCGCGGCGGCCGCGGCCACACGGTTCGGGCTGGGCACCGCCGTGGTCGCCGGCGTGCTCGACCGGTTGACCGGGGAGGGCAGGCTGGTGCGGGGCGAGCTGAGCCCGATCGGTCATCCGGACACCCACGGGGTGGGCCTCGAATACTGTGATGCCGCGGTGCTGCGCCGGCTGCGGCGGGCATCGCTGGCACGGTTGCGGGCCGAGGTCGAACCCGTGGAACCCGCGGCACTAGGCCGGTTTCTGCCCGCCTGGCACGGGATCGGCGCACGAGTGCGGTCCGCGCCGACCGCCGATGACGTCCTGGCGGTGGTCGAGCAGCTGGCCGGCGCACCGTTGCCGGCCAGTGCCGTCGAGTCCCTGATCCTGCCGAGCCGGTTGCCGGGGTACTCGCCGGCGCTGCTCGACGAACTCACCACGGCCGGTGAGGTCACGTGGGCGGGCTGCGGCGCGCTCGCCGGCGGTGACGGCTGGCTGGCGCTGGCGCCGTCCGACGTCGCGGACCTGCTGCTGCCCGAGGTGGAGGAGAACCTGCCGGAAAGTCCCCTGCACGAGGCGATCGTCACGACGCTGGAAGGCGGAGCGTTGTTCTTCAGGCAGCTCGTGGACCGCATCACGCCCGCGCTGGAGGCCCCTCCGAACGACGGCGACGTCGTGGCGGCGCTGTGGGATCTGGTGTGGGCCGGTGTGGTCACGGGCGACACCTTCGCGCCGCTGCGGGCGCAGGTGGCCGGCCGCGGCGCGCACAAACCCCGCCGGGCCGCACCACGCGGCCGTTACGCGCGAATGCGCGCGAGCCGTCCCGCCATGCCCTCGCGCACCGGTCCGCCCACCGCGGCCGGCCGATGGGCACTCACGCCGCCCCGGGAAGCCGAACCGACGCGTCGCGCCCACGCCCGCACCGAGGCGTTCCTCGAACGGCACGGTGTACTCACCCGCGGCGCTCTCGACACCGAACGGGTCACCGGCGGTTTCTCCGGTATCTACAAAGTGTTGCGGGGTATGGAGGACACCGGGCAGGTCGTACGCGGGTACGTGGTCGAAGGTCTCGGTGCGGCCCAGTTCGCCGCCAAGGGCGCCGTCGACCGGCTGCGCGCGCTGTCCGGACCGCCGACCTCCACCGACCGCGGACGCGACGGCGCGGTGGTCCTCGCGGCGGCCGATCCGGCACAGCCGTACGGCGCGGCATTGCAGTGGCCTGCCGCAACCGGCGACACGAAACACCGTCCCGCCCGCAAAGCCGGCGCACTGGCAGTCCTGGTGGACGGAGTACCGGCCCTCTACGTCGAACGCGGCGGCCGCTCCCTGCTGAGCTTCACCGAGGAACGAACACCCTTGCAAGCCGCCGCGGCCGCCCTGTCCACCGCCGTCCGAGAGGGGTGGCTGGGCCAGCTGGCAGTCCAACGCGCCGACGGCGAACACGCCCTGACCTCGGAACTGGCCGAAATCCTCCAGGAAGCCGGCTTTCGGGCAACCCCGAAAGGACTCCGCTTGCGCGCATGAACCCACCGGCGACCGCCTGACCGCCTTCCGCCGTCGGCAGCTACCTGGCCGCTCTCCGCCGTTGGCGGCCAGCCCACCGCTCTCCGCCACCGGCAGCCACCCGACCGCCCTCCGCCACCTGGCCGAACTCCACCGTTGGTGGCCAGCCCACCGCCCTCCGCCACCGGCAGCCATCCGACCGCTCTCCGCCGTCAGTGGCCCGGCGGGCAGCCCTCCGCGGCGGCCTGTCGGAATCAGCGGCATTCGCCAGCCACCGGTGGCCAGGCGGCGGCATCCAGCAGCACCCTCCCGCAGCCGCTTGCGATCAGCGACATTCGCCGACCACCGACAGCGGCGACTTTGCCAACCTCGACGGACGGCGGTGTCAGACGCCGACTGACTCCACCCGGCACCTGACCACAACCACGTACAGACGACGGCCGGTAACCGTCAGCGATGCCGGCGTCGGTTGACCTCAGTCCGATGCAATCTCCGGCAACCACCCACGAGCAGCAGCAAACGATGACCGTCAGCGGCACTTGACGACAGTTGGCAACCGGCTGACGCTACTGGAAGGCAGGCGAGTGCGGTTGGTGGCTGCTGGCGCCAACCACCCGAGGTCGGATGCGATCGGTTGTCATCCCCGACAGTCGGGTCACGTCCGGCGGAGTGGTGTATGAGATCGACTCCGCGTGATCTTGGTTCGGGATTCTAGGCGGTTATTGCCTCGGTTGTCATGAGTGCCTCGCTGCCGGTCGGTGCGGCTTCGGTGGTGACGATGCGGATGCGTGAGCGGGCCAGTAGATCGAGGCCCATGTAGCGGCGGTTCTCGGTCCACTCATCACTCTGTTCGGCCAGGACGGCGCCGACGAGGCGGATCAGGGAGTCGCGGCCGGGGAAGATCCCGACCACGTCGGTGCGACGGCGGATCTCCTTGTTCAGTCGCTCTTGAGGGTTGTTCGACCAGATCTGGCGCCAGACCTCGCGCGGATATGCGGTGAACGCCAGCAGCTCATCGCGGGCGTTGTCGAGGTGCTCGGCTGCGTCGGGCCAGCGCGCGGTGAGAGTGTCGACCACGCGTCCGTACTGGGCTGTGACGGCGTCGGCGTCGGGCTGGTCGAAGATCGTGCGCACCTGCGTAGCGACATGCGGCTGCGCCGACTTCGGAACACGGGAGAGCAGGTTACGCAGGTAGTGGGTGCGACACCGCTGCCACGCCGCACCCGGCAACGCCGAGGCGATCGCCGCCACCAAGCCGGGATGGGCGTCGGAGATGACGAGCTGGACCCCGGACAGGCCGCGGGCGACCAGACCGCGCAGGAACGCCAACCAGCCCGCTCCGTCCTCGCTGGAGGCCACATCCAGGCCGAGGATCTCGCGGTGCCCGTCGGCGTTCACCCCGGTCGCGAGCAGCGCGTGCACGTTGACCACCCGGCCGTCTTCGCGGACCTTCACCGTGAGCGCGTCGACCCACACGAACGTGTACGGGCCCTGGTCGAGCGGGCGCTCGCGGAACGCGGCGACCTGCCCGTCGAGGTGCGTGGCCATCTCGCTGACCTGCGAACGCGACAGCGACTTCACCCCGAGTTGTTCGGCCAGCTTCTCCACCCGCCGGGTGGAGACACCGAGTAGGTAGGCCGTGGCCACGACGGTGACCAGGGCCTGCTCGGCGCGGCGGCGGTGGGTCAGCAGCCAGTCCGGGAAATAGGAGCCCTGGCGCAGCTTCGGCACCGCCAACTCGATCGTGCCCGCTCGGGTGTCCCACTCCCGGGCCCGGTAGCCGTTGCGCTGGTTCGTCCGCTCGCTGCTGCGCTCGCCATAGCCGGCCCCGCACTGCTGATCGGCCTGCGACGACATCAACGCGTTCGCCATCGTCGCGATCATCGTCTGCAACAGATCCGGCGACACACCCGCCGAGGCGAGCTCCTCGACAAGCTGGGCAGGGTCCACACTGTGTGGTGCGGCCATCGTGGTGGTCCTTCCTGGAGTTCCTTGGTCGGTACTCGAGAAAGATCACGCGGTGGCCGTCTCACGTCACGACGCCACGCCGCTCACCAGCGACGAACCCGTACACCACCTCCGCGGACGTAACCGACAGTCGGCGCACTTACACTCGGGCCGGACGGCCGGGCTTCTCGACTGGTACACAGCAGCTGGACACCAGACCGGCCGGTACACACCTCACGCCTGCAGGATGCCCTGCCACCAGCCGCAAGCGCCTGCCCGAAGACCGCTGTCCGGCTCAGCGCGGTTCCCGGCCATCCGGGTGTGCGCGGGCTCGGCCGAGGTGGGTTCGGCACCTCGGGAAAGCACCCTGCCGGGTGGGGCGGGCGTGGTCACTAGACTCGGTACGGCCCTTCGGTGACATAAGGACGTTCGACATGGCTATGCGCGAGCTGCGCTACTTCGGTGACCCGGTACTGAAGTCCGGCTGCGACCCGGTGACCACCTTCGACAGCAGGATCGAAGCGCTGGTGAAAGACCTGCTCGACAGCGTGCAGCCGGAGGGGCGCGCGGGACTGGCGGCGCCACAGATCGGAGTCGGGCTGCGGGTGTTCAGTTACGACGTCGGCGGGCTGACCGGGTACGTCATCAACCCCGAAATCACCCACCTCTCCGAGGAGACGCACGAGATCGGCGAAGGCTGCCTGTCGGTTCCGGAGCTGTGGTACCCCACAGTGCGGGCGAAGCAAGCGGTCGTCCGGGGCGTCGACCTGCGCAACGAGCCGATCGAGGTCGAGGGCGTCGACGTGCTGGCCCAGTGCCTCCAGCACGAAACCGACCACCTCGACGGAAAGTTGTACCTCGACCGCCTCACCCCGGAACGCAAGAAGCAGGCCCTGCGCGAGGCACGCGGCAAGGACTGGTTCTGGAACCGCTGACTCACCGCGGAACCGGACCGTCAGGAAAGATCAGCCGCACCGTCTCGGCCTCGCCCGGCGCCGGGACGGGGTGCAGGCCGGCGCGGCGGGCGGTGCGGATCAGGGCGTCGTCGCCGGGGAGGCGGGTCGCGATGAGTTCCGTGATGCGCCTCGCAGCGGCCAGGACCGCCAGTCTCGACAGCAGCGCGGCCCCGATTCCTTCGCGCTGCCACGAATCCTCCACCAGGAGCGAAATCTCCGCGGTCCCGTCCGGCTGAGGTATCAGCTGGCCGAGGCCGATGACGTCCCGGCCGCAGACCGCGAGCACGCTCACTCCGCGCGGCGGTAAAAGCAGCTTGTGCAACCATCTTCGCGGCACCGTGCGCACCCCGGTGTGGTAGCGGTTGAACAACGTCGTCCTCGAACAACGCTGGTGCAGCGCGGCCACCGCTTCGGTGTCCCGCGGGGTTCCGTGGCGCAGGACCACGGCAGCTCCGTCGGCGCGGTCGAGCACGACCGCACCCGCCACGTTGTTCCGCGCCGCCGCGAGCAGGTCGATCAGGGCGGTGACGCGGGTCAGTTCGAGCTCGACGAATGGTGCCCACTGGCGGCGGGCCACCAGTGCGTTTCCCGCCTCGATCGGGAACACTGCCCGGTGCCCACCTTCGGTACGGCCGGGATTGGCCTCCGCCGCCGGGACTCGGGTGACGAGGTCCGCCGTCAGCACCTGCCGTACCACGTCCATGAGTCGTTCCGGTGCGTCGACCGCTTGGTGTGCCGCGTAAAGTGCGGCGGTCGGCGGATCCCGCAACTCGTGTACACCGGCCTCGACGACTCCCGAGCAGACGCACCCCTCGTCCCGGATCGCCTCGGCGAGGACGTCTTTCGGCAGACCAATAGCCGGGCGCAGCACGATGTCGTCGAGTACCCCGCCGGGGACCGGGAACACGGTGAGCCCGAGGACGTTGCACCCCAGATCGGCCAGCCGGATGGCGATGCGCGCGAGCGTGCCGGGCCGGTCGTCCATCCGCACCCGGAGCTGCCACGCGGACGCCGTCTCCCCTTCAGCCGGAAGAACGCGCGCGGACCGCACTCGGAATGTTTCCATGACCATACCATTCCGTGCGCAGGTAACCGGCCAGGTCTTCTGGTGTTTCGTATTTGTCAGCAGTTTTGCGAGGCGTGTGACGCGAGCGAAACATCCGGCAGGTCGCGTTTTCCGGTTGACGGGCATGCCACTGTGTTTTCCATGGGCGAACGGGATTCTGCCGTGCTCCGGGACCTCGCCGGGCTGGCCACTCCGATGGCATTGCGGGTGGCAGTCACCCTGGGGCTGCCGGACCGGTTGCGTGACAACGCAATGAGTAGCGCACAGGTCGCGGAGGAGCTCGGTGTTTCGCCGGTCGCGCTCGAGTTGCTGCTGGGACATCTGGTCACGCTCGGCGTTCTCGCGCAGGGGACCGAGGGCTACCGGACGACCGGATACGGCAGTGCCCTGTGCGCCGACGCAGGCAACGGTCTGGCGAATCTGCTGGATCTCAACACGGCCGGCGGGCGCGCGGAGCTGGCTTTCGCCGAGCTGCTGCACAGCGTCACCACCGGCGAGGCCGGGTATGCCCGCCGGTACGGGCAGGATTTCTGGGCTGATCTCGCGGAGCAGCCGGCTCTGCGGGAGTCGTTCGATCGGCAGATGACGCACCGATTCCGGGACCAGGTTCCGCAGATCGTCGCGGGGTACGACTGGGGACGTTTCGCCACCGTCGTCGACGTCGGCGGGGGACGCGGCACGTTGCTCGCCGCGATTCTCGCCGCATGTCCCGGAGTGCGGGGGCACCTGGTCGATTTGGAGCCGACCGCGGCGGCCGCCGCCGGCACTTTCCGTGCCTGCGAGCTGGGCGACCGGGCACGCGTGACCGCGGCGAGTTTCTTCGACCCGCTCCCGGCCGGAGCGGACGCCTACCTGCTGTCGGACATCCTGCACGACTGGGACGACGAGCACGCGCACCGGATCCTGGACCGCTGCGTCGAAGCCGCCCACCCCGCCGGCCGCATCCTGATCGTCGAACCAATCGGCGGACGACGTGGGGAAACCGCAATGGACCTGGCAATGCTCACGATTTTCGGCAGCCGCGAACGACGGGTCGACGAATTCCGCAGCCTCGCCTCCGCCCACCACCTGGTCCTCGACACCCTGACCGACCTGAGCGACCAACGCTGCCTGCTGGAATTCCGCCTCGGCACCAGCTGACCGCACGGGACGCGGGTGCACGGGCAGGGGTGCGGGTGCGGGTGCGTTCGGCTGCACAGGTTGGACGGGTGCACGGGCTGGACGGGTGTGGAACCAGGCCACCGACTGACGAAACCGGCATCACAACCGGCCGAACCGACACAGCCGACCCGGGCGGCGGATCGCCAAGGTGAGCCGGGGCTGTGGGCGCCGAATCGCCAACAACCTGGAGTGGCGGGCCTGTCAACGGCGAGACAAACCCGAGCGGCGAGCCTGCAAAGCGACGAGACAAACCGCCAGCGACAGACACACCAACGAATCACCGAAACAGACCCGGGCCACAAGCAAAACCACCGACCAGCGCGACAAATCCGAGCTGCAAGCCGCCGAACCAGCGCGACAAACCCGAGCAACAAGCCGCCGAGCTGGCGAAGCAGACCCGAGCAGCAAGTCCACGAACCACCGACGCAGACCCGGGCAGCTGGCCCGCGAACCGGCGGAGGACACCCGAGTGGCGGGCCGTCAGATCGGCAGCACGTCTGGACGGACTCGGTCCGCGGACCGACACATCATCCAGGCCGGACCGGGTGGCGTGCCGGCGAGCCGGCGAGGCAAAACCGAGCAGCAGGTCACCGAACCACCGAGACAAACCCCACCAACAGGCCGCCGAACCACCACGACAGACACCACCAACAGGCCGCCGAACCACCGAGACGAGCCTCGGCAGCCACATCGCCAACACGAACCCCAACAGCCAAGTCATCACGGAGCCTCGGCAGCCACATCGCCAACACGAACCCCAACAGCCAAGTCATCACGGAGCCTCGGCAGCCACATCGCCAACACGAACCCCGGCAGCCAAGCGGCGAGACGGCGAAGCAACAAACCACCGAGCCACCGAGCCACCGACTCAGCGGAGCGGGCCTGGGCCAGCGGGCTGGAACCGGGGAAGCTTCCCCGCTTTCCGGTTCAGCGGGTGGCCAGGCGGAGCAGCGCCCAGATCTGTGCGGACAGTTCGTGATCTCCTTCGGTGTGGGTCGCGGTGACCGGGGTTCTGCCCCACAGCCACAGGTACATCGTGGCCGGGGAGCCGGTGACCACGGCTTCCGCGGTGTCGGCCTCGGGCGCCGCGCAGCGCCAGGCCTCCGTTTCGCCGGGGCCGGCTCTGGCTGTCCAGCTGTGGTCGCCGGCGTGGAAACCCACTGTGCCGTAACGGGTTCCGGAGAGGCCCATCGTGGTGAGGCGGTGTCCGAAGTAGAGGGTGAGGGCCTCGTCGACGCCGTCGGTGGACAGGTCGGCGGGGATCTGCGGACCATCGGCGCCTGCGGCGTGTTCGGCGTCCACCCGGTGCACCAGGGTCTCGTGCAGGGCCCGGCGGCGCCAGAAGCCGTGGGTCGGGTCGGCGGGCCACCAGGTGGCGGCACGGGTGGCGGGATCGTGCGCGGCCAGTTCGGCGGCCAGCTCCTCGTGGCTCGACTCGTAGAACCCGGCCACGGACTGGCCCGGACGCGGTGCCCGCTGCCACTGCTCGGGACGGCGGCCCCGGCGCAGCCAGCTCAGCACGTACCGGTGCGTGCCGGCCACGTGCCGGAGCAGATCGTCCAGCGTCCAGCCGGGGGTGGTCGGCACCGGCGCGTCGGGGGACGCCGCGTGGGCCACTTCCCCCAGCAGCCGGGCCTCGATCCGGAACGCCTCGAGCAACCGGCCGTGATCGACCGTGCCGAGCTCACGCGACATGGGCTTCGCCGGACATCGGCAGCCCGTGCACGACCCGGCGGACGAGCTCGAGGAACTGGCCGGTGGCCCGCAGCAGGCCGGCGGCCGATTCGGCGGTGACGCGGCCGGTGATACCGGCCTCGGCGGCGGCCCGGGTCTCGGAGTTGGCGGCGAAGAAAGCCGACCACTCCCGCAGCTCGGGCGCCACCGCGTCGAGCAGCACCCAGCCACTGGCCGGACGGCCCCGGCCGCGGCGTGGGCGGCCGCGCACTGCCAGCACCGCCGCGGCCCCGCGCAACGCCGCCAGGTAGGCGCCGATGAACCGCTCGGCCGGATCACGCTCGTTCGCCGCGTGGTCCAGACCGCGTTTGGCCTGGGTGAGCAGGGCGGCGGCCGCCGGGGGTGCCGGCGGGCGCAGCGACAGCGGGAGCTGCGACTGCCCGCGGTCGGGGGAACGATCCGCGGGGGACACGACCGAAACGGACATGACGACCCTCCTCCTGCTCAGGCGGGGACCGGTCCGGCCTCGAGGCGCTTCCCCCACCCCGGGGCCGGTCCGGTGTATCCCACCGATTGTCGAACGTTTGTTCGAACGGTTCCAGAGTAGCCGTGGGAGCGGGTCTGCTCAACCCTGGCCGGGAAATCCGGGGGCGTGGCGCGGGACACGACCATCCTGACGTGGTCTCATAACCGCATGAGCTCCCACGACCATCCCGCTGTCGCCAAGGTCACCGCCGCGCTGGCCGAGGCGGGGCAGCACGCCTCCGCCGACCGCGTACGGATGCTGCCCGCCGAGGTCCGCACCGCCGCGCAGGCCGCGGAGGCGCTCGGGGTTCCGGTCGGCGCCATCGCCAACAGCCTGGTGTTCCGCGCCCGCGCCGCGGACGGCACGGAGGCCGCGCTGCTCGCCCTCACCTCGGGCGCGCACCGGGCACGGGAGTCCCGGCTGGCCGCGCTCGCCGGCTTCGCCGAAGTGGGCAAGGCCGACGCCGCCTTCGTCCGGCAGCACACCGGGCAGGTGATCGGTGGCGTCGCCCCGGTCGGGCACCCCACCCGGCTGGTCACCCTCGTGGACACCGCGCTGCGCGAGCACCCCGAGGTGTGGGCCGCGGCAGGGCATCCGAAGTCGATCTTCCCGACGACGTTCGACCGGCTCGTCGAGCTCACCGGGGGCAGCGCGGGCGCGCTCGCCGGAGAAGGGGAGGATGGACGACCGTGACCGCCATGTCCTCCGGATGCTCCCGGTACGTGCAGCTGTCCCCGGACGAGTTCCGCGCGCGGCTGCCGGAAGCACTCGCCATCTACGTGAACGCCATGCACTATCCCGAGGGCACGGCCGAGCAGCGCGCGCCGATGTGGCTCACGCACGCACTGCGCGAAGGCTGGCGCTGCATGGCCGCCCTCGACGCCGACGGAGTCCTGCTCGGCCTCGCCTACGGCTACCACGGCCGGGCGGGGCAGTGGTGGCACGAGCAGGTCCGCCAGGGCCTCACCCGCCGGTTCGGCCACGAGACAGCCGAACGGTGGCTCTCGGACTACTTCGAGCTCACCGAGATCCACGTGGACCCGCAGAAGCAGGGCAAGCAGATCGGCGAGGACCTGCTGCGCCGGCTGCTCGAGGGCATCGACAAGGAGAACGTGCTGCTCTCCACTCCCGAGGGCACCAACCGGGCGTGGAACCTGTACCGCCGCACCGGGTTCGTCGACGTGCTGCGCGACTATCACTTCACCGGCGACCCGCGCCCGTTCGCCATCCTCGGCCGGCCGTTACCACTGGACCCGCGTTAGCTCACCGCGGTTCGGGCCGCCAGTAGCCCACTGCCAGCGCGGCGACCAGCAGCACCGCGCCTGCCCACGCGTGCGCGCTCAGCCGTTCGTGCAAAAACGCGACCGACAGGATCGTCGCGGTGAGTGGTTCCAGCAGTGCCGACAGCGCGCCGAGTACCGGATGCGCGCCGGCAAGGCCGCGGAAGTACGCGGCGTACGCGGCAGCAGTCGGCACGACACCGAAGTACGCGGCCACGAGTAATACACCTGCCTGCGCGGGCAGCGCCATGCCCACGTACGCGGCGACAGGGGTGAGCAGTACTCCGCCGACGAGACAGCCGTACGCCGTGGTGGCCATCGAGTCCAACCCGGGCACCGGCTTCGCGGTGATGAGGGTGAATACGGAGAAGCCTGCTCCGGCGAGAACCGCGAAGGCGATACCGGCCAGCTGCGGGGCTTCCGGTGACCAGCGAAGCAGCACTAACCCACCGAGGGAACCGGTGAGCGACACCAGCGTGTAAAGCCGAGGGGCGCGACGGCTGCGTACCGCCGAGACGACGGCGAGGACGACTGGTGAGCTGCCGATGGTCGTCATGGTCGCGATGCTGACGGAACTGAGCGAGACAGCGACGAAGTAGCTGGTCTGGAAGAAGGCGAACAAGCCGCCGACGGCGAGCAAGCGGCGTAGCGCTGCCCGGCTCGGGACACGCAGGCGACCGGTGGCGGCGACGTAGGCGAGGCCGGCGACGCCGCCCAGCAGCAGCCGGTACGTGGCGACGGCGAGCGGGTGCAGCCCGGCGAGCTGGCCGAGCAGCGAACCGGAGAGACCACCGGTCCCCCACAGCACCCCGGCGAGGACGAGCGCGGCCGACGAACGGGCGCGCGAGGGCAGGACGACAGAACTGGACATCGGGAGAAACGCTCCTGCGTCGAAGGAATCCGGACTTCATCGACGCGGGGCGGCCTTCCCCTGGCGACGCCGCTTCGCGGCATCACCGACCGGCCGCGGGCCTCCGGCTCACGCGGCGAGGACCACCCCGCTCAGGCGCGTGGCGGCGGGGTGACGAACAGGATCCGATGCACGGGCGGGAGTTTAACCACGGGCGGAGTGCGGGCCAACGAGTTTATCCGGCGGGCGCGACGGCCTGGCGGGTTCGTTCAAGACGGGAAGGGCAGGCGCGACGGTCAGGTAGACCGTTTGAGAAGAGACGGGCGGGCGCGGCGGAGCGCCGGAAAGCCGGGAAGCCGCGGGTTAGGCGGGGACGTCGCCGGTCAGGTAGTGGGCCAGGACGGGGCGCAGCCACCTGATCAGCGTGACATCGTCCATTGTGGACAAAGGTGGGCTGCCCAGTACGTAGCGGGCCACGGCGATGCCCAGCAGGTGCGCGCCGACGAGGGCGGCTCGTTCGGCCGGGCGGTCGCGGGCGACGGTGGCCAGTGCCGGGGTCACCTGGTCGCTCAGGACCTGCAGCAGCGCTTCGCTCGCGGCAGGGTTCGAGGTGGCCGCGCGCAGCAGGGACAGGAACGGGCCGTCCGGGCCCCAGAGTTCGATGAACACCGGCAGCAGCACGTCGGCGACGCGTGCGGGATCCGTTCCGGACAGGTCCGGCAGGCGCACGTCCAGGCGGGAGGCCGCGGCGAACAGGCCGTCCTTGCTGCCGAAGTAGCGCATCACCAGCGCCGGGTCGACGCCGGCCCGTGCGGCGACCGAGCGGATCGTCGTGCGCTCGAAACCGTGCTCCCCGAACCGCACCCGGGCCGCCGCCAGGATCGAGGCCCGGCTGGCCTCGGCGTCACGGGCTCTCGGGCTCATACCGCACAGCCTAATCAACAACCGTTGACTTCGCTCGGAGAGGAAGCGCCATGCCTGTGCGCGCCGTCCAGATCGGTCTCGATCCGGACGTCATCGACTACCGTTCGCCGGACTTCGCCCGCTTTCCCGGCCTCACCCGGGAGAAGCTGCGGGAAGCCAACGACCGCAACGTCGCGGAGCTGCGAGCGGCGGGATACCGGATCGACAACTGCCTGATCGGTTTCGGCGAAGCAGGGGCGGCGGCCGCCAGGGAACAGCTTGAAGCCGGTCACTACGACGCGGTGCTGATCGGCGCCGGCGTGCGGCTCGTCGCAGGCAATTCCCTGCTGTTCGAATCGATCGTCAACGACGCGCACCGTACGCAGCCGGGCTGCCGGTTCGTCTTCAACCGCGCGGCCGAGGCGACGCCGGAGGACATCCGGCGCTGGTACCCCACTCCCGAAGCCACCGCCCGGTGAACGCCGTGCGACACACCGACGTGCTCGTCGTCGGGGGCGGGCCGACCGGGATGACCGTGGCTGGCGACCTCGCCCGCGCGGGACGCTCGGTCACGGTTCTCGAACGCCGGCCGGGCATCAATCCGTCGAGCCGGGCTTTCGCGACGATGGCCCGCACCCTTGAGCTACTGGACTCCCGTGAGCTGGCCGAGGGCCTGCTCGCGGACGCGAACCGGGCGCAGGAAGTCAGCCTCTTCGGGGGCGCACGGCTGGACTTGCGACACCTGCGTTCGCGCTACCGGTACGCGATGATCACGCCACAGACCACAGTGGACACTGCGCTCGGCGGCTACGCCAAGACACAGGGAGCCGACATCCGGCGCGGGATCGAGGTCGTCGGGGTCTGCCACGACGAGGATGGCGTCATTGTGACCGCCCAGCCGAAGAACGAACCCGGGCAGCGCACCACTTGGCACGCAAGCTATCTGGTCGCCGCCGACGGCGCGCACAGCACGGTCCGCCGCCTGCTGGCAATCGGTTTCCCTGGCAGGACAGTGCTTTCCTCGGTCGTGCTCGCCGATGTCAAGCTGCGCAACGGTCCCGGTGGCGGGCTCACCCTCGGCAGCACGGCCGGGGAGTTCGGGTTCCTCGCGCCCTACGGCCGCCACGAGACGGACGGTTCGTGGCACCGGGCGATGGTGTGGGACCGCGGCCACCAGGTTTCCGACCGCGCCCCGGTCGGGGACTCCGAGGTGGCCGACGTGCTGCGCCGGGCGATGGGCACCGACTTCGGGGTGCTGGAAATCGGTTCCCTGTCACGGTTCCACTGCGACGAACGGCAGGTCGAGCGGTACCGGCACGGCCGGGTGTTCCTCGCGGGCGACGCGGCGCACGTGCATTCGCCGATGGGCGGGCAGGGCATGAACACCGGCATCCAGGACGCGGCGAACCTCGCCTGGAAGCTCGCCGCGGTACTCGGCGGCGCCCCGGATTGCGTACTCGACACCTATCACGACGAACGGCATCCGATCGGACGACGGGTACTGCGCCAATCCGGGCTCATGGCACGAGGCATCACGCTGTCTCCGCGAATCGCGCGCGGGGCACGCGACCTCGTGGCGCCGTGGCTCTTCCGTCTCCCGGCGGTACGCGACGCGGTCGCCGGCAGCTTCGCCGGGACCGGGCTGCGCTACCCACGGCGCTCCGGTCACCACCGGCTCGCCGGCACCCGCGGCACCGAAATCCCACTGACCGCGCAACGCCTGACGGTCGTGCAGCGGACGCCGGGTTTCGTGCTCGTACGGGAACGGGGCGCGGACCGGCCGGACGAGCCGCGGCTGCTGCACGCCGAGCGCGCCGACCGGGGACCGGCCGTCCTCGTCCGGCCCGACGGCTACCTCGCCTGGGCCGGGTCCTCGGTCGACGGGACCTGGCGCGACGCGCTGCGGGAGTGGACCGGTGGGTGACCCGGCCACACGACCGGGTCACCCACGGGTTCAGTCCAGCTGCGCCAGCTGTTCCCGCAGGGTGTCCAGGCCCATGCCGCCCATGCGGAGGGCCTTGGTGTGGAACTGCCTCAGGTCGAAGGCCTCGCCCTGACGCCGGCGGGCGTCTTCGCGGGCCGCGATCCACAGGCGTTCGCCCAGTTTGTACGCCGGCGCCTGGCCCGGCCAGCCCAGGTAGCGGTCGATCTCGTCGCGGACGTGGGCCTCGTCGGTGATCGTCCGGGTCAGCAGGAACTCCAGGCCCAGCTCGGGGGTCCAGCGCTCCCCTTCGTGGAAGCCGGTGCCGGCGGGGATCGTCAGTTCCAGGTGCATTCCCAGGTCGACGACCACGCGGGCGGCGCGGAACAGCTGGTCCGACAGCATGCCCAGCAGGTTGCCGTCGTCGGAGAGATACCCCAGTTCCCGCATCAGGCGTTCGGCGTAGAGGGCCCAGCCCTCGCCGTGCGCGGAGACGAACGCCATCAGGCGCTGGTACTTCGTCAGCGTCGCGGCCTGGTTCACCGCGGTCGCGATCTGCAGGTGGTGACCGGGAACGCCCTCGTGGTAGACGACTGTGAGCTCGCGCCAGGTGACGAAATCCTCGCGGTCGGCGGGCACCGACCACCACATCCGGCCGGGGCGGCGGAAATCCTCGCTCGGTCCGGTGTAGTACGCGCCGACGCCACCGCCGGGCGGGGCGATCCGGCACTCCAGTGCCATCAGCCGGTCCGGAATGTCGAAATGCTTGCCGCGTAACGACTTCAGCGCGTCATCTGAGAGTTCCTGCATCCACGCCTCGAACTGCGGGCGGCCGTGCACGTGGTAGCGCGGATCGGCGTCCAGCACCTGGGCGGCTTCGGCCACCGAGGCACCCGGGCGGATCCGGCCGGCCACCTCGCGCATGTCCGCCTCGATCCGGGCGAACTCCTGCCAGCCCCATTCGTAGGCTTCCCGCAGATCCAGTTCGGCGCCGATGAAGTACCGCGACCACAGCCGGTAGACGTCCTCGCCCACCGCGTCCTTCGCCGGGGCCTTCGGGGCCAGCTCGGCCCGCAGGAAGCCGGCGAACTCGGCGAACGACTCCTCGGCCGCACGGGCACCGGCGTCGAGTTCACCGCGGAGGGAATCGACCTTCGCGCCGGACACCAGCTCGCGGAAGAAGCCGGGCCCGTCCTTGAGCCCGGCCCAGGTGTCGCACTGCTCGGCGACCTTGCCGACCTGCCGCAGCGCGGACACCCGCCCGGCGCCGGCCGCGGCGAGCAGCGACGCCCGCACCCCGGCGAGGGCCTCCGGGACCGCGCGCATGCGGGCGGCGATGTTCGCCCAGTCCTGCGCGGTCTCGTTCGGCATCAGGTCGAACACCATGCGCAGGTCCTGCACCGGGCTTTCGATGACGTTGAGGGCCGCCACGTCGAGACCCGCGTCGTGGATCTCCAGCTCGAGGCCGGTCCGCTCGGTGAAGACCGCCTTCGCGACCCGCTCGCCGGAGCCGGCGGGCTCCGCGGCGGTGACCGCGGCCAGCGCGCGCCTGCCCAGCTCCGCCCGCTCGGCGTGCCCCTCGGGCGAGTAGTCGGTGAGCCGGTCGTCGTACCCCGCGACGCCGAGCATGGTCGCCGCGACCGGGTCCACGGCCGCGTAATCGTCGACGTACCGGTCGCAGATACCCGGCACGCTCTGTTCGCTGGAAGCCATGGCGGGCACGCTACCGCCCCGCCCGCGCCGTCAGCACCCGATTACGCGCGGGGCGGCGCCAGGCCCAGCCGGGTCACCACCTCACGCGTGGCCTTGGACCGGTTGAACGTGTAGAAGTGCAGGTCGGGCACGCCTTCGGCAATGAGCTTCTCGCACAGCTCGGTGACCGCGTCCAGGCCGGCCGCGCGGAACGCCTTGGGGTCGTCCTCGAACGGTTCGAGCCGGTCGAGCAGCCGCTGCGACGCCGGTGCGCCGGACAGCTTGATCGTGGTGCGCAGCGTGCGCGGCGTGGTCAGCGGCATGATGCCGGGCAGCACGAGCGCGTCGCAGCCGGCCGCGGCCACCCGGTCGCGCAGCCGCAGGAAGTCCTCGGCCTCGAAGAACAGCTGCGCGATGGCGAAGTCCGCGCCCGCGCGGAACTTCCGGACCAGGTACTTGGTGTCGGTCTCCAGATCGGCCGAGCGCGGGTGGCCGTAGGGGAACGCGGACACGCCCACGCAGAAGTCGCCGAGCGAGCGGACCAGCTCCACCAGCTCCTCGGCGTAGGTGAGGCCTTCCGGATGCGGGACCCAGTCGCCGTAGACGTCACCGGGCGGGTCGCCGCGCAGCGCGAGGATGTTGCGGACGCCGACCGCGGCGTACCAGCCGATCACGTTCCGCAGCTCGGCCACCGAATGGTCGACCGCCGTCAGGTGGGCCATCGGGCACAGCGTGGTTTCGGTCGCGACCCGGGCGATGCTGCGGATGGTGCCGTCGCGGCTGGAGCCGCCCGCGCCGTAGGTGATCGACATGTATCCGGGGTCCAGTGGTTCGAGCTCCCGGATGGCCCGCCACAGCACGGCCTCGTCCGCCTCGTCCCGGGGCGGGAAGAACTCGACCGAGAACGCGGGCGCGTCCCCCTGCAGCCGCTCGATCACCGACGTCATGGGAAGAAATGGTAGTGGCTCGCGGCGAGCCCGGGCAGCCGCGCCACGTGGCCTTGACCACGGCTCGAGCGTAGCGTCGGGGCGGATCCTCGACGAAGGAGCCGCCGGTGAGCAGCGACGACGATCTGGACTGGGACGAGGACGTGCGGCTGGCCGTGTACCGGTCGTTCGCCACCCGTGGCCGCCCTCCCGGCGCGCCGGAGCTGGCGGACGCCGCGAACGGCTCCCTCGCGGTGGCGAAGCAGGCACTGCACCGGATGGCCGATCCGGGCTGGCTGTGGCTGGACGACCGGGAGCACGTGGCGCTGGCCGCGCCGTTCGCGGCGATTCCGCTGGGGTTCTCGGTGATGGGTGAGCGCACGCTGTGGTGGGGTGGCTGTGCCTGGGACTCGTTCGCGATTCCGCATGTCGTGGCAGACGAGCCCGAGGTGCTGGTGGCGACCCGCTGTCCCGGCTGCGGCGAGCCGTCCGCGCTGGTCGTGCGCCGCGACCGGCCGCCGGAGGCCACGCTCGTCGCCTACTTCCCCGGCTCCCCCGCGGGCCCGGCAGACCGGCGCGCCCGACAGCGGCTGTACTGCGGTGAGTCCTGTGTGGACAGTCCAGGTGAGGTGCTGGACCTGCCCACGCTGTGGTTTCTGGCGAAGGACTGGTACACCGGTTGCCTCGAGCCCGGCTACCGGCCGCGTGGACCGGCGCAGGCAGCGGAGTACTTCGCGGCGGCGGGTTTCACCGGCGCGTCGAGCAGCCGAGGGGTGCCGAAGAGGCGGAAAGCGGAGGGCTGAGCACGTTTCGTTCACCACATCCGGGGCACCCGCCGCGTGTGCGGGCAGCGGTGTCGGTGAGGATGGCGGTATGGACGGGCCCGGATTCGACGCCGATCTCCCGGCGCAGGTGGAGCGTGCGCTGGCCGACTTCCTCGGCCACTCGCGGGAGGAGATCGTGCGTACCGAACCGGGTGTGGCCGCCGGGATCGACACGCTGTCCGGCTTCGTGCTGGGTGGTGGCAAGCGGATCCGGCCGACCTTCGCCTGGTGGGGCTGGCGCGGCGCGGGCGGGGCGGCCGGCGGGCCTGCCGCCGAGGGTGCGCTGCAGGTGGTGTCGAGCCTGGAGCTGATCCAGGCGTGCGCGCTGATCCACGACGACCTCATCGACTCCTCGGACTCGCGCCGCGGCCGTCCGACGGTGCACGTCGCCTCCGCGAAGTTGCACGCCGACCGGGGCTGGCTCGGCTCGCCGGCCACGTTCGGGCTCGCCAGCGCCGTGCTGGTGGGTGACCTCGCCCTGGCCTGGGCCGACGACATGTTCGCCGGCGCTCCGTTGCCCGCGGCCACGCTCGCCGCGGCGCGGCCGGCCTGGCGTGCGATGCGCACCGAGGTGCTCGCCGGGCAGTACCTCGACGTGCGCACGCAGGCGGTGGGCGACGCCTCGCCGGAGGCAGCGCTGCGGATCGACCGGCTGAAGACCGCGGCCTACACGGTGCAGCGCCCGCTGCACCTGGGCGCCGCGCTCGCCGGCGCCGGCGACGAGCTGATCGGGACCCTCCTGGAGTTCGGCGGCGACGTCGGGGTGGCCTTCCAGCTGCGCGACGACCTGCTCGGCGTGTTCGGAGACCCGTCGGTGACCGGCAAGCCCGCGGGCGACGACCTGCGGGAGGGCAAGCGCACCCTGCTCGTGGCGCTGGGCCTGCAGCTGGCGGCCGAGCGGGGTGACGACGCCGCGGCGCGGGTGATCGCGGACGCGATCGGGGCGACCGATCTGGCCGGTGCCGCGGTGGACCGGGTCCGCGAGGCGCTCACCTCGGTCGGTGCGGTGGCCGCGGTGGAACGGCGGATCGACGAGCTGACCACGTCCGCGGTGGCCGCGCTCGAACGCGCGCACCTGGCCGAACCCGCGCCGTCGGCGCTGGCCGAACTGATCCGGCTGGCCACCCAGCGGACCTCGTGATGCGGACCGTCGGTGCGCACACCGACCACGTGGTGGTCGTCGGAGCCGGGCTGGCCGGACTGTCGGCCGCGCTGCACCTGCTCGGCGCCGGCCGCCGGGTCACCCTGCTGGAGCAGCACAAGACGCCGGGTGGCCGCGCAGGACAGCAGGACTTCGGCGCGAACGCGGTGGACACCGGGGCCAGCGTGCTCACCATGCCGGAGCTGGTGGACGAGGCACTGCACGCGGTGGGTGCCTCGCTGGCGGACACGGTGCCGCTCACCCGGCTCGATCCGGCCTACCGGGCGCGGTTCGCCGACGGCAGCACGCTCGCGGTGCACACCGGTGGCGAAGCGATGGAGGCCGAGATCCGCGCGTTCGCCGGTCCGGACGAAGCACTCGGATACCGGAAGCTGCGGCAGTGGCTCACCGAGTTGTACGCGGCGCAGAAGGACCACTTCATCGGCGCCAACTTCGATTCGCCGTTCGATCTCGTCCGGCCGGAGCTGGTGAAGCTGGCCGCGCTGGGTGGCTTCGGCCGTCTCGGTCCGCGCATCGCCCATTTCCTGCGCGACGAGCGCGTACAGCGGCTCTTTTCGTTTCAAGCGCTGTACGCGGGTCTCGAGCCGATGCGCGCCTTGGGCGCTTACGGCGTGATCTCGTACATGGACACTGTCGGCGGCGTCTACTACCCGCGCGGCGGGATGGGAGCGATTGCGCGCGCCATGGCCGACGCCGTAGCGCGCGCCGGGGGCGAGCTGCGCTTCGGTACCGAAGCAGCGTGGCTGGAGCGCGTCTCTTCTCGCGTACGCGCCGTACGCACGCGCGCGGGCGAGCGCATCGCCTGTGACGCGGTGGTGCTCGCGACGGAGCTCTCGGCCGCGTACCGCTTGATCGGCGCACGCCCGCGCCGCGTGCTGCCACTGCGATACTCGCCGTCAGCCTTTCTGCTGCACGGGCACGCGCGCCGGTCTTGGCCGGAGCTGGACCACCACACGATCTTCTTCGGCCGGGCCTGGCACCGGACCTTCACCGAGATCATCCGCGACGGCACGCTGATGAGCGACCCGTCGCTGCTGGTCACCCGCCCGACCGCGACCGAACCGGCGCTCGCCGGGGACGGCGGTGAGATCGTTTCCGTGCTCGCCCCGGCCCCGAACCTGCGTACCGGCCGCATCGACTGGGAACGCGTGGCCCCCGCCTACCGCGAGGAACTTCTGCGCACGCTGGAATCCCGCGGCCTCACCGGGTTTCGCGGGGAATTCGTGGTGGACGAGCAGATCACCCCCGCGGACTGGGCGGCGCGCGGGCTCACCGCGGGCACCCCGTTTTCGCTCGCGCACACGTTTCCCCAGACCGGCCCGTTCCGTCCCGCCAATCTCGTGCGGGCGGCGGGCAACGTGGTCCTCGCCGGATGCGGGACCACGCCCGGCGTCGGCATCCCGCCGGTGCTGATCTCCGGACGCCTCGCCTCGGAAAGGATCACCGGCCGGTGACCGAACTGGACGCCGCCGGCATCGTCGAGCCCGGGCTGCGGGCCGCCTACACCGCATGCCGGCGCATCAACGCCCGCCACGGCCGCACGTTCTTCCTCGCCACCCGGCTGCTGCCGGGCAGGGCCCGCCCGGCCGCGCACGCGCTCTACGGCTTCGCGCGGATGGCCGACGAACTGGTCGACAATCCCGAACCCGGTGTCGATCCGGCAGCCGCGCTGGACAAGGTCGCCGGATTCGTCGACGAGGTGTACGCCGGGGGTGAACCGGCCGACCCGGTGCTGCGTGCGCTGGCTGACACCGTGCACCGCTACGGCATCCGGCGTGCGCTGGTGGAGGCGTTCCTGCACTCGATGCGGATGGACCTGACCGTCACCGAGTACGCCACGTACGCCGATCTCGCCGAGTACGTCTACGGTTCCGCGTCCGTGATCGGACTCCAGATGCTGCCGGTGTTCGGCACCGTCGGTCCGCTCTCCGCGGCCGAACCGGGCGCGGCCGCGCTGGGCGAAGCGTTCCAGCTCACCAATTTCCTCCGGGACATCGGTGAAGACCTCGACCGCGGGCGGCTGTACCTGCCTGCCGAGGAACTGGGTGCCTTCGGCGTGAACCGGGACGTCCTGCTGGCCGCGCGCCACGCCGGACGGCCGGATCCACGCGTGCGGGCCGCGCTCGCCGTCGCGGTGTCACGCACCCGCGCCGTCTACCGCCGGGCCGAGGCCGGGATTCCCTTGCTGCGGCGGGAGTCCCGGGCCTGCGTGCGGACCGCGATCACCCTGTACGAGGGCATCCTGGACGAGATCGAGGCACTGGACTACGACGTGCTCTGCCGCCGTGCGGTGGTCGGCCGCGGCAGGCGGCTCGCGGTCGCCCTCCCCCGGCTGCTGGCTGTACAGGCGAACGGGTTTCGCCGGCACTAGGCTGCGATCATGACCACTCCTACGAACCGGAAGCTGCGGGTCGGGGTCCAGCTGCACCCGCAGCACGCCGACTACGCGAGCATCCGCCGCGCGGCCGCGGAGGCCGAAGACCTCGGGGTCGACATCGTCTTCAACTGGGACCACTTCTACCCGCTCTACGGCGAGCCCGAGGGCAAGCACTTCGAATGCTGGACCATGCTCGGCGCCTGGGCGGAGGCGACGTCGCGGGTCGAGATCGGCGCGCTGGTGACCTGCAACAGCTACCGCAACCCGGAGCTGCTCGCGGACATGGCCCGCACGGTGGACCACATCTCCGGCGGGCGGCTCGTCCTCGGCATCGGCTCCGGCTGGTTCGAGAAGGACTACACCGAGTACGGCTACGACTTCGGCACCGCGGGCGGACGCCTGAACGACCTCGCGAGCTCGCTGCCGCGGATCGAATCGCGGCTGGCCAAGCTCAATCCCGCACCGACGCGCAAGATCCCGGTGCTGATCGGTGGCGGCGGCGAGAAGAAGACGCTCAAGCTGGTCGCGAAGCACGCGGACATCTGGCACGGCTTCGGCGATCCCGAGGTCGTACAGCGCAAGGTCGAGGTGCTCGACGCGCACTGCGCCGATCTGGGCCGCGACCCCGCCGAGATCGAGCGTTCCTGCGGGGTGGAAGGCGAGCCCGCGGAACTGGGACCGAAGCTCGCCGAACTGGGCGTGTCCCTGTTCACCGTCGGCGTCGGCGGTCCGGACTACGACCTGAGCGACCTGCGCAAGTGGGTGGCCTGGCGCGACCAGCAGAACGGCTGAGTACCGCGGGGGTCCTCCGCACGCTGCGGGGGACTCCTGCCCTTTCGAACCGGCGCGCTACCGCACGCTCGGTGACCGGCAAAGCGGTCAGAAGGCCATGGCCTGCGCGCGCCGTTTGACCTCGGTGCCGTGGCTGGTGCGCAGGGCGTTGATCGGGGTGGTGCCCGGCAGCGTGTCGTCGGCGGTGAAGAGCCAGCGCAGCATCTCGGTCCGGGTGAACCCGGAGTCGCCGAGCACGGTGATCGTGCCGGCCAGGCCCTTGACCACGCCGTCGGCGACGAAGAAGTCGCTCGGTACGCACAGTTCGCCGTCCCGCTTCACCGCGATCAGGTGGCCGTCACGCAGCAGCTGGCGCACCTTGTTCGCGGAGATCCCGAGTGCGGCGGCCACCTCCGGCAACGGCAGGACCGCGACCGCGGTGTCGAGGACGTCGTCGGCGACAGGAATCCCACTCACACGTGACACTGTGCCACATTCGCCCGGATTCCCCACTGGTACGCACGGGTGACCCGCCCGGTCCGGTGAGCCTTCCGTACGATTGCCCACCGTGACTCGCACGGATCCGCCCCTCGTCGGCACGCTGCTCGAACGCCGCTACCGCGTGGACCGGCTGCTGGCCAAGGGCGGGATGTCCGCGGTCTACCGGGGCCTGGACACCCGGCTCGACCGCAAGGTCGCGATCAAGATCATGAATCCCCGCTTCGCCGACGACCGGTCGTTCGTCGACCGGTTCGTGCGCGAAGCGCGATCGGCCGCGCAGCTGCACCACCCGAACGTGGTCGCGGTCCACGATCAGGGCTTCGACACCCCGGCCGGCAGCGACTCCGGACTGGCCTTCCTGGTGATGGAGCTGGTCGACGGCGGCACGCTGCGCGATCTGCTGACCGAACAGGGCAGGCTCGACGTGCCGCTCGCGTTCAGCGTGGCCGAGCCGGTGCTGTCCGCACTGGCCGCCGCGCACGCCGCCGGTCTGGTGCACCGCGACGTGAAGCCGGAGAACGTGCTCGTCGGCCGCAGCGGCCAGCTCACCGGCGGGGTGGTGAAGGTCGGCGACTTCGGTCTCGTGCGGGCCGTCGCCAGCGCGGGCACGACCAGCTCCAGCGTCATCCTCGGCACCGTCGCCTACCTTTCCCCGGAGCAGGTGGCCACCGGCGCGACCACCTCCCGCGGGGACGTGTACTCGACCGGCATCCTGCTGTACGAGATGCTCACCGGCCGCGCGCCCTACACCGGCGACACGGCGCTGTCGGTCGCCTACCGGCACGTGAACGACGACGTCCCGCGCCCGAGTGAGCTGCGGCCGGACCTGCCCCCGGCCCTGGACGAACTGGTGCTGCGCGCCACCCGGCGCGACCCGGACCTGCGCCCGGCCGACGCCGGCGAGTTCCTGGCCGAACTGCAGGCCGTGCGCACCTCGCTGGGCATCGCGCCGGTCGCGGTGCCGGTGCCCCCGCCACCGGATGCCGACCGCGTGTCCGACACCGAGCGCACGCTGCCGCGCATCCCCGCCGTCGAGCAGACGATGCCGGTGTCCGGACCGCGCGGAACCCGCGCCATGACCAGGGCGGTCCCCGCCGGGCCGCCACCGGTGCCGCCCCCACCGAGGGACCAGGCACCACGGGACCAGCAACCGGCCCCGCCGGCGGACGAGCCGAAACCGCGTGACCGGCGGAAGGTGCTCGCGCTGGTGATCGCCGGGGTGCTCGTGCTGGGCGGTCTCATCGGGGCATTCGCCTTCATCCTGACCGATTCGGGCCCGACCACCACGAACGTGCCGCGGCTGGCCGGGCTCACCCAGGCCGCGGCCGGGGACCAGCTGCGGGCGGCCCAGCTGAACCCGCGCTACAGCCAGGAGTTCAGCAACACCGTGCCGGCCAACACGGTGATCAAGGTGGACCCGGCGGAAGGCACGAAGCTGGACCAGAACGCCACAGTGTCGGTGGTGGTGTCGAAGGGCCGGCCGAAGGTCCCCGACATCCAGGTCGGCACCTCGCTGGACCAGGCCACCAAGGCGATCCAGGCGCAGCAGCTCACCGTCACCCAGGGCACGCCCGAGTACAGCGACACCGCGCCCAAGGACACCGTGGTCAGCGTGAGCCCGGCGGCCGGCACTTCGCTGGACGTCGGTGGCCAGGTGACGCTCGTGCTGTCGAAGGGACCGGAACCGCTGCCGCCGGTGCCGGACGTCACCGGACGCCCGAAGGAGGAGGCCTTCGAGCTGCTGCGCCAGAGCGGGTTCCAACCAGTGGACGGCGGCGAGGAGGCCTCCCAGACGGTGCCCGCGGGCGGCGTCACCCGGACCGATCCGGCGGCGAAGGCCCCCGGCACCAAGGAAGTGAAGGTCTGGGTCTCCAACTCGGTCCAGGTGCCGGACGTGCGCTTCAAGCAGTTCGACGAGGCGGAGCAGATCCTCAAGGCGGCCGGCCTCGAGGTCGACCGCAAGGGCGGCGGGAACGGGAACGGGAACGGCCACGGCAGCTTCGGTTTCGTGCTGCAGCAGGATCCGCAGCCGGGCTCGCTCGTCGAAAAGGGCACGAAGGTACAGATTCGCGGCTGGGGCGGCTGACCCGGCCGCGGCGTGGGACGGGCAGCCCGGTCGCCCGCCCACCGGAAACTGTCGCGCCCGGTGGGCGGCTCTCGGTACCGTAGGCCGCATGGTGGCGCCGAACGACGTGGACGGGATGTCGGTCCAGCGCACCCGGACCTGGTTACCCGGCGGGTCCGCGGGGCGGACGGAGGGGGTTTCGGCGGCAGTGTCGTGTGGCCGCCGATGACGTTCTTCGGTGACGGCGCCCGTGAACGTCCGGTGTTCCCGGTGCGGGAACAGCAGCTTTTCGGGTACGAGGGCCGCCCGTGGACCGGGCCGCCGAGTGATCACATCGTGCCCGCGTTGCTGCCGTGGACGGTGCCGCTGGGCCGCTCCGAACACGCCATCGTGGCATTGCGCCTGATCGAGGTGTGGCCCGAGGCGATGACGCTGGTGCTCGGCGTGTACTCACGCGACGCCATGGAAGGCGGCCCGCCGATCGCGCACCGCCGGATCCCGGACTACCGCTCCCTGCTGGTCGGGGTGCTGTTCCCGGACGGGCGGCGGGCCAGTTCGGAGACCATCTCGGTGCCCACCGCGGGACAGCCGGACGAGCCGGTGCTGCGCGTGACGGGCGGCAGCGGCACCCAGTTCCACCAGGAGCACCACGTCTTCGTGTGGCCGCTGCCCGCGGCCGGGCCGCTGGAGATCATCGTGCAGTGGCTCGAGCGCGACATCCCGGAAACGCACACCGAATTCGACGGCGCCCGGCTCGGCGCCGCCGCCCGCGACGCCGGGGAACTGTGGCCGGGGCTGCCCCGGCGCCCGGGCAACGGCGTCGCGATGCGGCAGATCACCGGTTCGGACTGGGGCGGCGAAAGGACACCCGCGCAGTTGCCGCAGCGGCAGCCGAGGCCCGGCCCGGGGACCGAGCCCGCCGGATAGCCGGCGCCCGCCGGCTGGTCACTGCCCGCCGGACAGCCACTGCCGCCGGACAGCCACTGCCGCCGGATAGCCAGCGGCCGCCGGATGGCCACTGACCGCGGGCCACCGCTGCGCTCCGTGAAGCCGCGGGACGGCTCAGCCGCGCAGCATCTCCGCGACCAGGAAGGCCAGCTCCAGCGACTGCTGGGTGTTCAGCCGCGGGTCACAGGCGGTCTCGTAGCGGCCGGCGAGGTCCACGTCGGAGATCTCCTGGGCGCCGCCGAGGCATTCGGTGACGTCCTCGCCGGTCAGCTCCACGTGGATGCCACCCGGGTAGCTGCCGATCTTGTGGTGCACCTCGAAGAAGCCCTGCACCTCGTCCACGATCCGGTCGAAGTGGCGGGTCTTGTAGCCGGTGGACGATTCGTGCGTGTTGCCGTGCATCGGGTCGCACTGCCAGATGACCTGGTGCCCGGAGGCCTCGACCTTCTCCACGATCCCGGGCAGCACGTCGCGCACCTTGCCGTTGCCCATCCGCGAGATCAGCGTGAGCCGGCCCGGTTCGCCCCGCGGGTCGAGCCGCTCCACGTACTCCAGCGCCTGCTCCGGCGTGGTGGTGGGGCCGATCTTCAGCCCGATCGGGTTGCTCAGCAGCTCCGCGAACGCGATGTGCGCGCCGTCCAGCTGCCGGGTGCGCTCGCCGATCCACAGGAAGTGCGAGGACAGGTTGTACAGCTTCGGGTTCGCCGCGTCGGCGTTGTCCATCCGCAGCAGCGCGCGCTCGTAGTCGAGCAGCAGTGCCTCGTGGCTGGCGAAGATCTCGGTGGAGTGCAGCGACGTGTCGGTGACGCCGCAGGCGTTCATGAACCGCAGGCCGCGGTCGATCTCGGCGGCCAGCGCCTCGTACCGCTCCCCCGCCGGCGAGGACGTCACGAAGTCCTTGTTCCAGTCGTGCACCTGGTGCAGGTCGGCCATCCCGGCGCCGGTCAGCGCGCGGACCAGGTTCATCGCCGCGCCCGCGTTCGCGTAGGCGCGGATCATCCGGCCCGGGTCCGGCACCCGCAGCTCGGGCTTGGCCACGAGGGAGTTGATGATGTCGCCCCGGTAGACCGGCAGGCCCAGCGCGTCGGTGCTGGCCGACCGCGGTTTGGCGTACTGGCCGCCGATCCGGCTGACCTTGACCACCGGCAGGCTCGCACCGTAGGTCAGCACGACGGCCATCTGCAGCAGGGTGCGCAGGTTGGCCCGGATGTGCGGTTCGGTGTTGGACTCGAACGTCTCCGCGCAGTCGCCGCCCTGCAGCAGGAACGCCTCGCCACGGGCGACCATGGCGAGCCGGTCCTGCAGTCGGTCGATCTCGGCGGGCACGGTGATCGGCGGAACGCTCTCCAGCACGCCGCGGACGCGGTGGGTCGCTTCGGCGTCGGGCCACTCGGGCTGCTGCGCGGCGGGCAGGGCCAGCGCCGCGTCGAGCCGGGCACGCAGCTCCGGCGGCAGCGGCGGCAGTTCGGGAAGCGTGTCGACGGGAACGTCCACTGTCCAGTTCACGGGTGCCAGGATAAGGTCTCGCGCCGTTCGCCGTGTCCGGTGGGCGGCTACCGGAGATCCGGCCCACCCGCGGGTCGGACCGGCGTCACCCGGCCAGCCACTGCGCCAGCCGGGTCTTCCCCCGGTCCGCTTCCCCGGCCGGCACGAGGCTCTGTTCGCCTAGACGGGTGCCGTAATACCGGGCCTGCGGATCGGTGATCACCGGACGCGGATCGGACTTCGCGGTCAGGACCGTGCGGATCCACTCGTCCATCGGAAGAGGTTCCGGGCCTGCGATGTCAGCGCTGCCGCCGCTCGGGTCGTCTACCGCGGCGCTCGCCACCGCTTCGGCGACGTCGGCCGCGGCGATCGGCTGGACGGTGGCCGCGGGGAGGTGGACGGCGCCCTCGGTGGTCGCCGAGTCCGCGATCCCGGCGGCGAATTCGAAGAACTGCGTTGCCCGCACGAGAGAGAACGGCACGGCGGCTTCGCGGATCAGCTGCTCCTGCGCCACTTTCGCCCGCAGGTAGCCGGAATCCGGCAGGCCCTCGGCGCCCACCACGGACAGCGCGACGTAGTGCCCGGTGCCGGCATCCCGCGCCGCGCGCACCAGATTCGTGGTGGACCGGCGGAAGAACTCCAGCACGTCGTCGTCGGCGAAGGACGGGGAGTTCGACACGTCGACCACCACGTCGGCGCCGCTCATCACTTCGGACAGGCCCTTGCCGGTGAGGGTGTCGACGCCGGTGCTCGGCGCGGCCGGCACCGCTTCGTGGCCTCGTTCACCCAGCGTGGCCACCACTTGCGAACCGATCAGTCCGGTTCCGCCGATGACGACGATCTTCATGGTCCATCCCTTCCTTCCGGCGCCGGGCGGATCCCGGCCGCGGTTCACCAGTCATGACCGGACAGCCCGCCGCGGTGTGACAACCCGGCGTAGGCTCCGGCGCAGGATTCGCCCGCACTGCCCGTCCGAAACCCGTGCCGCACGCCGAGGAGGCCACCCGCCCATGCCGGAGTGTGCCGACCTCGACCAGGCGACGGCCGAGTTCGCCGCGGTCCGGCCACGGCTTTTCGGGATCGCCTACCGCATGCTGGGCAGCGTGGCCGACGCCGAGGACCTGCTGCAGGACGTGTGGGTGCGCTGGCAGACCGCCGACCGTTCCGCGGTGCGCAGTCCGGCGGCCTACCTCGCCACCGCCACGACCCGGCTGGCCATCACCGCCGGGCAGACCGCGCGCGTGCGGCACGAGACCTACGTCGGACCGTGGCTGCCCGAGCCGGTGGACACCTCCGCCGATCCGCAGCTCGGCGCCGAGCGTGCCGCGGTGCTCGAGGTGGCCGTGCTGCACCTGCTGGAAAAGCTCACGCCGACCGAGCGTGCGGCCTACGTGCTGCGGGAGGCGTTCGACTACCCGTACCGGCAGATCGCCGAAATCGTGCGGACCAGCGAGGTGAGCGCCCGCCAGCTCGTCAGCCGGGCACGCAAGCATCTCGCCACGCAGCGGCGTACCCCGGCCGAGCCGCCGGAACAACGCCGGCTGCTCACCGCGTTCGTGGCTGCTGCCCGCAGTGGTGACCTGGCGGCGCTGGAGGAGTTGTTCGCCGCCGATGTGGTGAGCTACTCCGACGGCGGCGGGGCGGTGCGCGGAGCGTCCCGGATCCCGGTCCACGGCGCTGCCACGGTCGCGAAGTACTATCGCGCGTTCGCCGCGCGTTTTTGGCCCGGCGTCGAGGTTTCCTGGGTTACGGTGAACGGCGGGGCCGGCGCACTGCTGAGCCGCGACGGTGCCGCGTTCGCGGTGGTGACGGCCGCTGTGTCGGCGCAGGGCATCGACCGCCTGTTCTGGACGATGAACCCGGTGAAACTCTCGGCGTTCCCCGGTTGACGCGGGTATTCCCGCGCGGAGCGGGTACTCGCCCGCCATGGCCAGGAAGCGACCCGGGCCACTGCGCTGGCTCCACTATGTCTATGGCGGCCGTCTGCCGGACGACTACCGCGAATGGGTGCTCTACGACGCGACCGCGAAGACGTGGCAGCTGCGCTTCGCGCTCCGGATCGTCGCGGAGGCCCTGCCGTGGTTGGTCGTGGCGTTCCTGCTGCTCACCCTGCTGACGCCGCTTCCGGTGCCGGTGGTGCTCCTGGCGCTGCTGCTGAGCCTCCTGCTCAGCCTGTTCCTCACCGTGACCAGCGCCGACGAACTCGCCGAGGTCCGCCTCACGAAGCACGGATTCCCGCCCGGCACGGGCAAACTCGAACGCAAACGGCGCGGCAGGCCGTCGGTGTGGCCGTAGCGGCGACGCGCTCGGGAACGACGCACACGGTGGACTACCCCAGCGACCCTCGTGCGGAGCGTGAGCTTCCGCTGTACCCGGGCGGTGACGGTTTCCGGGCCGATGATCCGGTGTCCCCGGCCGCGGTCACGACCGGATTTCGGTCATGTGCGCGGCCAGCGTGGCACGGTCGAGCTGGGCGGGTACCGGGCTGAGCCGGCCCCTTCGGTGTCCGCCGAGGACGTCGGTGACGAACTGCGCGACGGCGGCGGGCGGTGGTGCGATCCGGTCACGGAGGTGGCAGATCACGGGCGGCCGGTCGTCTCCGCGTGGTTCGATCGCGACGTACCAGCCGAACCGTTCGTCCCAGACGAGCATCAGATCGCGCCGCGGAAGATCGGCGGTGCGGGCGGTCAGTCCGATGTAGACCGTGGCGGTGTCGGTGACCTCGCTGGTCACCGCGTCGGCGGGTACGCCGATCGCCTCGGCAACCTGGCGGGCATAGGCGGCGAGCGCGGTCTCCAGGCGATGCGTTCCGGAACCGGCGGTGGGTTTCGCACCCGGTGTGGACAGCAGACCCGCGTCGCGCGGCTCGCGGCCATCCGGCTGACGGTGTGGGCTGCGACGCGGCAGTGTGCTCGGGACCCGCGCGAGGGACAGCTGGGGCGGGAGGTGCGGCTGGCGGCCGGATGCCGCCGGGCGCCCGCGGTGCGGACGCCCAGCCGGCGTAGTCGTGGTCAGAGGACCGACACCCCCGTGGCCTGCGGGCCCCGGTTGCCCTGTCCGACGTCGAACTGCACCCGGGCGTTCTCTTCCAGGCTGCGGAAACCGCCGCCGGCGATCTCCGAGTAGTGGACGAAAACGTCGGCCCCACCTTCGTCGGGCGAGATGAAACCAAACCCCTTTTCGGAGTTGAACCACTTCACGGTTCCTTGAGACATAGCCGGACTCCTTGTCACTTCTTGTCGCTTCGACATGCGGCACGACCTCGGACGAGGTGGCCGGGCTTCGAGCGTGAAACCGAGGAGCCGGAAAGACACCCAGATGACGCGCACCAAAAACCTCTGTGGGCGCCAGGAAAACAACGAACACAAAAATCTTCAACCACGACCAGTGGAGCACGAATATTGGCAGCCGTCAAACAGTCCGCAGCGTGGTCTCACCCAGGCTGGCGGTCTCCGCTGGGACCGCGTACCCTCGGAAATAAGCAGGTTAGCGCCGCGCTTCCGAGAGCACGGGCCGCGAGGAGCCTTTTGCGCTGTTCGACCTGCCGTTGTCACCGAAGCCGAAGCCACGAGCCGACAGGTATTCGTTTCGCCGGGCGGCTTCTCCTCTGTCACCGGCCACGGCCGAAGACCGGACGCCGCCGCACGGCGCCGTTCCCGGGCTCGCCGCCCGGCCACCTACTTTAGGAGTTTCCCTGTTTCGTACGCACCCCCATTCCCGTTCCGGCACCTCGCCGGTCTCGCCGGTGCTGTTCAGCCATCCCGCCGGGCAAACACCGGCCGACACCGTGCCTGAGGCCGATCTGAACCGCAGTCGCCGGGTCTGCTTTTCCGCCGCGACGGCGGCTCCGGTTGCGCGGCGGCGATGACCGCCCGCGCGCAGCCCGCCTTGTACGGCCGCCTGCTCGGCGAGGTGCGCGACGCAGGTCTGCTGCGTCGCCAGTACGGGTACTACGCGATCAGGATCGTCGCGAACCTGGTCGTGTTCGCCGGCGCCTGGGTGGCGTTCGCCTTCCTGGGGGACAGCTGGTGGCAACTGGTGATCGCCGCCCTGCTCGCCGTGGTGTTCGCGCAGCTGGCCTTCGTCGGTCATGACGCCGGGCACAAGCAGATCTTCCGGACCCGCCGTCCCAACGACGTGCTCGGTGTCGCCCACGGCGGCCTGGTCGGCATGAGCTACCAGTGGTGGATCGAGGGCCACAACCGCCATCACGCCAATCCCAACCACGAGGAGCGCGACCCCGACCTCGACATTCCGGCTCTGGCCTTCACCAGCCGGCAAGCCCGCGTGAAGCAGGGTTTCCTCCGCTGGATGGCCAAACACCAAGCCGTGCTGTTCTTCCCGCTGCTCACGCTCGAGGGGCTCAGCCTGCACGTCTCGGGGATCAAAGCGGTATGGCGCGGCGGAACGGGGATGCGCCGCCTGGAACGAGTTCTGCTCACCGTCCACATCGCGGGTTACCTCACCGCGGTGTTCTTGGTGCTCTCACCCGGGCTCGCGGTGGTGTTCATCGTGGTGCACCAGGCACTGTGGGGCATCTACATGGGCTGCTCGTTCGCCCCGAACCACAAGGGCATGCCCACCATGTCCGGGCGCCCTGGCGATTTCCTGCACCGGCAGGTCCTGACCTCGCGCAACGTGCGTGGCGGAAAGGTCACCGATTTCGTCCTCGGCGGGCTGAACTACCAGATCGAGCACCACCTGTTCCCGAACATGCCGCGCCCGCATCTGCGCCACGCCCAGCCGATCGTGGAACGCTTCTGCCGCAAGCACGACATCCCCTACAGCCAAACCAGTCTGGTGCGCTCCTACCGCCAGGTCCTCGAGCATCTGCACGAGCTCGGCGCCCCGCTTCGAGCTGCCGACCGCGCCCAGCGGATCTGACTCCACACGTCCGTTCACCCTCCCGTGGCGAGCGGTCTCGTGGCGGACAGGGCACGCCCCACCGCCGGAACGACCACGGGCCCGGACCACGATGCGGTCCGGGCCCGTGGTTTCGGGCACTGGGATCAGTGCGCGAGGTGGATGTCGTCGAGCGGGGTGCCGCCGGCGTGCGCCTCGAGACCCTGGACGAGGTCGTGCGCGTGCGTCTGCACGTCGCTGACCAGGGAGCTCGCGGTGTGCGTGTCGGCGAGGTCACCGCTGACCGAGTGCGACACGGCGGTCTCGGCCGTGTCCTGAGCGGTGGCCAGCACGTGCTCGCTCGCGTCCTGCACGGCCGGGGCGTGCGAAGTCGCGCCCTCGATCGAGTGGGTCAGCGAACCCGCGTCCGGCAGCGACGAGGCGGCCGGCAGCGACGGGGCCGCCGCCGGGACCGCGGGCAGCGCCGGAACGGCCGCCGGGACCGCCGGCAGGGCCGGAACCGCGTGGTCCAGGGTGCCGGTCAGGTCGCCCGCCTGGGACAGGTCGGCCGGGGACAGGCCACCGGCCGCGCCGGTCAGCGTGCCCGGCAGGTCGCCGGCCGCGTGGCTGAGCGTGCCCGGCAGGTCGCCGGCCGCACCGGTCACGGTGCCGGTCAGGTCGCCACCGGACAGCGGCAGGTTCGCGCCGGACACCGGCAGCTCGCCACCCGCCAGCGGGAGGTCCCCACCGGACAGCGGCAGCTCGCCCGCCAGGGGCAGGTCGCCGGTGGCGTGGCTGACGGCGTCGGCCACGGGCAGGTCGCCTGCCGCGTGGGTGACCGTGCCGGCCAGGTCGCCTGCCTGCGGGAGGTCCGCACGGGCGTCGTCGCCGTGCACGCCCACCGGGGTGGAGCCGATCGTCTCGTTGACCGAGCCGAGCGCGCCGGCGCCGGTCTGGCGGACACCCTCGACCAGGCCGCCGGCCGCGCCGCCGACCACGGGGAGCTGACCGGCCTCGGCGACCGCGGCCTTCCACAGCAGGGCGTCGCCCAGGTGGTTCGTGGCCGCGTCGACCGCCGAGCCGACGAGCTTGCCGTCGAAGAGGTGGTCGCCCACCGCGTTCACGGTGTTCTCCAGGTCGATCGCGCCGGCGCCGACCAGCGGGCCGACGACCGGGACGTCGCTGGTCGCGTCCGCGACACCGTCGACGACGCTCGAGACCGTGCCGAGCACACCGTGCGTGGCGGTGTTCAGGCCGGTCTGGTCGGCGACGTCGCTGACCGCGCCGAACACGCCGCTCAGGTCCAGCGGACCGGCGGCCGCGCCGGCCTGGTCCGCGATGTCCTGCACGCGCGGGGCGGCGGCGTCGGCGGCCTGGTCCAGCACGCCGGACACGTCGCCGGCGTGCAGCGGTGCCGGGGCGGCGGACAGCGGGGCGGTGTCCATGACCAGCGGCATGATGTCCTGCACGTCCGCCGGGGCCAGCTCGCCCAGGCCGGCGCTGTTCAGCACGCCCTGCGGGTCGGCGTGGTACTCCGCCAGCGACTGCGGGTCGTTCAGCAGGTTCAGCGCGAATTCGTGCAGCGTCTGCACCGGGCCCATAGTTCGTTCTCTCCTGTACTGCCACTGGATCGGGGGATCCGGGGAAAAAGACGGATGAGCCGGCGATCCGGCCGGCTCCCGGAAGAACATAGGCCCGCGCTTCCGGCGTGCCATCGGGGGGCACCCCGGGTCCGCCGCCCGGATCACTAGGGACTTCCCGGCTTCCCCAGTTAGGGGGATTAGGGGATTTCCGGCGAACAGCCTGGTCACGGGACCGCCGCCGGCGAAGCGGGCCGGACCCCTCGAACAGGTGCCGGCGACGGCCCCCACGGGCGGTTCGCACGGAACCACCCGTTGGTGTGAACAACCCGGCCGGTTCAGGCGCTGTGGACGGCCTCGACGGCGTCCGTACCGCGGGCCAGCCCGGCCAGCAGCTCGGCCTGGCGCCCGCGGTAGGCGGCCACGTTCGCCAGTTTCAGCTCCTCGTAACCGCGGACGAGATCGGGCAGACCGGCCAGTTCGACGAGCCGCTCCTCGTCGGCGGGGGCCAGGTCCAGCGCCCGCGTCACGGTTTCGCGGTACTCCCCGATCAGCTCGCGCTCGAGCCGGCGCAGCTTCGCCCAGCCGAACACGTCGAACGCCGTGCCACGCACCGCACGGGCCGAACGCAGCAGCCGCAACGCCGGCCGGAAGCTCCGGCTGCCGAGCGCGATCTTCCGCCGCATGCCGAGCGCACGCAGCACCGGCGGATGCAACCGGTAGGAGAACGTGGATCCCACGCCGAATTCCGCTTCGATCTCGGCGACCAGCCGCGGATCCAGCGAAAGCCGGGCCACCTCGTACTCGTCCTTGTAGGCCATCAGCTTGTACAGGTTGCGCGCGACGGCCTCGGCGACCGTCGTGCCCGCGCGGCCCCGGACCAGTTCGACGAATTCCGCGTACTCCCGCGCGTACCGCTCGTTCTGGTAGGCGATGAGGTCGGGGACACGGATGTCGAGCAACCGGCCCAGTTCGGTGTCCGGCCCGGCCGGCACGAGTGCGCGCACCCGGCGGACCGCCTCGCCGGCGGGCACCTCGGCAGCGGGCACCTCGACGGCCAGATCCGCGGCCAGTCCGTCGGGATCGGCGACCGCCTGCCGGCCCCGGCGGAAGGCCTGCACGTTCGTCTCGACCGCGGTGCCGTTGATCGTGATGGCCTGCTCCAGGCTCTCCGCGGACACCGGCAGCGCGCCGGACTGGTAGGCGGCGCCGAGCTGCAGCAGGTTGGCCGGCTGGTCGTCGCCGAAAAGCTGCCCGGCCAGCCCCCGCGCGTCGAGGTAGTGGCGGCGGGCGGTCGCGTCGTCGAGCGCGGCGCGGATGCTCGACTGCTCCGGGAAGGAGACCGCGGTGTCCACGATCATCCGTCCGGTCGGGATCTCCGAAGTGGACACCACGGCCACCGTGCGGTCCGGATCGGCCACCCCGAGGTAGGCCGGGTCGGCGCCGACCAGCGGGTCGCAGGCCAGGTAGAGGTCGCACTCCCCCGCGGCGAGCTTGGCCGCCTGCTCCTGTACGTCCGCGGTGATCTTCACGTCCGACACGACCGCGCCGCCCTTCTGGGCGAGCCCGGTCTGGTCGAGCGTGCGTACCCGTTTGCCCTCCAGCACCGCCGCGACGGCGAGGATCTGCGCCACGGTGACCACGCCGGTTCCGCCGATCCCGGTGATCCGCACCGCGACGTCCCGCTCCGCGCGGACCGGATCCGCCAGGCTGCCGGCGGCCAGCGGGGCGACGTCACGACGGCGCACCTTCCCGGTCGGCACCACGGTGAGGAACGACGGGCAGTCCCCGTCGAGGCACGAGTAGTCGACGTTGCAGGAAGCCTGGTGGATCTGCGTCTTGCGGCCGAACTCCGTCTGCACCGGCTGCACCGAGAGACAGTTCGACTTGGTGCCGCAGTCGCCGCAGCCCTCGCACACGCGCTCGTTGACGAACACCTTCTTCGCCGGGGTCTCCTGCTTGCCACGGCGGCGTTTCCGGCGTTTCTCGGCCGCGCACTCCTGATCGTGGATCAGCACCGTGACGCCCTTGATCGCGGCCAGTTCCTCTTGGGTGCGCAGCAGTTCCGTGCGGTCGCGCACCTCGACCCCGCGCGGCAGCGCCCGCCGCCGCAGCCGGCGCGGAGCGTCCGAGGTGATCACCACCTTCGCCGCGCCCTCGACCAGCAGCAGCGCGGCCACCTGTTCCACGGGCAGCCCGCCGACCGCGTCCTGCCCGCCGGTCATCGCGACCGCGGAGTTGTAGAGCAGCTTGTAGGTGATGTCGACCCCGGCCGCCACCGCCGCGCGCACCGCGAGGCTGCCGGAGTGCATGAACGTGCCGTCACCGACGTTCTGGGTCAGGTGCGGGGTCTCCACGAACGGCGCCATGCCGATCCACTGCGCACCCTCGCCGCCCATCTGGGTCAGGCCGATGACGTCACCGACCTGGTCCGGCTCCATGAACAACGACATGGTGTGGCAGCCGATCCCGGCGCCGACGACCGTGCCGTCCGGGACCTTGGTCGAGGAGTTGTGCGGGCAGCCGGAGCAGAAGTACGGCGTCCGCGCGAGCAGCGGAACGGAAATGCGCTCCCGGCGGCGCCGGTTCCGCCACGCGCTGACCGGTTCCAGGTCGCCGTGCGCGGTGAACCGCTTGGCCAGCCCGGTGGCGACCGCGTCCGGGTCGAGCTCGCCGAGCTCGGTGAACAGCGGACGTCCGTCCGGACCGGACTTGCCGTGCACGCTCGGCGCACCGGAACGGCCGTAGAGGATTTCCTTGACCGCAGGCTCGATCAGCGCGCGCTTCTCCTCCACCACCAGGATTTCGCTGAGCCCTTCGGCGAATTCGGTGATGATGGACGGTTCCACCGGGTGCACCACACCGAGCTTGAGCAGCCGGATGCCATAGCGGGCCAGCGCGGCCTCGTCCAGGCCGAGCGTCCGCAGCGCCTGCCGGAGGTCCAGATAGGACTTCCCGGAGGCGATCACGCCGATCCGGTCGCGCGGTCCGGACGCGACGATCCGGTTGACGCCGCTGGCCCGCACGTACTCCAGGGCGAGCGGGAGGCGGATGCGGTGCAGGCTGTGTTCGAGGGTGACCAGCTCCGGGCCGAGCAGCCGGCTGCTCGGCTGGTGCCGGTAGGCGCCCTCGGGCAGCTCCGGGGCGGTCCAGACCGGGTCGACGAGCGCGGTGCCACCGGCGTCGGCGACGTTCGCGACCAGCTTCATCGCGCTCCACACGCCACTGGCGCGGGACAGTTCCACCGCGTGCCTGCCGTAGTCGAGCACGTCCTGGGAATCGGCCGGGTAGAACACCGGTATCGCCAGGTCCGCGAGCGCGTGCTCGGACGCGCACGGCACGGTCGAGGACTTCGCGTTCGGGTCGTCGCCGACGAGCGCCACGGCGCCGCCCCGCGGATCGGTGCCGGCCAGGTTGGCGTGCCGCAGCGCGTCGGTGGCCCGGTCAAGGCCCGGTGCCTTGCCGTACCAGAAGCCGGTCACCCCGTCCGGGCGCAGCGTCCCGGCCCTGGCGGCGAGCTGGCTGCCCATCACCGACGTCGCGGCCAGCTCCTCGTTCACGCCCGGCTTGTGCACGATCGCGTGCTCGGCGAGCAGCGCGGACCGGCGCGCCAGCTCCAGGTCGAACCCGGCGAGCGGGGAACCCTCGTAGCCCGAGACGAACGCGGCGGGATCGCCTCCGCCGAGCCGGTCGTGCCGGATCCGGTCCAGCACCATCCGGACCAGCGCCTGTACCCCGGTCAGGTAGACCGTGCCCGTTTCGCGCTGGTAGCGCTCGGCCAAGGTGAACGCGCTCATCCGGCCCTTCCTTTCCCTGCAGCTTCGGCCGGCGGGACTGCCACCGCCGGGACGTGACCCACCTCACCGGGCGGACTACCGATGCGCAACATACTCGTCCGGTCTTCCCAGGAAGACGCAAAAGATGATCCGTCCGACACGATCATGAGCACGTTTTTTGCGTACCATGCCGTCATGAGCGAGGACCAGCTCGACGCCACGGACCACGAGATCATCGCACTGCTGCGGGAGGACGCGCGGCGGACCTTCTCCGACATCGCCGCACGCGTGTCGCTGTCCACCGCCGCGGTGAAGCGCCGGGTCGACCGCCTCCGCCGGGACGGGGTGATCACCGGCTTCACCGTGCAGGTCGACCACGCGAAGCTCGGCTGGGGCATCGAGGCGTTCTGCCAGCTGCGCTTCTTCGGCAGCACGAAGGTGGACGAGATCGTGCGGACGACCACGAAGATCCCGGAAGCGCAGGCGGTGTTCACCATCGCGGGCGACCCGGACGCCGTGGTGTGGCTGCGCGGACGCGACATGGCGCACCTGCAGCGGACGATCGACGAACTGCGCCGCAGCCACAACATCACCAGCACCCGGACGTTGATCGTGCTCGACTCGTGGATCCGCGGCCAGGAGTGGCCCGGCCCCGCCTGACGACCCGGCCCGGCGGCGTTCGCCGTGCACCGGCGTGGGCAGCGCGGTGAAGGGGGCTTGCGACCGGAAGCGCCCTGGGCCTCCCGCTGGGCTGCCTCCGGCGGGAACCGGGTAAAGTTTCCTGTGGCCCGTTGAGACCGCAGCGGCTTCGTTTTTCGGAGAGCCGCGCGGCTGGTACCTCACCGTGCGCGCGCTCCACCATGAAAGAGGGGTGCGCTGCGGGTGATCGAGGAGCCGATCATGGCTGAGCGACTGGACGACCTCGCGGCGGCGATGCGCGACCTGACGCAGGCGCTCGAACAGGACGACCAGGAACACGTCGTGTTCAGCGCGATCTGCGCCGAAGCGGTGCGCGCCATCCCGGACGCCGACCTGGCCAGCATCACCGCCATCCACAAGGGCAGGGCGGAGACCGCGGCTTCCACCGACCCCCGCGCCGACCAGGTCGACGCTGCGCAGTACGCGATCGGGAACGGCCCGTGCCTGCGCGCGGCCACCACCGGTGAGGTGGTGCGGCTGTCGGTGCCGGCCGCAGAGGAAGCCTGGCCGGATTTCGTCGCCGCGGCCAAGAAGGTCGGCGTCGGCAGTTACCTGGCCGCGCCGCTGCGGGTGGACGACACGATCAGCGGCGCGCTGAACCTCTTCGGCTTCGGCGACAACGGTTTCCGCACGCTGGAAAGCCACCTGCTGACCGTCTACACCACGGTCGTCGAGTTCGGCCTGCGCACCACCCAGCGCTACCGCGAGGCCCGGGTGCGGGCCGACCAGCTCGACCTGGCGATGAGCTCCCGCAGTGTCATCGAACAGGCCAAGGGCATGCTGATGGCGATCCACCGCATCGACGCGGACGCCGCGATGCAGCGGCTGATCACCGAATCGCAGACCACCAACACCAAACTGCGCGAGGTCGCCCGCCGGTTCGTGGACACGGTCAGCGGACGGGGCTGAACCCGGCGCCGCCGCGCGGACAAGCCTGTCCGGACAGCTTCCCCGCAGTGGTCTGGACACCTCACTACGCGATGTGCTGTCATCGATCCGGCGAGTGTTTTCCAACGTTGTAAAACCGGCTCGAACTCCGGAACGGAGAGCGCCTTGCGGACAACGGCGGGAATTCTGAAGCGGATCGGCGTCCTCACCGCGGCAGTCTGCGTGGCGGTGCCCGGGCTGGCCGCGCCACCGGCGACCGCGTCCGTGCGGGCGCGGGCGGTCACCGTGGACGACGCGCGGTTCCAAGTGCTCTCCCCCACGCTGATACGGACCGAGTACGCGGCTGACGGGAAGTTCGCGGACCCGGTCACGTTCAACGCCGTCGGCCGCGGGTCCTTCGCCGAAACACCGTTCACCTCCACGGTTTCCGACGGAGTGCTGACCATTCGCACCAGTGCGCTGAGCCTGAGCTACCGGCTCGGTTCGGGCCCGTTCGGCGCCGGCAATTTGACGGTGCGCCAGACCGGCGGGCAGACGCCGGGCGCCGCCGCGCCGTGGCGGCACGTGAGCTGCGCGGTGGGCGAGCTGTGCGAGGCGGAAGACGTGACCCACGACGGCCCCGGCATCGCCACCGACCACGGCGGTTACACCGGAACCGGGTTCCTTGCCGGGTTCGAAGGCGACGGCGCCACCGTCTCCACCGACGCGGAAGCCCCCGCGGACGGCACGTACACCCTGTCGGCCCGCTACGCCAACGGCATCGGCGGCGACGACCAGCACGTCACCCGCACGCTGAGCGTCTCGGTCGACGGCGGGACGCCGCGGCAGCTGAGCCTGCCGACGACCGCCGACTGGGACACCTGGGCGGTCGCGTCGGTGGACGTCCCGCTCGGCGCCGGACACCACACGGTCGCGCTCACCCGCGCGGCGGGCGACTCAGGGCACGTCAACCTGGACAGTTTCGCGATGCTGGACCGGGGCGCGCAGTACCCGGCGGCGTCGGCCCGCGCGATCGGGGGCTGCGGATTCGGCACGAGCTGCGAGGCCGAGGACGGCCGGATGTCCGGCTCGGCGAAGCTCGCCACCGACCACACCGGGTACTCCGGCAGCGGTTTCACCGCCGAGCTGAAGCAGGGCGCGGGTCTCGGGCACCGGATCGAGAACGTGCCCGCCGACGGCGCTTACGCACTGCATGTCCGTTACGCCAACGGAACCGGCGGCGACGGCCGGCACGAGACGCGCACCGTGCAGGTCACCGCGGGCGGCGTCACCCGTGCGCTGCAGCTGCCGCCGACCGCGGACTGGAACACCTGGAGCAGCGCCTCGATTCCGGTCGAGCTCAAGGCAGGCACCGACGAAGTCGGCTTCGGCTGCCCGGACGAGGTCAGCTGCCACGTCAACGCCGACACGGTTTCGGTCACCGCGCCGGACGCGGCGGCCCCGCAGCCGCACTTCGCGCTCGGGCAGTACCGGCGTGGCCTCGACGGCGTCGACGGGGACAAGGGCGCGCCGCCGACGTCCGAAGGGTTGCTGCACCAGGACGGGTGGTACCTGCTCGACGACACCGCGTCGGCGTTCTACGACGAGCACAGCGGCAAGGTGACCCAGCGCCCGGCACACGGCGGAAAGCCTTACCAGGACGGATATTTCTTCGGCTTCGGGCACGACTACCGGGGCGGCCTGCAAGCACTGGCGCAGCTGACCGGCCCACCGGAGCTGCTGCCGCGGTGGGCTTACGGCGTGTGGTACTCGGAGTACATCGACCGCACCGAAGCCGACTACCGCGACACCATCCTGCCCCGGTTCCGTTCCGAGGGCGTGCCGCTGGACGTGCTCGTGGTCGACACCGACTTCAAGTCCCCGGCAACCTGGAACGGCTGGGAGATGCACCGGGCGAAGTTCCCCGACCCGGCGGAGTTCTTCTCCTGGGCGCACGGCGAAGGCCTGCACACGACACTGAACGTGCACCCGAGCATCCAGGAGTCCGATCCCCAGTACGCGAAGGCCAGCGCGACCGCGAAGGGCAAGCTGGCCACCGGCTGCGGCGACGGCTGCCACGTGTTCGACTGGGGTGATCCGAACCAGCTGAAGGCCTACCAGGACCTGCACGCCGACCTCGACAAGGCGGGCAACGACTTCTGGTGGCTCGACTGGTGTTGCGACGCGTCACAGTCCACTTTGGCCGGAGTCACCCCGGACGCGTGGATCAACCGGCAGTACGCCGGGAACACGCCCGGACGCGGGTTCGTGCTTTCGCGGGCCTACGGTTCGCTCCAGTCGGGCGGGTACGGCAGCCCGACCGCTGTGCCTACCGGCCCGTGGGCGGACAAGCGCACCACCGTGCACTTCACCGGGGACACACTGTCCACATGGGGCACGCTGGCCACCGAAGTCGGGGCGACGCCGAACGAATCGGCCGCCACCGGGATGTCCGCGGTCAGTCACGACATCGGTGGACATGTCGACACCACGGGCCTGCCCGGCAGTGAGACCTATGTCGACAACGGACAGCAGAAGCGCACCGTGAAGCTCCCCGACGACCTGTACGCGCGATGGGTGCAGTTCGGCACCTTCCAGCCGATCGACCGGTTGCACAGCAACCACGGCGACCGGCTGCCGTGGCAGTACGGTCCGGAGGCGGACGCCTCGGCGGCACGGTTCCTGAACCTGCGCGAAAACCTGGTGCCCTACACCTATTCCCTCGCCCAGGAAGCCGCGACGACCGGGATGCCGGTGGTGCGCCCGACGTACCTGCAGTACCCGGACGAGCCCGCCGCGTACCCGGCCGCGTCGAAGGAGTACTTCTACGGCCCGGACGTGCTCGTCGCTCCGGTGACCACGCCGGGCACCCAGGCGGAGACCAGCGTCTGGTTCCCGCCGGGCCAGTGGACCGACTACTTCACCGGCCGCACCTACCAGGGCGGCACGACCCAGACCGTGTCCACGGACCTGGGCACCATGCCGGTCTTCCTCCGCGCGGGCGGCGTTCTGGTCACGCACACCGGAAACGTCGAGCACGACCAGACAGCCGACCAGCTCACCGTCACCGCGTCAGCGGGCGCACCGGGCGCCTTCTCGCTGTACGAGGACGACGGCGCGCACGCGAACCGGAGCGCGACCACGAAGATCGGCTACGCCGAACAGGGCGGCAAGCACACGCTGACCGTCGCCCCGGCCGCCGGGACGTACCCCGGGCAGCCGGCGAAACGCGGCTGGACTGTGGAGCTCACCGGGCTGACCTCCGCACCGGCGAACGTCACCGTGAACGGACGAGCCGCCACCGGGTCGTGGGACAGCACCCGGCACGTGTTCACGGTGCCGGTGGCGGACCAGCCGATCGGCCAGACGCTCACCGTGCGCGCCTGGTGAGGCCGGCGCCCGGCCGGATCGGCGCCGGCACGGTATCGTGGCGGGTGAACGAGCCTTCCGAAAGGAATCCGAGCTGTGGCAGGTGAAGACGACATCTCCGGGTGAGCCCGGGGCACGGCCCGCCGGCATGCGGCCGGTCACCGCTGCACGGTGACTGCGCGCTGCGGTGAGGCCGGGCCCCGCTCGCATCGGACAGCACCGTCCGCGCCCACGCGTGGGACGGCTTGTGCGTCACCCGGGGATTTCCGGGTGCGTAAGCATGCGGCATGAGTGCTGTCGGATCGTGATGACCGCTGCCGTAGCGGTGCCGGGGCCTGCTGTCGTCCGAACTCTTTCCGTGCGGGCCGTATCGCGGTCCGCCGATTCACCGTGAGGCTTCCCGATGTCCGAAATTCGCGTTGTCCTGTCCGGGATCTCCTTTTCCTGGCCGGACGGCACTCCCGTCTTCGACCGGCTCTCCGCGACGTTCCCGGGCGGGCGCACCGGGCTCGTCGCCCCTAACGGGGCCGGCAAGTCCACTCTGCTGAAGATCATCGCCGGGCAGCTCGCGCCCACCGCCGGCAGTGTCACCGCCGACGGGGTGTTCGGCTACCTGCCGCAGGACCTCCCGCTCACCGCGGACCGCACGGTCGCCGAGGTGCTGGGCGCCGACGCGATCCTGTGCGCCATCGCCGCGATCGAGGCCGGTGACGCCGGCGAGGAGCACTTCACCACCATCGGCACCGACTGGGACATCGAAGAACGCACCCGCGCCCAGCTCGACCGGCTCGGGCTCGACGACGTCGGCCTCGACCGGCGGCTCGGCACGCTCAGCGGCGGCCAGATCGTGTCACTCGGCCTGGCCGCGCAGCTGCTGCGCGAACCCGACGTGCTGTTGCTCGACGAACCCACCAACAACCTCGACCGGCACGCCCGCGACCAGCTCCACACGGTGCTGGAGGGCTTCTCCGGCTGCCTCGTGGTGGTCAGCCACGACCGTGCGCTGCTCGACCGGATGGACCGGATCGCCGAACTGGAGTCCGGCTCGGCGATCCGGTTTTACGGCGGCAATTTCACCGAGTACGAGGCAGCAGTGCGGGCCGAGCGGGAGGTGGCGGAGAAGAACATCCGCAACGCCGAACAGGAGGTGAACCGCGAGAAGCGGGAGATGCAGCAGGCCCGCGAACGTGCCGCCCGGCGAGCGAGCAACGCCGCGCGCAACGTCGCCGACGCGGGATTGCCGAAGATCTTCGCCGGTACGTTGAAACGCAACGCCCAGGAGTCCGCCGCGAAGGCGGATGGCACGCATTCCTCCCGGGTCGGCGCGGCCAAGGCCAGACTGGACCAGGCCGAGCGTTCCCTGCGCGAGGACCAGAAGATCAGCCTCGAACTCCCGAGGACCGCGGTGCCCGCCGGCCGCACCCTCTTCACCGGCAAGCACTTGCGGGTGCGCGACCTGTTCCCCGGCGAGGGCGTGGAGCTGTCGATCCGTGGGCCCGAGCGGATCGCGCTGACCGGTCCCAACGGCTCCGGCAAGTCCACCCTGCTGCGGCTGGTGCACGGCAGCCTGGAGCCCGACTCCGGGGCGATGAGCCGTGCCGAGGGCCGCATCGCCTACCTGTCGCAGCGGCTGGACTTGCTCGACGCCCACGCCACGGTGGCGGAAAGCCTCGCCGCGGCGGCCCCGGAGATGCTGCCCGCGGACCGGATGAACCTGCTCGCCCGCTTCCTCTTCCGCGGCGATCGCGCGCATCTGCCGGTCGGCGTGCTCTCCGGTGGCGAACGGCTGCGCGCCACGCTGGCCTGCGTCCTGTTCGCCGAACCCGCCCCGCAGCTGCTGCTGCTCGACGAGCCGACGAACAACCTCGACCTGGTCAGCACCGGGCAGCTGGAAAGCGCGCTCGAGGCCTACCGGGGCGCGTTCGTGGTCGTCAGCCACGACGAGCGGTTCCTGGCGGAAATCGGCATCGGGCGCAGGCTGCAGCTCGCCGGCGGCGTGCTGCGGGAGGACTCCGGTTCGGCGGGCTGACCGCCGCGCACAGCTCGACGAGGTACAGTCGCCGCGGGCAGCAGCGAGCCAGCCGTGGCAGAGGGGACGACGTGGGAATTTTCGACAAGATCCGCGGCGAGTTCATCGACATCATCGAATGGACCGACGACAGCCGGGACACCATCGTGTGGCGCTTCCCGCGCCACGAGAACGAGATCAAGATGGGCGCCCGGCTCACCGTCCGCGAATCGCAGGCGGCGGTCTTCGTCAACGAGGGCCAGGTCGCCGACGCCTACCCGCCGGGCATGTACACCCTGCAGACACAGAACATGCCGGTCCTGTCCACCCTCAAGGGCTGGAAGTACGGCTTCGACTCGCCGTTCAAGGCCGAGGTCTACTTCGTCAGCACCCGGCAGTTCACCGACCTCAAATGGGGCACGCAGAACCCGGTGATGGTGCGGGACCCGGAGTTCGGCATGGTCCGGCTGCGCGCGTTCGGCGGCTACGCGGTGCGCGTGGTCGAGCCGGTCGCGCTGCTGCGGGAACTGGCCGGCACCGACCCGCAGTTCCGCACCGAGGAGGTCTCGGAGTACCTCCGCCAGCTGATCATCGGCAAGCTCGGCCCGGCGCTGGCGTCCTCCGGCGTGCCGATGCTCGACCTGGTCACCCAACAGGGCCAGATCGGCGACAAGCTCGCCCTCGCGCTCAACCTCGAGCTGCGCTCGGTCGGTGTCGAGATCACCAAGTTCATCATCGAGAACATCTCGGTGCCGCCCGAGGTCGAGGCGGCGATCGACAAGCGCACGCAGATGGGCATCGCCGGCAACCTCGACCAGTACACCCAGTTCCAGTCCGCGAACGCCATCGAGGCGGCGGCGAAGAACCCGGGCGGCGCGGGCGAGGGACTGGGCGTCGGCCTCGGCATGGCGCTCGGCCAACGGGCCGCCGGGCAGCAGGCTCCGCAGGGCCAGCCCCAGTACCAGCAGCAGTATCAGCAGCCACCGTCCGGACCGCAGTACCAGCAGGCCCCCGCCGCACCCCCGGGCCCGCCGCCACTGCCGCAGGCCGAGCAGTGGTACCTCGGCGCGGGCGGGCAGCAGCTCGGTCCGTTCGACCGCGGCCAGCTGGCCCAGCAGGTCAGCTCGGGCACGCTGACCCGGGAAACCCTGGTCTGGAAAGCGGGAATGGCCGAATGGACCGCGGCCGCGCAGGTGCCGGAGGTGGCGCCGCTGCTCGCGGCGACCCCGCCGCCGCTGCCACCGCAGTCCTGACCCTGCCGCGACCCTGACACCCGTTGTCACCGCCGACCTGACGCCACCGCCGGCGCGGTCCGGACGCCACTCTCCCGGGGGACCTGATGACCGACCCACGTTTCCAGCAGGCCGGCGTGGCGGCCACGACCTACCCGTGCGGCGGCTGCGGCGCGCGCCTGGAGTTCGCGCCGGGGACCACCGCGCTGCAGTGCCCGTACTGCGGGTTCCGGCAGGAAATCACCGCGGGAGACCGGCAGATCCGCGAGATCCCGTTCGGTGAGCTGGCGAACCTGGCCCGCAAGCCGGTGGGCAGCATCGGGAAGTACGTCTTCGCGTGCCAGCGCTGCTCGGCGCGCACCGAGACGAACGAGACCGCGAGCCTCTGCCAGTTCTGCGGTGCGCCGCTGGTGATCGACCCGGCGGCGTCCGGCCAGCTGGTTCCCGAGGGCGTGCTGCCGTTCGCGATCGACCACGCCGCGGTGAGCACGCATCTGAAGAAGTGGACCTCGTCGCGCCGTTTCGCGCCCAACGCGCTGAAAAAGGTCACCACCGCCGAAACCACCAAAAGCACGTACCTGCCGCACTGGACCTACGATTCGCAGACCGAATCGGCCTACACCGGGCAGCGCGGCGAGTACTACTACGTGACCGAGACCTACTACGACAACGGCCAGCGCAAGACCCGCCGAGTCCGCCGCACCCGGTGGTACCCGGCGCGGGGCCGGGTCGCGCGGGCGTTCGACGACGTGCTGGTCCCGGCAAGCACCCAGCTGCCGATCGAGCAGATCGACAAGCTCGCGCCGTGGCCGCTGCCGGAGGCGGCCCCCTACCAGCAGCAGTACCTCGCCGGGCACTTCGCGTTGCGCTACGACGTGGAGCCCGAGGCCGGTTTCGAGGAAGCGAAGCGGCGGATGGCCCCGGTCATCGAGAACGACTGCGAACACGACATCGGCGGCGACACCCAGCGGGTGCATTCGGTGGACACCCGCCACCACAACGTGTCGTTCAAGCTGATGCTGCTGCCGGTATGGGTGGCCAGCTACGTCTACCAGGGCAGGAACTGGCAGATCCTGGTCAACGGCCGCACCGGCGAGGTCCACGGCGAGCGGCCGTGGAGCAAGGTGAAGATCGCGATCGCGGTGGTGGTCGCGCTGATCGTGATCGCCGCGATCGTGTACTTCGTCGCCACGGGCGGGCACCACTCCCGCTGAGGAGTGGCTACCCGGCGTCGCCACTCACGAGCGGAGCTGGCGGGCCTTGATGCCGTACTGCGCCATCTTGCGGTAGATCGTCGCGCGGCCCATGCCCAGTTCGGTCGCGGCGCCCACCACGGTGGCGCCGGGCTGGGCGAGGCAGCGCACGATCTCGTCGCGTTCCATCGCCTGCAGGCGGCTGAGCCGGTGCCCGGCGGTGGTGAAGATCTCGGCGGACAGCTGCGGTGCGTCGACGACCTCCGACCGCGAGGCGGCTTCGCGCACGACACGGCGCAGCTGTTTCACGTTCTCCGGCCAGTCGTAGGCGGTCAGTGCCCGCGCGGCAGCCGGGGTGAAGGTGACCTCGCGGCCGCGCACCCGGCGCGCGAAGTGGTGCGCGAGCGGGAGCACGTCGTCCGGACGGAACCGCAGCGCGGGCACCTCGACCACGGTGTCCACGTGCGGGACGAGTGATTCCGGCAGCGTGGCCGGATCCACCGCGGTCAGCACGAACGGCGAGGCCCCGGATTCGACGTGTGCGGCCGAGAACCGCTGCCCCAGCTCACTGGCCGCCCAGGCGGGCAGAGTGTCCACTCCGGACACGACCACGCAGGTGCTTTCCTTGCCCAGCTCCGGTGCCCACACCGTGAGCCAGGCGCGGACGTCGTCCGGCGCCGGCGGCCGCGCGTTGAGCAGCCGCTCACGCGGCCGCAGTTCCCGGCGCGCCATCGCGGCCAGCGCGGTCTTGCCCGCACCCGGCTCCCCGGTCACCAGCACGGTCTGCCCGCGGCGCATCGCGTCGATCGCTTCCATCAGCGGGTGCTCCCACCCGGCCGACAGCGGTGGCGGCTCGACCTGCTCGGCGTACATCCGGAACACCTCGCCCCGCGGCGCGCGCCTCGGGCGGCGCCCGGAAGCCCGTGCCAGCATCAGCGCGCTGGTGTGCCCGGCGGCGGTCTGGGCCAGCGCCAGCAGCAGCTCGGACGACTGCTCCGACCAGGTGGTGAGGTTGACGCTGCCGGCCAGCTCCCCGGACAACGGATCCAGCACCGGCACCGCGGCACAGGTGTAGCCGCGCAGGCTGGTGCAGTAGTGCTCGGCCGCACGCACCAGCGACGGCGCGCGGTCGGCCAGCGCCAGGCCGAGACCGTTCGTACCGGCGTTGCTCTCGGCGAAGAAGAAGCCGGGGGCGAGGTGCACACGGTCGAGGGAGCGGGTGATCGTGCTGTCCCCGCAGATCCGGCTGAGCACCAGTCCGTCGCTGTCGGTGAGCATCAGGCTGATCGGCTCGTTCGCCAGCGTCTGGTGCAGGCCCTGCAGCACCTCGTGGCCGCATTCGTAGAGCAGCGAACTGGTGTCGACCGAACCGGTGAAAACGGGGTTGACCTCGTCATCGGGCACGCCGTAGCGCGCGCTGCGCTGCCACGACGCGCGCAACCGGGGTGCGCTGGCGTCGCGGGCCTCGACCGGCCCGGTTCCGCCCTGCTTGTCCGGCACATCGACCTCCTGGACCGCGCCCTTGCGTCCGACGGGGTCAGCCTAGGTCCTCCAGCATAACCGGCGGCCCGTGCGGATGTCTCAAACTGAGACAGCGAAGCACTCGCTGACCTGCGTGAACAGACCTACCGTCCGTGGCCTGACGTGCCAACGCGGCCACGAAGGCGGAGGAACTCCATGTACAGCAAGGACGGCGAGAACTACTACATCCTCGACGCGCACATCGCGCTCTGGGACGCCCGCGCCGAGAACCAGCGCAACATCCACGGCAAGCAGTTCATCGACTGCTTCTACGACTACCACCGCAACCTCGGCCCGGAGTCCGAGACCTGGCCCTACGAGGACTTCCTCTACCAGGGCGGCGAACGGCTGATGAAGGACATCTTCACCGACGGCTACGTGGACCACGCGATCTTCCAGCCCGCCGCGCTGCCGGCCTTCTACCGCAACAACTTCGGCCAGACCGAAGAGGCGTTCGCGCTGGCGCAGAAGCATCCGGACAAGCTCACCTACAACCACTGCTGGGACCCGCGCTTCGGCGAGGACGGGCTCAAGCAGCTGCGCGAGGACGCGAAGCGGTTCAACCTCAAGGGCGCCAAGCTCTACACCGCCGAATGGTTCGGCGACTCCCGCGGCTGGAAGCTCGACGACAAGTGGAGCTACCGGTACCTGGAGGCCGCGCAGGAACTGGGCATCAAGAACATCCACATCCACAAGGGCCCGACCATCCGCCCGCTGGACCGCGACGCCTTCGACGTCGCCGACGTGGACAAGGTCGCCACCGACTTCACCGAGCTGAACTTCGTGATCGAGCACTGCGGCCTGCCCCGGCTGGAGGACTTCTGCTGGATCGCCACCCAGGAGCCGAACGTGCACGCCGGGCTCGCGGTCGCGATGCCGTTCATCCACACCCGCCCGCGCTACTTCGCGCAGATCATCGGCGAGTTGCTGTACTGGCTGGACGAGAACCGGATCCAGTTCTCCAGCGACTACGCGATCTGGACCCCGAAGTGGCTGGTGGAGAAGTTCGTCGACTTCGAGATCCCGGAGGACATGACCGAGTACCCGGCGCTGACCACCGAGGTCAAGAAGAAGATCCTCGGCCTGAACGCCGCCGCGATGTACGACATCGAGGTGCCCGCCGAACTGCAGGTCGCCGACCCACCGGCGAAGGCGGAGACCGAAGCCGTGGCGGTCGCCTGATGCCGGCCGTGGAGGAACGCGCCCGCGCGGCGCTGGACGAGGTGTACGACCCGGAGCTGGACGAGCCGATCACCGATCTCGGGTTCGTCCGCTCGATCGAGGCCCGCGGCAGCGAGCTGAACGTGCACCTGCGGCTGCCGACCTCGTTCTGCTCCCCCAACTTCGCCTATCTGATGGCCTCCGACGCGAAGGACGTGCTGACCGCGCTGCCCGGCGTCGAGCGGGTCGTGGTGCAGCTGGACGACCACCACGATTCGGACCTGATCAACCGGGGCCTGGCCGCCGACGCCGGATACCGCGGCACGTTCGGCAGCGAGGCGGAGAAGGACCTCGAGGAGCTCCGGCTCACCTTCCGGCGCAAGGCGCACACCGCGGCGATGGAGCGCGCGCTGACCGGGCTCCTGCGGGCCGACGCCGACCTCGCCGAGGAGCAGCTGCACGACGTCACCCTCGGGGACCTTCCCGAAGGACGCACGACGTCCGCGCTGCTGCGCCGCCGGGAATCCCTCGGCCTGGCCGTGACGCCGGAGCAGCCGGTGCTCGTGGACGACCACGGGCACCCCTACCCGCGCGAGGAGGTGCCGGTGCGGCTGCGGTTCGCCCGTTCGATCCGCATCTCGATCGACGGCAACGCGCACTTCTGCCGGGGCCTGCTGCGCACCCGCTATCCCGATTCCGGGTCCGACCAGGCCCCCCGGCCGCAGGACCCGTCCACATCCCCGATGGAGGCACGAGCATCGTGAAGGCAGTACAGGTCGTCGGCTACGGCGAGCCACTCCGGCTCACCGAGCTGGCCGAACCCGAGATCACCGGGCCCTACGACGTGATCGTGCGGATCGGCGGCGCCGGGGTGTGCCGCACCGACATCCACATCCTCGAAGGGCAGTGGAAGGAGAAGTCCGGCGTCGCGCTGCCCTACACGATCGGGCACGAGAACGCCGGCTGGGTGCACGCCATCGGCAGCGCCGTGACCAACGTCGTGGAGGGCGACAAGGTGATCGTGCACCCGCTGGTGACGTGCGGGCTGTGCCGCGCCTGCCGGTCCGGCGACGACGTGCACTGTTCGGCGAGCCAGTTCCCCGGCATCGACACCGCGGGCGGCTACGCCGAGTACCTCAAGACCTCCGCGCGCAGTGTGGTCAAGCTCGACGATTCGCTGGAACCGGCGGACGTCGCCGCGCTGGCCGACGCCGGGCTGACCGCGTACCACGCCGCGGCCAAGGCAGCGCACCGGCTGCGGCCGGGCCACCGCTGCGTGGTGATCGGCGCGGGCGGGCTCGGGCACATCGGCATCCAGGTGCTCAAGGCGCTCACCGCGGCCGAGCTGATCGTGGTGGACCGCAATCCCGAAGCGGTCAAGCTGGCCGAATCGATCGGCGCCGACCACGGCGTGGTCGCCGACGGCGGCCAGGTGGCCGCGGTGGCCGACCTCACCGGCGGCGAGGGCGCGGAGGCGGTGATCGACTTCGTCGGCGAGGGCGGCGCGACCCGCGACGGCGTCGCCATGCTGCGCCCGGCGGGCGACTACCACGTGGTGGGCTACGGCGAGAACATCGACGTGCCGACGATCGACGTGATCTCCGCGGAGATCAACTTCATCGGTAACCTGGTTGGGTCGTATCCTGACCTGTGCGAGCTGATGGTGCTGGCCGCCCAGGACAAGGTGCGGCTGCACACCACGCGGTACCCGCTGGAGTCCTTCCAGGACGCGCTCGACGACCTGGACGCCGGGCGCATCCGCGGCCGCGCGATTCTCGTCCCGTGAGCGCCCGCACGCTGATCAGCCCCGGCCGGTACGTGCAGGGCCGCGGTGCGCTGAGCCGGCTCGGCGAGTACCTGGCGCAGCTGGGTTCGGCACCGCTGGTGGTGGCCGACGACGTGGTGTGGGGCTTCGCCGGGCACGACGTCGAGGCTTCGCTGCGGGCCGCGGACCTGCCGGTGCGCCGCGAGGGGTTCGGCGGGATGCCGACCGCCGGCGAGGTCGACCGCCTGGTGTCGGTGATCCGGGCGTGGGAGGCCGACGTGGTGCTGGCCGTCGGCGGCGGCAGCACCATCGACGCGGTCAAGGCGGCCGGGTTCCTGGCGGGGACCCGCTGGGCGACCTGCCCGACGGTGGCCTCCACGGACGCGCCGTGCAGTGCGCTTTCGGTGATCTACACCGAGGACGGCGGGTTTTCCGAGTACCGGTTCTTCCCGCGCAATCCCGACCTGGTGCTGGTGGACTCGCAGGTGGTCGCGAACGCGCCCGCCGAGTTCCTGGTCGCCGGGGTCGGGGACGCACTGGCCACCTGGCTCGAGGCACGCGCCACCGCGCAGTCGGGCTCGGCCACGATGGCCGGTGGTGCGCCGACCGTTGCCGGGACCGCGCTGGCCCAGCTCAGCTGGGACGTGCTGTGGGACAACGCCGTCGCGGCCGTGGACGCGGTCCGCGACCACCAGGTGACCCCGGCGGTGGAGCGGGTGATCGAGGCGAACACGCTGCTGTCCGGGCTCGGTTTCGAGTCCGGCGGGCTGGCCGCCGCGCACGCCGTGCACAACGGCCTGACCGCGGTCGCCGCCACACACGGTCTCGCGCACGGACAGAAGGTCAATCTCGGTTCGCTGACCCAGCTGGTGCTCGAGGGCGCGCCGCGGTCGGACATCCGCGAGTTCGTGGAGTTCACCACCCAGCTGGGGCTGCCCACCACGCTGACCGAAACCGGGCTCCGCACCGATGATCCGGATACGCTGCGTACCGTCGCGGACGCGGCGACGGCGCCCGGCGAGACCATCCACGCCATGCCGTTCGAGGTACGCAGCGAGGACGTGTTCGCCGCACTGGTGTCCGTCGAACGGCTGGCGCGGCGGATCCGCGCCGACGCGAAGCTGCCCGAGCCGGTGCCGCACCAGGCGCACGGTTCCTAGGACGAGAGGAAGAAAATGATCTTCATCACCGCGAAGTTCCGGGTCAAGCCCGAGCACGCGGACGAGTGGCCGGAAATCTCGCGGAGCTTCACCGAGGCGACCCGCGCCGAGCCCGGCTGCCACTGGTTCGACTGGTCCCGCAGCTTGGACGACGCGAACGAGTACGTCCTGCTCGAGGCGTTCGACGACGACGCGGCCGGCGCGCACGTCAACTCCGAGCACTTCAAGGCCGCACAGCGCGAGCTGCCGCAGTACCTGGCGCAGACTCCGCGCATCGTGAACGCGAAGCTCGACCAGGACGACTGGTCCGAGCTGGGCGAGCTCGCCGTCAAGTAGCCGGTCTCGTCCCGGCACCGGTCCGTGCGGGCCTCCCTCGCGGAGGCCCGCACGGATGCGGTCGGACCCGCGCTCAGCCCAGCTGGGCCAGCTGCGCGACAGCCGGCGCCATACCGTCGATCCACGCGGCCGGCGTGCCGGTGGTCGGCGTGATGATGACGGTCTGCACGCCGAGTTTCGCGTAGTCCGCCATGGCCCGCACGAACTCGTCCCGGGTTGCCGGCTCCGGCCGGGGGTTGTTGGCGGTGATCGTCTTGCTGATCGCGTCGTAGTCCCGGCCGAGGTCGTCACAGTGCCGGCGCAGCACGTCGAGCTTGTGGGCGACGTCCTCGGGCGAACTGCCGAACAGATTGCACGCGTCGCCGTACTGCGCGACCAGCCGCAGCGTCTTGCGCTCCCCGCCACCGCCGATGAGCACCCGGGGCCGGTGGATCGGCTGCGGCGAGCACAGCGTCTCGGCCAGCTGGTAGTGCTTGCCCTCGAACGGCCCGTCGTTGGCGGTGTCCCACATCTGCGCGCAGATCCGCAGCGTCTCCTCCAGCCGTTCGAACCGCTCGGCGACCGGCGGGAACGGCACCCCCAGCCCGCGGTGCTCCCGTTCGTACCAGGCAGCGCCGACGCCGAGCGCGGCCCGTCCGCCGGAGAGCACGTCGAGAGTGGTGACGATCTTGGCGAGCAGCCCCGGATGCCGGTAGGTCACCCCGGTGACGAGCAGCCCCAGCTCGACGGTGGAGGTGTGCGCGGCGAGGAAGCCGAGCGTGGTGTACCCCTCGAGCATGGGCGATTCGGCGGGCAGCCCGGTGGGCTCGATCTGGAAGTAGTGGTCCATGAAGGACAACCAGGAAACCCCGGCCTCCTCCGCGGCCACCCCGACCCGCGCCAGCTCCCCCGCGACCGCGGTGGTGCCACCCTCGATGTCGAAAATCGGCACGTGCATACCCAGCTGCATGAACCCGGCTCCCGTCCTGCCGCCCGGCCCTGCCGCCGGACGTGGTACCGCCGAGGCTAGAAGCTGGAGCGCACTCCAGCGCAAGTCTGCTGGCGAGCGCACCGCGAGCAGCCGGCTATGACGTAGGACACTTCGGTCACCCGACGGGTCCCTTCTCCCCCGGCGGTCCACATCAGGACCGGTCGAGGAAGGGAAACGAGATGTCCGAGCAGCTGCCCAGTGCCGTGGTCAGCGGAGCGAGCCGGGGCTCCGGGCGAGCCATTGCCACCGCACTCGTCGGCCGCGGATACGCCGTCACCGGCATCGCCCGGGGTACCGACGGCCTCCGAGCGGTGCACGCCGAACTGGGTGACCGGTTCACCCCGCTCCCGGCCGATGCCACCGACGAGTCGGTTGCCGAAGAAGTCCTGTGCACCCACCGTCCCGGACTGCGCGTGCTCAACGCGGGTGCCACCCCGCACATGGCGCCGGACCAGGACCAGACCTGGGAAACCTTCAGCCGCAACTGGCACACCGAGGCGAAGCACGCGTTCGCCTGGATCCGCGCGGTGCTGCGGAATCCGCTACCGGACGGGGCGGTCGTGATGCTCATGTCCAGTGGTGCGGTCCTCGGCGGTTCTCCGCTCAGTGGCGGCTACGCCAGCGCCAAGGCCGCCATCCGCTACCTCCGTGGCTACGCCGCCGGCGAGGCGGCGCGCGCGAACCGGAAAACGCACTTCGTGACGTTGCTTTCCCAGGGAGACCGCGCCGACCCTCCGCGACGAATCCGTGCCCTGGCTCCAGCCCGTCCCCGACCGCCTGCTCGACCCGGTCACAGCGGCCGTGGACCGAGCGAACGTGCGGCTCGCGTTCGTCGCCGCGTTGCAGCTGCTGCCCGCGCGCCAACGCGCAGCGCTCACCCTGCGCGACGTGCTGGCGTTCTCCACCGCCGAGGTCGCCGGCCGGCTGGACATGACGGCCGCGGCCGTCGACAGTGCGCTGCGCCGCGCACGGGCGCGGCTCACCGGCGCAATGCCGGCCCCGATGCGCTACCGCCGGAACACCGCGTCCTCGCGGATCGCTACGCCGAGGCATTCACCCGCGCCGACGTGCCCGCATTGGCTGCACTGCTGCGGGCCGACGTCGAGTTCGAGATGCCCCCGATCGCCGCGTGGTTCGCCGGACGCCCCGCAGTGCTCGGTTCTCTGTCTTCGCGGGTGCTGGGCGGCGGGCAGTGGGGATTTTCCCCGACCCGCGCGAACGGGCAACCGGCCTACGTCGTGCACAACGGCGAGCGCCCATACGGCGTGCAGGTGCTCACCCTCGCCGGCGCGGGGATCGCCCGCATCACTGCGTTCAACGATCCCGCACTGGTCCCCGCCTTCACCGGATGACGCCGACCGCCTCGGTTATGCCGCTCCCGCTGTGGAGCCGACCGTCGCATCCCTTGCCTGGGAGAGGAAAGTGTCGAGCACGCCGTCGCCGACCAGGGCTTGACGTACGCCCCAGGCGTTGGTGTTGCCGGTTTTCACTGCCTGGGCCTGGGAGACCAGGCTGTCGCCGGTCGTGGTCAGTTGCCGGGCCTTGTCCTGGTCGCCCTCCGCGGCGGCGGTGAGTGCGTCGATCCGGGTCACCATGGCCTGGCCCCACAGCGCGGTGGCGTCCAGCCACGGGCCGGCGTCGGTGACGAACGCGCTGTCCACCCGGCCGTCGCGGATCACCGGTGCGGCGTCACGGATCTGCTCGGCGTAGGCCCGCAGCTCGCCGGAAGCACTGTGGTCGCCCGCGTTCCAGCGGTCCCAGAAGTCGGCGGTCTTGGCCGCGAGAACCGGCGCCTGCGGCTGCCACGGCCCAGGGCCCGACGAGGGGCCGTAGTGCTCGAGGTCGGCGAACACGGTCAGCGCCGCGGTCGCCTCCGGGTCCCCACCCGCGAGCCGCGCGAGGGCCTGCGGCCAGGAGCGCTCGGCCGAGTAGGCGGCGTCGTTCCAGGAGAAGTCCGCGACCCCGAACTCGGCGATCTGGCTGGCCGCTTCCTGGTTCATCGGGTTCGAGACGATCCCGCCCAGGTACTGCGACAGCCCGGCGTCGCGGTGGTCGTACGGGGCCAGCAGCAGCCGTCCGGCGGACTCGCCGTAGTCGTTCACCGGGTAGTTGTCCCACAGGAACACCTTGCGTCCGTACAATGTGGACACCTGGCGCGCCTGGTCGTTGGTCACGCTGGGCGGGACCACCGCGGTCCCGGTCCACTGGACCACCACCGACGGGTCGAGGTTCTCCCGCAGCTCGGTCTTGTACGGCGAGTCCTCCAGGTCGCTGTACTCGGTCGGCACTGTCTGAAGTGGACGGACACCGTCGTGGGTCTTCACGAAGTCGGCGGTGATCGCGTTGAGCAGCGTGACCTGGGCCTTGCCCGCGGCGGCCTGCCCTGGCGCACCGTAGGCCGCCTGGTCGCCGTCGCAGTTCCACTTCGTGTAGGAGATGTCGTCGAACGGCATGGAGAACGACCGCACACCCAGGTCGTAGACCGACTGGAACTTCGCCTTCACCGCCGCCACGTCCGCGGCCGAGGAGAAGCAGATCGAGACGCCCGGCGAGAGCGCGTAGGTGAATTCGACGTGGTGCGCGGTGGCCGAGGCGACCACCTGGCCCAGCGTCTCCAGCTCCTGCTGCGGGTAGGGGTCGCGCCACTGCGCCCGCAGGTACGCGTCGTCCTTCGGACTGTAGATGTAGGTGTTCGCCTTGGTCTCGCCGAGGAACGCGATCTGGTGCAGCCGGGCCTCGGTGCTCCACGGCGGACCGTAGAAGCCCTCGATCGAGCCGCGCAGCGCCATGTTCGGCCAGTCGCGCACGCTCACGCCGTGTACTGCCCAGCTGCCGCCGGACGGGACGAGCAACTGCCGCAGCGTCTGCACTCCGTAGTACTGGCCGGAACCGTCGCGTCCGGCGATCAGGATGCCGGACAACCGGGACACCGTGAGCGCGTAACCCTCCGCCTGCGACGGCGCCTGGCTGCTGAAGCCGGGACCGCCGAGGCGGACCAGCAGGAGACCGTGCTGCTGTGCCGCGGCATCGGGGTCGAGCGTGATGATCCGCTTGGCCCCGTGTTCCTTGAGCAGGGTGGAGAGCAGGTCCTTCGCCGCCGCGTCGGTGGTCTGGTCCACCACCAGCACGACGGTGGACGGGATCTTCACCTCGTCCGGCTGGCTACTGATCTGTTGCGGGGTCGGGGAAACGACCGGCACGCCACCCGGAGCCGCGGCGGCGGGCTGGGTGAGAGCGAGGGTCGCGGCGATCGCGCCGGCCACCGCCACGGCGGCGAGCCGGATTCTGCCGGGCAGAGTCATGTCTTCCCCTCTCGGACCCCGACCCGCCGTTGGGCCGCGGCCAGCAGCGTAAATCCGGCATCGATCGGACGTCTAGGCCTAACCGGATGAGGCCACGCGGAAGAAAGTCACCGACCGCATCGTGCATCGTCACTGCTCCAAACGGTGTAACCCACCACCGTGCACACCAATCGGGTATCCCATTGGTCTGATGACTGACCGGTCCCGGCCGACGCGGGACCGGTCCCGCGTCGGTTGCCGGAAACTGGGCGCCTCCGGCGAACCGAAAGGGCTGCCATGTACTCGCCGCCTGACACCGACGAACGGCCGGCCGCACGCCCGCGCGACCGGGTGGCTGCCGCCGTGGGCAACGCTTCCCTGCTCGGAATCGGCTACCTGCTATTGGGGCGGCGGCTGCTCGCCGCGGTCACCATCGTGGTCACAGTGGTGCTCGTGGTGCTGCTGACGACCGTCGCACCGTTCCGCTGGTTCGAAGTGCTGATCTTGGCGTGGTGGGCGTTCGTCGTGGCACACGGGTGGTACCTGGCGCGCGAGAATGCCGCGAAGGTCGGCAAACAACGGATGATCGCGCTGTCGGTGACGGCAGTCGTGTTCGCCGCGGTGGGACTGCTGCGGTTCGACGCGGTCCGGATCGACGGAGTGATCGCCGACGCCCGGGCGCAAGGCAGTTGCGCGACGGCGACCGAGGCGCTGGACAGCCGCTGGCTCGGGCACCGCGTCGCGGACGCTCCGCTCGTGACCGGAGAGGAAGCCACCCGGGAAGCATGCCGCCGGTTGCGCGCGGCGAACGGGAAACTCGCCCGAGCGCTGTCCGGCAAGCCCGGCGCGACGGCTGCCGCGTTCGGCGAATTCGCCTCGGTGCGCCGGGAGATGCCGGGACACGAGGCGATGGCCGCGGTCGTGCTCGGCGGTTTTCTCCGGCACCTCCCCACCCCGGATGCGTGCACGACCGCCAAGATCGACGACTGGCTCTCCGCGCACGCGTCGGCCGGGCCGGCGCCCGCGCAGTCGGCCGCCACCGTCGCCCGTACCGCGCCCGCCGCGTATCTCGGCTGCGGCGACCGGCTGATGACGGCAAAGGACTGGACCACCGCACGCACCTGGTACCAGCGGATCGTCGACCGCTACCCCACCGATCCCCGCGTGGCGAAGGCGAAGGAAGGCATCACGAAAGCCACTCAAGCACTGGAGCTGGCCAAGGTCCGGGAGCTCTTGGACGGGCCGACGGGCATCGAACCGGACTACTGCGACAGCCCCGCGCCCTACAGCGCCGCCGCCCCGTACGGCGCGGGCACGAACCGTGCACTCTTCTACGGCAACGACGGGTACAGCGGCCGTTTCCCCGCGGAGTGGCGCGCGTCCGACGCGGCGCAAGCAGTGCTCGTGGTGTGCCTGGGTGACGACGAGGACGGCACTCCGGTGCAGACCTGCCCGTACGAGAACAAGATGGTGCCCGAGTTCCCGATCGAGGTGACGTTCCACAAGGTCGCCGTTCCGCTGAAGGCCTACGAACTGCGCACCGGCAAACTGGTGGTGGACACGAAGGTGGAGATCGGTGGCGCCAGCTGCCCGCGGAAACTGCACTACCGCTCCTACGTCGCCGACCTGGGCCCGCCGTCGGACACCGGCGTCGAGCCCTCGGACGCGGACGTACGGGCGGCCTTCGCCCCGATCATCCGGAAGTGACCACACCGCGCTGACCTGTGGAAACGTGAGCACGCCCACCCCGGGATGCACGTTCATACATCGTCATGCATAATCATTCCCATGTCCAAGGTGCTCACTTCCCTTCCCGTCGGCGAGCGGGTCGGCATCGCGTTCTCCGGTGGTCTCGACACGTCCGTTGCGGTGGCGTGGATGCGGGACAAGGGCGCGGTCCCGTGCACGTACACCGCCGACATCGGCCAGTACGACGAACCCGACATCGCGTCCGTGCCCGGGCGGGCCGGCCAGTACGGTGCCGAGCTGGCCCGGCTGGTGGACTGCAAGGAGGCGCTCGTCGAGGAGGGGCTCGCGGCGCTGACCTGCGGCGCATTCCACATCCGCAGCGGCGGCCGCGCGTACTTCAACACCACGCCGCTCGGCCGCGCCGTCACCGGCACCCTGCTGGTGCGCGCGATGCTCGAGGACGGCGTGCAGATCTGGGGCGACGGCTCCACCTACAAGGGCAACGACATCGAGCGGTTCTACCGCTACGGACTGCTCGCCAACCCGTCGCTGCGCATCTACAAGCCGTGGCTGGACGCCGCGTTCGTCGGGGAACTGGGCGGGCGCAAGGAGATGTCCGAGTGGCTGCAGGCGCACGACCTGCCCTACCGCGACAGCACCGAAAAGGCCTACTCCACCGACGCCAACATCTGGGGCGCCACCCACGAGGCGAAGTCGCTGGAGCACCTCGACACCGGGATCGAGATCGTCGACCCGATCATGGGCGTGCGGTTCTGGGACCCGGCAGTGGAGATCCCCGCCGAGGACGTGACGATCGGTTTCGAGCAGGGCCGCCCGGTCACCATCAACGGCAAGCCGTTCGCCACCTCGGTCGAGCTGGTGCTGGAGGCCAACGCCATCGGCGGACGGCACGGGCTGGGCATGTCCGACCAGATCGAGAACCGGATCATCGAGGCGAAGAGCCGGGGCATCTACGAGGCGCCGGGCATGGCGTTGCTGCACGCGGCCTACGAGCGCCTGGTCAACGCGGTGCACAACGAGGACACCGTGGCCAGCTACCACAACGAGGGCCGCCGCCTCGGCAGGCTCATGTACGAGGGCCGCTGGCTGGACCCGCAGGCGATGATGCTGCGCGAGTCCCTGCAGCGCTGGGTCGGCACCGCGATCACCGGCGAGGTCACCCTGCGGCTGCGCCGCGGCGAGGACTACTCGATCCTCGACACGTCCGGTCCGGCGTTCAGCTACCACCCGGACAAGCTGTCGATGGAGCGAACCGAGGACTCCGCGTTCGGCCCGACCGACCGGATCGGCCAGCTGACCATGCGCAACCTCGACATCGCCGACTCGCGCGCGAAACTCGAGCAGTACGCCGGGCTCGGCATGGTCGGCAGCTCGCACCCGCGGCTGATCGGCGCCGCGCAGGCAGCCTCCACCGGCCTGATCGGCGCGATGCCCGAGGGCGGTGCCCAGGCCATCGCCTCCCGCGGCCAGGCAGGCGACGACGAGCTACTGGACAGCGCCGCCATGGAGTACGGCACCGACTGACGCTTCCGGCACTCGCGGACGGACGAGACGGGCGGGGCGCTGGCAGAGTGGGTCCGGTGGAAACCCCGATCGGCGTCATCGCCCCGCCCACTCTGCCTGCCGGACAGCTCCTCGACTACGCCGAGCGTGCCGACGCACTCGGGTTCGCCGAGCTGTGGGTGTTCGAGGACTGCTTCCTGCGCGGCGGCGTGGCGCAGGCCGCGGCCGTGCTCGCGCGGACCGGCCGGATCCGGGTCGGCATCGGGATCCTTCCCGCCGGCGCGCGCAACGCGGCGTTCGCCTGCCTGGATCTCGCGACGCTCGCGGAGCTGTTCCCCGGCCGGCTGATCGCGGGCATCGGTCACGGCACGCCCGCGTGGATGCGCCAGACCGGTACGTGGCCGGCCAGCCCGGTCACCTTGCTGCGCGAGTACTTCGACGCCACCCGCGCGCTGCTGCACGGCGAGCGGATCACGGTGGCAGGCAAGTACGTCCGACTCGAGGACGTCCGGCTGGAGCAGCCACCGGCGGTTCCTCCCCCGCTGTACGCCGGGGTCCGCGGCCCGCGGTCGCTGGCCGCCGCCGCGGAGGTGGCCGACGGCGTGATCCTGGCCGAGCCGGTGACCCCGGAATACCTGCACCAGGCCCGGGAAGTCGTCGGCACGAAGGACATCGTGGCCTACCACGTCGCCGCCGTGCACGACGACGCCGAGCGCGCCCGCGCCCTCGTCCGCCCGCACCTGGAGACGTTCGGCGAGCCCGACTGGGCACCGCACATCGCCCCGCTGCCGTTCGCCGCGGAATTCCGTCGGCTGCGCGAGAACGCGGCCTCCCCGTCGGACTTCGCCCGGCAGCTCCCGGACGAATGGGCCGATCAGCTCTCCGTCGCCGGCACCCCGGACCAGGCCCGCGCCCGCCTCGCCGAGATCCCCGCCGACCACCACGTGCTCTACCCCGCCGGGCCGGATCCGTTGGCAGCACTGGAAAACCTCGCCCGGGTGCTGGCTTAGGTGTGATGTTCAGGGACGTTGTTGTGGTTTGAGGTGATCGATGGGCGGCCTGTCGTGCAGAAAGACGAAGGCCTCTGGTTGTGAAGTGGAGCTGTCGAGGAACCACGTCACTGACCGGAGGCCTTCGTGTCGTGTCGCAACCCAATGCCGCCCTGACCCCCGTACCCGTTATGCCCGCCTCCACCGTGCACGCGGTCCTGGTTCGCTGCCGGATCAACCGTCTGTCCCGCATCGACCGCGTGACCGGGGATCCGTGACGCCGCTACGAACACCCCTACCCCGGGCTCGCTGATCCATGTGGATATGACCAAGTTCGGCAACATTCCAACGGCAAGATCGAACGTTTCAGCGCACCCTTGCCCTGAGAGCGTGTCTCATGTGCCGGGCCTTCGGAGTTCCGTGTAGCACATGAGGCTGGTGCTGAGCCACGAAATGTTCGGCAGGCAATCCCCGTCACCCTTGTGCGACACAGCACTGGTTCCGAGGATGAGGAAGGCGAGGAGGTGTTCGGCAGTGCGTTCGAGCCACGGTTGTCGTTTGTTACGGTTCGGTCACGCCCGCACCGCCTCGCTCGACCGCCTGGCCTGAACACCCCGGCGGCTGTCACGCACGACTCCGGAGGTGCCGGGATGCGCCCGACCCATCCGCGCACCAGTCGCCAGACCGACCGCCGCTCGCGCGACCGCCCGCCTCGCCGCGGTCCGCAGTCCGCGGTCCGACCAGAGCGTACGGCTCAAGACAATGCCCCGGTGCCGGTCCCAGGCATCCCGTTGCGGGCGAGCGGGAGCCTGGAACCGGTGACTCAGCGCTGGGTACCGGAAGGCGTGGCCATCCCGGCGCCCTCCAGGGCCGTGGCGGCAGCGGCGCGCATGCGACGCAACAGCCGCGTCGTGACCGGCCGGACCAGGGGATGCTCGCCGCCGTGCGAGGCGGCCTCGTCCTGCCAACGCCGCAGCCTCGCCTCGAACGTCGCCGAGTCGGCCAATTCAGCGGAGTCGAGTGTGTCGTGGTCGAGGTCGACGGTGATCGTGTCCCCGTCCTCGATCAACGCGATCGGCCCACCGAGAGCGGCCTCCGGCCCGACGTGCCCGATGACCAGGCCGACCGATCCGCCGGAGAAACGCGCGTCCGTCATCAGCGCGACAGAGATCCCCTTCCGCCGGCACAAGGCAGTGATGCGTGACGTCGGATCCAGCATTTCAGGCATTCCGGGCGCGCCGCGCGGGCCCTCGTAGCGAATGACGACCATGTCCTGGTCCGCGAAGATGTCCGGCGTGTCGACGAGGGCGCTCAACAAGTCTCGCTCGCTGTCGAATACTCGCGCACGCCCGACGAAGCGGTTGTCCACGATGCCCGTCTCGACACCGGCCAGCTTGATCACCGCACCGCCGTTCGGGGCGAGATTGCCCGACAGCAGCCGGAGACCACCGGTCGGCTTGAACGGCGTGGCCACGCCGAGGACGACCTCGCCATCCGGCGCCGGCGGGTCGAGACGAGTGACCTGCTCAGCCAGGGTCTCGCCGGTGCACGTCAGCGTCGAACCGTCGAGAACGCCGTGGTCGAGGAGTTCCTTGACGATCACCGGGAGACCGCCGACCGCGTCGATGTCCACCATGCTGTACTTCCCGAACGGGCGGGCGTTGATCAGCACCGGCACGGTCCGGGAAAGCTGGTTGAAGTCGTGCTGGGACATGACCTCGGTCCAGAAATCGATCCCGGTGGCCCGGGCGATCTCGGGTGCGTGCAGCAGCACGTTCGTCGATCCGCCCATCGCGATGGCCACGATCGTGGCGTTGCGGAACGCGGCGGGCGTGGCGAGGTCGCGGGGAGTGATGGCCCGCTGGGTCATGATCTCCAGGCAGTCCACGAGCTGTTCGGGGAACACCTCGGTCCGGCGCGGGTCCTCGGACGCGGGCGACACCATGTGCAGCGGCTCGAGCCCCAACAGCGCGATGAAGGTCTGCATGGTGTTGTAGGTGAACATCCCACCGCAGCTGCCGTGCCCGGGGCAGGCATTGCGGGCCCAGCGCTCGCGCTTCGCCGCATCCGGGTCTCCCGCGACCTGGAAGCAACTGACGAGGTCGATCGTCTCGCCGGTCAGCGGATCCGTGCCCGGGCGGATGGAGCCGTCCGAGAGCACCACGGCGGGAACGTTGCGTTCCATGATCGCCGCGGTGGTACCGACGGGCGGCTTGTCACAGGCGACGACGGCGACGACACCACGGATGTCGCTGCCCTCGAAGTGCAGTGACAGCCCGTCGTTGGTCGTCTCCCTGCCGATCAGGGAGTAGCGCATCTGCGGTGTGCCGTTGCGCTGCCCGTCCGAGATCCCGCCCGAGTAGTTCGGCGCCAGCAACCGGACCGGCAGGTCCCGCTCCGCGATCCGGCGCCCCATGGCGGCGTGGATGGCGTCGACCTTGTCGTTCACACCGACGTAGCAAATGCTGTCACCCAGGGTTCCGACGACACCCCACGGCGCTCCGTGGATCCGATCCACGTCCTGGCCCAACGCCAGCGCCGTGGCCACAGCCTGACAGTCCTGCCCAGGCCGCCAGACGTCTCGACCGCTCGATTCGCTCATCCGTCCGTTCTCCTCGTTCCGCGTGGGTCTCCGCAACATACCCAGTTCCGCGCGGCGGCACCGCACGACCTTGGCCCGTTGCCCGCCGTTTCCGCCGGGCCGGCCGCCCGGTCGGGGTACACGTGTTCAGCGCGGTCCGAGAAATCACCGACAGCCAGCGGGAATGTGACAGATGCTCCTCGACCCCAGGCATCAGCGTCGCCATCATGTCTCCGCGATGTCCAAAAGAACTTTGCCGACCGTTCCTTGTTCGACCGCGTCCTGCGCCACCGAAGCCTCCGCGAGGGAGAAGTGATGGATCGGGAGCCCAGAGTCCTCACCGACGCAGAAGCCACCAGTGGCGATGGCCGCCGTCACGTCGCTCGCCGCGCACGCCAGCGCTTCGGCGTGCAGGGAGTACAGGACAAGGTACTGATATCGGAGGTTCTTGAAATATGTTTCAAAAATGGGTACTGAGTATTCGTCGCCTCCGTGCTTGGCATAGATCGCTACGGTTCCGCCGGTTTTCAAGACAGCAAGGTCCAGTGCGTTGTTCTGGGCTGGAGCGACCTCCACCACCAAGTCCACGCCGTCGGGCGCGGCCGCGCGTACCGCGCTCTCGACGTCGCCCTGCCGATAGTTGATCACATCGTGGGCACCAGCGGCCTTCGCCAAGGATTCCTTCCTGCTGGAACTCACCGTTGTGACGACGGTCGCGCCCGACCAGCGCGCCAACTGGACTGCGGCGTTGCCGACCGCTCCTGCACCGCCCTGCACCAGGACCGTCAGTCCGGTCATCGCACCTGGCCCCAGACGCGCGGGGCCGCGATCGTGCACTGTCAGAGCACGATGCGCAGTCAGCGCCGGAACCCCGATGGCGGCACCGATGTCGAAACTCGCCCCATCGGGTAAAGGAACGACGCGGCTGATCGGTTGCACCACATACTCAGCCGCTGTACCGAAAGGCTTTCCGTGCTGGGCGAGAATCAGCCAGACGCGATCGCCAACCTTGAAATCGGCTGCCTGCGGCCCCACCGCGTCGATGACGCCGGCACCGTCTTGCCCTGGCGTCACTTCATCGAAGGGCAGCGGTCGGCTTCGGAATCGCCAATCGGTGGGATTGACCCCGGAACGCATCAGGCGGACCCGCACTTCGCCCGGACCGGGCTCGGGAATGTCGCGCTCGGCCAGCGACAGAACGTCGGAGGCGCCGGGGCGACGGTAGACAATGGCTCGCAAGTCGAGACTCCTGACTGGTCGCGACGGACTGTCTCGCTGCCGCTCAAGCAGCGCTCGAGAACGACCACCACGTCGCGTACCCGGTGGGCGCGTTCCGGTGCTCACAGTCGGCCTCGAAGGCGCTTCCGCATCAGTCAGCCAGTCCATGTGGAATAAACTGTTCCATCTTGTCCTCACCGTACCGCGGCTCGCGAGAAGATGGAAGCATTACTTCCGGATGCTAGTCTTGAGGCATGGGTGTGAAGCCACTACGACGAGATGCGATGGAAAGTCGTGCTCGGATCATCAGCGCTGCGCGAGTGATTTTCGCTGAGCATGGGTGCGAGGTGCCGCTGTCCGAGGTCGCCGCTGCCGCCGAGGTCGGCGTGGCAACGCTTTCACGCCACTTCGACCGCGCGCAGCTCGTCCAAGCCGTCATCGAACAACGCCTGCTGGAACACGTGAACACCGCTGACGACGCGCTCGCGCTGGCTCCCGAAGAGGCAATCCTCTCCTACGTGCGGGGCCTGTGCGCTCGCGGGCTCGTCGATCGCAGCCTGATCCGAACGTTCACACTCCCACTGCCGAACTCGCAGATCGCGGGCCGCTTGCGTCGCCAGCTCCGACTGCGGCAACTGAAGCTCATCAGGGCCGGGCAGGATGCGGGCGTGCTGAGGGCGGGTGTGGTACCCGAAGATCTTCTTCTCGTTCTCCTTGCTGTGCAGTGCAGCATGGAGAGCACGACTGGAGATGCAGCGTGGCAACGCACGCTGGCGATCCTTCTTGCCGGACTGTCCGATGCCGCCACAGACCACGAGTTGCCGAGACCCCCTCGGCTGGACGCCCTCTTTCACCCTGCCAGCGGTCCACGACCGGGTCGACGACCCAGCTCGCTGTCGAAGTCTTGACACCAAGGGCGTGTCTTACGTGGTTGTGGGCAGTTGATGATGCGGCATGATCTTGGTCGTGGTTGATCGGTTGTGGTTGCGGTAGGTGCCGGATGAGTTGTGGGAGCTGGTGGAGCTGCTGCTTCCGGGGTTCGAGTCGCGTCCGCAGGGTGGTAGCCGAGGATTGCTCGACTGGAGTCGCGCGATCGTGGACGGTGCCTGTGTCCGCGCGAACAATGGGGATCGCTGACCGGGCCGAGCCCGGTTGATCGAGGCAAGTCCGGCTCGAAGATCCCTGTGCGGTCCGAGCGCTGGATACGTGATCAACGCGTCGTGGTACGAATTGCCCGCAAGGGCATCGAGTCTGTCGACAGACTCGGCCAGCACCGCTGGGTCATCGAGCAAACCATGGCCTGGCTCACCGGATACCGGCGCCTGACCCTGCGCTACGAACGCAAAGCCCGCCATTTCCTTGCATTCCTCACCCTCGGAGCCACCCCCGCCTGCTGCAAGAACCTACAAAAACACACCACATGAGACACGCCCTTAGGCCCGCTGGAAACTCCCGCGATACGCCCGCGGGCTGGTGCCGACCACGCGTTTGAACCGGTCCCGGAACGACGCCGGCGAGCCGAAGCCGACCTGGTCGGCGATGCGGTCCACCGGGTGGTCCGTGGCCTCCAGCAGATACTGCGCGCGGCGGATCCGGGCTCGCAGCAGCCATTGCAGCGGCGTGGTTCCGATCTGCTCACGGAAGCGGCGGTTCAGCGTCCGGGTGCTCAGGCCGGCGTGCGCGGCGACGTCGTCCAGGGTGAGGTCTTTCTCGCAGTTCTCTTCGAGCCACGCCAGCAGCGGCTCCAGCATCGAACCCCGCGGCACCGGAGACAGGTCCGCCGCGATGAACTGCGCCTGCCCGCCTTCGCGTTCCAGCGGCATCACCGAAAGCCGCGACGCCTGGGCCGCCACCTCCGAGCCGTGGTCGCGGCGGATGAGGTGCAGGCACAGGTCCAGCCCGGCCGCCGCACCCGCGGAGGTGAGCAGCTGCCCGTTGTCGACGTACAGCACGTCCGGGTCGACCTCGACCCGCGGGTAGCGCGCGGCCAGCTGCGGTGCGGCAGCCCAGTGCGTGGTCGCGCGCAGGCCGTCGAGCAGTCCGGTCGCGGCGAGCACGAAGGCACCGGTGCAGATCGAAGCGAGCCGCGCTCCCCGTGCGGCCGCGGCACGCACCGCGTCGATCACCTCGTCCGGGACCTCGTCGACTTCCGAACGGCCGGGCACGATCACAGTGTCGGCGGCCGTGAGCGCTTCGAGTCCCCATCGCGGCCGCAGGGTGAAGGCGTCAGCGTCGATTTCCGCCGTGGGCCCGCAGATCCGCACCTCGTAAGCGGGTTCCCCGCCGGGCAGCCGAGTGCGGCCGAACACCTCGATCGGCGTGGCGAGGTCGAACGGGACGACCTGCGGGAGCGCGAGAACGGCCACGATGTGCATGGCGTGATCCTAGCGGTAACCGGTGTTCAAGCCAGTGGCCCGCGACAGCCGGGCCGGGATAGCGTCGCCGGGTGACCCCGATCTTCGAGCTCTCCGCCGACCATGTCACCGCTGAGGCCGCGCTGGACCCGGTCACCGCCACGGTGAGCGGCGTCGACACCGATCCGGCCGCGCTCACCGACTACTCGCCGTCCGGCTTCGCCGCCCGCGCCGACCTCGCCAGGGCCACGCTCGCCCGGCTGGCCCGGCTGACGCCGGAATCGGCCGGGGACCGGATCGCCGGCGCGCATTTGCGGGAGCGGCTGGAGGCTCAGCTGACCTGGCACGACCTGGGTGAACCGTTGCGCACCGTGAAGGCGCACTTCGGCACGCTCGGCCAGATCCGCGATTCGGTGGACCTCCTCCCCCGCCGTGACGCCGAGGACTGGCGCGTGGTCGCCGTCCGGCTGGCCGGTGCGGAACCGATACTCGCCGGCTGGCCGGGGAATTGCGCACCGCTGCCGACACCGCGCATCGCGCGTACGCGGAGCTGGCCCGCTTCCTCCGCACGGACTACGCGCCGCGGGCCACGGAAACCGATGGCGTCGGCGCCGAACGCTACGCGGCCGGCGCCCGGCTGAGCCTGGGCGCGGACGTCGACCTCGCCGAGGCGTACCAGTGGGGCTGGGACGAACTCCACCGCATCGAACAGGAACTCGCCGCCGAGGCGAAGCTGGTACGCCCGGGCGCGAGTGTCTCCGAAGCGGTCACCCTCCTCGACGAGCAGTACTCTGTGGACAGTGAAGAGTCCTATCTGGACTGGCTGCGGGCCGCGCACGAGCGCGCGCTGGACGCGGCGGGTGAGCACTTCGACATCCCGGACCAGCTGCGTGCCCTGGACGTGACGATCGCACGCGGATCGGCGGCCGGGGCGCCGTACTACACCGGCCCGAGCGAGGACGGCACCCGACCGGGCCGGACCTGGTGGCCGCTGGGCGGACGCGAGCGCTTCGCCGTCTGGTCGGAGCTGACGACCGTCTTCCACGAGGGAGTACCCGGTCACCACCTGCAGATCGGCACCGCGAAGCTGGCGGCGGACCGGGCGAGCCGGTTCGCCAGGGTGCACTCGGTGAGCGGGCACGCCGAGGGCTGGGCGCTCTACGCCGAACGGCTCGCCGACGAGCTGGGCTGGTACGCCGAGCCCGGCACGCGGCTGGGCATGCTCGCCGGATCCGCGATGCGGGCAGCCCGCGTGGTGCTCGACATCGGGGCGCACCTCGATCTTCCGCTGCCGGACGGCAGCCGGTGGGATTTCGCCACCGCCTGCCGGTTCCTGCGCGAACGCGGGCTCGCCGGAGGCCACCGAGTGCACGCCGAAGTGGTGCGCTACTTCGGCTGGCCGGGCCAGGCCATCGCGTACAAGCTCGGGGAACGCGCGTGGCTGCGGGCGCGAGCCGAAGCCGCCGCGAAGCCGGGATTCACGCTGCGCCAGTGGCACCACGACGCGCTCGCCGTGGGTCCGGTCGGCCTCGCCGCACTGCAGGACGCCGTGGGCTGAGCCGCGTCAGGAAGCCGCGCTTTCGCAGGCTTCGCAGAGACCCCACCAGGTGACCTCCGCCTGGTCGACGCGGAAACCGGGGACCTCGCCGGGGTCGAGACAGGGACTGGCGCCGATCGCGCACGGCACGTCCTGGATCCGGCCGCAGCCGCGGCAGACCAGGTGATGGTGGTTGTCGTGGGTTTCCAGCTCGAACCGCGCGGGTGAGCCGGCGGGCTCGAGCGGACGCAGCAGACGGGCGGCCACAAGGTCGTCGAGGACGTTGTAGAGCCCCTGCCGGGACAGCCCGCCCACCGCGCCTTCGGCCTGCAGCGCGGTGGCGATCTCCGCGGCCGTGACGTGCGGCGTGCGCTCGACCGCGGTCAGCACCGCCCGTCGCTGCGGGGTGTTGCGCAGGCCCCTGTCCCGCAATCGGGCCGCCACCTCGTCCATAGCCGGGATCGTACCGCCAGAGTTGACCGGATCCATTCTGAAGTGCAACGGCTCACAGCCCCAGACTTGATTGGATCATACAATTGACCCGATCAAGTCTGCGAGCTACAAAGGAACGGTGTCCACCACCTCAGCCACCGCCGAACCCCTCGCCACCGGCCCGCACAGCGCCGGCCCCCACAGCGCCGGATCCCGCGGCGCCGAGCCCACCAACGCCGAACCGCGCAGCGCCGGCCCGTTCGAAGCCGAACCTCTCGACGCCGTCGCTCAGCTGCGGCGCGCCGGACTTCGCGTGACCACCGCCCGGCAGGTCGTCCTGGAGACCCTCGCCGAGCATCCGCACTGCACCGTCGCCGAACTGCTGCCCCAGGTCCGCCACCGGCTGCCGATGGTCTCGACCCGCGCCGTGCACGACGTGCTGACCACCGGAGTCACCGCCGGACTCGTCCGCCGCTTCGACCACGTCGGCGTCGCGCAGCGGTATGAGCCCGCCCTGCTCACCCACCAGCACCTGGTGTGCGGCCAGTGCGGCCGGCTGGACGCCGTGCCCTCGACCGCGGATCCGTCCGGCGAACCGGTCGCCGGCCTGTGCTCCCGCTGCTCGGCGGACGGCCGCGCACACACCCGAGCCGACCGGTGACCTCCCGGGTAATTTACATACAGACTGCATGTATGTAATCTGCCCCGCATGACCACACACGAGGAACTGGGCCAGGCACGTCACGTCCGGCTACCGCAGGGCGAGCTGCGCTACTTCGACCGCGGGACCGGCGCTCCGGTGGTTTTCGTGCACGGAGTGCTGACCAACGCGGTGCTGTGGCGGAAGGTCGTGCCGGCGGTGGCGGAGGCCGGATTCCGCACGCTGGCACCGGATCTACCGTTCGGCGCGCACAGCGCGGCAATGCGCCCGGACGCCGACCTGAGCGCCCCCGGAGCGGCCACCCTGCTCGGCGACTTCCTCGACGAGCTCGACCTGCGGGAGGTCACCCTCGTCGCCAACGACACCGGCGGCGCGGTCACGCAGCTGCTGCTCGCGCGGTACCCCGAGCGGGTCGGGCGGGTGGTGCTGACGCCCTCGGACAGTTTCGAGTACTTCTTCCCGCCGATCTTCAAGCCGCTGTCGACGATCGCGCACGTGCCCGGATCGATGGCGGTGCTCGGGCAGCTGCTCCGGATCAAGGCGCTCCACCCGCTGCCGATGGTGTTCGGCTGGGTGTCGAAGCGGCCGATGCCGGACGAGATCGCGCAGGCGTACCTGTCCCCGTTGCGGAAATCCGCAGGCGTACGAAGGGATCTGCGCAAGCTGCTGCGGTCGGTGCACCCGAAGCACACGCTCGCCGCGGCGGAACGGCTGCGGGGGTTCGAGCCGCCGGTCCTGCTCGTGTGGCCGCCCGAGGACAAGCTGTTCCCGATCCGCCTCGCGCACCGGCTGGCAGACCTGCTGCCGCACGCCGAGGTCGTGGAGGTCGCCGACTCCTACACCTTCGTCCCGGAGGACCAGCCGGACGCTCTCGCCGGGCACATCATCCGCTTCGCGGGCGTCATGGCAGATTAGGTGGGTGCGACGTACCCAGCAGGAACGCTCCGACAGCACGCGTTCGGCCCTGACCACAGCCGCCCGCACGCTGTTCGGCACCCGCGGGTACCACGACGTGCCGGCCGAGGAGATCACCCGGACGGCCGGCGTCACCCGTGGCGCGCTCTACCACCACTTCAACGACAAGCAGGGCTTGTTCCGCGCCGTGGTCGTGGAGGTGGAACGCGACCTGACCGCTGAAGTGGCCGGGGTGCTGGCCGCCGCAGCCGATCCGCTCAGCGGGCTGGCCACGGCGCTAACCGTGTTCCTGGACGCCTGCCTGCGGGAAGAAGTGCAGCGCATTTCGCTGACCGACGCCCCCGCGGTGCTGGGCTGGGACACCTGGCGCGAGATCGAGCACGAGTACGGGCTCGGCCTGCTGGTGGAAACCCTGACGAAGGCCAGGGAAAGCGGCGTACTGGTGGACATTCCGGTGCGCGCGCTGGCCCAGCTGGTGCTGAGCGCGGTGATGGAAGCCGCCCGGATGATCGCCAAGGCCACCGACCCGGACCGGGTGCGTGCGGACACCCAGCAGGTGCTGGCGACGTGGCTGAGCGGGCTGGTCCGGGCGGAGTGAGCCACCGGCGGCCGGCTTGGGAGGGCACCGGTCAGCGTGCGTCCAGGTACGCACTGCGCTTGCCCAGCAGGAACCACAGCAGCGGGCCGAGCAGCGGTGCGCAGAACGCGAACACGATCCACAGCAGCTTCACCCCGCAGCCGAGCGGGCTGCCGAGCACACTGACCAGTGCGGCGATGAAAAACACCAGCGGCACGGCCACCAACGCGACGATCAGCCCGGCGCCGAGGTAGGACCCCACGTCCGTTGCCTCGATCATCGAGTCGGCCAGTGCTGCGGTGACGGTCATCGGTTCCTCTCCCGGTCTTCGGGGGTCCACTTCGGACCCTCGGCTTCGATGACCCGATTATGCGGACGTCCGGCCGGGGCGCGAATCGGCTCGTCGGCTCGTCCCGGCTACCCCGAAAGTCGTATCCGGGACCAGTCCCGGTGCCCACGACTAGCGTCCGCACCGTCCAGGTTTCCGGCGGCATCGCGTCGCCACGCGAGAAATGAGGGGGACTCCGCCGTGAAAGCTCCGATCCTGCTCGGCAAGGCGGTACTGGTCGCCGCACTGGCCCTGCCGTTCGTGACCGCGGCGGCCGATGCGCAACCGGGCCCGGCCGGGTCCGACCGGCTGCGGATCACCGAAGGCGGCACCCCGGACCAGCCGCGGACCTACTCGGGCAACGGCGAGCAGGTCGGCGGAATCGACGTGGAGGCCGACAACGTCGTGGTGGACGGCTACACGATGGACCGCCCGGAGGCGCCCGGCATCGAGATCCACGGCAGCAACGTGACGGTGCAGAACATCACGGTCAAGGCGCCCCAGGGCGGCGACGGCGACGGCATCCGCTTCTTCGGCGACCACATCAGGATCCTGCACAACACCATCAGCGACACGGACAACAGCACCGGCGCGCACGCCGACTGCATGCAGACCTTCGCCACCGACGACGAGGACATCGCGAGCACGAACGTCGACATCGAGAACAACCGCTGCGAACGCGTCGACAACATGTGCCTGATGGCCGAGGGCCCGGACTCCGAGGCCGGCGACGGCAGCGGCGAGGGAGTCTCGGAGAACTGGACCTTCCGCGGCAACTACTGCGAAACCCGGGAAGCCTCGCAAGCGGTGATGATCGACGACGTGCAGAAGCTCACCGTGGCGGGCAACACCTGGGCGGCCGGCCCGGACCACGCGATCGGCCTGCAGAACCACTCCACCGACGCGCACGTGCAGGACAACAACCTCGATCCGTCCATCGACTGCGAGGTCGGGATCGACGAGTCCTCCCGCGACGGCTACCAGGGCCCGGAACCGGAGTGCGAACCGTGACCGGGGACCCCGGTCGCCTGCCGCCGCCGCGACGGCCATAGTGGGCACATGGGATCGGTCAGCGCTGAGGACTTCCGCCACATCCGGGACCTCGTCCGGGAGTTCGTGCGTACGGAGGTGGTTCCGCGGGAACGGGAGATCGCCGAGGCCGACGCGGTCCCGGACGACCTGCGGAACCAGGCGGCCGCGATGGGCCTGTTCGGCTACGCGCTGCCCGACGAGTGGGGCGGGCTCGGACTCGACCTGACCCAGGACGTCGAGCTGGCGATGGAGCTCGGCTACACCTCGCTCGCGCTGCGGTCGATGTTCGGCACCAACAACGGCATCGCCGGGCAGGTGCTCGTCGCCTTCGGCACCGCGGCGCAGCGCGGCGAATGGCTCGAGCGGCTGGCCTCCGGCGAGGTCGTGGCCTCGTTCGCGCTCACCGAACCGGGTGCCGGGTCCGATCCCGCCGGACTGCGCACCACGGCGCGCCGTGAAGGCGACAGCTGGGTCCTCGACGGCGAAAAGTGCTTCATCACCAACGCGCCGATCGCCGGCCTGTTCGTCGTGTTCGCCCGCACCCGGCCGGCCGGCGAATCCGGTACCGGCATCGCGGTGTTCCTCGTTCCCGCGGACACGCCCGGCGTCGAGGTCGGGCCGCACGACCGGAAAATGGGCCAGGAAGGCGCCTGGACCGCGAATGTCGCCTTCACCGGCGTCCGCATCCCGGCCGCGAACCTCGTCGGCGGGGACGAGGAAGCCGGGTACCGCGCGGCGATGACGTCGCTGGCTCGCGGCCGCGTGCACATCGCCGCGCTCGCCGTCGGCACCGCGCAGCGGGCGCTCGACGAATCCGTCACGCACGCGGCCACCGCCACCCAGGGTGGCCGGCCGATCGGCGAGTTCCAGCTCGTTCAGGCCATGCTCGCCGACCAGCAGACCGGGGTACTGGCCGGACGGGCGCTGGTCCGCGACACCGCCGCCCGCTACGTCTCCGGCGAAGACCGCCGGATCGGCCCGTCCGCGGCGAAGCTGTACTGCACCGAAATGGCCGGGAAGGTGGCCGACCTGGCGGTGCAGATCCACGGCGGGTCCGGATACCTGCGCGACGTCGCGGTGGAACGCATCTACCGCGACGTCCGCCTGCTCCGGCTGTACGAGGGCACCAGTGAGATCCAGCGCCTGATCATCGGCGGCGGACTGGTCAGGGCCGCCCGGCGGTGAGGCCTCAGACCACCGCGAGCGGCAGCGCCGTCGGGTGCACCGGGGCGGGCAGGTCCGAGGCACCGGTGAGGTAGGTGTCCACCGCGTTGGCCACCGAACGGCCCTCCGCGATCGCCCACACCACCAGGGACGCGCCGCGGTGGGCGTCCCCGCACACGAAGACGCCGGGGCTTTCGGTCTGCCAGTCCGAACCGCAGGACAGCGTGCCCCGCGGGCTCAGCGACAGGCCGAGGCCGTCCAGCAGCGGCATCTCCTCCACGCCCTCGAACCCGATCGCGAACAGCACCAGGTCCGCGGGCAGCGTCTGGACCTCGTCGCCGGTCGGCACCACCTCGCGGCGGCCGGTCTCCGGGTCCCGGCGCACCCGCACCTGCTGCAGCTCGATCGCTTTGACCCGGCCCTGTCCGTCGTCGACGAACCGGCGCACGGCCACCCCGAACTTCCGCTCGCCGGACTCCTCGTGCGCCGGGTAGGTGCGCAGAAGGTAGGGCCAGGTCGGCCACGGCGAACGCTCGTCGTCACGGTTCGCCGGCGGGATCGGGTACTGGTCGAGCTGGGTGACCGACAGCGCGCCCTGGCGGGTGGCGGTGCCGTAGGAGTCGGCGCCGGTGTCGCCGCCGCCGATGATCACCACGTGCTTGCCCGCCGCGTCGACCGGCGACGGGCCGTCGCCCTCGACGTACTTGTTGGCCGGCACCAGATGCTCCATGGCCAGGTGGATCCCGGTCAGCTCACGGCCGGGCGTGGTGCGGTCGTCGCGGCCGCGCAGCGCGCCCACCGCGAGCACCACCGCGTCGTACTCCGCCCGCAGATCCGCGACGGTGAGATCGGCACCGACCTCGCAGCCGGTGACGAACTTCGTGCCCTCCCTGCGCAACTGCGCCAGTCGGCGGTCGAGGACCTTCTTCTCCATCTTGAACTCGGGGATGCCGTAGCGCAGCAGGCCGCCGAGCCGGTCGTCCCGTTCGAACACGGTGACCTCGTGACCCGCGCGGGTCAGCTGCTGCGCGGCCGCGAGCCCGGCCGGACCGGAGCCGACCACGGCCACCCGCTGGCCCGAGGCCACCTCGGCCGCCTGCGGCTGCACGTACCCGGCTTCCCAGGACTGGTCGGCGATCGTCGCCTCGACCCGCTTGATCGCCACCGGACCGCCGGAGTCCGGTGAGATCGACAGCACACAGCCTGCCTCACACGGCGCCGGGCACAGCTTCCCGGTGAACTCGGGGAAGTTGTTGGTCGCGTGCAGCCGATCGGACGCGGCCGCCCAGTCACCCCTGCGGACCAGGTCGTTCCACTCCGGGATCAGGTTGCCCAGCGGGCAGCCGGAACCGCCGGAATGGCAGAACGGGATACCGCAGTCCATGCAGCGGGACGCCTGCGTGCGCACGGCCTCGTTGCGCTCACCGGGATCGACGTTCGCGTAGACCTCGCCCCAGGACGCCAGCCGGTCCTGGGTGGACTTCTTCTTCGGCTCTTCGCGCCGGTACTTGAGGAAACCGCTGGGGTCAGCCACGAGCCGCCTCCATGATCGCTTCGTCGACATCGCGGCCCGCGGCCTTCGCCGCCTTGGCCGCTTCGAGGACCCGCCGGTAGTCGCGCGGCATCACCTTGGTGAACCCGGCCGCCCGCCGCGTCCAGTCGCCGAGCAGCGACGCCGCCACTGCCGAACGGGTGAGGTCGTGGTGCCTGCGCACCGTCTCCTTGAGCCAGGACAGGTCCTCGGCGTCCGGCGGCAGCAGGTCCACCATGTCGCCGTTCACCTTCGCCGGGTCGAGGTCCAGCACGTACGCGGTGCCGCCGGACATCCCGGCCGCCACGTTCCGCCCGGTCGGGCCGAGCACCACGGCCCGGCCGCCGGTCATGTATTCGAAGGCGTGGTCGCCGACGCCCTCGGCGACCACCGTCGCACCGGAGTTGCGGACGCAGAACCGCTCCCCCACCTGACCGCGCAGGAACAACTCCCCACCGGTCGCGCCGTAGGCGAGGGTGTTGCCCGCGATGGTCTGGCGTTCGGCGGTGAAACCGGCCTCGGGATGCGGCCGGACCACGATCCGGCCGCCGGAAAGGCCCTTGCCCACGTAGTCGTTCGCGTCGCCGACCAGGTCCAGGGTGATCCCGCTCGGCAGGAAGGCGCCGAGCGACTGCCCGGCCGACCCGGTGAGCACCACGTGCACGGTGTCGTCCGGCAGTCCCGCGCCCCCGTAGCGGCGGGTGACCTCCGAGCCCAGCAACGTGCCGACGGTGCGGTTGACGTTGCGCACCGGCAGTTCGAGCCGCACCGGGTGGGCATCCTCCAGCGCCGCCTCGGCGAGCTGGATGAGCGTGCGGTCCAGCGCGTGCTCCAGACCGTGGTCCTGCGCGCGAACCCGCCGCTTCGCCCCGCCGTACGGGGTCTCCGCCGGCATGTCGAAAATCGGCGCGAGGTCCAGCCCCGCGGCCTTCCAGTGCGTGACGGCCTCGTCGGTGTTCAGCACCTCGGCGTGCCCGATAGCCTCGTCGAGTGTGCGGAAACCCAGCTGCGCCAGCGTTTCCCGCACCTCCTGAGCCACGAACTCGAAGTACCGCACCACGTGCTCGGCCTGCCCGGTGTAGCGGCGGCGCAGCTCGGGGCTCTGCGTCGCGACCCCGACCGGGCAGGTGTCCAGGTGACACACCCGCATCATCACGCAGCCCGCGACGACGAGGGGGGCCGTCGCGAAGCCGTACTCCTCGGCGCCGAGCAGCGCGGCGACCACCACGTCCCTGCCGGTCTTCATGGCACCGTCCACCTGCACCGTGATCCGGTCGCGCAAACCGTTGAGCAGCAACGTCTGCTGGGTTTCGGCGAGGCCGATCTCCCACGGCGTGCCCGCGTGCTTGAGCGAGTTCATCGGCGAGGCACCGGTGCCGCCGTCGTGCCCGGAGATCAGCACCACGTCCGCGTGCGCCTTCGAAACGCCCGCCGCGACCGTGCCGACGCCGAGCGAGGACACGAGCTTCACGTGCACACGGGCGCGCTCGTTGGCGTTCTTGAGGTCGTGGATGAGCTGGGCCAGGTCCTCGATGGAATAGATGTCGTGGTGCGGCGGCGGCGAGATCAGCCCGACCCCGGGCGTGGAGTGCCGGGTGCGCGCGATCCACGGGTACACCTTGTTCGGCGGCAGCTGCCCGCCTTCCCCGGGCTTCGCGCCCTGGGCCATCTTGATCTGGATGTCGTCCGCGTTGACCAGGTACTCACTGGTCACGCCGAACCTGCCGCTCGCGACCTGCTTGATCGCCGAGCGGCGCTGCTCGTCGTAGAGCCGCTCGGGGTCCTCGCCGCCCTCGCCGGTGTTGGACCGCCCGCCGATCCGGTTCATCGCGATGGCCAGCGTTTCGTGTGCCTCGGCGGAAATCGAGCCGTAGGACATCGCACCGGTGTTGAACCGCCGCAGGATCGACTCGGCCGGCTCCACTTCGTCGATCGGCACCGGTTCCCGGACGCCGTCGCGGAAGGCGAACAATCCGCGCAGCGTGCCGCCCTCGCGGTAGAGCCGGTGCACCTCCTCGGTGTAGCTGCGGTACACCTCCTCGCGGCCGGTCTTCGACGCGTGCTGCAACAGGAACACCGTCTCGGGGGTGAACAGGTGCAGCTCACCCTCGCGCCGGTAGGCGTATTCGCCGCCGGTGTCGAGTCCACGGTGGACCCGGTCGGTCGGGTTGTCCGGGAAGGCCCTGCGGTGGCGCACCGCGACCTCCTCGGCCAGCACCTCGAGCCCCACGCCGCCGAGCTTCGAGGACGTGCCGGTGAAGTACTCGTCGAGCAGTTCCTGACTCAGGCCCAGTGATTCGAACACCTGCGCCGCGGTGTAGGCACCGACGGTGGAGATGCCCATCTTGGACATGATCTTGAGCACGCCCTTGACGAGCGCCTGCACGTAGTTGCCGACCGCCTTCGCCGATTCGAGCCCGGTCACCGCGCCTTGGGCGATCATGTCCTCGATCGTCTCGAAGGCCAGGTACGGGTTCACCGCCGCGGCACCGTATCCCAGCAGCAGCGCGACGTGGTGCACCTCGCGGGCGTCGCCGGTCTCCACCACCAGCGCCACGCGCAGCCGCTCCTTGGTGCGCACCAGGTGGTGGTGCACCGACGAAACCAGCAGCAGCGACGGGATCGGCGCCATCCGGTGGTCGGAGTCGCGATCGGACAGCACGAGCGTGCGCGCCCCGGCGGCGATCGCCTCGGACGCCTCCCTGCGCACGCGCTCGATGGCGATCCGCAGCGCGTCCGCCCCACCGTCCACTTCATACAGTCCGGAAAGGACACTGCAGGCGAAGCCGGGCAGATCGCCGTCGTCGTTGATGTGGATGAGCTTGGCCAGCTCGTCGTTGTCGATCACCGGATAGGGCAGGTTCAGATGCCGGCACGAGGCCGGACCGGGGGCGAGCAGATTGCGCTCCGGGCCCATGATCCGGCTCAGCGAGGTGACCAGCTCCTCGCGGATCGCGTCCAGCGGCGGATTGGTGACCTGCGCGAAGTTCTGCTTGAAGTACTCGTAGAGCAGCCGCGAGCGCTGCGACAGCACGGCGACCGGGGTGTCCGAGCCCATCGAGCCGATCGGCTCGGCACCGTTGGCGGCCATCGGCGCGAGCAGGATCTTCAGCTCCTCCTCGGTGTAGCCGAAGGCGAGCTGGCGACGCAGCACCGAATCATGGCTTTGCACCACGTGGTCCCGGTCGGGCAGCTCGGCGAGCTTGAGCAGACCGGCGTGCAGCCAGTCGCCGTACTGCTGCTTGGCCGCGAGCGCGGACTTGACCTCCTCGTCGTCCACGATTCGCCCGGCCTCGGTGTCCACCAGGAACATCCGGCCCGGCTTGAGCCGGCCCTTGGCCACCACGTCGGCCGGGGCGACGTCGAGCACCCCGGCCTCACTGGCCAGGACCACCCGGTCGTCGGCGGTGTGCCACCAGCGGGCCGGGCGCAGGCCGTTGCGGTCGAGCACCGCGCCGACCAGCCGCCCGTCGGTGAACGTGACGCACGCCGGGCCGTCCCACGGCTCCATCAGGCTCGCGTGGAACTGGTAGAACGCGCGCCGCTGCGGGTCCATCGTGGCGTGGTTCTCCCACGCCTCCGGAATCATCATCAGCACCGCGTGCGGCAGCGAGCGGCCGGACAGGTGCAGCAGTTCGAGCACCTCGTCGAAGGAGGCCGAGTCCGACGCGTCCGCCGAGCAGATCGGGAACAGCCGGGTCAGATCGCCCGGCAGCAGGTCGGACTCCAGCAGCGCCTCGCGGGCCCGCATCCGGTTGCGGTTGCCGCGGATGGTGTTGATCTCGCCGTTGTGCGCCACGAACCGGAACGGGTGCGCCAGCGGCCACGACGGGAACGTGTTCGTGGAGAACCGCGAGTGCACCAGCGCGATCGCGCTGGCCAGCCGCCGGTCGGTGAGGTCGGTGAAGAACCGGGGCAGCTGCTCGGGCGTCAGCATGCCCTTGTAGACGATCGTGCGCGCGGACAGCGACGGGAAGTAGGTCCCGCAGCCGGCGGTGCGGCTCTCGTGCTCCACGCGCTTGCGCAGGCAGAACGCCAGCCGGTCCAGCGCCAGCCCGGTCTCGTCGTGTTGGGAGGCCACGAAGAGCATGGCGAAGTGCGGCATCACCGACCGCGCGGTGGGGCCGAGGTCCGCGGCGGCGGCGTCCACCGGAACCTCGCGCCAGCCGAGGACTTCCAGCCCTTCCTCGCCCGCGATGCGCTCGACCAGCCCGGCCGCCTTGCGGCGCTGCTCGTCGTCGGCGGGCAGGAACGCGATGCCCGCGGCGTATCCGCCGCTGCCGGGCAGAGCGAAACCGGCCTCCGCGCGCAGCAGCTCGTCGGGCAGCTGGAGCAGGATGCCCGCGCCGTCGCCACTGGTCGGCTCGGCGCCCGAGGCGCCGCGGTGGTCCAGATTGGTGAGCGCGGTGAGACCGTCGGTGACGATGCCGTGCGAACGACGGCCCTGCACGTCGGCCACCATGGCCACCCCACAGGAGTCCTGCTCGGTCTCCGGGTCGTACAGACCCTGCTTGCCGGGAATGGCGGAGAAGATCATCGAAGGGACCTCCTTCGTCGTTTCGTGCGGTGGCCGGGAGAGCCGGCCGCGGGAGCGCACGGGACGACGATGGCCCGCTTGTGAGCGCGACTTTAACATCTGGGAAACACGGGAGCAGCCTTGTGGAGCGCCCGGAAACCGGCCGGACGGTAACGATCTGGCTGCGCGGAACGACGTAGTTTCTGATGGGGCCGCGCTGGTTCGTCGCCCCCAGCATACGTCCTCCCCGCGACGGCCGGCAGCGCACGCCCCGCTCGCCCGCTTTGCCCCGCGATGGCCGGTTCAGCCGGCACAAGTCGGGGAAATTCGCCGGAACCGGCAATCCCCCGGGCCCGTCCACTGCCATAGTGTTCGGCAACCAAGCGTCCCCCGGGGAGGGATTTCCAGTGTCTTTCGAGGTCGACCCGCAGTCGATGCGGGACTACGCCCAGGCGGTGGACGGCCTGCACGACGCCGTCGCCAAGATCAGGGACTACATGAAGAGCACCGCCTGTGACAAGTCCGGCTTCACCGGCCTGTTCGTCGTGCTGCAGCCGGTGGTCGACCTGGTCGGCAACCTGTACGGCGAGACGCTGAAGTTCGGCGACGAGCGGCTCACCTCGCTCGCCGACGGCATGCGCGCGGCCGCGGACCACTACCAGAACCACGACGACAACACCGCGACGATCCTCGCCCAGTTCGGCATGAAGGCCGACGGCATCGACAGCGGCATCCAGGCCTGAGAGGGGTAGGGACATGGCCAGGCACCACGGGTCGCACAGCGGTTCCCAGAGCAGCTCCCACAGCGGGTCGCATTCCGGGTCGCATTCCGGGTCACACAGCAACTCGCCCGGTGGATCGCACAGCAACTCGCCCGGCGGGTCGCAGACCGGGACCCCGGACGGCACCGGCGGTGACCGGCCGCGCCAGGACCCGAACGCACGCCAGGGCACCGGCGACGACGGCATCCCCCGCCGCTCGGACTCCGGCGACGGCACCCACCCCAGCGGCGACGACGGCGACGACGGCCGCCGCAATCCCCGCAACGGCCGCGATGGCGAAGACGGCCAGGACGGTCGCAACCGCCGCGACGGCGAGGACGGGCAGGACGGAGAAGACGGCCAGGACGGCGAGGACGGCCGCGATGGCGAGGACGGAGAAGACGGGGAAGACGGCGGCGACTCCGGCGGTGATTCCGGTGGTGACTCGCCGGGCGGCGAGGGAGGCGGCCCCGGCGGGAGCAGCACCGGCCCGGGCGGCTACGACGACGGCGGCTCGATCACCGAGACGCTGCAGCCGCCCGAGGACACGTCCGGCGACGACGTCCAGGACCTGATCAAGGACGCCGGCGTCGAGGTGATGGCGGTCGAGTGGGTCTACCAGAAGTTCACCGGCACCACGCTGACCCAGCAGTTCATCGAGCCGCTCACCGGGGACTTCTCGAAGATGACCGCGGACGCGGAGGCGTGGCGGAACATCGCCGAGTCGATGAAGGCGTTCTCCGCGGTGATGGTGTCCAACGAGGGCGTCCTCGGCGAAAGCTGGACGGGCCTGGCCGCGACGGCGCACAAGGCCTACGTGGACCTCGGCTGGCGCGCCGGGCTGACCGCCGAGGCCGGTATCGCCGAGCTGATCGCCAAGGGCTTCGACCTGCTCGCCGACACGTCGAAGAAGCTCGCCGCGAAGGCGCTGGACCTGCTCAAGAGCCTGATCGACCGGCTGCTGATCATGGCGGCCGAGGCGTGCGTGCCGATCGCGGGCTGGGTCGCCGACGCGATCACCGCGCTGTCGGAGCTGCTGCCGCTGATCAACGCGCTGATCTCGATCATCGACATGATCTCCGACATCATCGAGAAGGTCGGCGACCTGTGGAACTCGATCAAGGACATCGGCTCGCAGCTGGCGAAGATCAAGGACATCCACAGCATCGGTGACGCGGTCGACATCGCCAAGAACATCGGCGGCGACATGAAGGACATCAAGGACGACGCCGAGGACATCGCCGGCAGCGCCGGGGACATCAAGGACACCGCGAAGGAGGGCGTCGAGGAGTCCGACCAGCAGCACGAGGACAACGAGAACCGCCGCAACGAGCGGGAGAACAACGACGACTCGAACAGCAGCGATTCCTCGAACAGCAGTGACTCCTCGCGTAGCGACGGAGACTCGAACAGCAGCGACTCGTCCCGCGGCAACGACGACTCGCCGTCGCGCAACGGTGCGGACCGTTCGCCGCAGACGGTGTCCGCCGGTGCTCCGGACGCGCCGCCCGCCCGTACCCCGGCGCGAGCGGCCAGCGGCCGGATCAGCGGTCGGATCGACGACTAAGGAGGAAGTGCCGCATGTCGCAGCCCATGCCCGGTCCGGACGCGTGGAAGACGCCCGAGATCCGGGAAGCCGAGTCCGCGCTCGACCGCTCCATCAGCCAGTCGCGGCAGCTGCTGAAGAACCTGGAGAAGATCAAGCTGCCGCCGGTGAAGAAGCCGGACACCCCGGAGCGAATCGAGGCGCTGAAGAACGCCGCGTCGCGCCCGGACGCCCCGCCCGAGCTGCGGCGGATCAGGCAGAAGGTGGACGCGGGCGAGCTGTCCTGGCAGGACGTGGCCGCGGGAAAGGCGTTCGCCGATCCGGAGGTGCGTGAACTGGCCGCGGGCCGGCTCGGCGAGGCGAAGGAACTCCTCGACGAGCTGGAAGACGGTGTGCCGCCGGAGGAGCTGCTCGAGGCACGCACCGGCAGCGCGTCCGGCGGAAGCCTGCTCGACGACCGTGGCCGGTCCGGTTACGGGCAGCAGCCGGAGCAGTCGCGGGGCTACTCGAACGAGAGCCCGGTGTACAGCAGTTCGCAGCCGGACTATCCGTCCTCGGATGGCGGTTCCGAACCGGAGCCCCCGCAGACGCCGCCCGCGCCACCGCGGCACCGCGCGGCCGAGCAGGACCCGGACGACGAGTTCGCCAGCCCGCTCAGCCACCGCCGGAACCGCGACGACAGTGCCGACAGCGACGACGACTTCGCGAACCCGATCGCCGACCGGGACACTCCGCCGTCGAAGCCCGCCCCGCCACCGACCCCGCCGCCGTCGCGCCGCAAGCGCGACGACCCGCCGGACTCCGACGACGACTACTTCGGCGGCGGATACCTCCGCTGAAGCACCCGGAAGTCCGTGAAGGCCTCCTCCAGAGAATCTCGTTCCCTGCAGGAGGTCTTCACGGCTTCACCGCACTGGGCGTACGCGAGCAGGAGGGCCCCGGCCGATCGGCCGGGGCCCTCCTGCGTCGGGCGGCTTCTCAGGACTCGCCGGGCCTTTCGGGTTCCCCCTTGGCCGTGGCGGGTACCTCGTCGCGGGCCTCGGTGTCCGAGGTGGACTCCGGGTCGGCCGGCTCCGCGGCGGGATCGGCCGTGTCGGCGGTCCGGCGCTCGTCGTCCTTGCTGCGCAAGGATTCCGGGGCTTCGCGGGGGCCGCGACGGCCGGCCACGACCAGGTACACCACGGCACCGGCGAAGACCAGGATCGAGGTCCACACGTTGACCCGCAGGCCGAGGATGTGGTTGGCGGTGTCCGTGCGCATCAGCTCGATCCAGCAGCGGCCGACCGTGTACCCCCCGACGTACAGCGCGAACGCGCGGCCGTGGCCGAGCTTGAACCGGCGGTCGGCCCAGACGACCAGCGCGGCGATGAGCAGGTTCCAGATCAGCTCGTACAGGAACGTCGGGTGCACCGGGCTGTCCGGCAGCGGGATGTTGCCGGTGGCCACGCCGGCGAGCCCGTCCGGCGCCCCGGTCTGCGGGTTGAACCGCTGATAGATCTCCAGGCCCCAGGGCAGATCGGTGTGCGCGCCGTAGAGTTCCTGGTTGAAGTAGTTGCCGAGGCGCCCGATGGCCTGCGCGGCGATGATGCCCGGCGCGATCGCGTCGGCCAGCGCGGGCAGCGGGATGCCCTTGCGCCGGCAGGCGATCCAGGCACCCACGCCGCCGAGGGCGACCGCGCCCCAGATGCCGAGCCCGCCGTCCCAGATGGCGAACGCGTTCCACGGGTTCCGGCCCTCGGTGAAGTACAGCTCGGGATCGGTGATCACATGGTAGATCCGCCCGCCGACCAGGCCGAACGGCACCGCGAACACCGCGACGTCGAGCACCGTGCCCTGGGTGCCGCCACGGGCCGCCCAGCGGCGTTCCCCCCACCAGATCGCCAGGATGATGCCGGCGATGATGCACAGCGCGTAGGCACGGATGGGGATCGGCCCCAGGTGCCAGACACCGCGGTCGGGGCTCGGGATCGTGGCCAGGAAGGCTGCGGAGTACACGCGGCCACCGTAGCGCGTCGACCGTCGCCGGTGGTCCGGGATCCGCCGAAGACCACGACGGTCACGGACCGGTCGCGGACAGCGGCGGGTACTCCGGACCGGAGGCCGCGGCGAGGTAGCCGGCCAGCAGCGCGTCCGCGACCAGCCCGACCGCGTCGTCACCGGGCAGGAACAGCTCGTCGTGCAGGCTGCGCGCACCGGCGGTGTCGCCGAGCCCGACGAAGAGCATCAGCCCGCGGGTGCCGCCGCCGCAGTAGTGCGCGAAATCGTCCGCGCCGAACGAGCGGAAGTCCACGTCGAGGTCGGCGCCGCCGCGCAGCAGCCAGGACTGGGCGGCGGTGGCGAGCGCCGGGTCGTTCACCAACACCGGTTCGCAGGGGTTGATCCGCACCTCGGCCGTGCAGCCGTAGGCACGCGCGGTGGAGTGCGTGATGTCGGCCAGCATGTCCAGCGCGTTCTCCCGGTCGGCGGCGCGCATCAGCCGCAGCGAGCCGAGCGCGGACGCGGTGGTGGGCACCACGTTCGCGGCCGTGCCGGCCTGGATCCGCCCGACCGTGCAGACCGCGCCGTGCACCGGATCGATCCGCCGGCTGGCGACCTGCTGCAGGCTCACCACGAGCTGACTCAACGCGAGCACCGGATCGCGCAGCAGGTGCGGATAGCCGGCGTGGCCGCCTTGGCCGTGCACGGTGATCTCGAACTCGTCGGTGGACGCGTTCACCGGCCCTGGCGCGGCCGAGACGACGCCGTACGCGAGCCGGGGCTGCACGTGCGCGGCGATCACCGTGTCCACGTCGTGGCCTTCCAGCGCCCCGGATTCGACCAGGTCCTGCGCGCCGGACGGGGCGGTCTCCTCCCGCGGCTGCAGCACCGCCACCAGCGGCCTCGGCACACCGGTCCGCCGTGCCGCGCGGCACACCGCGACCAGGGCGGCCAGGTGCACGTCGTGGCCGCACGCGTGCATCAAGCCCGATTTCGAGGCCCACGCGACGCCGGTGCGTTCGGTCACCGGGAGCGCGTCCATCTCGGCGCGCAGCGCCACCGCGGGACCCGGGTGCTGCCCCGGCAGGTCGATCAGCCTGCCGGTCTTGGCGGCCCGCTCGCCGGCGCCGGCGCCGATCGCGGCGGCGACCAGGCGTGCGGTGTCCTCCTCGTCGCCGGATGCCCGGGGGTCGGCGTGCAGCCGGTGCCGCAGCTCGATCGCGGCGGGCAGTTCCTCGGCCAGCGCCGCGCGCCAGCGGCTGACGAATTCGGTCATCGGGGCTCCAGCCGGTAGATCCGGGCCGCGTTCTCGTGGCCCGCCAGCCGGACGAGCCGGATCGCGTCCACTTCGGACAGTTCGTCGGCGGCGAGCGCGGAGCGCAGGAAATCGGACAGGCCCTCGCGGAACAGGCCGGTGCCGAGGTGGTACAGCTCGGCGAGGCCGAACGCGTCGGTGGAGAACAGCAGCTTTCCGAACGGGATCAGTTCGAGCAGCTCGGCGAGCACAGCAGGCGCGCGGAGCCCGGCGTTGTGCGTGCTGAGGCCGACGTCGGCGAAGACGTGCTCGAAGACCTGCGCGAGGTAGGCGGCCCGGCGGTGGAACGGGTAGTTGTGCAGCAGCAGGATCGGCACGCCGCTGCCCCGGGTGGCCCGCAGCAGGCCGGTGAGCAGGAGCGGATCGCAGCGGTGCAGGTCGACGTCGGAATCGCCGTACCCGACGTGGAACTGCACGGGCAGGCCGCGGTCGATGCCCGCCCACACCAGGTGCCGGTGCAGGACCTCGTCGGCCAGCCGGACAGGTTCGCCGGACTCGACACGGGCGAGCCAGCGTCCGGCGGCGTCGGCGACCTCGGCGGGCGCCGGGCGTTCGCCGGACAGGCCGAGCCCGACCCGGTAGGCGGCAATGGATTTGACCCCCACCGCCCCGGCCGCACGACGCGTCAGCTCGGCGTCGAAGTCCGCCGCGAACCCGGCCGCGGTGGTCCCGGCGCGAACGACGTCCTCGGCCACCTGCTCCAGCCGCACGACGTCGTGGGCACGTGCGTTCGACAGGTCCGCGAGCTCGGCCGTGGTGGTCACGGATCCGGGCTGGAAACCGCCGTCCAGGAGGAAGTCCGTGGTACCGGTGGCGCGCAGGAAACGCCGGTTTACCTCGGTCACGCCCAGTTCGGCGCGACGCGCGAGGTAATCCGAAGCGGGCGCGTGCTTCGGCAGGTCGAGCACGGGAGCGCAGCGGGCCCGCACGGCGAGACCGATGAGCGAATCGAACAGAGACACCCCGAGCGGCGAGACGACGTCAGCCTCGGTGAGCATCCGCTCGAACCCACCGCGGTCGACGTCGTGGGCGACCACGCCGTGGCAGTGGTGATCGATCAACGGCGCATCGGCCACGAAGTCCAGCAGCGCGGTCATGTGCCCTCCCTTCGAGAGCTCCACCCCACCCTACGAGCGAACCTGCCTGGTTTGAGTGCAGAGACTGACTCGGTCTGCTGGTCAGCTTGCCGGACCGGCAGCGTGCGCGCCATGGCCCCGGCAGGCGAAGTCCGACACGATGCGCCCCTTCGCCACGGGAACGAGGAAGTTTCCAGTGCAATTCAACGACACCACGATGAGCCCGCCTCCCTCCGAAGCGCGCTCTGCAGTGCGGCTGGCGCGAGCGGGCTGGCACGGGGCGGCCGCTCGCGGCCGAGTGAGCACGTCGGCCGCCCTCCGCACTGATGTCCACTTCGGACAGCCAGCACGTCGGGGAAGCAGATTCGCCCCGAGTAAGCGACGGGCAGCCGAACTGTCCGTCGCTGCAACGGATCCGGTACGGGCGGCGGATCTGGCCGTGCTGACCCGGGAGACCGTGCGCTTGGTCCCGCGCGCGAACCTCCGTGCCGGTCACTGTTCTTCCGAAGCCGCGCGCTGCCGTCGGTCGTAGGTCACGCGGGCGGCGTCGATTTCCGGCAGATGCGTGATGCTCCAGTCGAGCAGCGGCGCGGTGGCCTCGCGCAGGGTCCGGCCCATCGTGGTCAGCTCGTAGCTGACGTGCGGTGGCATGACGTTGCGGACCGTGCGCGTCAGGATTCCGTCGCGCTCGAGGTCGCGCAGCGTCACGGTGAGCATGCGCTGGCTGATGCCGTCGATGGCCCGTTTGAGCTCGGTGAAGCGCCGCGGGCCGTCCTTGAGCATGCGTACGACCAGCAGCGCCCACTTGTCCCCGACGATGCCGAGTACTTCGCGGGCTTCGCACGGGTCCTGCATGGTTACCTCCAGAGAACCGGGGCACCGAAAAGTGCCGTATTGCCCGGTCCGGGTCGCGCGGTTCAGGATGTTTCCAGTTACCGAAGGGTACCGAGGAACGAGGAGGAACCGCAGCACCATGGCTACCTTTCTGCTGGTACACGGCGCCTGGCACAGCGGGCGGAGCTGGGACCGGGTGGTCCCGCTGCTGGAAGCGGCCGGGCACCGGGTGTTCGCGCCGTCGCTGACCGGCTATGGCGACAAGGCGTCCCTGCTGAGCCCCGAAGTGGGGCTCGGCACCCATGTCGGCGAGATCGCGGGCTTGATCGAGGACGAGCGTCTCGACGACGTCGTGCTCGTCGGGCACAGCTACGCCGGGATGGTCATCTCGGGTGTGTCCGGCCGGGTCCCGGAACGGATCGCGCGCCTGGTGTTCCTCGACGCGATGGTCCCCGAGGACGGCGAAACCGCGGTCGACGTCATTCCGGTCACGAAACAGCTGGTCGACGCCGCCGTCGACGGCTGGCGGGTTCCGCCGTTGCCGGAACAGCCGCCGCCGCTGGGCCTGTTCGGCGTGACCGACCCCGGCGACGTCGCCTGGTTGCGCTCGATGCTATCCGACCAGCCGGTGGGCTGCCTCGTGGAACCGGTCCGGCTGGACAACCCGGCCGCGCGCACGATCCCGCGCACGCACATCCACTCCGTCGGCAACCGGCCGCCGGACATCACCCGCCGCCCCGTCCCCGCGAACGAACCGGTACGAGAGCTGCCGACCGGCCACGACAGCATGATCACCATGCCCGCCGAACTCACCGAACTCCTGCTCGAGGCAGCCCAGCCGCCACGGTAACCGGCCACACCGCCCCGGCGAGGCCATGTGGAGCCGGATGCCCGGGGCCGGCCGGATAACCGGGCACCTGGCCAGCGCCTTGCCGGCCGCTTACGCAGGGCCGGTCCTGCACGGCCAGTCGCGCACTACCGTCCAGCGCGGCCGGTCCAGCGCAGCCGTCCAGCACGACCGTTCCCGCGCGACCGGTCCAGCGCGGCCGGTCCAGCGCGGCCGATCCTGCGCAGCCGTCCAGCACGACCGTTCCCGCGCGACCGGTCCAGCGCGGCCGATCCAGCGCGGCCGATCCTGCGCAGCCGTCCAGCACGACCGTCCCCGCGCGGCAGGTCCCAAACAGCCGTCCGGCTGTAGCCGGTCCTGCACAGCCGCTCCGGCACGATCGGTCCCGCACGATCGGTCCCGCACATTCGGTCCCGCACAATCGGTCCCGCGCAGCCCATCCCTACGGCCGGTCGGGCACGGCCGGTCGGGCGCAGCCGTCCGGCACAACCGTTCCGGCTCAGCCGGTCCCGCACAGCCGGTCCCGCACGACCGGCCCGGCACAGCCAATCCCACCCAGCTGATCCCCCACTGTCTGTTCCGTGCAGCCTGCCCGGCACGGCAAGTCCGGCACAGCCCGGTCGCGCGCTGCCGCTCCGGCGCGAGCAGTCCGACCAGCCGGTCCGACACGACCGTTTCCGCACAGCCCATCCCCACGGCCGTTCCGATCCCGACCGTCCGCAGCCCGTCCTCGGCCCGGCCGCTGCCGTTCAGCGGCCGGGCCACGCGGACGCGAGTCGCCGGCAGGTCACCGGGCAGCTGTCGCGGACCTCGCGGCCGACGGGTCGTACCGCGGCCCCGCACTGTCCGACGGCCGCGCGGGTCGCGGCCAGGCAGGCAGCGCGGACGTGCATCGAACCGGTCACTCCCCTCGTGCGAGGTCAGCCCGTCAGGTGCCGGGCGACGCGGGAGCGTAGTTCGGGCAGTTTCGCGTACAGCCTGTCGCCGGGGCATTCGGTGTTGTAGTAGTCGCGGTGGCCCTTGATCTCCTCGGGCGGGATGCCGTATTGGCGGCACACATGCGCGACCAGCACCACCAGCGACTCCCACTGTGCTTCCGGCGGGTCCACCTCCGTGTAGGTGCCTTCGTTCTCGATGCCGATGGCGTTGTCGTTCTGGCCGGGGCAGTGTGCGGCGCGGACGATCTCCGTGCCGCTGCGCAACGCGTCCAGGCTGCCGTGCCGTCCCTCGAGGCGGTAGCCGCCGCGGGAAACGGTGAAGTGCTGGCCGGCGTCGGACCAGCCGTTGTTGTCCATGTGGTCGGCCTGGTCGTCGCGCGCCACCTGGAACGCGTGCTCGAGCGAGTAGTCCGTGCTGTTGGGGCACGCGATGTGGTGGATGAGCACCCGGTCGGCCGGATGGCCGAGCGTGGTGAGCGGGTCCGCGGGCGGACGCGCACCCCACTCGGCGCAGCTGTAGATCCGCGGCTCCTCCGCCGCCATCGCCACCCCGGGCAGGACGAGCCCCGCCGCCGCGGCACCCAGACCGGCCACTCCGTGCAGAAACGTCCGCCGAGGCAGTTGCCCGATGTCGAAAGCCATACCCGCCACGGTGCCCACCGCACGTACACGATCCGTACAACCGCGATCCGTACACCCGGCCGGTCAGCCGCGCAGATCCACCTCCGCCTCGAACGGTTCGACCAGCGTCAGCACGCCGGCCGCACTCTTCGCGTGCGGCGCGTACTCCCCGCCGACGAGCCGGAAGACGGTGGCCGACTGCTGCTCCGGATCCACCAGCAGGTAGTACGGGATGAACGCCTCGGCGTAGAGCGCCTTCTTGAAGATCCGATCCTGCAGCCGCGTGGACGGCGACTCGATCTCGGCGACCAGGACGGCTTCCTTCTCGGTGAGGCTGACGCCTTCGAGTCCCGGTGCGTTGCTGACCACCAGGTCGGGGATCAGCAACCGATTGTTGCGGTTCCCCAGCACGAGATTGGCGCCCGGTAGCACCTCCCAGCGTGGCGAGGCGCCGGAACTCAACTGGCCCCACAATCGTCCGACGAGCCGCTGGTGCTCGAGCCTGGCCAGCGGGCTCACGATGATGACCCCGTCCACGAGTTCGACCGTCCCGCGTGCAAGCTGCTCAGCGGGCAACTCGAAAACGTGGTCGACGGTCCACCCTCCGGGCGGAGTGACCACCGTGAATTGAAAAGGCTCAGCAGGCGCTGCCATCCCGTGTCACCTCCCCCCTCGCTCGGTCTTCGGTACCGCCTCCAGTCTGCCATGGTCGTTCGCTTCCCCTCGGTTCCTTCGCATACCGAAAGAGTACGAACGACCACCGACAGTTTCCGGAGCACGGAAAGCCCGGGCCGGAAATTCAGGCGAGGGTGACCGCCTCGCGCACGCCGGTCGCCAGCTCGCCGGCCAGCCCGCGCACGCCTTCCGGGCCTTCGGCCGCGGCCGTGACCAGGGCCGAGCCCACGATGACCGCGTCCGCGAAGCCGGCCACCTGGGCGGCCTGCTCGCGGGAGCGGACGCCGAGGCCGACGCCGATCGGCAGCTCCGTGTGTGCCCGGGTGCGGCGGACGAGGTCCTCGGCATGCGTGCCGACCGCGTCACGGGCACCGGTGACGCCCATGACCGCGGTGGCGTAGACGAAGCCCGAGCAGGCGGCCGTGGTCTTCGCCAGCCGTTCCTCCGACGAGGACGGCGCGACCAGGAAAATCCGGTCCAGGCCGTGCGCAGCCGAGGCGGCGCTCCACTCGGCGGCCTCGTCCGGGATCAGGTCCGGGGTGATCATCCCCAGACCGCCCGCCGAGGCCAGGTCGCGGGCGAACGCGTCCACGCCGTAGCGGTGCACCGGGTTCCAGTAGGTCATCACCACGGCCCGGCCACCACGCGCGGACACCGACTCGACCACCTCGAACAGCTGCTTGAGCCGGAACCCGCTCGACAGCGCGGCCTCCGCGGCCGCCTGGATGGTCGGTCCGTCCATCACCGGATCGGAGTACGGCACGCCGACCTCGACCAGGTCCGCGCCGCCGTCCAGGGTTGCCGCCAGCAGGTCCTTCGACCCCGCCACGCTGGGGAATCCGGCGGGCAGGTACCCCACCAGCGCGGCCCGGTGCTCCGCCCGCGTGGCCGCGAACAGCTCGTCGAGGCCGCTCACTTGTCCTCCCCGTCCACGAGCCCGAACCACTTCGCCGCGGTGTCCATGTCCTTGTCGCCCCGGCCGGACAGGTTGACCACGAGCAGACCGTCCGGCCCCAGCTCCTTGCCCAGCTCCACGGCACCGGCCAGCGCGTGCGCCGATTCGATGGCCGGGATGATGCCCTCGGTGCGCGAAAGCAGCCGGAAGGCGTCCATCGCCTCGGCATCGGTGACCGGACGGTATTCGGCGCGCCCGGTGTCCTTCAGCCACGCGTGCTCCGGGCCGACGCCCGGGTAGTCCAGCCCGGCCGAGATCGAGTGCGACTCCCGAGTCTGCCCGTCCTCGTCCTGCAGCAGGTACGACATCGCGCCGTGCAGGTTGCCCGGGCTGCCCTGGGTGAGCGTGGCGCCGTGGCGCGGACCGTCGATGCCCTCGCCGCCCGGCTCCAGCCCGACCAGCCGCACGCCCGGATCGTCGTAGAAGCCGGAGAAAATGCCGATGGCGTTGGATCCGCCGCCGACGCACGCGGCCACGACGTCCGGCAGCCTGCCCGCCTTCTCCAGGATCTGCTCGCGCGCCTCTTCGCCGATGACGTGGTGGAAGTTGCGCACCATCATCGGGAACGGCGACGGCCCGGCCGCGGTGCCGAACAGGTAGTGCGTGGTGTCGGCGTTGGTGACCCAGTCGCGCAGCGCCTCGTTGATCGCGTCCTTGAGCGTGCGCGAACCGGTCTTCACCGGCACGACCTCGGCGCCGAGCAGCTTCATCCGCGCCACGTTGAGCGCCTGCCGCTCGGTGTCGACCTCGCCCATGTAGACGATGCAATCGAGGTCGAGCAGCGCGCACGCGGTGGCGGTGGCCACGCCGTGCTGGCCGGCGCCGGTCTCCGCGATCACCCGCTGCTTGCCCATGCGCTTGGTCAGCAGCGCCTGGCCGAGCACGTTGTTGATCTTGTGCGACCCGGTGTGGTTGAGGTCCTCGCGCTTGAGGAACACCCGCGCGCCGCCGGCGTGCTCCCCGAACCGCGCGGCCTCGGTGAGCAGCGACGGGCGGCCCGCGTAGTCGGTGAGCAGCCGGTGCAGTTCCGCGGCGAAATCCGGGTCGTGCCGGGCCTTCTCGTACTCCGCCGCGACCTCGTCGACGACGCCGATCAGCGCCTCGGGCATGAACCGGCCGCCGTACGGGCCGTAGTACCCGCGTTCGTCCGGATCGTGGCTGCCGGTCACCGCGACGGCCTCGGGCAGGCCGGATGCGAACCGGCGGTGACCAGCTTGACCACCGCGCCCTTCGGGTCGCCCGAGGCGACCAGGCCCTCGCCGACCAGCACGGCGTCCGCGCCGTGGCCCGCGTAGGACATCAGGTCGCCCGGGCCGCGCACGCCGGACTCGGCGACCTTGAACACATCCATCGGCAGGCCGGGCGCGAGGCGGGAGAACACGTCCCGGTCCACTTCGAGGGTGTGCAGGTTGCGGGCGTTCACGCCGATCACCTTCGCGCCGGCCTCCAGCGCGCGGTCGGCTTCCTCGGCGTTGTGGATCTCCACCAGCGCGGTCATGCCGAGCGATTCGACGCGGTCGAGCAGCGCGACGAGCGCGTTCTGCTCCAGCGCGGCCACGATCAGCAGGACCAGGTCCGCGCCGTGCAGCCGGGCCTCGTGCACCTGGTAGGGGCTGACCACGAAGTCCTTGCGCAGCACCGGGATGTCCACCGCGGCGCGCACCGCGTCGAGGTCGGCCAGCGATCCGCCGAACCGGCGCTGCTCGGTGAGCACGCTGATCACCCGGGCGCCGGCGTCCTCGTAGTCCTTGGCCAGCGCCGCGGGGTCGGCGATCGGGGCCAGGTCGCCCTTGGACGGGCTGCGCCGCTTCACCTCGGCGATCACGCCGATCCCGGACTCGCGCAGCGCGGTCATCACGTCACGCGCGGGCGTGGCCTTCGCCGACCGGGCCTTCAGCTCGTCGAAGGGCAGCACGGACTCCCGCTGCGCGAGGTCCTCCCGCACGCCGGCGACGATGTCTTCGAGCACGCTCACCGGGTGCCCCCGCCCGCTGCCGAACTCGCTCGTCCATTCGCAAGGTCGCTCACAAAAACCTTCCCCTTCCCGCCGAAACGATGCTAACCCCCGCTCGTTGGCCGATCCGTTCCGGGTTGCCCGGTGGGATCGGTCGGGTCGGTACCGCCGGAAAGCGCCTCCCACAGCTCGGTGTCCGGATCCCGGCGGGCCCGTTTCGCGCCGGGCGCGGAATACCGCGCGCCGAGCCGCCTCGCGGTGCCCGCCCACTTGATCGCTGCCAACCCGCCGAGGGCCACGAGAATTCCGCCGAGCACGGCGAGCCCGTGCCCGAGCAGGATCTCGGTGCCCGGCAGCCCGGGGGCGGACTCGAAGCTCAGCCTGGTCACGCCGCTCCAGATGCCCGCGATCCCGGCCAGCACGAGCAACGCGCCGAGCACCCGCCGGATCCAGCCTCCGGTCGCGATGACCCCGGCGACGCCGGCCAGCGCGAGCAGGGCGAGCGGCACGAGCGCGGTGGCCTGCTGCGCACCGTTTTCGGTGTAGCGCACGACTCCCCGGACCCCTTCGTCCCGGAACTCGGCGAACCACACCAGCCGCGACGCGCCCCACAGGGACAGCGCGCCGAGCAGGAGGAGCAGCAAGATAGTCCACAGTGGACGCTTCGCCGGACGTTCCGTGGCCGGCGCGGCACCGGCAGGCGGCTCGTGGCCCGGCGGGACGGATCCGGCAGGCGGGTGGTCTCCGGGCGCGGACGGTTCAGGCATCAGACACCGGCCGCGTCCTCGGCGGGATCCAGCCGGCCGGCGAGCGTCATCGTGCCGGCGGCGGCCACCGCGGACAGGACCGTGCGGGCCTTGTTCAGCGATTCGGTGTCCTCGTAGTCGGGCACCGAATCGGCCACCACGCCGCCGCCTGCCTGGACGTGGGCGACGCCGCCGCGCATCAACGCCGTCCGGATCGCGATCGCGGTGTCCGCGTCGCCGGCGAAGTCCAGGTATCCCACCACTCCGCCGTACACCGCCCGGCGCACCGGCTCCAGCTCCTCGATCAGCTCCATCGCCCGCACCTTCGGCGCGCCGGTCAGGGTGCCCGCCGGGAAACACGCCGTGACCGCGTCGAACGCCGTGCGGCCCTCGGCCAGCTCGCCGGTCACCGTGGACACGATGTGCATCACGTGGCTGTAGCGCTCGATCTCGAAGAAGTCCACCACGCGCACGCTGCCCGGCGTGCAGACCTTGCCCAGGTCGTTGCGGCCGAGGTCGACGAGCATCAGGTGCTCGGCGCGCTCCTTGTCGTCGGCCAGCAGGTCCTTGGCCAGCTGGGCGTCCTCCTCCGGATCCGCGCCGCGCCAGCGGGTACCGGCGATGGGATGGGTGGTCGCACGGCCGTCGCGCACCGTGACCAGCGACTCCGGGCTCGAGCCGACGATGTCGAAGCCCTCCAGCCGCAGCAGGTACATGTACGGGCTGGGGTTCGAGGTCCGCAGCACGCGGTAGACGTCCAGCGCGTCGGCGCCGGTTTCCATCTCGAACCGTTGCGAGGGCACCACCTGGAACGCTTCGCCGGCCTTGATCGCCTCCACCGCCCTGCCGATGGCGGCGTGGAAGTCGTCCTTGGTGCGGCGGCGGGCGAACTCCGGTGCCGGCCGGTCGAAGGTGGCGACCGTGGGCGGCGCGGGCACGCCCAGTTCCTCGGTCATCGCCGACAGTCGGGCCAGCGCGTCGTCGTAGGCCGCGTCCACGCGTTCCGGCGAATCGTCCCAGTTGACCGCGTTCGCGATCAGCGTGACGGTGCCCTCGTGGTGGTCGAACGCCGCGAGGTCGGTGGCCAGCAACATGGTCAGCTCGGGGATGTCGAGGTCCCGCTCCGCCAGCTCGGGCAGCTTTTCCAGCCACCGCACGGAGTCGTAGCCGAGGTAGCCGACCATGCCGCCGGTCAGCGGCGGCAGGCCGGGCAGCGGCTCGCTGTGCAGCGCCTCGACGGTGGCGCGCAGCACCTGCAACGGGTCGCCCTCGGTGGGCAGGCCGACCGGCGGCGTGCCGGTCCACACCGCGCGCCCGTCGCGGACGGTGAGCGCGGCCGGGCTGCGGACGCCGACGAACGACCAGCGCGACCACGACTTCCCGTTCTCCGCCGATTCGAAGAGGAACGTGCCCGGCCGGTCCGCGGCGAGCTTGCGGTACACACCGAGCGGTGTCTCGCCGTCGGCGAGCACCCGGCGCACCACGGGAATCACCCGGCGGCTTTCGGCGAGGGCGCGAAACTCCGCGCGAGACGGGAAGACCGGGCCGGGCCCGGCCGGGGTGGCTGCTGAGCTGACCATGGGTTCATTGTGCCGCCACGGTCCTCGCACCCGGCGCGCGGGCTCCCAATTCAGCCAATGTTGAATTTGAAGCACGAACCGGTCAAGATGGGACAGGTGAGCACCGAAGACACTACCTCGCGTCGTCGCGGCCGCCGTCCGGCCGGGCAGGACACCCGGGCCGCGCTGCTCACCGCCGCGCGCGCGGTGTTCGCCGAGAACGGCTACGAACGTGCCACGGTCCGCACGATCGCCGCGCGGGCCGGAGTCGACGCGGCCATGGTCAACCACTGGTTCGGGGGGAAGGAAGGCCTGTTCGCGCAGGCGGTGCTCAAGCTGCCGTTCGCGCCCCACGAACTCGTCACGGAGTTGCGCACCGGCCCGGACTCCGAACTGGGCTACCGGATCGTGCGCACCTTTCTCACGCGCTGGGACGGAGCCGGTGGCAGCCAGTTCCAGGCACTCATTCGCAGCGTCGCCGGACACGAGATCGCGGGAAGCGTGCTGCGCCAGTTCTTCTCGGGCTTCTTCGCCGAGGTGATCCGCGGCATCGGCACGGACCGCCCGGAGCTGCGCACCACGCTGTGCGCGTCGCAGCTGCTCGGCATGGGCCTCGTCCGCTACGTCACCGAATTCGAACCGCTGGCCTCAGCGGAAGTGGAAACGCTGGTCACCGCGGTGGCTCCGACCCTGCAGCGCTACCTCACCGGCGACATCGACTAGCGCGCACCGCTCCGGCCGCCCTCAGCTGTCGTCGGCGAGCAGCAGCCGGTCTTCGCTGTCGAAGCAGGTGTGCTCGCCGGTGTGGCAGGCCGGGCCGGTCTGGTCGACGCGCAGCAGCACGGTGTCGCCGTCGCAGTCGATGCGGACCTCGCGCACGTGCTGCACGTGACCGGAGGTCTCGCCTTTCACCCACAGCTCCTGGCGGCTGCGGGACCAGTACGTGCCGCGCCGGGTGGCGAGGGTGGCGGCCAGTGCCTCGTCGTTCATCCAGGCCATCATCAGCACGTCGGACGTCGCGTGTTCCACGACGACCGCGGCGACCAGGCCGTCGGAGTTGCGCTTGAGCCGGGCGGCGACTTCCGGAGCCAGCGCCGTCATCGCACGATCACCCCGTCCACGCGCAGGGCGCCTTTCACGTCACCGATCTTCAACTGTCCGAAGTGGAACACGCTGGCGGCGAGCACGGCATCCGCGCCGGAGTGCACCGCCGGCGGGAAGTGCTCCACCGCGCCCGCGCCGCCGCTGGCGATCACCGGCACCCGCACGACGTTGCGCACCAGCTCGATCAGCTCCAGGTCGAAGCCGGTCTTGGTGCCGTCGGCGTCCATCGAGTTGAGCAGGATCTCCCCCACGCCCAGCTCTTCGCCGCGGGCAGCCCACTCGACGGCGTCGATACCGGTACCGCGCCGTCCGCCGTGCGTGGTCACTTCGAAGCCGGACGCGGTCGGCTCGCTGCCGTCGGGCACCCGCCGCGCGTCGACCGACAGCACGATGCACTGCGCGCCGAACCGCCGCGACGCCTCGCGCAGCAGCTCCGGCCGGGTGATCGCGGCGGTGTTGATGCTCACCTTGTCCGCGCCGGTCCGCAGCAGCCGGTTCACGTCGTCCGGCGAGCGCACACCGCCGCCCACGGTGAGCGGGATGAAGACCTGTTCCGCGGTGCGGCGGACCACGTCGAAGGTGGTCTCCCGGTCGCCCGACGACGCGGTGACGTCGAGGAAGGTCAGCTCGTCGGCGCCCTCGGCGTCGTAGCGGCGCGCCAGCTCGACCGGATCGCCCGCGTCCCGCAGCCCGGCGAAGTTGACCCCCTTCACGACCCGGCCCGCGTCGACGTCGAGACAGGGAATCACCCGCACCGCCACAGCCATGCCCCCAGGGTAGCTGTGCTGGTCAGAGGTGAGTTCGGCAACCCGATGCAGCCAAACCGGGGTCTCGCGCGTCTAGGAGGACGTGACCACCGGCTTCGACGACTTCGTGGCGGCCCGCCTCGACGGGCTCCTGCGCTACGCGACCGTCCTCACCGACGATCCGCACCTGGCGCAGGACATCGTGCAGGACGTGCTGCTGCGGGCTCAGGAGCGCTGGGACAGGATCGCCTCGCCGCCCACCTACGTACGGCGGATGATCACCAACGAGTACCTGTCGTGGCGGCGCCGGGCGGCCCGCCGGATGGTGCCGTCGAACCACGCCGTGCTCGACTCGCTCAGCCCGCCGGAAGCCGATCCCAGCGTGGCCTACGACGAACGCGACGAGATGCTCGCGCTGCTGGCCACCCTGCCCCGTAAACAACGGGCCGCGCTCGTGCTGCGTTACTACGAGAACTACACCGACGCGGAGATCGCCGACGTGCTGCGTTGCGGCGTTTCGACCGTACGAAGCCAGATTTCCCGCGCGCTGGCCACGCTGCGCGCCGGCGTGCGCCCGATGTCCACCACCCTCACGACCGGAGCGGGAGAATGAGCGAGCACGAGACCGAGACGCTGCTGCGGGACAGCCTCGAACGGCTCGCCGACCGCGCACCCGACGGCCGCGAGGTCCGGGGCGCGCTGGCCCGCGCCCGGCGCCGGCGGCGTCCCCGGCTCGCCCTCGCCGCCGTCGCCGCAGCCGTGGTCGTGGTGAGTGCCGGGATCCCCGTGGCGCTGAACGTGGTGTCCGGCACGTCCGCCGACCTGACGCCGGCGGCGAGCCGGCCGGTGCTCGGGTACACGCCGGACTGGCTGCCCGACGGCTTCACCGAGCAGTACCGCTCCGGCGGGCCGGGCACCGCTGTCCAGGTGCGACGGTGGATGGCCGGTCCGGCCAGGGTGGAACTGGCCGCGCATTCCACCGCCGAGCCGGAGTGGGCACAGACCGCGCTGCGCATCGCGGCCCTGCGGGACCAGGTCGTGGTGGACGGCAGGGTGGGCATGGTGACCGGCGAGAACGCCGCGGCGGCCACGGTGACCTGGATGCCCGACGACCGGCACGTGCTCACCGCGGAGGTGGACGGGATGCCGGACGCGCGCGGCGTCGCCGAACAGGTGGCCGATTCCGTGCGCGCCGAACCCGCCCAGGTCCGCGGCGAGGCGCGGCTGGGCTCGTTGCCGAACGGGCTTCGTGAGCTGGCCACGACGGTGCAGGGCAGCAGTCCCGAGGACGGCAGCACCACGCTGGACGCGAGCGCTCCGGCGGCACCCCGTGCGGTGGCGGTGCGGGTGACCGTCGGGGCCGGCTCCCCCGGCCTCGGCGGATCGGCGCCGGTGCGGGTGCGGGGCCTGCCCGGGGCGTACGTGGCCGCGTCCGGTCCGGCGGAGGCGTCGGTCACCGTGCGCCTGCCGTCCGGCCGCTGGCTGACCGCGTCCGGGCGGGTGCCGCAGGCGCAACTGATCGCGGTGGCCGACGGCGTGGAACTCGACTCGGCCCCGGACTACGGCTGGCTCGGCGACTGAGGCACTACCGTGGAGCCATGCCGTCCGAACTGGAGCGTCTGGCCGACGAGAAGTACGTCCTGCTCACCACCTTCCGCCGGGACGGGCGCGCCGTGCCCACCGCGGTCTGGGCGGCGCGCGAGGGCGACGAGCTGGTGGTGTGGTCGGACCGCAACGCGGGCAAGGTGAAACGCATCCGCAACGGCGGCGACGTGCGGGTGCAGGCCTGCGACGTCCGCGGCCGCAGCACGCACGGTGCCGAGGTCGCCGGCACGGCACGGCTGCTCGACCGGCAGGGCTCCGAACGGGTGCGGCGGGCCATCGCCGGGAAGTACGGCGTGGTGGGCCGCGTGACGATGTTCTTCAGCCGGCTGCGCGGCGGCACGGACCGCACCATCGGCATCGCCGTGACCCTGGGTTCCGCCTGATCCGGACGGGCCGGCGCGCACCGCGTCAGCGGACGGCGGCCAGGGCTTCTGGCAGGGTGAACGCGCCCGCGTACAGCGCCTTGCCCACGATCGACCCTTCGACGCCGTCGCCGGACAGGCTCGCCAGCGCACGCAGGTCGTCCACACTGGACACTCCGCCGGAGGCGATCACCGGGGCGTCGGTGCGGGCGGTGACCTCGCGCAGCAGGTCGAGGTTCGGGCCGCGCAGGGTGCCGTCCTTGCTCACGTCGGTGACCACGTAGCGGCTCGCGCCGTCGCGGTCCAGGCGGTCCAGTACCTCCCACAGGTCGCCGCCGTCGGAGGTCCAGCCGCGCGCGGAGAGCCGGTGCCCGGCCTCGGTGATCCGCACATCCAGGCCGATCGCCACCCGGTCGCCGTAGGCGGCCACCGCCTTCGCCGTCCACTCCGGGTCCTCCAGCGCCGCGGTGCCGAGGTTCACCCGGCGGGCGCCGGTGCCGAGCGCGGCCTCCAGCGACGCGTCGTCGCGGATCCCGCCGGAAAGCTCCACCTGCACGTCGAGCCTGCCGACCACCTCGGCGAGCAGCTCGCGGTTGCTGCCCTTGCCGAACGCCGCGTCGAGGTCCACCAGGTGGATCCACTCGGCACCGTCGCGCTGCCAGGCCAGCGCCGCCTCCAGCGGGCTGCCGTAGGACGTCTCGGTGCCGGCCTCGCCCTGGACGAGTCGGACCGCCTGGCCATCGGCCACATCAACTGCGGGAAGGAGCGTGAAAGTCACGCGCCCAGCCTAAGGCCGTGCCGCTGCGGCCTCGCGAGGTGGTCAGAGGGTGTCGAGCCAGTTGCGCAGCAGCCGGGCGCCGGCGTCACCGGACTTCTCCGGGTGGAACTGGGTGGCCCACAGCGGGCCGTTCTCCACCGCGGCGACGAAGTCCTCACCGTGGCAGGCCCAGGTGACCTTCGGCTGCTGACCGGCCAGCCCGGAGTCCAGCTCCCAGCGGCGCGCGGCGTAGGAGTGCACGAAGTAGAACCGTTCTTCCGGGTCGATCCCGGCGAACAGCGCCGAATCCGCCGGCGCGCGCACGGTGTTCCAGCCCATGTGCGGGAGGACGTCGGCGTGCAGCCGCTCGACCGTGCCCGGCCACTCGCCGGTGCCCTCGGTCTCCTCGCCGTGCTCGACCCCGCGGCCGAACAGGATCTGCATGCCCACGCAGATGCCCAGCACCGGGCGGCCGCCGGCGAGCCGTTTGCCGACGATCCGGTGCCCGTGGACCTCCCGCAGGCCCGCCATGCACGCGGAGAACGCGCCGACGCCGGGTACCACCAGCCCGTCGGCCTCGAGCGCGGCATGCGGATCGGCGGTGACCTCCACGTCGGCGCCCGCGCGCGCGACCGCGCGTTCGGCGGAACGGAGGTTGCCGGAGCCGTAGTCGAGGATCACCACACGAGACACACGTCAAGGGTAGTCCCCGGAGCCGCGCGCCCGGTTTTTCGCCCGGCCGGGTTTCGGTGTGCACCCGAACGGGTATTCACCAGCCTCACGCGGGCGCACCGCCGGTGCCCCCGGACCCGGAAAGAGGACGAGATGTCCGAGTCCGACCTGCTCTGCCGGATGTTCCAAGCCTGGCGGGAGGACATCGACAGCGTGCCGATCCCGCAGTTCACCGTGCCCACGGTCCCGCCGCAGCTGACGCGCGCGGAGGTCGACGCGGTACGCGACGGCGCGCACGTGAGCAATCCCACGCGCCGATCGGCGGGTCCCCGCTGACGTCGTTGTGCTTTCCTTCGAGGGCCGCACCGATGCGTCTCCCGAAGGAGTACCGATGAGCAGCAGCCCGGATCCGCACGATTTCCTCGCCCTCGACGCCGGGCTCGACGAGGACGAACGAGCGATCCGGGACGCCGTCCGTGACTACGCCCGCGACCAGCTGCTCGACCAGGTCGCCGAGTGGTACGAGACCGGTTCGCTGCCCGCGCGGGAGCTGGCCAAGGGCTTCGGCCAGCTCGGCCTGCTGGGCATGCACCTGCACGGTTACGGCTGCGCCGGCACGAGCGCGGTGGCCTACGGCGTCGCCTGCCGGGAGCTGGAAGCCGTGGACTCCGGCCTGCGCAGCTTCGTGTCCGTGCAGGGCTCGCTGGCGATGTTCGCCATTCACCGCTGGGGCACCGAGGAGCACCGGTCCGAATGGCTGCCGCGGATGGCCTCCGGGGACGCGCTGGGCTGTTTCGGCCTGACCGAACCGGACGCGGGCAGCGACCCGGGCAGCATGCGCACCCGCGCCGTGCGCGACGGCTCCGACTGGGTGCTCAACGGCACGAAGATGTGGATAACCAACGGCACGGTCGCCGACGTGGCTGTGGTGTGGGCGCAGACCGACGAGGGAGTCCGCGGTTTCGTCGTGCCCACCGACACGCCCGGGTTCACCGCGAACGAGGTCAGGCACAAGCTTTCCCTGCGTGCCTCGCTCACCGCGGAGCTGGTGCTCGACGGCGTGCGGCTGCCGGAATCGGCGGCGTTCCCGGAGGTCCGCGGGCTGCGCGGTCCCCTGTCATGTCTCAACGAAGCCCGCTACGGCATCCTGTTCGGCGTCGTCGGCGCAGCTCGCGCGTGCTACCAGGCGGCGCTGGACTACACACTGGCCCGCGAGCAGTTCGGCAAACCACTCGCCGGTTTCCAGCTCACCCAGCGCAAACTCGCCGACCTCGTGGTGGAGGTCAACCGGGCCGGCCTGGTCGCACTGCAGATCGGTCGGCTGAAGGACGCCGGTTCCCTGCACCACAACCACGTCAGCTTCGGGAAGCTGGCGAACGTGCGCTCCGCGATCGAGGTCGCCCGCACCGCCCGGACGATGCTCGGCGCGAACGGCATTTCGCTCGAGTACCCGGTCATGCGGCACATGGCGAACCTCGAGACGGTGCTGACCTACGAGGGCACCGAGGAAATGCACGCGCTCTCGCTCGGCCAATCGGTGACCGGGATCGCGGCGTTCCGCTGATCCCGGCCCCGGCTCAGCGGAAGAACTCCTTGAGGGACAAGGCGATCGAGCCCGCGTCGAGCCCGTGCGCGAGGTCGTGGTCGGCGAGCGTGCCGTAGATCCGTACCTCGCTCTCGCGCAGGGTGCCGAGGCTCAGCAGCCGGTGCGGCAGGTCCGCCAGCGCTTCGGACGCCTGGTATGCCGACGTGCCCCGCAGGTAGGGCTCGACCAGTGCGACGTCCGGCGCGCCTGTCACCGCGGCACGCAGGCCGGCGGCGTCGAACGGGCGCACAGTGGAGGTGTAGAGCACGGTCACGTCGAGGTGCTCGGTCGCCTCGAGCACGCGGTCGAGCATCGGCCCGACCGCGACCACCACCCCGCGGCGGCCGTGGCGCAGCGCCTGCAATCCGACGCCGAAGTACGGGGAAGCGTTCTGCTGCGCGGAAAGCCGGAGGTACACGCGGTCGTCGCCGGGCACCGAATCGAGCAGCAGCCGGCGGGCCTCCTCGGGATGCCCGGGCACGTGCACGTACCAGGACGGCAGCGAATCGATCAGCGCGACGTCACCCGGCGCCTGGTGGGTCCGGCCTTCGGCGGGCATGTCGTAGGACGCGCCGTAGGAGACGAGCACCGCGCCGAGGTCCTGATGACTCAGGTCGAGCTTGATCTGTTCGAACGCCCGCTCCACGAGGAACGGGGAGAAGGTGTGCACGATCGGCCGCAGCCCGGCGAGGGCGAGTCCGGCGCCGGTGCTCACCAGCAGCTGCTCGCGGATCCCGACATTGAGCACCCGGTGCGGATGCCGCCGCGCGGCGCCGGCGAGCTGGGCGGCGGAGATGTCCGCGAGCACCACCGCCGTGTCCGGGTCGGTGTCCAGGATTTCTTCGGCGGTGGTGAGGAAAACCTCTCGCATGTCCGGCATCAGTGCCCGCCTTTCGGTGCCACGACGGCGACCACGGCGAGCGGCCGGCCCGCATGGTCGGTGGTGAACGCGTCGTACAGCGCTTCGTGGTCGCGACCGGAAACGGTGCGCACCGCCCAGCCCTCAATTTCGAAGCGCCGCGCGATGCCGCCCGGCCAGCCGTGGGTGGAGGACTGATTGTCGATGAGCACCGTGGTCAGGTTGTCCAGGCCCATCCGCCCCGCAACGACGATCGCCTCGTGGTTGGAGCCCTCGTCGAGCTCGGCGTCGCCGACCAGGGTGACCACCCGCGCGTCGCGGCCTTGCGCACGCAGGCCGGCCGCCGTCCCCAGCGCGATCGGCAGGCCGTGTCCGAGGGAACCGCTGGAGATTTCGACGCCCGGCACGCGGGCGCGGTCGGGATGGTGCCCGAGCCGGGAACGGACGGAGCTCCAGTCGGCGAGCTCCGCCTCGTCGAGGAATCCCTTCGCGGCCAGCACCGCGTAGTAGGCCATCGGGCCGTGTCCTTTGGACAACAGGAAACGGTCGCGGCCCGGATCGTGCAGGGTCTCCGGCGTCACGCGCAGCACGCGGTCGAACAGCACCCACAGAACGTCCACCGTGGACTCCGCGGCCGCGTGGTGCTTGTCGTCGCCGGTCATCAGGGAAATCAGCCCGGGCAACCGGGTTCTCGTGGTGCTCATGCCCTGACGATGCAACCTCGACCAAACTGTAGGTCAAGCGCTAACCTGGACCAATGACGAGGTTGGCGGAGAAGCTGAGCATCGGGCAGGTCGCGGACCGCAGCGGGGTTCCGCACACTGCCCTGCGGTTCTACGAGGAGAAAGGCCTGATCAGCTCGGAACGCTCGGCGGGCAACCAGCGCCGCTACTCGCGTTCGGTACTGCGGCGGATCGCGTTCATCCGCGCGGCGCAACGGGTGGGGCTGTCGCTCGAGGACGTCAGCGCGGCACTGGAAACCCTGCCCGCAGAACACGCCCCGACGAAGGCCGACTGGGCCCGGCTCTCGCGGGAATGGCAGACCGAACTGGACGCGCGAATCGATGCACTGCAACGCCTTCGTGACCGCCTGACCGGCTGCGTGGGCTGCGGCTGCCTGTCCCTGCGCGGCTGCCACCTCTACAACGCCGACGACGAACTGGCCCGCTTCGGCCCGGGCGCGAGCAAACTGCGGCCCCGGCTGGAAGGCGGGATCTGAGCCCGGATCCCGCTCAGGACAGGGTTTCCCTGGCGACCCGGGCAGACGAGGCCCATGGCTGCTGCGTCCGACGGACAACCCGCGGCAGGGGCAGCATCGACCGGAGTATCGCCGCAAGGTACGGCAGCGCGCCCGGATCCGCCGGAGCTGTCACGCCGGAAACCACTCGCGGGTGCCGGCGGGCTCGGCACTCCACCGGCGCGATCACCGTCGGAACCCGCTCGCAGTACCGGCAATTCTTCCACCGGCGGAACGGTCCCGGCCGCCCGCCCCCACGCTCAGTCGTGATGGCGCCGGGGGCGGCCGAGCAGGCGGCGGCCCACGTCGATCAGTTCGTGGCGCAACGTTTCGTCGTCCAGCTCGGCCAGGTCGGGCGAGCCACCTGCCATCGCGACGCCGGTGAGGGCGACCATGGCGGTCACGCGGGCGGTCACGTCCGGCTCCGGGCCGGCCAGGATGCCGATCAGCGCGTCCTTGAAGCCTTCCATGCCGTGCGCCGACTTCGCGATCGCGCGGTTGATGCCGGGGTCACTGGAGAACAGCGCGACCAGCACGCGGTGCCGCACCACCAGGTCCACGAAACCGTCGAGCAGGTGGTCCACCTGCGCACCCCGGCGGCGGTGCCGGGCGGCCTCCACCACGAGCAGATCCAGTTCCCGGATACCGGGTTCGGCCACCGACTCGGTGATCTCCGCCTTCGTCTTGAAGTGGTAGTACACGGCCGCCTTGGTGACACCCAGCGCGTCGGCGATCATCTGCAGCGACGTGCCCTCGACACCGTGTTCGGCGAACAGCCGCAGCGCCGTGCCGAGCAGCCGGGTGCGGGTGTCCTCGGCCGGGACCGCGGTCGTCATCGTGCCTCCTCTGTGAAACGGAGGGAGCGTACGTCACCGCCACACGGCCGGGCAAACCACGATCACCTGCCGATCGGCAGGGAAAACACTTGCCGTGCGGCTAGTCACACACTAGCCGATCGGCTTGGCACCCGCCTTGCCGAACGGCTAGCTTGGGTCTCACTGAATCGTGTGACGAAGGCCCTGTTCGGGCGAAACGGAGACGACTCGTGGCGACCTTTCTCTACCGGCTCGGCAGGCTGTCGTTCCGCCGCCGCGCCCTCGTCACGGCCGTATGGGCGGCCGTGCTCGTGGCGCTCGGCGTCGGGGCGCTCACGCTCTCGGGCAAGCTGTCGGACTCGGTGACCATCCCGGGCACCGAATCGCAGCAGACCATCGACCGGCTGGCGGAACGGTTCCCGCAGGCCGCGGCCGGTGGCGGTACGGCACGCGTGGCCATCGCCGCGCCGGACGGGCAGTCGGTCATCGATCCGGCCGGGCGGGCCGCGGTCGAATCGGTGGTGGCGAAGCTGAAGGCGGCACCCCAGGTGGCCACCGTCGCCGATCCGTTCCAGGCGAAGTCGGTCTCCCCCGACGGGCACGTCGCCCTCGCCCAGGTGAGCTACCGGGTCCTGGGCTACGAGCTGACCGACAGTGACCGGCAAGCCCTGCTTTCCAGCGGTGATCAAGCGAAGCAGCAGGGGTACGAGGTCGAGTTCGGCGGGGACGCTGTCCAGGGCATCCCGGAAACCGGCGCCACCGAAGGTCTCGGTGTCGTGGTGGCCGCGGTGGTGCTGATCATCACCTTCGGCTCGCTGCTGGCCGCCGGTATTCCGCTGCTGACGGCGCTGATCGGCGTGGGCATCGGGATGGCGGGCATCCTCCTGGCCTCCGGGGCCACCGAGCTGAATTCGAACACCCCGATCCTCGCGTTGATGATCGGTCTCGCGGTGGGCATCGACTACGCGCTCTTCATCGTCTCCCGGTACCGGCACGAACTCCACGAGGGCCGAGAACCCGAAGAAGCCGCCGGCCGCGCCGCGGGTACCGCGGGGTCCGCCGTGGTGTTCGCCGGGCTGACCGTGATCATCGCGCTGGCCGGGCTCACCGTGGTCGGGATCCCGTTCCTGGGCCAGATGGGCGTCGCCGCCGCGGTGACCGTCGCGATCGCCGTGCTCATCGCGCTGACGCTGCTGCCCGCCGTACTCGGGTTCGCCGGCGCCCGCGTGGCGAGCAGCCGGATCCGGGTGCGCCGCAAGGTGAGTGAGCCCTCGCACGGGGAACGCTGGGCACGGTTCGTCGCCCGGCACCGGCTGCCGGTGCTGCTGACCGCGCTGGCCGGGCTGGCCGTGGTCGCGATCCCGGCCCTGAGCATGCAACTCGGCCTGCCCAACGACAGCACGGCGGCACCGGAGACCAGTCAGCGCAAGGCCTACGATCTGGTCAGCGAAAGCTTCGGCGAGGGCGCGAACGGACCACTGCTGGTCGTCGTCGACACCGGGCCGAACCACGATCCGCAGGCACTGCAGCAGGCGACCGCGGGGATCAGGACCCTGCCGGACGTGGCCGCGGTGACCCCGCCTCGGGTCAACACCGCTGGCGACACCGCCCTGTTGACCGTGATCCCGAAGAGCGGGCCGAGCAGTACCCAGACCGAGGACCTGGTCGCTGCCATCCGCGCGCAGTCCGATCCGCTGCACGACGCGACCGGCGGCAGCCTGTCGGTGACCGGCCAGACCGCGGCCAACATCGACGTGTCGCAGAAACTGTCCGACGCGATGCTGCCCTACCTCGGGCTGATCGTCGGGCTGGCGTTCCTGTTGCTGATGCTGGTCTTCCGTTCGGTGGTCGTGCCGCTGAAGGCCACGCTGGGCTTCCTCGGCTCGGTGGTCGCGACGTTCGGCGCGGTGGTCGCGGTGTTCCAGTGGGGCTGGCTGAGCGACCTGCTGGGCGTCGAATCGACCGGCCCGATCATGAGCATGCTGCCGATCCTGCTGATCGGTGTCCTCTTCGGACTCGCGATGGACTACCAGGTGTTCCTGGTGACGCGGATGCGTGAGGAATACGTGCACGGCGCGGATCCGCAGGAGTCGATGGTCACCGGGTTCCGGCACGGGGCACGGGTGGTCGTGGCGGCCGCGCTGATCATGATCTCGGTGTTCGCCGGGTTCGTGCTGGCCGAATCGTCACTGATCCAGTCGATCGGCTTCGCGCTCGCGTTCGGCGTGCTGGTCGACGCGTTCGTGATCCGGATGACCGTGGTGCCCGCAGTGATGTCGCTGCTCGGCCGCGGTGCCTGGTGGCTGCCGCGCTGGCTGAACCGGATCCTGCCGAACGTGGACGTCGAGGGCGAGGGCCTGACCCGCAAGCTCAACGCCCCGGACGACGACGAACGGGAACTGGCCCGGGTGTGACGGCCCCGGCAGGCCGGCCGGGATTCCGGCCGGCCTGCCGGGCTCGAGCCTTCACGCGGCCGAAAGACTCAGCCGCCCACAAACCTCACTGGCCGGTTCGCCGGACTCAGATCGAGCCTTCGCGCGGCCGGCGGCCTCACCGGCCGGGCGGTGCGTCCTCAGCCGGCCAGCCAGGCGATCGCACCGCCGACGGCGAGCAGGGCCGCGACGCCGAGCGCCACGGCGACGAACTTGGCCGTCTTCCAGGTCGAGTAGACCCCGCCGATCAGAAAGCCGCCGAGCGCCAGCAGCAGGACGGCGATCACCTCTTTGCTCACCCGGCCAGCGTGCCACACCCCGGCCGCAGCGAAGACGAGGCCTCCCCGCGCTACTGCCGGTCAAGCCTCAGTGTGGTCTCGACGGCCGTGGCGCTCACCATGGATTCCGCTCCGCCGTGGCCGTACTTGGCCCGGTAGACCGCGTCGACCTCGACGGTGACCCCGGCCGAGGCGGCACCCACGTCCTCGATGGTGACCGCGGCTTCCAGGCCCGGCACGCGGATCCGCGCTCGCCGGGTGCGCAGCGCCTGGCCGAACCAGCCGGTGTCGCGCCGATACCACGTCCGCACGTACACCTGGCCTCCGGCGGATACCACCCAGATCGGCACCCACCTGCGCAGGCTGCCGTCGCTGCGTTCGACCGCGATCTCCAGCTCCGCGGCCGCATCCAGCAGCCGCAGCTCGTCCGGCGACCAGGCGCCGCTCATCGTCTCGCCCTCCTCGGCCACCGGGTCAGAGCACGCCCTTCGTGGACGGGATGCCGCCCGCGCGCGGGTCGGGTTCGGTCGCCGCGCGCAAGGCACGGGCGACGGCCTTGTACTGCGCTTCCGCGATGTGGTGCGGATCGCGACCGTGCACGACGCGGACGTGCAGGGCGATGTGCGCGTGGAAGGACAGCGAGTCGAACACGTGCCGGTTCAGCACGAACGGATAGTTGTTGCCGATCGTGAAGGTGGCGAACTGGTCCGGCTCGCCGGTGTGCACGCAGTAGGGCCGCCCGGACACGTCGACCGCGGCGTGCGCCAGCGTCTCGTCCATCGGGATCCACGCGTCGCCGAACCGGCGGATACCGCTCTTGTCACCCAGCGCCTGGCGCAGCGCCTGACCGAGCACGATCGCGGTGTCCTCGACGGTGTGGTGCGCGTCGATGTGCACGTCGCCGGTCGCCTCGACCTTCAGGTCCAGCGAACCGTGCACGCCGAAGGCGGTGAGCATGTGGTCGTAGAACGGCACGCCGGTGCTGATCTCGACAGCTCCGGTGCCGTCGAGGTCCAGCTGGACCAGGATGGCGGACTCCTTGGTGGTGCGTTCCACCTTGCCGATGCGGCTCATCGCGTGACTTCCTTACTGGCTTCGAGGAAGGCGTCGTTCTCTTCCGGGGTGCCAATGCTCACCCGCAGGTGCTCGTCGATGCCCGGATCGCGGACCAGCACGCCGTGGTCCAGATAGGACTGCCAGGCCGCCTTCGGATCGCGGAACCGGCCGAAGAGGACGAAATTGGCGTCACTCGGAACCGGGGTGAAACCCAGCCCCAGCAACGCTTCCAGTACCCGATCGCGCTCGGCGGCGAGCTTGTGCACGCTGCCGAGGGTGGCGTCCGCGTGGCGCAGCGCGGCCCGCGCGGCGGCCTGGGTGAGCTTGGAAAGGTGATACGGCAGCCGCACCAGCGCCAGCGCGTCCACCATGGCCGGTGCCGCGGCGAGGTACCCCAGCCGTCCGCCGGCGAAAGCGAAAGCCTTGCTCATCGTGCGCGAAACGATGAGCTTCGCCGGGAACTCGGCGATCAGCTCCACCGCGCTCGGCTGCGAGGAGAACTCCGCGTACGCCTCGTCCACCACCACGAGCCCGGGCGCGGCCTCCAGCACGCCGCGCAGCTGCGCCAGCGGGATCGACCCGCCGGTGGGGTTGTTCGGACTGGTCACGAACACCAGATCCGGCTGCCGCTCGCGTACCGTCTCGGCGGCCTGCTCGGTGTCCAGGGTGAAATCCGCGCGCCGTGGCACGGGCACCCAGTCGGTGCGCGTACCGGACGCGATGATCGGATGCATCGAGTACGACGGCTCGAACCCGAGCGCGCTGCGGCCCGGGCCACCGAAGGCCTGCAGGATCTGCTGCAGGATCTCGTTGGACCCGTTGGCCGCCCACACGTTCGCCTCGGACAGCACCACCCGCGTGGACACCGTGAGGTAGTCGGCGAGGTCAGTGCGCAGCGCCACCGCGTCCCGGTCCGGGTACCGGTGCAGCGACGCCGCTTCGGCGCGCACCGCCTCGGCCACGTCCGCCACCAGCTCGGGCGGCGGCGGATACGGGTTTTCGTTGGTGTTGAGCCGGACCGGCACGTCGAGCTGCGGCGCACCGTAGGGCGTCCTGCCCCGCAGGTCCTCGCGCAACGGCAGCTGCTCGAGGGTGACGTCGGCGCCGGGAATGGCGGAAGTCATGCCACCTCCGAGGAAAAGCGTACGTCGATGGAGGTCATCAGCGGTCTCCTTCGAAACGGGCGGTGACGGCTTCGCCGTGTGCGGGCAGGTCCTCGGCGTCCGCGAGCGCGACCACCCGGGGAGCGACCTCACGCAGCGCGTCCTCGGAGTAGTCGACGACGTGTACGCCCTTGAGGAAGCTCTGCACGGACAGTCCCGAGGAATGCCGGGCGAACCCGCCGGTGGGCAGCACGTGGTTGGAGCCGGCGCAGTAGTCGCCCAGCGACACCGGGGCGTACGCGCCGACGAACACCGCGCCGGCGTTGCGCACGCGGGCGGCGACCTCGCGGGCGTCCGCGGTCTGGATCTCCAGGTGCTCGGCGGCGTACGCGTCCACGACGCGCAGTCCATCGTCCACAGTGGACACCAGGATCACGCCGGACTGCTTGCCACCCAGTGCTTCACCGACCCGTTCGGAATGCTTGGTGGCCGCGACCCGGGTGGTGAGCTCGCGCTCGACCGCGTCCGCGAGCTGCTCCGAAGTGGTGACCAGCACGCTGGCCGCGAGCGGATCGTGCTCGGCCTGGCTGATCAGGTCGGCCGCCACGTGCACCGGGTCGGCGGTCTCGTCGGCGAGGATCGCGATCTCGGTGGGCCCGGCCTCGGAGTCGATGCCGATGGTGCCGCGCACGAGGCGTTTGGCCGCGGTGAGGAAGATGTTGCCCGGGCCGGTGACGATGTCCACCGGGGCCAGCTCGGCACCGTCGGTGTCGGTGCCGCCGTAGGCGACGAGCGCCACCGCCTGCGCACCGCCGACCGCCCACACCTCGTCGACGCCCAGCAGCGCGGCGGCGGCCAGGATCGTCGGGTGCGGCAGACCGCCGAACGCCGCCTGCGGGGGCGAGCACACGACCAGCGACCGGACGCCGGCCAGCTGCGCCGGGACCACGTTCATCACCACGGTGGACGGGTAGACGGCCAGCCCGCCCGGTGCGTACAGCCCGACGCGCTCGACCGGGACCCAGCGCTCGGTGACCGTGCCGCCGGGGACCACCTGGGTGGTCACGTCCTGGCGGCGCTGGTCGGCGTGCACCTTCCGGGCCCGCGCGATGGACTCCTCGAGCGCGGCCCGGACCTGCGGGTCGAGCGCTTCGAGCGCGGTGGCCAGCTCGGCCGCGGGCACTCGGACGGTCTCCGGGCGCACCTTGTCGAAGCGCTCGGTGAACTCGAGCACCGCGGGCACGCCCCGGTCCCGCACCGCCTCGACCACCGGCCGGACCTGATGCAGTGCGGCGTCGACGTCGTATTCGGCGCGTGGCAGCACGGCACGCAGTTCGGCGGCGGACGGGACCTGCCCACGCAGGTCGGTGCGGTTCAGCATGGTCACCAGGGTACGAGGTGGCTTTCACGCGCCGGGCGGGGATACTCGGTGGTGACCAGCTGTCCCCGGACGAGGAGGCCACTGTGCCCCGGATCGCGTTGTGCCAGCTCACCTCGGGCGACGATGCGGAGGCCAACCTGGAGTCGGTGCGGGCCGCGGTGGCGTCCGCGGCCGCGGACGGGGCGCGGGTGGTGGTGTTCCCGGAGGCCACCATGGTCCGGTTCGGCCGTCCGCTCGCACCGGTCGCCGAGCCGCTGGAGGGGCCGTGGGCGTCCGCGGTGGCCGAGGTCGCGCGGGAGCACGACGTGCTGGTGGTCGCCGGCATGTTCACCCCGTCCGGCGACGGGCGGGTGCGCAACACGCTGCTCGTCACGGGCCTCGGGCAGCATCTGGGCTACCACAAGATCCACCTGTACGACGCGTTCGGCTTCGCCGAATCGGACACCGTGGCCCCGGGCTCGGAGCTGGTCACCTTCGAGGCCGACGGCACCGTGTTCGGCGTCGCGACCTGCTACGACCTGCGGTTCCCCGAGCTGTTCCGCCGGCTGGCCGACGACGGTGCGGACGTGCTGCTGGTCCCGGCGTCCTGGGGAGCCGGCGAGGGCAAACGCGAGCAGTGGGAGCTGCTGGTCCGCGCCCGCGCCCTGGACTCCGGCTGCTGGGTGGTGGCCTGCGACCAGGCCGACCCGGCGGCGACCGGCCTTCAGGTCAACCCGAAAGCCCCAACCGGCATCGGCCACTCCCTGGTGGCCGACGGCTTCGGCCGGGTGACCGCCGCACTCGGCGCCGCCCCGGAAACGCTGCTGGCCGACGTGGAAGCGGCCGCGGCGGTCCACGCCCGCGACACCACCGGGGCGCTGGCCAACCGGAGGCTGTCCGGCGGCCTGGTGGGAACGGCCGGCCGGTTCGGCTGAACAGCCCGGGCACCGGAGGGCCCGGCTCCCCCCAACGACCCGGCCGGGTACGGCTCGAGCCGGACACGGGGCTCACCACCGCTTCGGACACCCGACGCCCGGCCGGCAGTCACGCCGTCGACCGTCCAGGGAGCAACCACGTCGACCCCGGCCCACGTCACCCGGAAACCAGGACCAGCTTTCCCCGCACCCGCCCCGATTCGCCGACGCGATGGGCCTCCGCCACCTCGCTCAGCGGGAAGGTCTGGCCGACCGGCACGGTGAACCGGCCGGACTCGACCAGCTCGCCGATCCGGGCCAGTACGTACAGCGCGCGGCCCGCGTCGCCGCGGCTGAAGCGGACTCCGTGCTGTTCGGCGCCGGCGAAGTCGGCGAGGGTGACCACCCGGTCCGGGCCGCCGGCCAGTGCGATGAGTTCCGGCAGGACACCGCTTCCGGCCACGTCGAGCGCCCGATCCACCCCGTCGGGTGTCAGCGCGCGAATCCGGTCCGTCATCCCGGCGCCGTAGGCGACCGGCTCGGCACCGAGGGAACGCAGGAAATCGTGAGTGGCCGGACTGCCGGTGCCGATCACGCGCGCGCCCCGTGCCACCGCGAGCTGGACTGCCGCGCTGCCAACGCTTCCCGAAGCGCCGTTGACGAGCACTGTGCGGCCGCTCTCGACGCCCAGTTGGTCGAGGGCGCGCGCGGCGGTCTCGATCGCGGACGGCAGCGCGGCGGCCGCGGCGAAGTCGAGTGCCGGCGGGATGGGCGCGTAGTGCGACAGCACCGCGAGCTCGGCCTGCGCGCCGGCGACGGCGGAGAACCCGAACACCCGGTCTCCCACCGCGACGTCGGTGACGCCCGCGCCGAGCTCGTCGACGATGCCCGCCGCTTCGTGGCCCATGGTCTGGGGGAGCTCCTGGTCCATCAGGCCCTGGCGTTTCTTCCAGTCGCTCGCATTCACCCCGGCGGCGCACACGACGATCCGCACCTGTCCCGGACCGGGACGCGGATCGGGGAGATCCACGAGCTCGAGCACCTCCGGACCGCCGAACCGGCGGAATGCGGCTGCCTTCACGACTTGCTCCGTCCTCCCGGAACACCGGCGTTGTCACCGGCTGCCGCCGTCGGGACTGCTCCGAACGGCCTACTACCGACGCCGGTCACGAACCCGACTTCAGTAGGTTATCCGGTTTCCAAGATCCACCTACGGTGGGGAAATCATCCACTACCGGAGGGAACTCCATGCGTTTGGCTAAGACCGTTGCGGTGGTCGTCGGGGCCGCAGCCGCGCTGGGTGTCGGGGTCGCCGCACCGGCCAGTGCCGGTCCCCTGATCATCGGCGGGGACACTGTGGACTCCGCGCCCTGGGGCGCCCAGGTCTTCTGGGACGACCAGACCGAGTACGGCGGCTTCGAGTGCTCGGGCACGATCATCGACGCGCAGTGGGTGCTCACCGCGCAGCACTGCCTCAATGAGCCGGGCATGCACGTCAAGGTCGGGGACGTCGCGCTGGGCCAGGGCACCGAGGTGGCGGTGGACCAGCAGGAGGCCTCGCCGAACGGCGACATCGCCCTGCTGCACCTGGAGTCCGCTGTGGACACCACGTTCATGAAGCTCGCCGACGCCGACCCGGACGAGGGCGCCACCAACCAGATCTACGGCTGGGGCCGCACCGAGGGCAACAGCCCGCCCTCGGACACCCTCAAGACCGCCGACGTGGAGGTGACCGGCAGCAGCACCGACGCGTTCAACGGCAAGGCGATCGCGAGCAAGGGCGTGACCGGCGCGTCCTGGCACGGCGACTCCGGCGGCCCGCAGCTGGCCGACGGTGTGCAGGTGGGCGTGTGCTCCACCGGCGAGAACTCGGGCAGCGACAAGAACGGCACGCAGAACTACGCCAGCGTCGCCAGCAGCCGCGACTGGATCAAGCAGACCGCCGGCGTCTGATCCCCACCGGCGAAACCCCGTGCACCACATCGGAATTCCGATGTGGTGCACGGGGTTTCGCTGTTTTGCGTGCCTTTCTCGGTGGCACGCGAGGGTCAGCGCAGCGCGAGCAGTGCCGTCTTGTCCGGTTTTCCGGCTGCTGTCACGGGAACTTCGCCGATCACGGTGAACGTCGCGGGTACCGCGGCCTCCCCCAGCTCGGCCGCCACCGTCGCACGCAACCGGTCCGGGTCGGGTGCCCGGCCGGGAGCCGCGACGACGAAGGCGTGCGCTGCCTCCCCCGTCCGCTCGTCCGGCGCGGCCACGACGTAGGCCTGGTCCACGTCCTCGTGGGAAGCGAGGGCGCGTTCGATCGGCCCGGTGTAGTGGATCACCGCGTTCACGATCACCACGTCGCGCGATCGTCCGGTCAGGTGCAGGAATCCGCGCTCGTCCAGCTGCCCCACGTCCTGGGTGCGGACCCAGCCCGCCGACCGGACCGCCGAAGTCTGCGCCGGGTCCCGCCAGTAGCCGGCGAACGCGGTGGACGTCCGGACGAAGACCTCCCCCGAGGCCCCGGCAGGCAGCACGGTGCCCGCTGCGTCGCGGATCTGCACTTCCACGCCCTCGCAGGGCAGGCCGACCGAAGCCAGGGCCGGCGGATACGCAATCACGTCCGCGGCGCTCAGCACCGTCAGCTTGCCGGTCTCGGTCTGGCCGTAACCCTGGCGCAGGGCCGGGCCGATCCGGTCGAACGCCTCCGCGAGCAGCCGCGGTTCCACCGGCGAGCCCGCGACGGTCAGCATCCGAAGGCCGGACAGGTCGACGTTCTCCTCGCGCAGCACGTCGAGGATCCGGTAGAGCCGGGGCACCGTCACCAGCGCCGCGGTCACGTCCAGCCGCGGCAGAATCCACGGGAAGTCCGGCAGCGCCTCCGGAATCACCACGGTGCCGCCGGCGAGCAGGCAGGCCTGCAGGTGCATCACCATCACCGCGCTGGTGAGCGTGCCGAAGAGCAGGAACCGCCGGTACTCTTCGGCCAGCTCGGTCTCCGGCTGGCCCCGGTGTTCCACACCGAGCGCCGCGAGCGCGCCGAAATCGAACGCGACGCCCTTCGGCACTCCGGTGCTGCCACTCGTGAACACCACCCAGCCGAGCTCGCCCGGTGTGCCCTGCGGTACCGGTTCCTCATACGCGGCAAGCAGTTCCGGGCCGATCCGGAGCATCGTGGCCGACGTCGCGGCGCGCAGCCGCGTGCTCTCGGACGCCTCGTCGACGACCACGGCGGCCACTCCGTCCAGCACCGCCTGGAGGTGCTCCGGCGGCAACCCGGCACGCACCCCCACCGCCCGGCACCCGAGCGTCTGCACGGCGAGCTGCGCGGCCCATCCCTCCGGTGTGACCGCGGTGGCGAGGCCGACGCCGTCCCCGGGACGCACCCCGGCCGCCCGCAGACCGGCGGTCAGCCGGCCGACCAGCTCGAGCACCTCGCCGCGGGTGACACGGCGAGGACCGTGCTCGAACGCCACCGCGCCCGGTTCCCGGCGCAACGCGTCCAGCAGTGCCTGCGGATACCCCATCGTGGCCGTCCTCCTCGTCGCCCGGACCCTCCTGGACAAGGAGTACCGCAGAGTTCTCAGAATCCCCTCAGTGCGTCGGCCGGAGCCGGTGACGCCTCCGCGGCTCCGGCCATCACACCTCCATTGCCCGCAGCGCCGGTTTGGCCGTCCGCACCGACAGCACCGTCCCGGTCGCCACCACGACGAGCAATGCCGCCACCGCGGCCAGCGTCCAGAAGTCCGGCCGCACTATCGACTGGCCACGCAGTGCCTGCCAGGTGACGATCGCGAGCGTGCCCGCGTAGCCTGCGGCCGCGGTCCGGACCAGACGACGTCGCACCACGTCGCCGGACAGCGCCGGAAAACGCCGGGCCAGCACGACCAGTCCGAACGCGATCAACGGCAGTACCTGGATCGCGTGGATTCCGAGGAAGTGCGGGATGCGCAGATCCCCGCCTGCGGTGCTCCAGCCCAGCAGTGGCAAGCCGGGGCCGCCATCGGCAAGTCCTACTGTGTGAGCACCGACCGTGGACGGCTTCACCCCCTCCGCGTACACCGCCTTTTGCCCGGGCGTCGCGCTGAACATCAACAGCGCCAACCCCATTCCGGTAGCCGCGAGTGCGGTTCCCCAGCGCAATGCCGACGTCAACGCGCGGTCCGGCAGCTTCTGGAACAACAACAGCACCACCACCGCCGCGGTCGCTCCCCACGCGGTGAACGCTCCGGTGGCGAGGAAGTTGTTGATCTGGATGTCAGCAGGCGTCGCCGTGTTGAAGTGCAGCGTGCGGGCGCGGAAGATCACCTGCCACGCCAGCAATACCATGTCCGTACCGATGCCCACCGTGAATACGGTGCCCAGCCACCAGCCCACCCGCCTGCCACGGCGCAGCAGGGACAGCAGCCAGGCCAGGGTGAGCGCGTACATCCCCACCGAAATCGCGAACTTGAACGGTTTGGCCCAGATCGGTGCGTTGACGAGGGTGCGGTGATCGACGAGCAGCCCCACCGTAGACGCGGCCAGCAGCAGTGCCATTGCCGCGGCCAGCACCACCAGCGGGCGGTGCAGCGTGCGGAGTACGGGTCCCCAGTCGGTCATGCTGCCAGCGTTGTCCACAGCGGGCAGGCAAGCACTGGTGTCCGCCCGCCTGGCTCGGGTAGGGCTCTCCCCACCGCACCGGCTGCCGGCAACAGTGCCGTCACGGCAGCGAAGGGCGCGCTGCCTTGCCCGGAAAGGGCTACTGCGGTGGTTGGCGGACCTCTCCGGCGAAACCAGGATCCGTTGCTCGCCAGTGGAGACCCACCGGAGAACCCCCGCACGAGGTGATCGCTTTTGCGGCAGCGTTCGCCGTCATCGGTTCCCACCGTTGTCCCGAACCGGTCTGATCCGTACGGGTTCGAACCCCGAAGGCCGCCGGCCCCGGGACCGGCCACGGCGGAACGCGGCCACGCCGATTCCCGCGGCAACCGCGACGACCACTGCACCCACGACGGTCATCCCGGCCGCGACATTCCCTTCCGGAGGGGACTTCGCAGGCACCGGTCCCGCCACCGGCAAGGCCGATCGCTCAGCCGGCGCGCCATGACCGGCCACAGTGGATGGAGACGCCCAGGGCACCGTGATCTGGGTATCGACACGTCCCCGGCCCCGGCGTGGCACGTGACCATCGGACGGCGAGTGGGAAGCCGTCAGGGTCGACCGGTTCACGACCTGGCGTCCCGCAGGGACCGCCTGTTGAGTGCCGACGAGCCCGGCCGCGATCGTGCCCGGGTTGTCGCAATCGCCGTCGGTGGTGCGGGCCCCGCCGACTACCTGCCCGGCGGCGAACTGACCGTCGGCCTGGCCGGCACCCGTACCGAGCACCAGCTGGATCCCGCCCCTGGTGACCGGCCACAGCCGGGGCGGATGCACGGGCCGCTGTCCCCGCGGCATCGCACCGGAGCAGGTACCGGATAAATTCGGGCAAGTGGCCGCGCCGGCCCACGCAGCCACACCGGCGGACGTGACCACCTCCTCGGATCCCGTCGCGCCCGAAGGTCCGGCCGAAGCCGGCAGACTCAACGCGACCAGCCCGGCCGCCGCCGCGGAAGCGAGTCCCCGCACGCTGGTCACCTCCCGTCGTTTTCCTTGCCCGGCAAGGGGAGCCTAGTCCGGAGTGGACCGCCAAGACAGGGGTTCAGCGCAGATCCATCCCGAGGTCCAGCGCGGGCGAGGAGTGCGTGAGCGCGCCCACCGAGAGGTAGTCCACACCGGACTCGGCGTACTCCCGCGCACGGTCGACCGTGAGCCCGCCGGAGGATTCCAGCCGGGTCTTCGGCGCGATCTCGTCCCGCCGGGTGACCGCCTTCGCGCAGTCGCCCGGGGTGAAGTTGTCCAGCAGCACCTCGTCCGCGCCCGCCTCCAGCGCCTCGTCCAGCTGGGCCAGGTCGTCGACCTCGACCTCGCACGGCAGCTGCGGCGCGTGTTCGCGGGCCGCGGCCAGCGCCGCGGTGACCGATCCGGCCGCGACGACGTGGTTGTCCTTGATCAGCACGGCGTCGCCGAGCCCCATCCGGTGGTTCACCCCGCCACCGCGGCGCACCGCGTACTTCTGCAGCAACCGCAGGCCGGGCGTGGTCTTGCGCGAATCCCGCACCGCGGCACCGGTTCCCTCGATCGCGGACACCCACTCCGCGGTCGCGGTCGCGACCCCGGAGAGCTGGCAGAGCAGGTTGAGCGCCGTGCGTTCCGCGGTCAGCAGCCCGCGCACCGGACCACGGAGCACGAGCACCGGCTCCCCCGCGGCGGGCCGCGCACCGTCTTCACGGCTGGCCACCACTTCGAAATCGGGCCCCAGCACGGCGTCGAAAACCGCCAGTGCCACCGGAATTCCGGCGACCACTCCGGCGACCCGCGGCGTCAGCTCCGCGACGGCCCGCGCGTTCGCGGGCACTGTCGACGCCGTGGTGGCGTCCGGGCCGTACCGGAGGTCCTCCTCCAGCGCCGTCGTGACGACCCGGCGCATGTCGGCCTCGTCGAGACCGGCTTCGGCCAGCGCCAGTGCCACGGGGGCGGAGAACGGGAACAAGACGGTCATGCTGCTCCTTCCAGGGAGTTCGGGCCGACCAGCACCGGCTGGCCGGACGGGCTGAGCCGGAGCAGCTGGCTACGCCGCCAGCGGCGCTCGTCACGGTCCGGGAAGTCGGTACGCACGTGACTGGCCCGCGATTCGGTACGGCACGCGGCCGCGACGAGCAACGCCTGCGCCACCACGGTGAGCGCCGCGTCTTCCACCGCCGCATGCGTCCACAGTGGACCCAGCTCGGTGGACAGATCGAGAACCGAACCGGCGGCCGCGAGCCCGTCGGCGTCCCGTCCGATGGCGGCGTACCGGCTCATCACCCGTTGCAGCGCATCCCGTTCGGCGATCGGTGCGGACGTCCGTTCGGGCATCCGGCCACGACCCGGATCCGGCAGCATCCCGGCCGCGAGGTCCGCGGCGACCGCCTCCGCCGCCCGCTGCCCGACCACGAGACCTTCGAGCAGGCTGTTGGACGCCAGCCGGTTCGCACCGTGCAACCCGGTCCGCGCCACTTCGCCCGCCGCGTACAGCCCGGTTACCGTGGACCGTCCGTCCACAGTGGTCACTACGCCGCCGCAGGCGAAATGTGCGGCAGGAGTGACCGGGATCGGGTCCACGGCCGGATCGATGCCCACCTTCGCACAGGCCGCGTGCACTGTCGGGAACCTTGCGGCGAACGCGGAAATGCCCGTGGCATCGAGCAGAACGTGATCGTCGATGCCGCCGGGGGCCTGCGACATCCGACGGGTGATCGCCGCGGCCACGACGTCCCGCGGGGCCAGATCGCCCAGCGGGTGCACGCCCGCCATCACCGGCGCCCCCGCGCCGTCGACCAGCGTCGCCCCTTCACCGCGTACCGCTTCGCTGACCAGCGGGCACCGTCCGCGCGCGCCCGGCGTGTAGAGCACCGTGGGGTGGAACTGCACGAACTCGAGGTCCGCGACCGTCGCGCCGGCCCGCAACGCGAGCGCGAGCCCGTCACCGGTCGCCGGCTCGGGGTTGGACGTCGCCTGGTAGAGCTGGCCGAAGCCACCGCTGGCGAGCACGACCGCCGAGGCCCGCACCACGCCGGGCACGCCACGCCGGTCCAGCACGGTCACTCCCGCGACCTCGCCCGCGGGCGTGCGCAGCGCGTCGACCGCGATGTGGTGCTCCAGCACCGGCACCCGCCGGTCGGTCACCTGGCCGACCAGCGCGCGCTCGACCTCGGCACCGGTGGCGTCACCGCCCGCGTGGATGATCCGGAACGCGCTGTGCCCGCCTTCCCGGGTCCGCGACAGCCCGCCGGCCCCGCGGTCGAACACCGCACCGTTCGCGAACAGCTCCGTGACCGCGGCCGGACCACCCGCGACGATCGAGCGCACGGCGTCCTCCTCGCAGAGCCCGGCCCCGGCGGTGACCGTGTCCTCGGCGTGCTGGGCCACCGTGTCGTCCCGGTCGTGGTCGCCGGCCAGCACCACGGCCACGCCGCCCTGCGCCCACCGGGTGTTGCCGTCCGAAACCGCCGCCTTGGTCACCACGAGCACGTGCAGCCCGAGCTCGTGGGCCCGCAGCGCGGCGGTCAGCCCGGCCACCCCGCTGCCGACCACGACCAGATCGGCCCTGGCTTCCCACACCGGGGTTTTCGCCTGGAGATCGCTAACCGGGGTGGTCATTCGCCACCGCCCGGCTGCCCGATCTCGATCATCCGCCGCACCGAAGCACGCGCCCGCGCGGCCACGGCGGCGTCCACGTGCACCTCGTCGGCGCCCTGCTCCAGGCACCGCAGCAGGGCGGCCGGGGTGATCATCTTCATGTACCGGCACGAGGCCCGGTCGTTCACCGCACGGAAGTCGATCTCCGGCGCGGCCTTGCGCAGCTGGTGGATCATGCCGATCTCGGTGGCCACGAGCACCGAACGCGCCCGGGTGTCCCGCGCCGCGTGCAGCATGTCGCCGGTGGAGAGGATCTTCACCCGTTCCGGGGCCACCGCGCCCTCGCCCGCCAGGTACAGCGCCGAGGTCGCGCAGCCGCACTCCGGGTGGATGAACAGGTCCGCGTCCGGGTCCTGCTCGGCGCGCGCGGCCAGCTCGGCGCCGTTGATCCCGGCGTGGACGTGGCATTCACCGGCCCACACGTGCAGGTTCTCCCGCCCGGTCACGCGCTTGACGTGCGCCCCGAGGAACTGGTCGGGCAGGAACAGCACCTCCTTCTCGGCGGGGATCGAGGCGACCACGTCGACCGCGTTGGAGGAGGTGCAGCAAATGTCCGTCTCGGCCTTCACCTCGGCCGTGGTGTTCACGTAGGAGACCACGACGGCGCCGGGGTGCTCGGCCTTCCAGGCACGCAGCTGCTCGCCGGTGATGGAGTCGGCGAGCGAGCAGCCTGCCCGCGCGTCCGGGATCAGCACGGTCTTGCCCGGCGCGAGGATCTTCGCCGTCTCGGCCATGAAGTGCACGCCGCAGAAGACGATGGTGTCCGCCTCGCTGCTCGCCGCGATCCGGCTGAGCGCGAGCGAATCGCCGGTGTGGTCGGCGATGTCCTGGATCTCGGGCACCTGGTAGTTGTGCGCGAGCAGCACCGCGTTGCGCGCCCGGGCGAGCTCCCGCACCCGGGCCGCCCAGTCCGCGTCCGCCTCGACCCCGCCGTAGGGGATCAGGTCCTTCTCCACCGTGGTGGTCATGTGTGGCCCTCCTGGACCCGGAAACCGGCCGTTGCCACCCGGTTCCGCTCCGCCTGGTTTTCGCCTTACAATCGAAAACTGTGCGAAGTCATCTTAACACTCAGGCCCCGCTCGTCCACGAGGTTCTGGCCGCCGTCCTGCAAGTGCGTTCGGACACACTGCGGGTCCTGCTGTGGCGCCGGGCGCTCGACCCGCACCTTGGCCGCTGGTCCCTGCCCGGCGGGCGGCTGCGCCCGGACGAGGACGTGGAGACCTCGATCCGCCGCCAGCTCGCCGAGAAGGTGGATGTCCGGCAGCTCAAGCACGTGGAGCAGCTCGCCGTGTTCAGCGACCCGGACCGGGTGCCGGGGCCACGCGTCGTGGCCACCGCGTTCCTCGGCCTCGTCCCGTCGGACGTCGACCCGGTGGTTCCCGAGGACACCCGGTGGCACGACGTGAACACCTTGCCGCGCACCGCGTTCGACCACGAGGCCATCGTGCTGCGCGCCCGCGACCGGCTCCGTTCGAAACTGAGTTACACCAACCTCGGCTTCGCACTCGCGCCCGGCGAGTTCACCGTCTCCGCGCTGCGCGGCCTGTATTCCGCGGCGCTGGGCTACACGGTGGCGGCGACGAACCTGCAACGCGTGCTGCAGCGGCGCGGCCTGCTCGTCCCCACCGGGCACACCGTCTCCCCCGGCCGGGCGGGCGGGCGTCCGGCGGCGCTGTTCTCCTTCGCGGACAAGGGGATGCAGGTGACCGACCCGTTCGCGGTGCTGAAACCCCCGCCCCGCAAGTGAGCCCGCGCGCACGGACTGCGCGCCCGCCCGCCTGCCCGTACCGTGGACGCCGTGACCGAGCCGGAGCAAGCACCAGGGACCACGGCGATCCTGCCGTTGTTCCCGCTGCAGACTGTGCTGCTCCCGGGTACCCACCTGCCGTTGCACATCTTCGAACCGCGCTACCGGCAGCTGACCGCCGATCTGGTCACCGGCACCGTGCCGGGCCGCGAGTTCGGCGTGGTCGCGCTGCGTGCCCCGCTCGTGCGTGAGGTACGTGGTCTGGACCATGTGTACGACGTGGGGTGCAGCACCGTACTGCGCGAGGCCAAGCGCCTGCCGGACGGCCGCTACGACGTGATCACCCGCGCCTCCCGGCGGTTCCGGTTGCGTGAGCTGGACCGGGAATCCGCCCCGTACCTGATCGGCACGGTGGAGTGGCTGCCCGACGCGCCACTGCCCGCCGCGATCGAGGCGACCGGCCGCCGGCTCGGCGAGGTGGCCCGCACCGCGCACGAACGGTACTGCGAGTCCGCCTGGCACGCCGACGACTGGCATTCCCCGCACGAGGACGCCGACCTGACCGAACTGGCCTACCAGCTGGCCGCGGACTGCCTGCTGCCGCTGGAAGACCGTCAGCTGCTGCTGGAGGAGACCCATCCGCTGCGACGGCTGCGCATCGCCTGCCGCCTGCTCACCCGCGAGGCCGGTTTCCTGGAAACCCTCGGCGCGGTTCCGCTGCCCCCCACCCAGCTCACCGAGTTCACGAAGCCGGCGAATCTGAACTGACCGGGCGGGCGACGGCGATCGCCGCGCAGACCGAGCCGGTGAGCCGGGTCAGGTAGCCCTCGTCGATCGGCCCGCCGGTGAACCCGAGCCGGAACACCAGCGGTGCCAGCAGCAGGTCGACGGCGAGTTCGAGATCGACGTCGGCGGGCAGCTCGTTCCTGGCCACCGCCCGGGTCACCAGCGCCGCGACGGCCGCCCGGCGAGGCCCGCCCACGGCTTCGCTCAGCGCCGAGGCCAGCGACGGAGTGCGCGCGGTCTCCGCGATCAGGTCCAGCACGATGCGGATGACCGACGAGTGGCGCGCCTGCTCGAGCGTGACCTCCAGCAGCGCCCGGACATCCCCGGCGAACGTGCCGGTGTCCGCGGCTTCGGGCAGGTTGCGCCGCACCACCCCACCGACCAGGTCGATCAGCATCGCCTCCTTGGACGGCCAGCGCCGGTAGACGGCCGCCTTGCCGACCCCGGCCCGGCGCGCCACCGCCTCCATCGACATCCGGGCGTAGCCGACGTCGGCCAGCTCACCGAACATCGCGGCGGCGATCGCCTCGGTCACCGATTCCCGGAGCACCGCGGCCCCGGCGGGTTCCCGGCCGGGGCGGCGTTGCGGAGTGCGCACCATGGTCCCGCACCATACCGGAACGGAACGGTTGCGTCCCGACGTACGTGCGACTACCTTCGAACGCGAGGCCGGAACGGGACCGTTCCGACGTGAATCACGGGAGGCAACGATGACCGCCAGCAAGGTGTTCCCCCTGCGGATCGGCCGGACCAAGGTCCCCTACGGCCAGTTCTACGGTGGCCTGGGCGACTTCTCGATCGCGGAGTTCGCCGAGGACAAGGACCACTTCATCCGGGTGCCGATCCACGCGTTCCTGATCGAGCACGCCGAGCGCGGCCCGGTGCTGGTGGACACCGGGATCGGGCCGGAGCAGGCAGGCGAGCACGCCCGTTACTACCGGGGTTCGATCATGGAGTACCTGATGGACGACGACGAGTACGAGCTGCCCGCAGGCGAGCGGATGGAGGCACAGCTCGCCCGGCACGGCTACCGACCCGCCGACGTACAAGACGTGGTCATCACGCACTTCCACGAAGACCACATCGGGGCACTGAACCTCTTCCCCCACGCGCAGGTGCATCTCGGCCGGGCCGAGTACGAGGCACGCAACACCAAGGCGCTCGGTCTGATACCGCTGGCCTACCCCCGTTCGATCGAGGCGGTCCGGCACTGGCGGCCGGTCGATTTCACCGACCCCGGCATCGGCGGCTTCGACGGCTCGGCGGACCTGTTCGGCGACGGCAGCCTGGTCCTGCTGCCCACCCCGGGACACAGCCCGGGCAGCACCAGCGTCCTCGTCCGGATGGACGGCTACGACGTGCTGCTGCCAGGCGACGCGATGTACACGATCCAGCACCTGGCGCTCGACCAGGTCCGCCAAATGCAGACCGCCGACGCGGGGCTGTTCGCCGACTCGATCCGGCGGATCCAGTGGCTGCACCGGGCACTGCCGAACCTGGTCGTGCTGACCTCGCACGACCACACCCGCTACGGCGAGCACCTCCGTGCCGCGATGGCAGGCGGCGGGCTGTCCGAAGCGGATCTGGCCTGGGCGAAGGCCTGGGAACGCGACACGTTCGACCCGGTCTACAACCTCAACCCCGCGAAACTGCCGCGCTTCGTCCCCGCCGCCGACGGCGGACCGGTCGGCCAGGTGGCCTGAATTCCGTGCGCGGCCTCAGCCGAGCCGGCGGCCCAGGTCCTCCCGGCCGTTCCAGGCGGTCATCAGCGCGTAGACCAGACTGGTGAGCAGCGGCGCGGCCAGGATCACCCAGCCGGACTCCAGTCGTGGCGCCTGGTCGATCACCGCGCCGAGCGCGGGGGCGCTGTCCACCGAGTACTTCGAGTTGGCGAAGGCCGCACCCATCTGCGTGCCCAGCCAGGCGGCGAGCAGCGCCCCGCCCGCCGCGGCCAGGAGCACGACCGGTCCGCGGCGTTCGCGCAGGAACCAGGCGACCAGGCCGACCAGCAGTCCGGTGGCCATCGCGAGGAAGCCGAAGATCGCCAGGTCGTCGAAGCGGTGCCAGCTCTCCAGCTCCAGCGGTACGAGCCCGCCGTCGGCGGTCACCACGCGGGCGCGCTGCGGCGGGGCCATCAGCGACCACAGCCAGCCGAGCGGAATGCCGAGCAGGGCCGCGGTGGAGAGCACGCTCACGGCAGGCAGCAGATCCGCCTTCACCACCACGCGAGGGCGCTGCGGCGGGAACAGCAGCGGTACCGACCAGGTCTCGGCCACGGCGGACGACCGGTGTGCTGCCTTGCCCGCGGAATCGACCACCCTGGACTCCCTCCCTGCGCATGTGCGGATCGCAGCGTAACCGGTGGCCCCACCGGAGGGCATGCGCGGCTCACCCGCCGGAGGTCTCCCCGTGCCTGCTGCACCGCGCCGTCCAGCCGAACGTCGTCACCTGTACCACCATGCGCCGCGCGCAGGACCGGCAGAAGCGCGGTGGTTCCAGCGCGGTGCGCAGGGTGTGGCAGGCCTCGTGACCGGCGTCCGCCTCCGGCTGTCCACAGTGGACGCAATACTCAGAGGCTGTCACTGAGTGCCTTCACCGGCATCTTCAGCTCCGCGAGCATGTCCAGGTCCGCGGACGCGGGGCGGCCGAGGTTGGTCAGGTAGTTGCCCACGATGATCGCGTTGATCCCGCCCAGCATGCCCTGTTCGGCACCCAGGTCACCGAGGGTCAGCTCACGCCCGCCGGCGAACCGCAGCATCGTGGCAGGCATGGCCAGCCGGAACGCCGCGACAGTGCGCAGCGCGTCCTTGCCCTCGACGATCTCGTAGTTCTCGTACGGCGTGCCCGGCTGCGGGATGAGGAAGTTCATCGGCACCTCGTGCGGACTCAGCCGCGCCAGCTGCACCGCGAACTCGGCACGCTGCTCGACCGTCTCCCCCATGCCGATGATGCCGCCGCAGCACACCTCCATGCCCGCCTCGCCGACCATCCGCAGGGTCTCCCAGCGCTCCTCCCACGAGTGCGTGGTGACCACTTCGGGGAAATGCGAACGCGCGGTCTCCAGGTTGTGGTTGTAGCGGTGCACGCCCATCCCGACCAGCTCGTCGACCTGGTCCCGGGTGAGCATGCCGAGTGAACAGGCGATCTGGATGTCGTTGCCGTCCGCGCGGATCGCCTCGACGCCCTGGCGGACCTGCGCCAGCAGGCGGGCGTCCGGCCCGCGCACGGCGGCCACGATGCAGAATTCGGTGGCGCCGGTCTCCGCGGTCTGCCGCGCGGCCTTGACCAGGCCCGGGATGTCCAGCCACGCCGAACGCACCGGTGTGGGGAACCGGCCGGACTGCGAGCAGAAGTGGCAGTCCTCCGGGCAGCCGCCGGTCTTCAGGCTGATGATGCCCTCGACCTCCACCTCCGGGCCGCACCAGCGCATCCGCACCTCGTGCGCCAGCTGCAGGGCCTCGGACAACCGCTCGTCGGGCAGCCGCAGCACGGCAAGCACCTGTGCTTCGGTCAGCCCTTCGCCGCGGCCGAGTACCTGCTCGCGGGCCACGGCGAGCACGTCGCCGAGTTCCGGGCCGGTGGTCTGCGGGGCTGCGGTCACGGCGTCTCCTTCGAGTGGGGTGCGAACGGATGCCATGCTGCCCGAGCCGCTCGCGGCCCGGATGCGACCCTGCTCACGTCTCTGCTCACGTCATCCCGCCCGGCATCCGGGTGGGGAAGGCTTCCGGATCGAACTCCCCGCCGAACCACGGCGAAAGACCGAGCCGCGCCTGTTCGGCGAACGCCTCGGGTGTGGCGCCGCCGAGGCCGGCCGGCAGCACGCCGAGCAGCGGCGCTCCCGCGGCGACCGGCAGGTCGGTCAGGTTCTCCCGGGACGCGAGGTCCGGTTCGGGCGGCCACGAGCCGATCACCACACCGACCACGTTCAGCCCGCGCCGGGTGGCGACCTCGGCGGTGAGCGCGGTCGCGTTGAGCGTGCCGAGGCCCGCTGTGGCGACGATGACCACCGGCGCACCCAGCGACCACGCCACGTCGGCCAGGGTGCTGCCGTGCGGGTCGAAGCGCACCAGCAGGCCGCCGGCGCCCTCCACGAGCGTGAGGTCGTGCCCGGCGTCGAGCTCGCTCACCGCCGCCGCGATCTCCCCCGGCCCGAGAGCCGGAAGGCCGCTGCGGCGGGCAGCGGCCTCCGGCGACAACGGGTCCGGGTACCGGCGCAGCTCACGGGTGGTGACGCCCTTGCCGGCCAGCCGCACGACCTCGTCGAGGTCGCCCGCCTCGCCCGGCGCCACGCCGGTCTGCGCCGGTTTGAGCACCGCGACTCGGCGTCCCTGCCCGGTCGCCACCGCCGCGATCGCCGCGGTGGTGATCGTCTTGCCGACGTCGGTCCCGGTCCCCGTCATCACGAGCGTGGTCACGGACCACCAACTTAGTCACCCGCACCCCACCCGCACCACGCCCGTCCGGCATCACCCGCCGGCGGGGGCGGGCAGCGCCGTCGCCGGTGAGCCCGCGGCGACGAACGCACCGCGTGCCGGATCGGACAGGTACACCTGTGCGGCGCCGACGTCGAAGTACAAGCCGCTCAGCAGCAGCTCACCCCGTTCCTCGGCCTGTGCGACCAGCGGGTAGTGCCGCAGGTGGTCGAGCTGCTGCAGCACGTTGTGCAGTGCCAGCCGGTCCCGTTCGGTCGCGGGCAGCTCGCCATCGAGGGTCACCGGGCCGGAGCGGTGCTTGCTCGGCTGGGCGTGCTCCATCCACGCCGCCAGCGCCGTGCCCGGCGGGGCGCCTTCGGCGAGCGCGCCCATCGCACCGCACGAGGAGTGCCCGCAGACCACGATCTCCCGTACCCCGAGCACACCCACGGCGAACTCGATGGACGCGTTCATCGACGGGTCGGCCTGGCCGGCCGGCACCAGGTTGCCGATGTTGCGGATGGTGAACAGGTCGCCGGGCCCGGACGTGGTGATCAGGTTCGGCACGATCCGCGAGTCCCCGCAGGTGATGAACAGCGTGTGCGGCTTCTGGCCGTTCGCGAGCCCGCTGAGGGTGTCCTTGAGCAGCGGGGCGGCCCGGCGCTGGAACTCCGCCGTACCGCGGTGCGTGCGCTGGCCGGGCAGCGGCGGATCGGCCGCCTGCCAGGCCGACCACGGCGCGAGCCAGCGCGGGACGGCTTGCGCGGCCGCGGTGCGCCGCAGCGTCGGACTGCCCTCCTTGCCCTTGCCGAACCACGGATGCCCGACCTCGTCGACGGTCACCGTGCCGCCGGCGCGCTCGTGCGCCTGCTGCCAGGTGGTGAGGCTTTCGAAGGCGGCGTGGTCCAGGTAGTCGACCACCAGCTCCAGCGTGACGTTCGCACGGTCGGGGACCGTGCTGAGCACCTTCGTGAGCCGGGGCGCGGACAGGAACGTGAGCACGCCTTCCACGACCACGCGCCAGTCGTCGCCGTGCCGCTCGGCGTGGATGCCGGACCACACGGTGCGGCGCAGCATCAGCAGCACCGCCAGCGCGACGCCCGCGAGCACGCCGGTGAGCAGGTCGAACACCACCACCCCGGCGAGCGTGACCAGGTACAGCGGGAGATCGCCGTGACGCAGCACCTGCCGGAGGTGCCCGGGGTTGACCAGCTTCGCACCGACGTGCACGAGCAGCCCGGCGAGCGCGGCGAGCGGGATGCTGCCGAGGACGCCGGCGAGCGCGACCACGAACACCAGCACCCACACCCCGTGCAGCACCGCCGAGGCCCGGGTCTTGGCGCCGGCCGCGACGTTGGTGGAGCTGCGCACGATCACTCCGGTCACCGGCAGGCCGCCGATCGCGCCGGACACCATGTTGGCGGTGCCCTGGCCGATCAGCTCGCGGTCGAGGTTCGCCCGCGGCCCGGTGTGCAGCTTGTCGACCGCGACGGCCGAGAGCAGGCTTTCCACGCTGGCGATCAGCGCGATGGTGACGACCGCGACCGCGACGTCCACCCAGCCGCCGCCGGGCAGCTCGGGGGCGAAGCGGATCTGCAGGAGGTCACCCGGCAGCTCGACGCGGGGCAGCGTCATGCCCGCGACCAGGGACACCACGGTGGCGACCGCGATCGCGGCGAGCGGACCGGGCACCTTCCGCACCGCGGCGGGCAGCTTCGGCCACAGGAGCAGGATGGCGATGGTGAGCAGGCCGATCACCGCGGCGGCGCCCTGGTGATCGAAGATCTGCCCGGGCAGCTCCGCGATGTTCTCGATGGCCGAGCTCTGCGCCTTCCCGCCGAGGATCACGTGCAGCTGGCCGAGCACGATCGTCACCCCGATCCCGGCGAGCATCCCGTGCACGATGGCCGGCGAGATGGCGAGCGCGGCCCGGGCGACCCGGCTCAGCCCGAGCAGCACCTGCAGCCCCCCGGCGAGCACGGTGATCAGGCAAGTGACCTGCCACCCGAACGTGTCGATGGTTTCCGCCATCAGCACGGTCAGCCCCGCGGCAGGCCCGCTGACCTGCAGAGCGGAGCCACCGAGCGCCCCGGCGACCACCCCACCCACGACAGCGGCGATCAGCCCGGCGACGATCGGCGCCCCGGAGGCGAGCGCGATCCCGAGCGAAAGCGGCACAGCGACAAGAAAGACCACGAGCGAGGCGGGCACGTCGTGGCGAAGCACGGCAAGACGTCTCATGATCACCAGGAAACCGGGATTTGTGTGAAATGTCCGCTATGACTCACACTTTGGAGTGAATTTTTATTGGATCCCTCACTTTCGGGTTGCGCTGTTGATCAAGGCATGGAAGGGGTGAGGGTCGGGCGCAGGCAGCAGGCAGCAGGCAGCAGGCAGGCAGGCAGGCAGGCAAGCAGTGGACCGGGCAAGCAAGCAGGCAAATGGGCGGGCGGTGTCCGAGCATCGCGCCGGCGGCTGTCTCGGAGCGAGCGGACACCAGGGCCGTCCCAGCCACATGCGCCGGTGAGCCGGTGAGCCGGTGAGCCGGTGAGCCGGTGAGCCGAGAAAACTCACCGGCACCAACTTCGGAGCACGGGGCGGCGAGTGCCGGACGGCGGGCACCGGGCGAACGGGCGAAAACCCGGCCTTCGGCGTCAAGATCAGGAGACCGGGCCGCCGCATCGCCGCTACCCGCCGCGAAGGACGACCGGCGACCGCCACAACTCTGCTGCAACCGGCCCGACCGGCACAGTCGCGCCCGTCGAAGCGCCAGAGCGCGGGCGACCGGGCGACCGGTGCCGGGGCGAACGGGCCGAAGTCCCGGCTCCAGTGTCGAAGTAAGCGAGCCGGGTCTCTCTCGCCGCTACTCGCAACTACTCGCCGCGAAGGATGACCGGCCACCGCACCGCTCTGCCGCAACTAGTCCGACCGGCACATTCGCGCCCGCCGGAGCACCGAAGCGCGGGCGCGCCGGCGGACGAGGCCGGCCGGACGAACGGGGCCGCGCGGACGACGCGCGCCGGACGGACGGGAAGGGCGGCCGGGCGGACGAACGGGCCGGGCGACCGGGGCCGGGCGACCGGCGGACCGCAGGGGCCGGGCGACCGGGGCCGGGCGACCGGCGGACCGCAGGGGCCGGGCGACCGGCGAACCGGGCAGGCGGACCGCAGGGGCCGGGCGACGGTCGAACAGGGGGCGAACGGGGCGAAGGCCCGGCTCCCGGCGTCGGGATCGGGGAGCCGGGCCTTCGCGTCAGGGGGCCGGGACTCCGGCCGGGGCGAAGTCGGTCGTCGCGGTGTCCAGGAGGAAGACTTGGGCGGCTCCGACGTCGAAGTACATGCCGGTCAGGGTCAGCCGGTCCTGTGCGAGGGCGGCGGCCACCACCGGATGCCCGCGCAGGTGCGCCAGTTGCTGGACCACGTTGTGCAGCGCCAGCCGGTCCGCCTCGGCCGGGGGGCGGTGACCGGCCAGCGTCGGGGTGCGCTCTGCGGCTTGGCGGCGCAGCGTGGGCGCACCGTGCCGGAGCCAGCCGTCCAGCCCCGTCATCCCTTCCGGGACCCGGCTCAGCAGCGCCTTCATCGCACCGCACGACGAATGGCCGCACACCACGATTTCCGGCACCTCCAGCACACCCACCGCGTACTCGATCGCCGCGGCCACCGAATCGTCGCTCTCGGCCGAGGCGGGTGGCACCAGATTGCCGATGTTGCGGACCGTGAACAGGTCGCCAGGGCCGGACGTGGTGATCAGGTTCGGCACGATCCGCGAATCACCACAGGTGATGAACAACGTGTGCGGCTGCTGGCCGTTCGCCAGGCCGCTCAACGTCTCCCGCAGCAGCGGCGCGCCCCGGCGCTGGAATTCCGAAGCTCCGCGACCGAGCGGCGACTCCCCCGATCGCTGACCGGGCAGATGCTCGGCTTGCCACTGTGACCACGGCGCCAGCCACCGGGGCAACACCCGGGAGGCGAGCCCGCGCCGGACCGTCGGCTCCCCCGCACTGCCCCGCTCGTACCAGGGATGGCCGATCTCGTCGACGTGCACGCTGCCGCCGGCTCGCTGGTGCGCCTGCTGCCAGCCACGCAGGCAGTCGAACGCCGCGTGATCGAGATAGTCCACGATCAGCTCCAGCGTGACGTCCGCCCGCTCCGGCACCTGCACCAGCACTTTTGTCAGGCGGGGCACGGAAAGGAAGGTCAGCGCACCCTCGATCACCACCCGCACCCGTGCGCCGTCCGGCTCGACGTGCACCCCGGAGCTGACCATGCGGCGCACCAGCAACCCCAGTGCCAGCAGCATTCCCAGTGCAACCCCGGTCAGCAGGTTCATCGCCACCGCGCCGCCGAGCGTGACCGCGTACACCGCGAGATCGCCGTGCCGCCGCACTGCTCGCAGCGCGGGCACGTTCACCAGCTTCGCGCCGACGAACACCAGCAGTGCGGCCAGCGCGGCGAGCGGGATGAAGCGCAGCACTCCGGTCAGCAGCAGGCAGAACGCCAGGATCCAGCAGGAGTGCAGCACCGCCGAGGCACGGGTCCGCGCGCCGGCCTCGAAGTTCGTCATGCTGCGCACGATCACGCCGGTCACCGGCAAGCCGCCCAACGCACCGGACACGACGTTGCCCGCGCCCTGCCCGATCAGCTCGCGGTCGAGGTCACTGCGTTTCCCGCCGCGGCGTTTGTCCACCGACACCGCGGACAGCAGGCTCTCCAGGCTCGCGATCAGCGCGACGCTCACCGCGGCCAGCACCGGCCCGCTCCAGTCACCGACGGGCAGCTGTGGCACGAAACCGAACGATGGCAACGCATCCGGCATCTCGATCCGCGGCAGCGTCATTCCGGTGGTCACGGAAACGACCGTGGCGATCGTGACCGCGGCCAGCGGAGCGGGCACCTTCCGCACCGGCCCGGGCAGCCGGGGCCACAGCAGCAGGACCGCGATGGTCAGCAAACCGATCAGCACCGCTTTGTCGTGGTGCGCGGCGAGCTGCCCGGGCAGGGCGGCGAGGTCGGCGAGGGCGGAGCCCTGCGCCCGGCCGCCGAGCACGACGTGCAGCTGGCCGAGCACGATGGTCACACCGATGCCGGCGAGCAGGCCGTGCACGATCGCGGGGGAGATGGCCAGCGCGGTCCGCGCGACGCGGGAGAGGCCGAACAAAATCTGCAGCAGTCCGGCACCGGCGGTCACCGCGCAGGTGACCGCCCAGCCGTAGGTGGCGATGGTGTCGGCGAGCACCACAGTCAGGGCTGCCGAAGGTCCGCTGACCTGCAGCGGCGATCCGCCGAGCAGGCTCGCGACCAGGCCGCCGGCGACGGCGGAGACGAGGCCGGCGAGCAGCGGGGCTCCCACGGCGAGCGCGATACCGAGGGAAAGCGGGATGGCGACGAGGAAGACGACCAGCGAGGCGGGCAGGTCATGGCGCGCGACGGTGCGCAGGGCCCGGCCGAATCCGATTCCTCCGGGACGGCGGGACGGGGGTCCGGTGTCGTGTTCTCCGCGAATGATCTCGATCATGATCGCAGGATTGCGGAAAACGGCGGAAAAGTCCGCTACGTGAGCGATGCTCGGATTAGCCGGCGAGGCGCCGATACGGACATAACGGTCATAAGCCGCTTGCGACAGCGGGACGAACGGGGGCAAATCCACCCGTCTCGGGGATGACAAGTACTTTGCGTCAACTCGCGTCGACACTCCGTGCACGATCCGGGCTCGCCGCCGCTTTCAGGTGAATTCACGCTTTCCGCGCCACCTCGCACATCGCGGAGGTGATCACGGCCAGGTCGCCGTCGCCGGTGACGTACGGCGGCATCGCGTAGACGAGGTTGCGGAACGGCCGCAGCCACGCCCCCGCGGCGGTCGCCACGTCGGTCGCCACCGCCAGGTCCACGTCGTGATCGAGCTCCAGCACCCCGATCGCGCCGAGCACCCGCACGTCGGTGACGCCCGGCAGCCCGCGCGCCGGTTCCAGACCTCGGCGCAGACCGGCTTCGATCCGGGTGACCTCGCGCGCCCAGCTACCGTCGGCGAGCAGGCCGATCGAGGCGTTCGCGACCGCGGAGGCCAGCGGGTTGCCCATGAACGTGGGGCCGTGCGCCAGCACCGGCAGCTCGCCCCGGGCGATGCCGCCGGCGATCCGCGGCGTGCACAACGCGGCGGCCATCGTCAGGTAACCACCGGTCAGCGCCTTGCCGAGGCACAGCACGTCGGGCGTCACGCCGGCATGCTCGGCGGCGAACATCCGGCCGGTGCGGCCGAAGCCGGTGGCGATCTCGTCGAAGACCAGCAGCACGTCGTGCTCCCGCGTCAGCTCCCGGAGGGCACGCAGGTAGCCGGGGTGGTGGAATTGCATGCCACCGGCGCCCTGCACCACCGGTTCCACGATCACTGCGGCCAGCTCCGGCGCGTGCCGTTCCAGCGCGGCGGCCAGCTCGTCCACATAGGACGGATCCGGTGGCGTGCCGAACCCCGCCGGCGGCGCGGGCACGAACACCTGCTCCGGCAGCACCCCGCACCACAGCGAGTGCATCCCGCCATCCGGATCGCAGACGCTCATCGGCGTGAAGGTGTCGCCGTGGTAGCCACCGCGCCAGGTCAGCAGCCGCCGTTTGCCGGGCAGGCCGCGGGAACGCTGATACTGCAGGCACATTTTCACGGCGACCTCGACCGACACCGAACCCGAATCGCACAGGAACACGTGCTGCAGCCCGTCCGGGGTGAGGTCCACCAGGCTCTTCGCGAGCGTGATCGCCGGTTCGTGGGTGAGCCCGCCGAACATCACGTGACTCATCCGCCCGGCCTGCTCCGCCAGCGCCGCGTCGAGCACCGGATGCCGGTAGCCGTGCACCGCCGCCCACCACGACGACATACCGTCGACGAGCTCGCGGCCGTCGGCGAGGCGGAGCCGCACCCCGCTCGCCTCGCTGACGAGCAGCGGAGGCACCCGCCCCGGCATCGGAGCGTAGGGATGCCACACGTGAGCGGCGTCGAGCGCGAGCAGGCCGGCGGAGTCCATGCCACGGACAGTAACCACCCGCCGCGGCCCGTGAATGTGACTGTCGCTACTGGGGTGGGATCGTCGCCAACGGCCAGTCGCTGCGGCTGTCGCTACAGCCGCCCGGCCAGGACGGCAGCCGAGCCGAGCCGAACCGGCCGCGACCGCGTTCGAGCGGCCACAGCCACCGCCACAACCACCGCCACAACCACTGCCGCCGAACCGCCCGGCCGCACAGTGGTCGAGCCGCTCGGCACTGACTGCCGCTACGGGCAGGCGACTCCCGCCGGGCCCGAGCCGCACGGCGCTGAGGGCCACTACGGGTGGGCCGCTCACCACCACACCCGGATCGCCCCACACGGATGGCTACGGCGGGCCGCTCACCACCACGCCCGGACGGCCCCACAGCGACTGCGGCTACGGGCGGGCGGCTCCCAGCCGCACGGGCAGTGCGTTCAGGCCGTGCACCAGCGTGCTCTTGCGGTAGTCCAGTTCGTCCTCGGGCACGGCGAGTGTCAGGTCCGGGAAGCGGTTCAGCAGGCCGCCGAGGGCGATCTCCGCTTCCAGCCTGGCCAGCGGGGCGCCCACGCAGTAGTGGATGCCGTGGCCGAACGCGAGGTGCCCGCCGGGCGGGCGGGTGACGTCGAGATCGTCCGGATCGGGGAACCGGCCCTCGTCGCGGTTGGCCGCGAGCAGCGAGACCTGCACGAACTCCCCGGCGGGGATGGTGCTGTCGCCGACCGGCACGTCCTCGGTGGTGTAGCGCATCGTGGCGAGGTTGATCGGCCCGTCGAAGCGCAGGAACTCCTCCACCGCACCGGGCAGCAGCTCCGGATCGGCACGCAGCTTCGCCGCCTGCTCCGGGGCCCGCAACAGGGCGAGCGTGGCGTTGCCGATCAGGTTCACCGTGGTCTCGTGCCCCGCCACGAGCAGCAGGAACGCCATCCCGACCAGCTCCTGCTCGGTGAGCGCGTCACCCTCGTCGGTGGCCAGCACGAGCGCCGAAAGCATGTCCTCGCCCGGTTCGGCGCGCTTGCCCTCGACCAGGCTCGCGAGGTAGCCGTGCATCTGCACCGCGGCCTGCTCGATCGCGCCGAAGTCCTCGGTCGCCCCGGCCAGCAGCGTGTTCGACCAGCCGGAGAACTCGCCGCGGTCCTCCGGGCGCACCCCGAGCAGCTCGCAGATCACCGTGATCGGCAGCGGCAGCGCGAACGCGGTCATCAGGTCGGCCTGCTCCTGCCCGGCCATCCCGTCGAGCAGCTCGCGGGTGATCTCCTCGATCCGCGGCCGCAGCCGGGCGACCGTGCGGGCGGTGAACGCCCGGTTCACCAACTTGCGCAGGCGCGTGTGGTCCGGCGGGTCGCTGTTGAGCATGTGGTCGCCGAGCAGGGTGCCCAGACCGGACAGGTTCTCCTCGCCGATCTTCGCGGCCAGCAGTTCGCGCGCCCCCTGGTTGCTCTTGCTCACCCGCGAATCGGTGAGCAGCGCCCGCGCGTCCTCGTACCCGGTGACGAGGTAGGAACCCCCGCCCCAGGACCCGTGGAACGGGCACACCGGCCCGCGCAGCTCGTCCAGTCGCTCGTGCGTGTGCTGCAGGAATCGGTCGTCGATCACCGGAAATTCCTCGACGCTCAACCCGGCCTCCCCGGTAGCGGTTCTCTAGCGCTCGGCCAGTACGGCTCCGCCGCTCTCGATCACGTGTCCTCCAGTATGCCCGCGACGCGGCACGCTCCGCCGCCGCCGGGGGAAGCCGCGCGCTCGCCATGATGGCACCGGGCATCGACAGAATCCGGTGCGAGACCATGAGGTGTGCGCTACCGCCCGATCTCCCCCGAGGTGCTGACCGCCGAGCTCACCGACCGGGTCGCCGCGCTCGCGCCCGGACGCCGGATCGCGGTCGCCATCGACGGCGCCGACCACGCCACCTCGGCCGCCGGACTGGCGGACTCACTGGCCGGCCCGCTGCGCGTGCGGGGCCGGGAGACGCTGCGGGTGTCCGCCCGGGGGTTCCTGCGCCCGGCGTCGCTGCGCTTCGAGCACGGGAAACGCGATCCGGACGCGCGCTACACGGACTGGCTCGACCTGGGCGGCCTGCGCCGCGAGGTGCTGGAACCGCTCGGCGACGGCGGTACCGGCGAGGTCCTGCCGGCGCTGTGGGATCCGTCCCGCGACCGTGCCACGCGGCTGCCCCGCGTTCCGGTCCCGGAAGGCGGCGTGGTCCTGGTGGACGGCGAGTTCCTGCAGGGCGCCGGCCTGGCATTCGACTTCGTGGTGCACCTGTGGCTCTCGCTGCCCGCGTTGCGCCGGCGGATACCGGACGACGATGCCTGGGCCCTGCCGGCGTACGAGCGTTACGAGGCCGAGGTGGACCCGAGCGCACTCGCCGACGTCGTGATCCGCGTGGACGATCCGCGACATCCGGCGGTGTATGAGCCCTGACCCGCCCGCGGGACCTGCACCGCACGGAACCGCCCGGCCACGATCACGGCACCGCCGCGAGTGACCGACATTCGTCCGCGATCACAGCAACGCCGGGAACGCCCGTCGTGGTCCGTGCGGTCGCTGTTCAGCGGACCGCGGCGACCGGTTCTCCGTCCAGCAGGCCCGAGAGGCGCTCGGCCATCACGTCCCAGCGCCAGTGTCCGGACACCCAGGCCCGGCCCGCCTCACCCATCCGCCGGGCCCGGACCCGGTCGGTCAGCAGCGCGGACAGCGTGTCGGCCAGCTGCTCGACGTCGCGGCCGTCGACGACGTGGCCGGTCACCTCGTCCAGCACCGCCTCGGGCGCTCCGCCCGAGGTGCCGGCGACCACCGGCAGACCGGTCGCGGACGCTTCCAGGTAGACGATCCCCAGGCCTTCGACGTCCAGGCCCCTGCCGCGGGTGCGGGCCGGCATCGCGAACACGTCACCGGCGTTGTAGTGCGCCGGCAGTTCCTCCCACGGCACCGAGCCGGTGAGCACCACGTCGCGCGCCACGCCCCGCTCCTCGGCCAGCTGGGTCAGGCGCTTGCGGTACGGGCCGCCGCCGACGAGCAGCAGGGCCGCGCCGGGCACCCGTTCGCGGATCGCGGGCAGCGCGTGCACCAGCATGTCCTGCCCTTTGCGTGGCACCAGCCGCGAAACGCACACCACGGTCGGCCGGTCACCGAGGCCGTGCCGGGCCCGGATTTCCTCGCGGGCAGCAGGATCCGGCGCGAACACCGCGGTGTCCACCCCGCTCGGCAGCATCTCCAAGCCGGCCAGCGGGCCGAAGGCCGCGGCGAACCTGCGGCGGGTGTACTTGCTGACGTAGGTGACCACGTCGACCGTGTCGCCGATCCGGCGCAACGCCTGCCGCGAACCCGGCAGCATCGACCAGCCGACCTCGTGCCCGTGCGTCGACGCGACCGCGCGCCGCGCGCCCGCCTCTCGCAACGGCTGCGCCAGCAACGCGAGCGGCGCGGCCGCACCGAACCACACGGCCTCGCACTCGCGGGAGCGCATGATCTGCTTCGCGCGACGCAGCACGTCCGGGGTCGGCAGCATCAGCGACGTCGGATGCCGCACGACTTCGAACGACGCCGCCGCGTCGAACTCGGTGTGCGAACCACTGCTGCCCTCCCACGAGGGGGCGTAGACCACGAGGTCGTCGCCCGGCAGCCGGGTGGCGAGCGAGTTGAGGTAGTTCTGGATCCCCCCGGGACGCGGCGGGAAATCGTTGGTCACGAGCAGGGTCCTCAGCACACCCGGAAGGCTACTGTCGGAGCGCGGACGACGAAGGGGCGGCACCGCGTGTGCGGTACCGCCCCGGTCGAGGACGCTGCTCAGGCCACCCGGCGGGCGCCCACGTACTGGCTCTGCAGCGGCGAGATCTTCACGACGTCGCCGGTGGTCGGCGCGTGCACCATCTTGCCGTTGCCGATGTACATGCCGACGTGCGAGACCGGCGAGTAGTAGAACACCAGGTCACCCGGCTGCAGCTGGCTGCGCTGCACCGGCGTGCCGAAGGTCGACTGCGCGCTGCTGGACCGCGGCAGCGAGACCCCGGCCTTCTCGTAGGCCCACTTCATCAGGCCCGAGCAGTCGAACTGGCTCGGACCGGTGGCACCCCATTCGTACGGGCTGCCCAGCTTGCTGAGCGCGGCCTGCAGTGCGGCATCCGCGGCCGGACCCGGAGCGTGGATGTTCGACGGCACCTCGCCGCCGGTGTCGCCACGCAGGCTCCGGTCGAGCGCGCTCAGCGACGGCTCGGTCTTCTTCAGCTGATCGATCTGGTCGTTCAGCTTCTTCTTCTTGGCCGTGATGTCGTCGGTCAGCTTCTTCGCGCCGTCCCGGGCCGTGGTGGCCCGCTCGGCGGCATCCGAAGCCAGGTTTTCCGCGTCCTTGGCCTGCTGGACCGCGCCGGCCAGCTTCTGCAGCGCGGCGTCCTTCTCCGCCGCGATCTGGTCGAGCGCGGCGGAACGGTCGAGGAACTCCTGGGTGGACGAACCGGCCAGCAACGCTGACAGCTTGTTCATCTGCACCCCGGACAGGAACGACGCACCGGCGAACTTGTCGACGTCCACCTTGTACTTCGCTTCGTCGGCCGCGGCGGCGTCGGACTGCGAGTGGGCGGTGTCGACATCGCCGTTGGCCTTGTCGAGGTCCTTCTGCTTGGCCTTGAGGTCGTCCTGTGCCTTCAGGAGGTCCTCGTTCGCCTTCTCGGCCTGTGCCGCGAGGTCGCGGTACTTGGCCAAGGCGCTCGAACCACCGGAGTCCGGCGGGGTCTGGAGGGCGGGGAGGGGGGCGGCGGTGGCGGCCGTCGGCTGTGCCACGGTGACGACTGCGATCACAGACGCCGCCGCGAGTGCACCTGACACCACGCGCTTGACTGGATGCGACTGCACGGTCGCGCGGGTCTCCTTTGCTTGTCGGGCCGCCTTCGCCGAAACCGCTGCGCCGTGAGGTCGGGGGCCCTCACTCAGGCGCCTGCGACGCCCGTGTTCCGGCCGCGGTGCACTGCACCGGCCTTCCCACGTGCGGTGTGGTTCCGGTAGTGGCTCCCCGACAAAGCCGTCCCGGCGGCGATCCCGCGTCGCCGTCCTGCCGACGGCTACCTGCCACGAGATCTCGGCCAGGTTACGAAAAGACCCGGGGCGCGTCCACCGGGGTCCGGACAAAAACTCTCCGTAGTGCGCGGAAACACCATCGGACCAGCGGCGAAGCAGAATGTGACGCGCGTCATACACTGAGTTGGCCCTGGGGATCGCTGTCATTACAGACCGTTCACCGCAGTGCCCCGACCGCTCGGCGAGCAGCCGTCACCCACCCGGGTCACGCCGGTTTACGGTCGGGCAACGGAACCAGCCGTAACCGGGGCACCATCCCCGCCTCGGCCAAGCTGTCGACAGCCCGCCGCTCGTCGGCGTCCCACACCACCCAGGCCGGAGGCCCGAGCAGCACACTCACGACACACCCGGAACACGCCCTCCCCCGCACCGCGCACCGATCACAGTCGACGACCAGCGTGCCGCTCCCGTCCGCGGTCGCTCCCTCCGGCACGGCACTCTGCGGCGTGGCACCGTCTGGCTCGATGCCGGCTGCCGCGGCACGTGGACGCCCCGGATCCGGCGGTTGCTTCGGGCGCCACGGCGACTGAGCCGCGGGCGGTGCCGAAGCAGGTGGTGACGAAGCGGTTGGCGACGAACCGGGTAGCTGACCCACAGCGGATCCTGACGCGGGCGACTGCAGTGCCAACGGCGAGCGCTGCGGCAGCGACGCCGCCGGGCGGGGAACGGGCGCCGGCTCGGTTTCCGCGCTTCCCGACCGGACCTCACTCATCTTGGCTGCCCCCGGCCGGCTTGGCTCCGGCCGGCTTGGCTCCGGCTTGCCGATATCCGGCTCGATGCCGTGCTGCCCACTGTGCCCACTGCGTCCACCGCACTGCCCACTGATCTCGTCCACGGCCGGCTCCTCCGGGTGTCCGCGTGTCCGGATCGGTTCCGGAGCACGTCCGGTTCGCACGGTAGGAAGCACCACCGACAGTTTCGGCTCAGTCGCGGGGCGAGCGGCTCAGACTCGACCCAATCGGCTGACGAGCACCGCCGACGGGACGGGGTGGGCGCCGGCCGCGCGGACCGAATCGGCCACTGCCCGGTCGGAGGTCGCGACGACCATCGGGCGGCCCTTCGGCTCGGCGGAGACCAGCGAGCGGATCACGTCGTCGGCCAGTACGCCGCGTTCGGAGAACAGCACGCGCACCCCGCGCGGCACCGAAGCCGGCACGGACAGCACGCCTGCCCCGTCGAACACCACGGTCACCTCCGCCGACGTACGCGCGGCCAGCGCGGACATCTGGTGCACCAAGCGATCCCGCTGATCCGCCAGCGCCAGTTCGGGATACCCGGTCTTGGTGACGTTGTAGCCGTCGACGATCAGGTGCACGTTCGGCAGCGCGAGGTGCCGGTCGAGCGACACGATGTCCGGGATCCGCCCACCGGGGCCGAGACCGGACCGCGCGCCGCTGACCATGTCGGCCGGGCGCGCGCCGCGGTCTCCCAAAGCCAGCTCGCGGCGCAAGCCGTGTACGGCGCCGTCGATGGTGTCCACGAGCAACGCCAGCCGCACCTCGTCGGCTTCGCGAGCTTCACGCGCCGACTGGCGGGCCATCTCGGCGTCGGCGACAGCGCGCTCGGCGCGCGTCCGTTCGGCAGCCACTCGACGACGCTCACGCTCGAGCTTCGCGGTGAGCGCTTCGAGCTCGAGCTGTTGCTCCGCTCCCCCGGTTCGCAGTTCGGCGCGCGCGGCCTCGGCCGCGTCCTTCGCCTGCCGCAGCTGCATGCCTTGTTCACGAAGCCGCCGTAGCAGCTTTTCGACTTCGCCTTCACGCTCTCCGCGCGCACTGTCCACTGCTTCGCGGGCATGCTCCAGCTCCGCGCGCAGTTCGACAACTTCCGCCTCGAGCCGTTGGTTCCGAGCGAGCACTGCGTCCCGCTCCGCGCGCAACGCCGTCTCCTCGGCGTTCTTCGCGACGAGCCGGACCCGCCCGGCGGCACCCGATTCCCCGAGCAGCACAGCCGCGGCCGCCGCGACCACGGTGTCGCCGGCATTCGGGTCCAGCGCGTCCGTGCGATGTTCCCGCAACCACTCGAGCACTGCGGTACGGAACTGCGCCGAATCACCGAGAGCGGACAACAGCGCCGTGCCGCCAAGCTTCGCGCGCTTCGCCGGCGCGAACTTCGCCACGGGCCGCAGTTGCCGTGGCACGTCGGCGGCGGGCAGCTTCGCGACCGCCGCCGCGGTCAGCTCGGCGATCCGCTCCCGCACCGCCGCCGGTAGGTTCGCCCACGACGCCGGTTCGGGCACCGGAGCGTCCGGCTGAGCCCGCGCCGGAACCTCCGAGGGGCCTGCGGCCTCCTCGGGTTCCTCGGGGTGCACGGGCTGGGGGTGCATTGGTCCAGGGTAGGCCTCGGCGGCGGATCCCGCGCCGTCTGGGACGCGCTCAGCCGGCGGCCACGGCACGGCGGACGCTCTCCCGGAGCAGACCACGGCGCCGCTCGTGCACCTCGGCGGCTTCTCCGGCGGTGGCGGCGTAGACGTTGCTGACCGGCGACCAGGCCATCGACATGGCGATGACCATGGCCATCAGGTCGAACGGCTCGCCGGGGCGCACGGTCCCGGCCTCCTGCTCCGCGACGATCGCGTCCAGTTTGTGACCGGTGCGCTCCATCGCGTTCTCGACCAGGTGCCCGGCCGGACGGCGTTCGAGCCGGGCCCAGGTCGCCAGCCGGATGAGGTCGGGGCGGAGCAGGTACCGGTCGTAGAGGCGCACCGCCCAGTCGGCGAGATCCGGACCGATCGGGACGGCGTCGACGATCTGGTCCAGCGACGCGGTGAAGATCGTGTCGAACAGCTTTTCCTTGCTGCCGAAGTACCCGTAGAGCTGGGCCTTGTTGGTACTCGCCTCGGCCACGATCCGCTCCACCCTGGCGCCGGCGATGCCGTACTCGGCGAATTCCCGGGTCGCCACCTCGACGATGCGCTCGCGGGTCGCGGTCCCCCTCGCCGTACGGGGCTGTGCGGACATGCACCCAGATTAGCAACAGAACAGTTGGTTTGCCTTACACGGGAACGCCCGCTACGGTTAATAGACCGAACAGTCTGTTTGAAAGGCAGCACCATGCGCACCACGAGCGGATACCAGGCCGAGGGCACCCCGGCGGTGCTGGAACGGACCACCCTCGAGCGGCGGGACCTGCGTCCGGACGACATCGCCGTGCGAGTGGACCACTGCGGGGTCTGCCACACCGATCTGCACGCACTCGACGCACACTCCCCCGGCGGGCTCCCGCTCGTGCCCGGCCACGAGTTCACCGGCGTGGTGACCGAGGCCGGCGGCGAGGTCACCCGGTTCCGGCCCGGCGACCCGGTCGCGGTCGGCAACATCGTCGACTCGTGCGGCATCTGTCCGCCGTGCCGCGCCGGGCAGGAGAACTTCTGCCGGGAGTTCCCCACGCTGACCTACCAGGGCACCGACCGCCACGACGGCTCGACCACACTCGGCGGCTACTCCCGCGAGTACGTCGTCCGGGAGGCGTTCGCCTATCCGCTGCCGGACGGCCTCGACCCGGCGGCCACGGCACCGCTGCTCTGCGCGGGAATCACCGTCTGGGAGCCACTGCGGTCGCTGGGCGCGGGCCCGGACACGCGCGTCGCGGTGGCCGGGCTGGGCGGGCTGGGACACCTGGCGGTGAAGCTCGCCGTCGCGCTGGGCGCGGAGACCTCGGTGATCAGCCGATCTGCGGACAAGGCGGAGGACGCCCGCCGGCTCGGCGCGCGGGACCTCGTCGTGTCCACCGATCCCGCGCAGGTGGCCGCCGCACGCGATCGCTTCGACATCGTCATCGACACCATCGCCACCGAACACGACCTCAAGCCCTATCTCGGGATGGTGGCCATGGACGGCACGCTGAGCCAGGTCGGCTACCTGGGCAGCTCCACCGTCGAGATGATGGACCTTCTGGCAGGGCGCAAGAAACTCAGTTCCGCGGGCAGCGGTGGCCGTCCGGCGACCGCGGAGCTGCTGCGGTTCTGCGCGGAACACGGCGTGACGGCGGACGTCGAAGTGCTGCCCTCGGCCCGGGTCGCCGAGGCAGTGGACCGCCTCCGCCGCGGCGATGTCCGCTACCGCTTCGTCCTCGATCTCTCCGATCTGGACTGAACGACCGCGGCGTGCCCGGGATTGTCGGTGGGCGGCCCTACTGTGCGCGATCATGGAGACGCGTCCCGACCGTTCCCCGGCACAGCTGGCGTTCGACGAACTCGGCACCCCGCTGCGGGACACCACCTTCGTCGTGTTCGACCTGGAGACCACCGGGACCAAACCGGGGCCGGACGGGATCACCGAGATCGGCGCGGTCAAGGTCCGCGGCGGGCAGGTGCTGGGCGAGTTCGCCACGCTGGTGAACCCGGGCGCGCCCATCCCGCCGCAGGTCGTGGAGCTGACCGGGATCACCCAGGCGATGGTCTACGACGCGCCGCGCATCGACCGGGTGCTGCCGGCGTTCCTGGAGTTCATCTCCGGAGCGGTGCTGGTGGCGCACAACTCCGGCTTCGACACCGGGTTCATGCGGGCGGCCTGCGAGGGCCACGGTTACGTGTGGCCGCGCGCCACGGTCATCTGCACGGTGAAGCTGTCGCGACGGGTGATTCCGAGAGAAGAAGCACGCAGCTACCGTCTCTCGTCGCTGGCCATGCTCCTCGGCGCGCGTACCCGGCCCACGCACCGGGCGCTCGACGACGCCCGCGCCACTGTGGACGTACTGCACGCGTTGCTGGAGCGGGTCGGCAACCTCGGCGTGCACACCGTCGAGGAGCTCGCCGACTACCTACCCGAGGTCACACCCGCGCAGCGCCGGAAGCGGCATCTGGCGGCCGATCTTCCCGCACGGCCGGGCGTCTACCTGTTCAAGGGGCCGAACGACGAAGTGCTGTACGTCGGCACCGCGCGCGATCTGAAGCGGCGCGTGCGCTCGTACTTCACGGGTTCGGAGAGCCGCGGCCGGATCCGCGAGATGGTGGCGCTGGCCGAGCGCGTGGACGCGGTCGAGTGCGCGCATTCCCTCGAGGCCGAGATCCGGGAGCTGCGGCTGATCGCGGCGCACCGGCCCGCGTACAACCGCCGTTCGAAGAATCCGCACCACGCGTGGTGGGTGAGTCTCACCGACGAGGCGTTTCCCCGGCTGTCGGTGGTACGGCTCCCCCGCGCGGGCACGCTCGGCCCTTTCCGCAGCCAAGCCGACGCGCGTACCGCGGCCGAGACGCTCGCCGACGCGACCGGGCTTCGCACCTGTACGCAACGAATCCCGGCCACGGCCGCCGCCGGCACTCCGTGCGTGCTGGCGGAGCTGGGCCGTTGTGGCGCGCCGTGCGCGGGGCGGCAGAGCGTCGCGGAGTACGCGCCTGCCGTCGACGTGACCCGCGGACTGATCACGGGTCGAGACGGCCGTTCGCTGCACCTGGCCGCGGACCGGCTGGAGCGGCTGTCGGACGGGCAGCACTACGAACAAGCCGCACGGCGCCGTGACGAGCTGGCCGCCCTCGTACGCGCCGTCGGCCGGGCGCATCGACAGGCCGCGCTCGCGTCGATCGCGGAGCTGATCGCCGCCGCCCCGGACGGCAACGGTGGCTGGGAGCTCACCGTGATCCGGCACGGCCGCCTCGCCTCCGCCGGCGTCGCCCGGCGCGGCGTACCACCGATGCCGGTGGTCGAGGCTCTGGTGGCGGCCGGAGAGACGGTGCTGCCCGGCGAGGGACCGCTGCACGGTGCGTCCGGCGAGGAAGTGGGCGTCCTGCTGCGCTGGCTCGCCCGCCCCGGCACCCGGCTCGTCCGCACCACCCGCCCCTGGGCCGAACCGGCAGCCGTCGCCGGCTGGCGTGACTGGCTCGAGCGCGTCTCGGACGCCCGCGGGCTCGAACACCTCGCCGGCTGAGCCGCGGGAAGCCGAACCGGGAAGCCCGGGGTGTTCCCGGCTACGATCGCGCTCTACCGGTTACCGCCAGGGAGTGGAGGAACGCTGTGATCACGGCGATCGTGCTGATCAACGTAGAGGCCGAGGAGATTCCGGAGGCCGCGCAGGCGATCGCGGATCTCGACGGGGTCGGGGAGGTCTACTCCTGCGCCGGCGACGTCGACCTCATCGCCACCGTCCGGGTGGGTGCCCACGAGGACCTCGCCGACCTCATCCCCGGCCGGATCGGCAAGGTCCGCGGCGTGCTCGACACGGTCACGCACATCGCGTTCCGCTCCTATTCGCGGGCGGACACCGATTCGGCGTTCGAGATCGGCGTCGAAGGCGCCTGAGCACGCCTCCCGCACGAACGGCGAAGGCCCCTCCACCCGAGAACCGGGTCGAGGGGCCTTCGCCGTTCGTGGGTCACTGCTCGGGGCTGCGCTGCTCCGACGGGGCGCCGGTCAGCTGGGGGCTGCCCAGCTCGCCATGCCCGTTGTGGTCGTGCGCACGCTCCAGCGCGGCGGTCTCCTCCGCCGGATCGGGCGTCCAGATCGAACCCGGGACGGCGTGGCCCGCGGTGCCGAGCTTGTTCATCTTCTTCGGCACCGCCGCGCCCTGGTACTCGAGCGGGATGGCGTGGCCGTGGCTGTCCACGCCGCCCAGCGGCTGGTGGACCTCGATGAACTCACCGTGCGGCAGGCGCTTGATGATGCCCGTCTCGACGCCGTGGTCGAGCACCTCACGGTCGGCCCGCTGCAGGCCCAGGCAGATCCGGTAGGTCACGTAGTACGCGATCGGCGGCACGACCAGCACGCCGATCCGGCCGGCCCAGGTGGTCGCGTTCAGCGAGATGTCGAAACTGTCGGCGATGATGTCGTTGAAGCCGGACAGCTCGATCACCGCGAAGAACCCGAGCGCCATCATGCCCAGCGCGGTGCGGACCGGGGCGTCGCGCGGCCGCTGGAGCAGGTTGTGGTGCGCGGTGTCCTTCGACAGCTTCCGTTCCAGCATCGGATAACTGAGCAGCAGGCCGAACAGCAGCGGCATCCCGATCGCCCCGGGGAAGAAGACCGCCGGGATCGTGTAGTTCCCGAGATAGACCTCCCAGGCGGGCCAGATCCGCAGCATGCCGTCGGCCCAGGCCATGTACCAGTCCGGCTGTGAACCGGCCGAGACCATGGACGGGTTGTACGGCCCGAAGTTCCACACCGGGTTGATCTGGAAAATCCCGGACATCAGCGCGAGCACACCCACGACCAGGGTGAAGAATGCCCCGCCCTTGAGCGCGAAGTAGGGCACGATGCGCACGCCGACGACGTTCGTCTCCTTGCGCCGCACCCCCGGGAACTGGGTGTGCTTCTGGTACCAGACCAGCGCAAGGTGCGCGCCGACCAGCGCGAGCATGATGCCCGGGATCAGCAGGATGTGCAGGGTGTAGAGCCGCGGGATGATCTGGTCGCCGGGGAACTCCCCGCCGAACAGCGCCCAGTGCAGCCAGGTGCCGACCACCGGCACGGACAGCACGATGCCGGACAGGGTGGCCCGGATCCCGGTACCGGAGAGCAGGTCGTCCGGCAGCGAGTAACCGAAGAAGCCCTCGAACATGCCCAGGATCAGCAGCAGCCCGCCGATCATCCAGTTCGCCTCACGCGGCTTGCGGAACGCGCCGGTGAAGAAGATCCGGAACATGTGGATCATCATCGACGCGACGAAGATCAGCGCCGCCCAGTGGTGCAGCTGGCGCACGAACAGGCCGCCCCGCACGTCGAACGAGATGTCCAGCGTCGTCCGGAACGCCTGGGACATCTGCATGCCCTGCATGTTCTGGAAGCTGCCGTGATAGGTCACTTCCTGCATGGAGGGGTCGAAGAACAGCGTCAGGTAGACCCCGGACAGCAGGATGATGATGAAGCTGTAGAGCGCGATCTCGCCCAGCAGGAACGACCAGTGCGTGGGGAAGACCTTGTTGAACTGGTGGCGCAGGCCCTTGGCGAGCTTGTAGCGCTGGTCCGCGTTGTCCGCGGCCTCGCCGAGGTGCTTCTCGAGGCCGCTCGTCCCCTTGGTCGGAGTGGTGAGTGAACTCATGACTTACGCTCCCAGAAGGCCGGGCCGATGGCCTCGATGAAATCGCCCTTCGCGACCAAGTATCCCTCGTCGTCAACCGTGATCGGAAGCTGCGCCAGCGGCCGGGTGGCCGGGCCGAAGATCGGCTTGGCGTAGTGCAGGGCGTCGAACTGGGACTGGTGGCACGGGCACAGGATGCGGTTCGTGCGCTGCTCGTACAGCGAGGTCGGGCAACCCACGTGACTGCAGATCTTCGTGTACGCGTAGTAGTCGCCGAAGTTGAAGTCTTCCTGGTTCTTCCGCTTGACCACGCGCGCGGCGTCGGTCGGGCGCAGCCGGATGAGCATGACCGGGTTGTCCACCCGGGTCAGCGCCTCGGCCAGCGCCTCACGGTCGCCCTTCTCCGAATCGCGGTACGGGAAGACCGTCTCCATGGCGCCGGCGTCGAGGTCCTCGGCCCGCACCAGGGTGACGCCCTTCTCGACCTCCTCGTCCAGGTTGCCGATGTTGCGCCGCAGGTAGACCTTCTCGCCCTCGAACTTCGGCAGCCAGCCGGTGTGCCAGAGGCCGTCCTCGTTCTCGGTGTCCTTCCACGGGTCCTTGATGAAGGACGCGACGGGCAGCGCGGCGACCGCGAGGCCGAGCGCGCCGGCGCCGGCACCCGCGGTGCGCTTGATCAGCGACCGGCGGGCGATCGTGCTGCGGTTCCCCGCGTCGGCAAGGTGCGCCACGATCGTGGCCCGGTCGACCTCCTTCGACGGACCGTCGCCACGCTGCTGCACAGCGGTCTCGTGCGGCACGAACTTCTTCGTGTAGACGATCACGCCGATGCCCAGGAACAGCACCGCGAGGCCGAGCGAGACGCCCAGCGCCGGGGTGTAGAGGCTGTAGGTCGCGTGCCCGCTGGGGTCACTCGGGTCCTTGTACTCCCACCAGTGCGGCCACGCCATGACCACGACGAACGCCAGCCCGAACAGCGCGGACAGCGCGAACCAGAGCGCCACCAGGCGCTGCGCCCGCCGCTCCGCGCGGGTTCCTTCGACCGGCCACGGGGTCGGGTAGTCGACGATCTCGACGCCGTCCAGCTGCCCGCCGAGCTTGAGCAGCTGGTCGCGGTCCATCTCCGCGAGTTCCGCCTCCGAGGGCGGCTGGGGCCCTTCGGCACTCATGCCTTCGATCCAATCCACAGAGTGATGCCGACCAGCGCGGCGATTCCGACGACGAACGCGATCACGCCCTCCGAAGCGGGCCCCACCCCGCCGAGACCGTTGCCGCCCGGGTTGTTGTTGCCGTCGGACACCGACTTCACGTAGGCGATGATGTCCTTCTTCTCCTCCGGGTTGAGCTGCCGGTCGGAGAACTTCGGCATGTTCTGCGGCCCGGTGAGCATCGCGTCGTAGATCTGCTCCTCGGTGGCCGGGTCGAGGTCCGGCGCGTACTTGCCGGCCGACAGCGCGCCACCGCGGCCGGTGAAGTTGTGACACGAGGCGCAGTTGAGCCGGAACAGCTCGCCACCGCGGGCCGGGTCGCTGCCGCGCAGCGCCTCGCCGCGCTCCTCGGGCCGCTGCGCGCCGCCACCGTGCGCCTGTACGTAAGCGCCCACCGCGTCGATCTCGCTCGGCGTCAGCTTCGGCGGCTTCCGCGCGGCCTGCGCCTCCTGGCGGGCCGCGGGCATCCGGCCGGACGACGTCTGGAAGTACACCGCCGCGTCGCCGATGCCGATCAGGCTCGGACCGCGGTCCTGCACACCTTCCAGGTTCGCGCCGTGACACTCGATGCAGGTGTTGTTGTAGACCTGCTCACCCTGGCGCAGCAGCGCCGGATCGCCCTGGGCCTGCGCGGTCTGCGGCTCCGGCGCGAACACGGCGTACAGCGCACCGGCTCCCACCAGTGCGACGCCGAGCGCGACCGCGCCGGCGAGGCGCCGGCGCAGCTTCGAGCGCGCGCGCGAGCGGCGCTCCGGGGACTTCTTGCTGGTGGTCATCTTGCGGCAACCCTTGCTGTCAGTTCAGGCCGATGGTGCGAGGTGGGCGGCGGAGGCGATCACGGAAGGATGTAGATCACCGCGAAGAGGCCGACCCACACGATGTCCACGAAGTGCCAGTAGTACGACACGACGATCGCCGAGGTGGCCTGTGCGGGCGTGAACTTGCTGAGCTTGGTGCGGATCAGCAGGTAGACGAACGCGAAGAGCCCGCCGATGACGTGCAGGCCGTGGAACCCGGTGGCGAGGTAGAACACCGTGCCGAACGGCCCGGACGGGATGGTCAGCCCCTCCTCGACCAGGTTGTGGTACTCGTTCGCCTGCCCGAACACGAAGATCGCGCCCATGATCAGCGTGACGATGTACCAGCGGCGCAGGCCGAACACGTCGCCGCGTTCCGCGGCGAACACGCCGAACTGGCAGGTCAGCGACGACAGCACGAGGATCACCGTGAACGGGATCGCGTACCCGACGTTGAGGTGGAATTCCTCGCCGTGCAACGGCGGCGGCCAGGACGCCCCGGCCGGGTTCTGCGCCTTGACGGTGAAGAACATGGCGAACAGTCCGGCGAAGAACATGAGTTCGCTGGACAGCCACACGACGGTGCCGACACTGACCATGTTCGGCCGGTTCAGCGAGTGGACCCGCTGGCTGATGGTGGGAGCTGCCGTTGTCACGGATCGCATTATGTCCTCCCGCGCCGCCACCCCGCCTGCCGGGTCCGCGGCGGGTCGTGGGAGCTTCGCATCACACCCGTAACCGGCGGAGGGAGCGGCTACTCGTGAGTTGGCTGCAGAAGCTGCGTGACCTGGCCGGAAAGCCGAAAACCCCCGGTCTGACGCCCGACACGCCCGATCTGCGGGTCGTCGTGGCCGCCTTCGATCCGGCGGTCGCCGACTCGGACGTGCTCGAGAGTTCACCTGCCTGGGTCACCTCCGCGCCCGCGGTGCTGACCCACCACCTGAGCCTGCCCGCGGGGCGGATCGCCGAGGCAGCCGGCATTCTCGCCCAGGACGGCTACGAACTGCGGGAACAGGGCCGGGACGGGGACCGGGTACTGGCGCACGCGGTGCGGGTGCAGGTGCTCGACGCACTGCACTGCGCGCAGGAACGCGCGCGGATGGCGGGCCTGGCGCAGCGCCTCGGCGGTGACGCGCTCGGCTGGGACGCGCGGCAACCGGGTGACGCACCGACCGCGTCCGCGTGAGATGTGTCTCGGCGGATAGCATCACGGACGTTCCACGCGCGACGAGACGGAGGCGGGCTCAATGAGCGAGCAGTCCCAGCGGATCCTGGTGTTCAGCCACAAGGCCGGGGTGCGGGAGGCGATCATCAACGCCGTCGGCCGGCGGCCCGCGGCCGACCTGGGCCGGGTCGAGTACGTGGAGGCGGCCGGGGTCGCGGATGTGCTCGCCGAGCTGGACGCGGGCACCGTCGACCTGGCCATCCTGGACGGGGAGGCGCAGCCGACCGGCGGCATCGGCCTCACCCGTCAGGTGAAGAACGAGATCACCGACTGCCCGCCGATCGTCGTGACCGTCCGCAGGCGCGACGACCGCTGGCTCGCCACCTGGTCGCAGGCCGACGCCGTGCTGGAGCACCCGCTCGACCCGCTGACCGCGGCGGAGACCGTCGCCGGCGTGCTGCGCGCAGGGCGGGTTCCCGCCGTCAACGGCGGCTGAGCCGCGGTGGGAAGCACCCCGACCACGGCGGCGACCTGGCCGGCCCTGCTCACCCGGCTCATCGCGCGGGCCGATCTGCCCGCCGAGGACACCGCGTGGGCGATGGACCAGATCATGTCCGGCGCGGCCACCCAGGCGCAGATCGGCGGGTTCGCGGTCGCGTTGCGGGCCAAGGGTGAGACGCCGGAGGAGATCTCCGGGATGGCCGACGCGATGCTCGCGCACGCGCGCCGGATCGAGCTGAGCCGCCCGGCGGTCGACATCGTCGGCACCGGCGGCGACCGCTCGAATTCGGTGAACATCTCCACGATGGCGACGATCGTCACGGCCGCGGCCGGCGCGCCGGTGGCCAAGCACGGCAACCGCAGCGCCTCGTCGAAGTCCGGGGCCGCGGACGTGCTCGAAACGCTCGGCGTGAAGATCGACCTGCCGCCCGCGGCCGTCCGCGCGTCGCTGGAGCAGATCGGCATCGGGTTCTGCTTCGCGCCGGCCTTCCACCCGGCGTTCCGGCACACCGGCCCGCCGCGGCGCGAGCTGGGCGTGCCGACCACGTTCAACCTGCTCGGTCCGCTGACCAATCCGGCGCAGCCGCGCAGCGCGCTGATCGGCTGCGCCTACGCGGACAAGACCCACGTGCTGGCCGAGGTGTTCGCGCGCCGCGGGATGTCCGTGCTGGTCGCCCGCGGGGACGACGGCCTCGACGAGATCACCACCACCACGACCACGTCGGTGTGGGTGGTCTCCGGCGGCACCGTGACGGAACGGACGCTGGACCCGGCGGCGCTCGGCATCGCCCGCGCCACCGCCGAGGACCTGCGCGGCGGCGACGCGGCCGCCAACGCCGAGGTGATCCGCGAGCTGGTCGGCGGCAGGACCGGCCCGGTGCGCGACGCGGTGGTGCTCAACGCAGCCGCCGCGCTCGCCGCGTTCAGCGGCTTTTCCGGCTCCCTGGAGGACGATCTGGGCGCCGGGCTGGACCGCGCCCGCCAGGCCATCGACAGCGGTGCCGCGGCGGCCCTGCTGGACCGCTGGATCGCGTTCGGCCACTGAGCACTCGCGCCGAAGCTTCGGGGCCCCGGTCCACCGCGGTTCAGCGGGCGAACGCGGCGCGGTAGGCGCTCGGCGTCGTTGCTCGCAGGCGGGTGAACTGGTGTCGGAGCGCCGCCGATGACGAGTAGCCGCACGCCGTCGCGATGTCCTCGATGGACAGCAGGCCCTGTTCCAGCAGGTCCTGGGCACGGTCGAGGCGGCGTTCGGTGAGCCAGCGGTGCGGCGTGGTACCGGTGGCGGCGGCGAACCGGCGCAGGAACGTGCGCTCCCCCAGCCCGCTGCGGCGCGCGAGCTCGGCGACGGTGAACGGCCGGTCGAGCCGCCGTTCGACCCATTCCAGGGCCTCGGCGACCACGGCGTCGTCCGGGGCCGCGGTGGCCGGGACCGGGGCCTGCACGAACTGCGCCTGCCCGCCGGCGCGGTGGGGTGCCGCGACCATCCGCCGGGCCAGTGCGGTGGCCGCGGCGACCCCGCGCGTCCGCCGGACCAGGTGCAGGCACAGGTCCACGGCGGCGACCGTGCCGGCGCTGGTGAACACGCCGCCGTCCTCCGCGTAGAGCGCCTGCGGATCCACCCCGGCGGCCGGGAACTGACGGCGGAATTCCGCTTCGTAAGCCCAGTGCACGGTGCAGCGCCGGCCGTCGAGCAGGCCCGCGTGCCCGAGGGAGAACACTCCCGCGCAGAACCCCGCGACCCAGGCGCCGCGCTCGGCGGCTACGCGCAGCGCGGCCAGTACCGGCTCCGGCGGCGGGGCTGTGCGAGGTGCGCAGGTGGGCACGATCAGCAGCTCGGCCGACGCGGCGAAGTCCAGGTCGCGCACACCGTTCAGCCCGAATCCGGACCAGCTGGCCACGTCGGCGCCACCGGGCGAGCAGACCCCGAAGTCCCAGCCCGGCATGTCGTCCGCACTGCGGTCGGTGCCGAACACCTCGCACGCGACCCCCAGTTCGAACGGCGAGACCCGGTCCGCCAGCAGCACCGCGACCCGTCGTACGTCCATGACCGACAGCATGTCACAAGTTTTGCGACCGCTGTCATCTCTGACACTGGTCGGCTCGGGCCGCGGAGCCGAGCCTGGAACGCATGACGAATTCCGAATCCCGCCCGCTCCTGCAGTGGTCCGCCGCGATGGCGCTGTCCGGCACGATCGGTGCCGTCGTCCTCGCCAGCGGTGCCGCCGCCCCAGCGGTCGCTTTCGCACGTTGCCTCGTCGGCGGTCTCCTGCTCGTGGTGTGGTGCCTCGCGCGCGGCTGGTTTCGCGGGTGGCGGCCGCCGCGACGCGACATCGTGACGGCTGTGCTGGGCGGGCTGCTGCTCGTGGGCAACTGGGTGCTGCTGTTCGCGTCGTACGCGCTGTCGTCGATCTCGGTGAGCACAGTCGTTTACCACACCCAGCCGTTGATTCTGGTCGGTCTGGCAGCGGTGTTCCTCGGTGAGAAGGTGTCTCGTTCCCATCTCGCCCGCGCAGGCGTGGCCTTCGCTGGTGTGGTGGTGATCGCGCTGTCCGCGCACGCCGACGACGGGCAACCAGTGCGCTTTGCGGGCATCGCACTCGCCCTGGCGGCGGCCGTGCTCTACGCGGGAGCTTCGATGGTCGCGAAGCAGCTGAAGCACATGCGGCCGCACTTGCTGGCCGCGGTGCAACTGGTGACCGGCACGGTCGTGCTGGCGCCGGCCTTGGCCTTCACGCCGCTACCGCACTCCGTGCCGGGTCTACTGTGGCTCGTCCTGCTCGGCGCGGTGCACACCGCGGTGCTGTACGTGCTGATGTACGCGAGCATCGGCAAGCTGCCGACCACGACGGTCGCGCTGCTGTCCTACCTGTACCCGGTGGTCGCGGTGATCGTGGACGTGCTCGCCTTCGGCCATCGCCTGAGCTGGCTCGAAGCGCTGGGCATGCTCGCGGTGCTCGCCGCCGCGCTGGCTCCGCGGCGCGGCGGCGCACCGGCCGCGGTCAGTCGTGTTCCGGGGCGGTGTGGTACTCGAACACCAAGCCGCCGATCGTGATCAGCAGCGCCACGACCGCCATCACGAGCAGCCAGATGTGGAAGAACGCCAGCGCCAGGCCGGCGAGCGCGGCCGAGGCGGCGAGCCCGATCGGCCAGTAGCTGCCGGGACTGAAGAAGCCCAGCTCCCCCGCGCCGTCGCTGACCTCGGCGTCCTCGCGGTCCTCCGGACGCGGTTCGATCCGGCGGGACACGAACTGCAGGTAGCTGCCCGCGAGGAACGCGAGGCCACCGGTCAGCAGGAGCGCGACGATGCCGACCGGCTCGGCCTTCTGGTCGGTCGCGAAGAGGGCGGTCATCACCCAGTAGATGGCGGACATGACGACGGCGAACGCCGCCACCAGGTAGAAAATCCGGGCTTCGACCTTCATGGCCTTTTCCCCTACTCCTCTGGTTCGCCGGAACGGCCGGGTGGACTCAGTTGGACGCGGTACGTGCGGTGCGGTCGGTGTTGAACGGCTTGGTGGTCACCGCGTACGGGCTGCACAGCTCGCCGCAGTTCATCTCCGACAACGCCTCGGACGCCGTGTTCGGCACCCCGGTCTTCGGGTTGTTCTGGGTACGCAGCTTCAGGTACTGGTCGTACTTGTCCGGGGACAGCGCCCGCACCTCGAAGTTCATCACCGAATGGTAGGTACCGCACAGCTCCGCGCACCGGCCGACGAAGGAACCCTCGCGGTCGATGGAGTTCTGGAAGGAGTTGTCCTGGTTGTTCTTCTCCGGGTCCGGCATCACGTCGCGCTTGAAGTGGAACTCCGGGACCCAGAACGAGTGGATCACGTCGGTGGACCGCAGCCGGTACTCGATGGTGCGGTTCGTCGGCAGCACGAGCAGCGGGATCTCGCCGGAGGACCCGACGGTGCTCACCTGGCTGCCGTCCGGGCGCTTGGCGTTCGCGTCGTCGTACTTGAACTCCCAGTTCCACTGGAAGGCCACCACGTCGACGGTGACGTCCGGGTCCGGCTTCTTGTCCAGCACCTGGTTCTCGGTCGTCGCGGTGAAGAAGAACAGCACGCAGACCATGATCGTCGGGACGACGACGGTGAAGATCTCCAGCGGGATGTTGTACTGGAACTGACGGGGCAGGTCCTGCGGACCCTCGGCCGTCGCGTTCTTCTTCTTGCGGTGGAAGGTGGCGGTCCAGAAGATCAGGCCCCACACGATGACACCGACGACCAGGGCGGCGATGACCGTCCACGTCCAGAGGTTCCGCATCTGGTCGGCCTGCGGGGTCACCCCGACCGGCCAGCCGAAGCGGAGGACCTCGTCCCCGGAGCAGCCCGTCGCGGCGAGCGCGACGAACGCGACCAGCACGGTGATCCGCCCTGCCCGCTTGACCACCGGGGTGCGCTCTGGCTTTCCCACTGCGCCCTGCCCTTTCACCCAACCGGCCCCGGTCACCGGAGCCGCCTCCACCTTCTTCGTGACACGCGGAGCCTAGCCGAGTTGGCGCCTCCCGCTGACCAAGGGGGGACCAGTTGCGCCACGCGTCACCCACTGCCGGGGTACCCACTGCGCGGGCGGCATACTGGGCGCTTCCCCGGACCGGCCCGACCTGAGGTGTGTGAGTACGCGTGTGCGGCCTGCTTGGACTGATCTGCGCGACCGAAAGCGACGCGGCGAAGGCCCGTTCCGCCGTCGGCGTGGCCATGCACTGCCAGCGGCACCGCGGGCCCGACGAGCAGGACACCTGGGCCGACGCGGAGGTCGTCTACGGCTTCAACCGGCTCGCGTTCATCGACGTCGACCACGCGCACCAGCCGCTGGTGTGGGGCCCGCCGGAGGCGCCGGGCCGGTACACGCTCAACTTCAACGGCGAGATCTACAACTACCGCGAGCTGCGCGACGAGCTGGCGGAGAAGTTCGGTGCGAAGTTCGCCACCGAGGGGGACGGCGAAGCGATCGTCGCGGCTTACCACTACCTCGGCGCGGCGGCGGTGGAGAAGCTGCGCGGCATGTTCGCCTTCCTGATCTGGGATTCGGCGGAAAAGGTCGTTTTCGGGGCACGGGATCCGTTCGGGATCAAACCGCTTTTCTACTCCGAAGGCCCGCGCGGAGTGGCTTTCTCCAGTGAGAAGAAGTCGCTGCTCGAGCTGTCGGACACGCTCGGCGTGGCGCAGGAGCTGGACCGCACGGCACTGCAGCACTACCTGGTCCTGCAGTACGTGCCGGAGCCGGAGTCGCTGCACACGGCGATCCGCCGCGTCGAGTCGGGCACCTGGTTCCGCGTCACGCCGGGCGGGCAGCCCGAGTTCAGCCGCTACTTCCACCCGCAGTTCACCGCGAAACCGGTGCGCGGCGAGGCCGAGGCCGAGCAGCTGTACGAGCGCATCGCCGACGTGCTGCGGGATTCCGTCGGCAAGCACATGATCTCGGACCCGGACGTCACGGTCGGCGCGTTCCTGTCCGGCGGCATCGACTCCACGGCCACCGCGACCCTGGCCAAGGAGCACAACCCGAACCTGATCGCGTTCACCACCGGGTTCGAGCGCGAGGGGTACTCCGAGGTCGACGTCGCCGCCGAATCGGCCGCGGCGATCGGCGTGCGGCACGTCGTCCGCACGGTGTCCGCGGACGAGATGATGGAGGCGCTGCCGCTGATCGTCTGGTACCTCGACGATCCGGTCGCCGACCCGGCGCTGGTTCCGCTGTGGTTCATCGCGCGCGAGGCCCGCAAGCACGTGAAAGCCGTGCTGTCCGGCGAAGGCGCGGACGAGCTGTTCGGCGGGTACACCGTCTACAACGAGCCGATTTCGCTGGCACCGTTCGAAAAGGTGCCCGGAAGTGTGCGCAAGCTCATCGGGAAGGTGTCCACCAAGATCCCGGAAGGCACCCGCGGCAAGGACCTGCTGCGCCGTGGTGCGCTGTCGCTGGAGGACCGTTACTACGGCAACGCGCGCAACTTCCGCGACGAGCAGCTGCGCGCGGTGCTGCGCACCTACCAGGACGGCGTGGGGTTCAAGGACGTCACCGCCCCGTGGTACGACGTGTCGCGCGGCTGGGACCCGGTGGCCCGGATGCAGCACGTGGACCTCTACACCTGGCTGCGCGGCGACATCCTGGTGAAGGCGGACAAGGTCACCATGGCCAACTCGCTGGAGCTGCGCGTGCCGTTCCTGGACGCAGAGGTGTTCAAGGTTGCCGCTTCGATTCCCCTGGACCAGAAGCTCGCGCACGGCACCACGAAGTACGCGCTGCGCCAGGCTCTGGCGAAGATCATCCCGGCACACGTGCTCAACCGCCGCAAGCTGGGCTTCCCGGTGCCGATCCGGCTGTGGCTGCGCGGCGAGATGTACGACTGGGCGCGCGGCATCATCACCGACTCGAAGACCGACGAGCTGCTGGACAAGGCCGCGGTGCTGCGACTGCTGGAGGAGCACAAGGCCGGCCAGCTCGACCGCAGCCGCCAGATCTGGGCGCTGCTGGTGTTCATGCTGTGGCACGGGATCTTCGTCGAGCACCGGATCAAACCGGACATCCCGCAGCCGGTGTACCCGGTCAAGCTCTGACGCCTCGTGGGTGGGAACCCCGGTTCCCACCCACGAGAGGAGTGCGTCAGGCGGGGAGGACGGGGGCGATCTCGTCGGCCGTCTCCGGTCCGAAGGCCTCGCGCAGCCGCTGCAGCGCTTCCGTGCGGTCGAAGGACCATTCCTGCGTGCCGACGGTCTCCAGGACGAGCACCGCGATCAGCGCACCGAGCTGGGCGCCCCTTTCGAGGCTCAGGCCGCCGTCGAGAGCGGTGAGGAACCCGGCGCGGAAGCCGTCGCCGACGCCGGTCGGGTCGACCTTGCCGTGCTCGGGGACCGCGCCGATCTGCAGGGCGAGCCCGTCCCGGCCGACGATCTCCACGCCCTTCTCACCGAGCGTGGTGATCCGCATGCCGACGCGCTCCAGCACGTCCGCCTCGGTCCAGCCGGACTTCTGCAGCAGCAGTTCCCATTCGTAGTCGTTGCTGAACAGGTACTTCGCGCCCTCGACGAAGGCGCGGACCTGCGCGCCGTCCATCCGGGCGAGCTGCTGGGACGGATCGACGGCGAAGGGGTACCCGCGCTGCCGGCACTCCTGCGCGTGCCGGACCATGCCGTCGGGGTCGTCCGGGCCGATCAGCACCAGGCCCAGCTCGCCAACGCGGTCGGCGATGGGCTTCAGCTCGATGTTGCGGGATTCGGCCATCGCACCGGCGTAGAAGGTGGCGATCTGGCACAGGTCCTCGTCGGTGGTGCAGACGAACCGCGCGGTCTGCGCGACCTCGGACACGAGCACCCCGCCGGTGTCCACGCCGTGCCGCTGCAGCCAGGAGTCGTAGTCGGCCCAGTCCGGCCCCACCGCGCCGACCAGGACCGGCTCCACCCCGAGCACGCCGAGCCCGAACGCGATGTTGGCGCCGATCCCGCCCCGGCGGACCACCAGGTCGTCGGCGAGGAAGCTCAGCGAGACCCGGTGCAGCTGCTCGGCCACGAGCTGCTCGGCGAACCTCCCGGGAAAGTGCATCAGGTGGTCCGTCGCGATGCTGCCGGACACGGCGATCCTGGGCTTGTCTGCCACCGGTTCTCCTCAGAAGCTGTCGGGTACCCGCCTCGGCGCGGGCATGCCCCTTCCGGGTAGTTCCCGCGCACGAGCCGACACTACCGGCTGGTACCGCTGTCGCCCTCGAACGCGGCTCAATAGCGTACGAGGGGTGGACCTCACGCCTGAACCGGAAAGTCTCGACGAGCTGATCGCCGACTGCGCCCACCTCCCGTCCGCGCTGCACGCGCCCCGGACGGCCGCCGTGGCGGGCCGGCTGCCCACCCCGCGCAGCCCGCGGCCGTGGACGGTCGACGACGCCTGCCACGCCCAGGTCGCCGACCTGGATGCCTACGTCTGATCCACGGTCGATCAGCGCTGCTGGTCGACCAGGCGCCCTACGGGTGACCAGCAACGGACCCACGGCCGGTCTGCGACACATCCCTGGCAGCTCCGGGCGTGCCGAAAGCCTGGTCCAGCCAGGCGCCGCACTGCTGGTCACCCCGCCGGCCGCACTCCGGGTCGTACCCCGGTCACCGCGTGGAACGAACGAAGGCCGCCTGCCGGGAAGTTCCCGGCAGGCGGCCTTCGTTCGTGCTCAGCTCAGTGGAAGCTGTCGCCGCAGGCACACGAGCCGGTGGCGTTCGGGTTGTCGATCGTGAAGCCCTGCTTCTCGATCGTGTCCACGAAGTCGATCACGGCCTCGGACACGTAGGGCGCACTCATCCGGTCGACCGCCACACGCAGGCCGTCGAAGTCGCGGAACAGGTCGCCGTCGAGCGTGCGCTCGTCGAAGAACAGCTGGTAGCGCAGGCCCGCGCAGCCACCGGGCTGGACGGCGATGCGCAGGTGCATGTCGTCGCGGCCCTCCTGCTCGAGCAGCGCCTTCGCCTTGGCGGCCGCGTTGTCGGTCAAGGTCACGCCGTGGGTTTCCTCGGCGGTCTCGGCCTGCGCGCCGGTCTGCTCCACGCCGGTCTGCTCAGCGGTCGTCATGGCACTCCCTCTAGGTCGAACTCGCTGCGGGTACTTCTCATCCACCACGTCCAACACGGGTGGCACCCGATCTGTTCCCACTCCATCGTCGCACATGCCACGACCTGGTGAACAACGTCGTGACGTCTGCAATACCCTGGTGCGGTGAGGTTCCTGCGCCGAAAGACCGATGATCCCGCCGCCGACGAGTCCGCGGCCGAGGCCGTCGGGGTCGAGTCCGCCCCCGCCGCCAAGGCGTACACGCCGGGCAAGGGCAAGGCCACGCCGACGCGGCGGGAGGCCGAGGGACGCAAGCGCGGACCGGTCGCGGCGCCGCCGACCACCATGCGCGAGGCGATGAAGCGCAACAAGGAACTGCGCAAGGCCAACCCGGTGACCAAGGAAGAACGCCGGGCGGCCGCGAAGCAGCGGCGCGAGCGGATGATGTCCGGCGAGGACAAGTACCTGCCCCCGCGCGACCGCGGCCCGGTCAAGGCCTACGTGCGCGACCTCGTGGACTCCCGGCGCAACATCCTGGGCCTGTTCATGCCGCTGGCCATCCTGGTGTTCGTGGCGCTGCTCATCCCGGCGCCCGCGGCGCAGCAGTACATCACCCTGATCTGCATGGCGATGCTGCTGGTCATGGCCATCGAGGGCACCGTCAACGGCCGCCGGATCGGCAAGCTGGCCCGCGAGCGCTTCCCGAAGGAAGTGACCCGCGGCGTGGGCTGGTACGCCTTCGTCCGCGCCAGCCAGATCCGCAAGCTGCGGGTCCCCAAACCCCGGCTGCGCGCAGGCGACCCGATCCCCGGCTGACCCGGGGTTCGCACGCTCCCCACCAGGTCAGCGGGTCAGCAGCCGTTCGGCCACCGCGAGGTCGTGCGGGTAGGTGATCTTCAGGTTCTCCGCGCCGCCGGGCACCCACTGCACCCGCAGGGTGGAGAACCGTTCCATACACGACGCCGTGTCGGTGCCGAGGAACGCTTCGGCCTCCGCCTGTTCGTACGCCGCGAGCAGCGGCCGCGCGCGGAAACCCTGGGGCGTCTGCACGCGGATCGCCCCGGGCAGCGGGCCCGCGACGGTGTCCGGTCCGGCCATCGAGACCACGTCGTCGGCCGCCACGCCGGGCACCGCTCCCCCGTGCTCCCGCGTCTGTCGCAGGACCGAACCGATCAGCTCGGGCCGGACCAGTGGCCGGGCCGCGTCGTGCAGGAGCACCGCGTCCACGGTCCCGTCCTCGATCCGCGGGGCGAGATGGCGCAGGGCGTTGAGTTCCGAGGCCTGCCGGGTCGGGCCGCCGGGCACGATCTCCACCGGCCCCGGACGCGCGGCCAGCACCTCACGGGCCAGTTCGGCGTCCTGCGGGCGGATCACCAGCACCAGCACGCCGATTTCGGGCACCTCACCGAACGCCGCGAGCGACCAGGCGACCACGCGCCGTCCCGCGACCGGCAGATAAGCCTTGTTGAGCGTAGCCCCCACCCGGGTTCCCGCACCACTGGCCAGCACGACCCCGGCCGCCGTCGTTTCCCGCACGGCACCCGACCCTAACCACCCCGTCCGGGCGGGCGGTAGGTTGGGCGCGGGAAAACCCGCCGAGAGGAAGGCCTGGTGTGGACGCGGAAACCGGCATCGAATTCGGCGAGATCGAGCCACCCAGCGACCAGGCACGTTCGGCGGCCATCGCACTGCACGACAAGCTGGTGAAGCCGGCCGGTTCACTCGGACGGCTGGAGGAGCTCGGCGTGTGGATCGCGGCGTGTCAGGGCCAGGCCCCGCCGCGGCCGTTCACCCGGCCACGGGTGGTGGTGTTCGCCGGCGACCACGGCATCGCGGCCAGGGGCGTGTCCGCCTACCCGCGGGAGGTCACGTCGCAGCTGGTGTCCACCATGCTCACCGGCGGTGCGGCGATCAACGTGCTGGCCGCCGCGGCGGGCGCCGGCGTGCGGGTGGTGGACATGGCGGTGGACACCGAAGAATCGGCGATGCGCTCGATCGGCGAGTTCAAGGTGCGCCGGGGCTCCGGGTCGATCGACGTCGAGGACGCCCTCACCGACGCCGAGGTCCGCGCGGCCGTGTCGGCCGGCAGGAAGGTCGCCGACGCCGAGGTCGACGGCGGCGCCGACCTGCTCATCGCCGGCGATCTGGGCATCGGCAACAGCACCCCGGCCTCGGTACTGGTCGCCGCGCTGACCGGCAGCGAACCGGTGGCCGTGGTGGGCCGCGGTTCGGGCATCGACGACACCACCTGGATGCGCAAGGCCACCGCGGTCCGCGACGCGCTCCGCCGGGCGCGCGTGGTACTGGCCGACCCGCTGGCCCTGCTGCGCACCTCCGGCGGCGCCGACCTCGCCGCCATGGCCGGTTTCCTGGCCCAGGCCGCGGTACGCCGTACTCCGGTGGTGCTGGACGGCCTGGTGGTGTCCTCGGCCGCGCTGCTGGCCGAGGAACTGGCACCCGGCGCCCGGCGCTGGTGGATGTCCGGCCAGCTGACCGGAGAGCCCGCGCACGCACTGGCACTGGAGCAGCTGGACCTGGGCGGCCTGCTCGACCTGGACGTCCGCCTCGGCGAGGGCACCGGCGCGGTCACCGCCCTGCCCCTGCTGATGATGGCGGCCCGCGTACTCGCCGAGATGACCACCCACGAACAGTCCGGCGTGGCCGGGCCGCTCACTCCGGTCCCGGCGCCCTGACCGAGCTGCCGGCGCTGTCCGGCGGTGAAGGCCTCCTTCAGGGATTCCCCGAAGGAGGCCTTCGTCGTCACTCCAGCAGCTCAGCGCAGCGGCAGCATCCAGCCTTCCGGGGCCTTCCGGGTGCCCTCCTGGATGCCGACCAGCTGTTCGCGCAGCTGCATCGTCACGGAACCGGGTTCGCCGCCGGAGACGGAGAATTCGCCGCCGCTGTGCCGCACGTGACCGACCGGGGTGATCACCGCGGCCGTGCCGCACGCGAAGACCTCGGTCAGCTCGCCGGAGGCGGCCGCCTTCTCCCACTCCTCGGTGGAGATCCGGCGCTCCTCGACCGCGTATCCGGCGTCGCGGGCCAGCTGCAGCAACGACTTCCGGGTCACCCCCGGCAGCAGCGAACCGGACAGCTCCGGCGTGACGACGCGGGCCTGCTCACCCGAGCCGAAGACGAAGAACAGGTTCATCCCGCCCATCTCCTCGACCCAGCGCCGTTCCACCGCGTCCAGCCACACCACCTGGTCGCAGCCCTTCTCCACGGCCTGCGCCTGCGCCACGAACGACGCCGCGTAGTTGCCCGCGCACTTGGCCGCGCCGGTGCCACCGGGGGCCGCCCGGACGTACTCGGTGGACAGCCACACGCGCACCGGCTTCACACCGCCGCTGAAGTAGGACCCGGCAGGCGAGGCGATCAGCGTGTACACGTAGTCCGCGGCCGGCTGGTTGACACCCAGCCCGGACGAGGTGGAGATCATGAACGGCCGCAGGTACAGCGAGTCACCTTCGCGGGTAGGCACCCACCGCTCGTCCACCTCGATCAGCTGACGCAGCGAGTCGAGGAAGATGTCCTCCGGCAGCTCCGGCATCGCCAGCCGCGCGGCGGACTCCTGGAACCGGGCGGCGTTGGCGTCCGGGCGGAACGCGGCGATCGTGCCGTCCGGCTGGCGGTAGGCCTTGAGTCCCTCGAAGATCGCCTGGCCGTAGTGCAGCACGGACGTCGCCGGGTCGAGCGTGAACGGGGCGTACGGGCCGACCGTGGCGTCGTGCCAGCCCTCCTGCTTGTTCCACTTCACGGTGACCATGTGGTCGGTGAAGTACGTGCCGAACCCGGGCTTGGTCAGTACCTCGGCGACGCGGTCCGCGCTCGCGGGGCTCGGGTGCGGGACATGGGTGAACTGCGTCGCTGTGGTCATAGCCGGATTTTAGCGCTTGGTCGGACGGGCGTTAGTCGGACGTCCACGGGTTTTCCGGCCACGCGTGCGGCGACCGGGGTCGCGCCTCTACGATGGACTGGTGAGCATGCACCCAGCACAGCCGTCGCAGTCCGCACAGCTTGCCAAGACCGGCACCGGCACGGACGTGAAGACGTTCGCGACCGCGGTGCTGCTGACCTTCGGCGCCGGCATGCTCGCCATGGTCGGCTGGGGCCTGCTGGGCAGCGGATTCGGCTTCTTCCTCGGCCTGGTCGCGGCCGGCTTCGGCCTCTACTGGTGGCACAGCCTGCACGGCAGCCTCATCTCGGCGAAGCTGCCGGCCCGCTCGGTCGTGCTGCTCTTCGTGGCCGACGCGATCCTGATGGTCGCGCTGCTGCTGCTGGCGCGCTGATCCCCGACGCCTGACCGGCCGAGCCTGACCGGGGACTGTTCGGGCAAGCCCGGCAAGCAGCGTCGGCCCCCGCTCAGCCGAGTCCGGCAGGCAGCGCGGGCACCGGCCAGCCGGGTTCCGGACGGAAGCCGGTCCAGGTGCCGTCGAACGGGAACGTGCCGCGTTCGGCCAGCGCGCCGATGCGTTCGCCTTCCGCGCGCAGCCGGTCGAGCTGCCCGACAGTGAGCCTTCCCGCGGCCACTGCCTCCTCGGCCTCGTCCTCGTCCTTCCAGCGCCATCCCTGCCCGGGCGTGACGACCACGTCCAGCACCCCGTCGATGCGGTCCGGACCGCCCGCGGTACGGCCGAGCGGCACCTCGAGGTTCACGTACCAGTCCCGGAACCGCCCGTCCGGTTCGAAGAACCACCACACCGACGACCAGCTCTCCTCCGGGATCATCCGCAACGTCGACGAGCCGTGCCAGGTGCCGGGCACCGGGACTCGCGGCACCCGGAAGCGCTCCGCCAGCGGGGCCTCGCGCAGGGTCCGGCCGTCCGCGAGCCGGCTGCCGACGATCGGCGTGCCCATCGGGAGCCAGCCGAAAAGCACCTGCCCGTCGTCGGAGATCACCCGCAACGGATGCTGCTGGCCGACCGTGCCGTCCGGTCGCAGGAAGCGTTCGACGACAGTCCGGCCCGGCTCCCAGAGGTAGTCACTCACGCACGTCACGGTATCGGCGAACCCGGGCCCTGAGGATCAGCTCGGCGACCGCGCCGATCCCCGCCACGACCAGTGCCGCGTACACCGGGACGAACGTCGCGGCGACCGCTGCGACCAGCCCGCTCGCGACGCCGGGCAAACGACCGTCCGGCGCGAACCGCTCGCGCGCGTCGGTGAACGTGGTCAGCGCGGCGGGGACCGTCGCGAGCACCACGATCACGGTCAGCAACGGCTGCAGCTGCCCGGCGTCGGCGGCGTAGAGCAGGTCGCGGAACGACGTTTCGGCGAGCCCGAGCCGGATCGGCCCGAGTTGCACGAGTGCGACCACGGTCACCACCACCGCGACCACCCCGAGCGTCACCGCACGCCGCCGCTCTCCGCTGCCCGTCAGCAGGAACGGCAGCACGACGAGCGCAGCCACCACGATCGCCGCCACGTTCGGGACGCCGGCACCACTCGTCGTCGTCACCGGCGCCACGACCACACACAGCACCACCAGCACCACCGCGGCGGCGAACAGCACGACCGTCACCCAGCGGACGAGCGTGGCAGGCAGGCGCAGCCCCGCGACGTCCGCCACGGTCACGAGGACGACCAGACCGGCCGCGGCGTACGCAGGCTGGGCCGGCACCACGTACGCACCGAAGGCGAGCGCGAACACCACCACCTGCGCCAGCCGCACGATTCCGCCCACGTACCGGTCGAGCTGCCCGGACCCGAGCGGCGGCAGCCGGGTGACGAGCGCGGCGGTCACCGCGGCGAGCGCCACGCCGGCGAGTACCCAGTAACCGGCACCCGCGGCACCCACCGCCAGCACCACGAGAAGGCCCCCACCGAGCCACACGACGGTCCCCTTCCCACACTCGGCCGAACGTGTCATTAGCATGGCTCACGATTGACCGGGCAGATCCGCCCGGTACCACCGCGACGTCGCGAGGAGCCAGAAGTGACCGTGCCGAAGCTTGCCCTCACCGAGAACACCGATGCGGCAGTGGGTAAAACCCGCGCCGACGTGGTCGTGATCGGCATCGTGCAGGGCGAGGACGGTCCCGTGCTCGCCGCGGGTGCCGAGGTCGCCGACGCGGCGTTCGACGGGAAGCTCGCCGAGGTACTGGGCACGCTGGGCGCGACCGGCAAGGCCGAGCAGGTCGTGAAGCTGGCGACGCTGGGCAAGCTGCCCGCGGGGGTGCTCCTCGCCGTCGGCCTTGGCAAGGAAGAGAACGGCACGGTCACCGCGGAGCAGGTGCGCCGCGCCGCCGGTGCCGCGGCTCGCGCGCTGACGGGCACCGACCGTGCCTTCGTGACGCTGTCCGCGCTCGACCTGCAGGCCGCTGCCGAAGGCACCGCGCTCGGCACGTACGCGTTCACCGAGTACCGCTCGGCGAAGGGCGACAGCCCGCTGGCCCGCGTCGACTTCGTGAGCCCGGCCGAGGGCGCCACGCGCGAGCACAAGGCCACGCTCAAGGCGGCCACCGCGATCGCCGAGTCGGTGATCATCGCCCGTGACCTGATCAACACCCCGCCGAACGACCTGTTCCCGGCCTCGTTCGCCGACCGCGCGAAGAAGCTGGCCGAGGCGAACGGCCTCGCCTTCGAGGTGCTCGACGAGAAGGTGCTCAAGCGCAAGGGCTTCGGCGGCATCCTGGGCGTCGGCGGCGGTTCCACGCGCCCGCCGCGGCTGCTGCGCGTGAGCTGGAAGCCGGCCAAGGCCGGCAAGAAGGTCGCGCTGGTCGGCAAGGGCATCACCTTCGACTCCGGCGGCATCTCGCTCAAGCCCGCCGCGGGCATGGACGACATGACCTCCGACATGTCCGGTGCGGCCGCCGTGCTCGCGTCGGTGGTGCTGGCCGCGAAGCTGAAGTACCCGCTCGAGGTCACCGCGCACATCCCGCTCGCGGAGAACCTGCCCTCGGGCAGCGCCTACCGCCCGGGTGACGTGCTGAGCATGTACGGCGGCAAGACCGTCGAGGTGCTCAACACCGACGCCGAGGGCAGGCTCGTGCTGGCCGACGCGATCGTGCGGGCCGGCGAGGAGAATCCGGACTACCTGATCGAGACCTCCACGCTCACCGGCGCCCAGGTCGTCGCGCTCGGCAACCGCACCGCGGGCGTGATGGGCTCGGACGAGTTCCGCGACCGGGTCGCCGGCATCATGCAGGCCACCGGCGAGGGCGGCTGGGCCATGCCGCTGCCTGAGGAGCTGCGCGGTGACCTGGACTCGCGGCTGGCCGACCTGGCCAACGTCACCGGTCACCGCTGGGGCGGCATGCTCGTCGCCGGCATCTTCCTGCGCGAGTTCGTGGCCGAGGGCCTGCCGTGGGCGCACATCGACGTCGCGGGCCCGGCGTTCCACAAGAACGCGCCGTACGGCTACACCGCCAAGGGCGGCACCGGCGTCCCGGTCCGCTCGATCGCCGCCGTGCTCGCGGACATCGCCGACCAGGGCTGACGGCCGGGAAGGTCTCCTGCACGGGAACCGGATTCCCGGCAGGAGGCCTTCACCGGACCCCGGAGTGTGGCACTCTCGCGGCCATGGAACCCAGCGACTACCTCGAGACCGCGGTCCGGGAAGTGCTGACCGGGGACGAGCCGGCGGTGGACCGGCAGGTCGGTCACGCGGCCCTGCTGCTGGCCACCGCGGGTGCGGCCGAATCCGCGGACCGCTTGGTGACGCAGTGGGCTTCGGTGACCGACCGTCCCGCGTCGTCGCTGGCCGCGGACGCGGTGCGTGCCCGCGCGTGGGCCATGCTGTTCGAGGCACGGGGTGAGCGTCCACAGTGGGCGGAATCGTTGCCACCACTGGACCTCGACGAGGAAGAGCGTGCGCACCAGGCGTTCCTCGGCCGTACAGTGTCTGATTTGGACGGTCTTTTCGAGGGTTCCCCGGTGGCCGGCGTGGTCGGCGCACTCGCCCCGGGGCGGCCCGATCCGGTACGCACGGCGCTCGCCGAAGCCGATCTCGACCGCTGGGCGGAGCTGGTCACGAACCGTCCGAGCCCGGACGTCGCGGCACTCGCCGCCACCCGCACGCTGGCGCCCCGGCTCGTGGCCGGCGCCGATCCGCTCGGGCTCGGTCCGGAGTGGCCGCAGCAGTGCGCGGGTGCGCTGGTCGCCGCGCTGCGGGAGCGGTACCCGGCCGGCCGGGAGAGCTGGCCCGACCTCGTCGCCGCGGTACTGCGGCTGCGGGGGCAGCATTCCGCCGGCCCCGCCGCGCCCGCCGACGTTTCCGCCGCGCAGCAGCGGCTCGGCGTCCGGCTCCCGGACGACTACCAGGACTTCCTCGCCGTGTCCGACGGGCTGCCCGCGGACGTCGTCTTCCCCCGGCTGCTGCCCGCGCGCGAACTGCGGGGCGAGGGTGACGTGGTGATCGTCTCCGAACCGGCGACCGTGCTGCTCACCCGGACCGGCGGGGACTGGCGCGCGATCGAGGTGGACCTCACCCACGGCAGCAGCGCGCACCCGTCCTTCCGCGCGCTGCTCGAACACCACCTCCGGCTGCTCGAGGCGAGCGCCTGAGCCCGCTCACTACTCGGGACGGCGCTTCTTCCGCTCGCGGTAGTCACGCATGCGCTGCGGGTAGCCCACCTTGGACACCTCGTACACCGGGATGGTGTTGCGGTGCCCGAACCGCTGCGCCGCCTCGAGGCTGCCGATCCGGCGGCGCGTCGACTCGCCGTCGTGGGCGACGAGCAGCACGGTGGTCTCGGTCACTGTCGTTCGGGGTTCGACGAACGCCTCCACACCCCGCCGGCCTGCCGCCCATTCCTCCAGGTAACGCGTGTCCTCGGAGTCGGCCCGCCGTGCTCCGGCGGACCGTCCGCCGCCCCGCCCGCGCCGCCGCAACGAGTCGAAGATCCCCACTGGCGACCACCTCTCATCCCTGTGCAGTCCCGGTTCCATTATTCCCGGCACCCGGTGTGGCCGGTGTCGCATGGCCTGCTTGGTACGGCTAGGTCGCAAGCCCGGACGGCCTAGTGACAAGATGGCCTTGTCCGCGCGCGCGTTTATACCGGGTGCCGCGGCAACCGAGAGCTTCACCCCATCGCTGCCGAGGAGTTATTGAAGTGAGCGACACCTCCGCCGACCTCGTGATCCTGGGAGGCGGATCGGGCGGCTACGCCGCGGCCTTCCGCGCGGCCGAGCTGGGCCTTTCCGTCACGCTGATCGAGAAGGACAAGCTGGGCGGGACCTGCCTGCACCGTGGCTGCATCCCGACCAAGGCCCTGCTGCACGCCGCGGAGGTCGCGGACGAGGCCCGTGACGCGGAGTCGTTCGGCGTCAAGGCCGTGTTCGAGGGCATCGACATCGCGGGGGTGAACAAGTACAAGGACGGCATCGTCTCCCGGCTCTACAAGGGCCTGCAGGGCCTGGCCAAGGCGCACAAGGTCAACCTCGTCGAAGGCACCGGCCGGTTCGTCGGCGGCACGACGGTCGAGGTCGAGGGCACCCGCTACACCGGCAAGAACGTCATCCTGGCCACCGGTTCGTACTCGCGTACGCTGCCCGGCCTCGAGCTCGGCGGCCGGATCATCGCGAGTGAGCAGGCGCTCACCCTCGACTCCGTGCCGAAGAAGGTCGTGGTGCTCGGCGGCGGCGTCATCGGGGTGGAGTTCGCCAGCGTGTGGGCCTCCTTCGGGGTCGACGTCACCGTGGTCGAGGCGCTGCCGCGGCTGGTCCCGAACGAGGACGAGTTCGCCTCCAAGCAGCTCGAGCGCGCGTTCCGCCGCCGCAAGATCGCGTTCAAGACCGGCGTGCGGTTCACCGGCGCGAAGCAGGACGACAACGGCGTCAGCGTGTCGCTGGAGTCCGGCGAGACCCTCGAGGCCGACCTGCTGCTGGTCGCCGTCGGCCGTGGCCCGAACTCGGCAGGCCACGGTTACGAGGAGGCCGGCGTCACGATCGACCGCGGCTTCGTGCTGACCGACGAGCGCCTGCGTACCAACCTCCCCAACGTCTACGCCGTCGGCGACATCGTGCCGGGCCTGCAGCTCGCACACCGCGGGTTCCAGCAGGGCATCTTCGTGGCCGAGGAGATCGCCGGGCAGAACCCGCGGGCGATCGACGAGCGCGGCATCCCGCGGGTCACCTACTCCCACCCCGAGGTCGCCTCCGTGGGGCTGACCGAGGCGCAGGCCAAGGAGCAGTACGGGGCGGACGTCACCACGTTCACCTACGACCTCGGCGGCAACGGCAAGAGCCAGATCCTCAAGACCTCCGGTGGGGTGAAACTGGTGAAGGCCCCGGACGGCCCGGTCGTCGGGGTGCACATGGTCGGCGACCGCGTCGGCGAGCTGATCGGCGAGGCGCAGCTGGTCTACAGCTGGGAGGCGTTCCCGGAGGACGTCGCCCCGCTGATCCACGCGCACCCCACCCAGACCGAAGCCCTCGGTGAAGCGTTCCTCGCCCTCGCGGGCAAGCCGCTGCACGTGCACAGCTGACGTCTCACCTGCAGAATCCACATACGTCGTACAAGCAAAGGGAGTCAGCGAACAATGGCCTACTCCGTCACCTTGCCGGAGCTCGGCGAGAGCGTCACCGAGGGCACTGTCACACGGTGGTTGAAGCAGGAAGGCGACACGGTCGAGGTCGACGAGCCGTTGCTCGAGATCTCGACCGACAAGGTCGACACCGAGGTCCCGTCGCCGGTCGCCGGCACGGTGGTGAAGCTCAGCGCGAGCGAGGACGAGACCGTCGAGGTCGGTGCCGAGCTGGCGGTGATCGACGACGGCACCGGCGGTGTGCCGGAGTCCTCGGGAACCGAGCAGCAGGAAGCGCCTGCCGAACAGCCGGCTCCGCAGCAGCAGGAGGCGCCCGCGCAGGCGGAGGCGCCGTCGCAGCCGGACACCGCGCCCGCGGCCGGTGGCGAGGGCACCGAGGTGAAGCTGCCCGAGCTGGGCGAGAGCGTCACCGAGGGCACCGTCACCCGGTGGCTCAAGCAGGTCGGTGACACCGTCGAGGTCGACGAGCCGCTGCTGGAGATCTCCACCGACAAGGTCGACACCGAGGTTCCCTCCCCGGTCGCCGGCACGGTGCTGGAGATCCGCTCGGGCGAGGACGAGACGGTCGAGGTCGGCGGCGTGCTCGCGGTGATCGGCGACGCGAGCGCGGCACCGAAGTCCGCTCCGGCCGCGCAGCCGGAGCCGGTCCAGGAGAGCAAGCCCGAGCCGAAGCCGGAACCCCAGCCCCGACCGGTCCAGGAGAGCAAGCCTGAACCGAAGCCCGAGCCGAAGCCCGAGCCGAAGCCGCAGCCTGCCGCCCCGGCTCCGGCCGCGCAGCAGGGCAACGGCGCGGCCGAGGGCCCGTACGTCACGCCGCTGGTGCGGAAGCTGGCGTCCGAGCACGACATCGACCTCACCACCCTGACCGGCAGCGGGGTCGGTGGCCGGATCCGCAAGCAGGACGTGCTCGCGGCGGCCGAGGAGAAGCAGAAGCAGGCCGCTCCGGCGGCGTCCGCGCCCGCCGCGGCTCCGGCCGCTCCGGCTGCTTCGGCGCCCGCCCCGTCCGCGCCCCGGGCCGCCGCGGCACCGGACGTCGCCGCGCTGCGCGGCACCGTGCAGAAGGCGAGCCGGATCCGGCAGATCACCGCGACCAAGACCCGCGAGTCGCTGCAGGAATCCGCGCAGCTTACGCAGGTGCACGAGGTGGACGTCACCAAGATCGCCAAGCTGCGCCAGCGGGCGAAGGCGGCGTTCAAGGAGCGCGAGGGCGTCAACCTCACGTTCCTGCCGTTCTTCGCCAAGGCGACGGTCGAGGCGCTCAAGCAGCACCCGAACGTCAACGCGTCCTACAACGAGGACAGCAAGGAGATCACCTACCACGGCGCCGTGCACCTGGGCATCGCGGTGGACACCGAGCGTGGCCTGCTCTCGGTCGTGATCCACGACGCGGGCGAGCTGAGCCTTGCCGGTCTCGCGCACCGCATCGCCGACCTGGCGAACCGGGCCCGTGCCAACCAGATCAAGCCGGACGAGCTGACCGGCGGCACCTTCACCATCACGAACATCGGCAGCAACGGCGCCCTGTTCGACACGCCGATCATCGTGCAGCCGCAGTCCGGCATGCTCGGTACCGGCGCCGTGGTGAAGCGTCCGGTCGTGGTGGCCGACGCCGAGGGCAACGACACCATCGCGGTGCGCTCGATGGCCTTCCTGCCGCTGACCTACGACCACCGCCTTGTCGACGGCGCCGACGCCGGCCGCTTCCTGACCACCATCAAGCAGCGCCTGGAAGAGGGCAACTTCGAGGACGAGCTGGGGCTGTAACCGCTCAGCAGGTCCGCGGCTCCGTGAAGGCCTCCGTCGGGGAATCCCAGTCCCCGACGGAGGCCTTCACGGCTTTCCGGCCGAAGTCGGTACTCCACTATTCCGTAATTCCGGAATAGTGGAGTACGGTGGCCGCATGCTGACCCGACGACGCCTGCTGACCACCGTGGCCGCCACCGCGCCGGCCACTCTGTTCCTGCCCGGCCTCGCCTGGGCAGGCGATCCGGACCTCACGACCGAGGAGGGCTGGCTGGCCCGGCTCGCCGCGCACCGCGAGGACGTTTCGGCGGTGGTCGACGACGGCGCCGGCCACCGCTTCGGTCACCGCGCTGCCACGCCGCGCCCGCTGGCGTCGACGGTCAAGGTGGTGCACCTGCTGGCTTACACCACCGCCGTCGTCTCCGGGCGCCTCGATCCGGACGAGCAGGTGCGCGTCGGCGACTGGGACGCCCGGCATCCCTTCCTCGGTGACGGGCCGCTCGGCGCCGGCGCGCATCACACAGCGTTGACCCGGCTGGGGATCCCGTGCGACGAATACGGCGTCGCGAAGGATGCCGGGCAGCGGGTGCCGCTGGCGAAGATCCCCGAGTTCATGATCCAGCTCAGCGACAACTCCGCGGCCGACTACCTGCGTGCCCGGCTCGGCGACGGCGCGTTGCGGGCGGCCGCGGCCCGCGGCGGGTGGTTCGCACCGGACGTGCGGATGTTCAGCGGCGAAACGCTCCTGCTGTTCTTCCCCGAGTACGGCCCGCCGCCCGGCAGCCCGCCCGCGCTGCGGCGGGTCGCGGGTGACGCGCTGTCCGAACGCTTCGCCCGTGATCTCCTGTTCCGTGCCGAGGTGCTGGCGCGGATCCTCGCCGATCCGCCCACCGCGGAGGAAACGCGGGACTGGGCCACACGCGGCGGTTCCGGGACGGCCACCCAGCTGGCCGGGCTGCACCACGAGATCGCCACCGCCACCGATCCCGCCGCCGCGCTCGCGCGGGGCTTCCTCGGCGCGCAGTTCGCCGGCGACCGGCCGCCGGGGACGGACGCGATGCTGTACAAGGGCGGCAGCCTGCCCGGGAACCTCGAACTCGGCGTCGACCTGGTGTGGCCGCACCGCCGTCCGGGCACCGCCGTCCTGCAGCTGGTCGGCTCGACGCCCGAGGACCTGCAGCGCGCGGACGTGCTGCTGCGGCTCTGCTCGGACGCGCTCGCGGTCCCGGCCACGCTCGCGAAGCTGGAGCACGCACTGGGACACTGATCCCATGACCGAAGATCTCGCCGAGCGGGTCGCCGAACTCGAACGCCGGGTGGCCGCGCTGGAGGGCCGGTCCGCCGAGTCCGTTCCGGACGGACCGCAGGGGATCGTCGGCTACCAGGGCGAGCTGAGTGATCCGGAGCTGAGCTGGGAGATCCGGCTGAGCCCCCCGGCGGTGCTGGCGCTGCCGGACGGCCCGCGGGTCGAGGTGCTGTCCGCGCTGGCCAACGCCGACCGGGTGGCGCTCGTGCGACTGCTCGCGCGGGACGGCCCACAGACCGGCGCCGCACTGCGTGCGGCCGCGGAACTGGGGTCCCCCGGACGGCTTTACCACCACCTCAAGGCGCTCACCGCGGCCGGGCTGGTCGAGCAGGACCGCCGCGGCAGCTACCGGCTGCGCGCCACCGCGACCATCCCCGCGTTGGTGTTGCTGACCGCCGCCGCGGACGTGGCCGGGCAGCTGCGGCCTGGTGTGCGCGGTCCGGGCGGATAGGACACGATCTCAGGTATGCGGGTACTCATCGCGGGATCCGGCGGGCTCATCGGCACGGCGCTGGCCGCGCGGCTGCGCGAGTCCGGTCACGACGTGCGCCGGCTGGTGCGGCGGGCCGCGCGGAAGCCGGACGAACGGGGCTGGGACCCGCCGTCGGGGCGGATCGACGAGGGCGCGTTCGAGGGTGTCGAAGCGGTGGTGAACCTGTGCGGTGCGCCACTGCTTTCCGGCCGGTGGAGCGGAATGCGCAAGCAGTTGCTGCTCGACAGCCGGGTGGAACCCACCGAAGTACTGGCCGAGGCGGTCGCCGAACACGGAGTCGGCGTGCTGGTGAACGCCTCCGCGGTGGGTTTCTACGGCAACCCCGGGTCCACTGTGGTCGATGAGGAGTCCGCCTCCGGCGGCGGTTTCCTGGCCGAGCTGTGCCGGGAGTGGGAGGACGCGACGGCAGCCGCGAGGTCCGCGGGCGCCCGGGTCGTCTCCGCCCGCACCGGACTCGTCCTGGCTCGCGAAGGCGGCCTGCTGGGCGTGCTGCGGCCGCTGTCCCGGTTCGCACTCGGCGCGCGGCTCGGCGGTGGCCGGCAGTTCATGCCGTGGATCTCACTCGACGACGAGATCGGTGCCCTGCAGCACGTCCTCGAGCACGACGCGGTCTCCGGACCGGTCAACCTCACCGGCCCGGCCCCGGTGACCAACGCCGAGTTCACCCGCGCGCTCGGCCACGCCGTGCACCGTCCCGCGCCGTGGTGGGTGCCGGAGATCGCGGTGAAGATCGCGCTCGGCCAGGCGGGCGAGGAAATGGCGTTGTTCGGCCAACGCGCGGTGCCGCGGCGGCTCGAAGGCAGCGGATACGTCTTCCGCCACCGCACCGTGGAAAGTGCGCTGGCCGCGGCGACATGACCGTGCCCCGCGCGCGATGGGTGGTCGCCGGGCTGGTGGTGTTCGCCGCTTTCCTCGGGTTGGGCCTGCTCGTCGCCCACCGGCCGTCGCAGCTCGACGTCGAGGTCGCGAACGCCTTGCGCGGGCAGTACCAGCAGACAGCGGGCGCGGTCGCGGATGTGGTCACCGCCGTGCTCGGACCGGTGCTGCCGTACGTGCTCGGCGTGGTGCTGGTGGCGGTCGTGCTGCGCGACCGGACGCGGCTGTCGCTGTGCCTGCGGCTGGCCGTCGTGCTGGTGCTGTGCCGGCTGACCAGCCTGGCGTTCAAACCGCTGTTCCAACGCCGGCGCCCCCGCGCCTACCCGGACCTGAGTTATCCCAGCGGGCACGTCGTCTCGGTCGCCGCCACCGGACTGGTCGTGGTGCTGCTGTGCGGCTGGCTGCTGCCGCGCCTGGTGCGCTGGGCGGTTCTGGCCGCGGCCGGGGCGACGGTGCTCGCGGCTGCCTGCCGGATCGTCCTCGGCGTGCACTGGCTGACCGACACCGCAGGCGCCGTGCTGGCGGTCCTCGGCGTCGGGCTGGTGTCGGCGACCGCACTGCGGTTGCTGCCCTTTTCGCCGCCGGAAAAGGGGTAACCTCGACAGGTGAGTTCTTCGAGCACGAGCGCCCGCGCCGCCACCGAACCCGTCACCGTGCGAGAGCTCGGCACAGTCGACTACACCGAGGCCTGGGATCTGCAGCGGGAGGTCCTCACCGCCCGCGCCGACGAGACCGGCCCGGACACCCTGCTGCTGCTGGAGCATCCGTCGGTCTACACCGCGGGCAAGCGCACCGAGCCGGAGGACCGGCCCGCCGACGGCACCCCGGTGATCGACGTGGACCGCGGCGGCAAGATCACCTGGCACGGGCCCGGCCAGCTCGTCGGCTATCCGATCGTGAAGCTCGCCGACCCGATCGACGTGATGCACTACGTGCGCCGGCTGGAAGAGGCGCTGATCGCGGTGTGCGACCGGATGGGCGTGCGCAGCGGACGCGTCGAGGGCCGCAGCGGGGTGTGGATCCCGGCCGACGACCGCGGCATCGAGCGCAAGATCGCGGCCATCGGCATCCGCGTGCAGCGCGGCGTGACGATGCACGGTTTCGAGCTGAACTGCAACGCCGACCTGAGCGCCTTCGACGCGATCGTGCCCTGCGGCATCCGCGACGCGGGCGTCACCTCGCTGTCCTACGAGCTGCAGCGCGAGGTGCCGGTCGCCGAGGTGCTGCCGCTGGCGCGGGAGCTGGTGACCGCGGCGCTGGAAGGCGAGCTGCCGGTGAGCGAGGACCGTTGGCTGCCCCGGCCGGAGGCACCGCAGGCCCCCGGCGTGACCTTCGCCCTGCAGAACTGACCCGGCCGTGCTCCTTCGGGGACTCCACGTCCCTGAAGGAGCACGGCGCGGGTACGTCAGTCGAGCTGCGGGGCGACCTCGGCGGCGATGAACTCGAGGTGGTCGAGGTCGGCGAGGTCGAGCACCTGCAGGTAGAGCCGGGTGATGCCGGTCTTCTCCCGCCACTGCCCGATCCGGTCCACGATCTGCGCGGGCGTACCGGCAAGGCCGTCGCGCAGCAGCTGCTCCTTGTCCCGCCCGATCGCCTGGACCCGGCGCGTGACCTCGGCGTCGTCGCGGCCGGCGACCGTGGTGAGCGCGACCGACCGCAGGATCTCCTTCGGGTCCCGGCCGATCGCGGTCGCGGCGGCGGAGACCCGTTCGAACTGCGCGAGGGCGGTCTCCGGGTCGGCGAAGGGCAGGTTGAACTCGTCCGCGAACCGCGCGGCCAGCTCCGGGGTGCGCTTCTTGCCGCCACCACCGATGATCACCGGCGGCGCGGGCGACTGCGCGGGCTTCGGCAGCGCCGGCGAATCGGTGAGCGTGTAGTTCTTGCCGGAGAAGGAGAACTTCTCCCCCACCGGCGTACGCCAGAGCCCGGTGATGATCTCCAGCTGCTCGGCGTAGAGGTCGAAACGCTCCTTCAGCGGCGGCAGCGTCAGCCCGTAGGCGGTGTGCTCGGCGTCGAACCAGCCCGACCCGAGGCCGAACTCGACGCGCCCGCCCGACATCCGGTCCACCTGCGCGACGGACACCGCGAGCGGCCCGGGGTGGCGGAAGGTGGCCGCGGTGACGAGGGTGCCGAGCCGGATCCGCTCGGTCTCGCGGGCCAGCCCGGCCAGGGTGATCCACGCGTCGGTGGGCCCGGGAAGGCCGTCGCCCTCGCCCATGGCGAGGTAGTGGTCACTGCGGAAGAACGCGTCGTAGCCGGCCGCTTCGGTGACCCGCGCGACCCGCAGCAGTTCGTCGTAGCTCGCGCCCTGCTGGGGTTCGGTGAAGATCCTCAAGTCCATGGCCGCCAGCCTAGCCACGCGGCGCTCAGCCGGCGGCAGGTCGCTCCAGCGACTCGTCGGCCGGGCGGCGCACCCGCAGCAGCATCCGCACGATCACGTCCTCGATCTCCGCGCCGACCTTCTTCGGATCGGCCGCGCTCGCGATCTCGGTGGCCGCACTGGACAACGCGCCGAACAGCAGCCGCGACGTGACCTCCACCGGCACCGGCTCCACCTCGCCCGCGTCCACCAGCAGCTGCAGCCCCGAGCGCACCAGCCCGAAGCTGCACTGCTCCTCGGCCTCCCGCCAGCGTTCCCAACCCATCACCACCGGCGCCTCGTGGATCGCGATCCGCTGGTATGCCGGGTCGAGGCAGCTGCGGATGAACGCCTTGAGCCCGCCCAGTGTGCGTTCCCACGCGGTGCCGGGACCGGTCATGGTCTTCTCGAGCCGGTCGTAGACGAGGCTTTCCACCGCGTCGAAAGCGGCCTCGAACAACGCCTGCTTACCGCTGAAATGGTGGTACAGCGCGCCTTTCGTGACCCGCGCGCGTTTGGCCACCTCGTCGAGCGAAGTACCCGCGTACCCGCGTTTGGTGAACAGCTCCACCGCGGACTCGACCAGCGCGGAACGGGTCGACTCCGAATAGTCGAGTCGGCGGGATCTCATCGGGACGTCACTGTCGGCACCCTCACAACATTACTCCGGCCCGCCGCCGGGCATACCCGTGGTATGTTCGCTGCGTCAGGTCCGTACCGAGAGTATGCCGCAAACCCGCGGTATGTCCCGGATCACGGAGGGGAGCCCGCACCATGAGCTGGAATGACTTCTACCGGCGGCGAGAGATCCTCGACTCCGCCGTCCGCCACGCACGACGCGCCCCGGCCGAGCCACTCGAGCTCGGCCGGATCCCGGGAGCCACCGAGGTGTTCGGTACCGAGGAGGCGCTGCTGCTGGCCCTGCACCACCAGTGGAGCCGGCGGCTCGGCGGCCACCTGCGCACCGAGTTCGCCGCCCCGGAGGACGCCACCGCGGACGGCGCCGGCGACCAGGTCGACGCGGTGTCCCGCGCGTGGCGCCGGGCGCTGGAGGGACACGAGACGCTGCGGGAGCTGCTGGACGGCGCCGTCGAGCGCTGCCCCGCGCTGGTACCGCTGCACGAAGCCGAGCTGCGGATGCTGGCGATCACCGCCGGGCTCGTCGACCCGGGCGAGCCGCGCGCGGAGGTCACGAAGGTGGGGCACGCGTTCGGCGCGCTGCTGCGCGCGGGCGACGCGCGGCCCGTTCGCCGCCGGAGCCCGATCGGCCATCTGAGGCGGCTGCTCGCGCCCACTGCGTGACATGTAGTTAGCTGACCCCCATGAGCCGGCGCTGGACCGAGACCGACATTCCCGACCAGACCGGGCGCACCGTCCTGATCACCGGGGCGAACTCCGGCCTCGGCCTGCGTTCGGCCGAGGTGCTCGCCGGACGGGGCGCCCGCGTGCTGCTCGCCTGCCGTTCACCCGAACGCGGCGCGGCGGCACTCGCCAGGGTCGCCGCGGTGGCGGCCGGCGAAAAACCCGAACTGGTCCGCCTCGACCTCGCGGACCTCGCGTCGGTGCGGGCAGCCGCCGCCGCGGTGCGTGAGCTGACCGGCGACGCCCTGGACGTATTGATGAACAACGCCGGCGTGATGGCCACCGCGCACAACCACACGACCGACGGGTTCGAGCTGCAGTTCGGCACCAACCACCTCGGACACGGCGCGCTCACCTGGCTGCTGATGCCCGCACTTCGCGGCGCGCCCGCGGCCCGCGTCGTCACGCTGTCCAGCATCACCGCGTACGGTGCGCGCATCCGGCTGGACGACCCGAACGGCGAGCACCGCCGGTACAACGCCGGCGCCGCGTACGGGCAGTCGAAGCTGGCGAACCAGGTGTTCGGCATCGAACTGGACCGGCGCCTGCGCGCGGCCGGCTCGTCCGTGCTGAGCGTGCTCGCGCACCCCGGCTACAGCGCGACCGGGCTGGTCGCCAACATGGCCGAGTCGTATCGCAATCCGCTGCTGCGCGGGATGATCGGGACCATCGGGCGGTTCGGCGGTGCCGTCGTCGCGCAGCGTCTCGAACCGGGCGCCCTGCCACAGCTGTACGCGGCCACGGCCGAAGACGTCGAAGGCGGCGATTACCTGGGCCCGAACCGGCTGTTCCAGACCCGCGGGACCCCCGCGAAGGTCCGCACGCTGGCGACCGCCCGCGACCTGCGGACCGGTTCCGGATTGTGGGAACTGACCGCGCGGTTGACCGACGTCACCCCCGACCCGAGCTAGGGCGACCCGGCCGCCCGGCGGGCGTAGGGTGGATCACGTGAGTGTGACGCCGGAGGGGCGGAAGTTGTTGCGGCTTGAGGTGCGTAACAGTGAGACGCCGATTGAGAAGAAGCCGTCGTGGATTCGGACTCGGGTGCGGATGGGTCCGGAGTTCACGGAGTTGAAGGGCTTGGTGCGTCGGGAGGGTCTTCACACGGTGTGTGAGGAGGCGGGGTGTCCCAATATTTATGAGTGTTGGGAGGATCGTGAGGCCACGTTCCTGATCGGTGGGGATCAGTGCACCCGGCGGTGTGATTTCTGCCAGATCGATACGGGTAGGCCGGCGGCGTTGGATCGGACCGAGCCGCGGAAGGTGGCGGAGTCGGTGCAGGCGATGGGCCTGCGGTATTCGACGGTGACGGGTGTGGCGCGGGATGATCTGGATGATGGTGGGGCGTGGTTGTATGCGGAGACGGTGCGTGAGATTCATGCGTTGAATCCGGGTACGGGTGTGGAGTTGCTGATTCCGGATTTCAATGCTGATCCCGAGCAGTTGGGTGAGGTGTTCGGGTCGCGTCCGGAGGTGTTGGCGCACAATGTGGAGACGGTGCCGCGGATTTTCAAGCGGATCCGTCCGGGGTTTCGGTATGCCCGGTCGTTGGAGGTGTTGACGCGGGCTCGCGAGGCGGGGTTGGTGACGAAGTCGAATCTGATCCTGGGGATGGGTGAGACGCCGGATGAGGTGCGGGTCGCGTTGCGGGAGTTGTTCGATGCGGGGTGTGAGATCATCACGATCACGCAGTATCTGCGTCCGTCGCCGCGGCATCATCCGGTGGATCGGTGGGTGAAGCCGGAGGAGTTCGTCGAGCATTCGCGGTTTGCCGAGTCGCTGGGTTTCCCGGGGGTGATGGCGGGTCCGTTGGTGCGGTCGTCGTATCGGGCGGGCCGGTTGTATGCCCAGACCAAGGCCCACCGCGGGGAGGATCTGCCGGAGAACCTGGCCCACCTCGCCCAGCAGGGACCAGCCGCACAGGAAGCCAGCTCACTGCTGGCCCGCTGATTCCGCTGATTCCACACCGAAGCCTGCCTGCGCTTTTGCTTACCGCAGGCAGGCTTCGGCTTGCCTGGGTGGCTTCGGCTTGTCGAGGGTGGTCTCGGCTTGTCCGGGTTGCTTCGGCCTGCCCTGGGTAGCTTCGGCTCGTCCAGCCAGGTGGTCGGTACGTCCGGCCTGTTTCAGCTCGTCGGCGCAGCTCCCGCTTGCCCAGGCAGCCTCGGCTTGCTCCGGCAGTCATCGGCTCGGCCAGGCAGATTCGCCCCCGCCCGGGCAGCTTCACCCGAGCCCTCACACACCCCGCCCCTACGGGCAGGCCCCTGAAATCTCCCCGGTCCGTTCCGTGCCCCCCTCCCCCATTCCAAAGACTCAGTAAAGTGAACCCGTGGCTTTGGTAACGGACATCTTGGACTGGCTGCAGGGGCTCCCGGAACCGGGCCTGGTCGCGGCGGCGGGCGGGCTCGTGTTCGCCGAGTGCACCATCGGGCTCGGGTTCATCGCGCCCGGGGAGTCGGGGCTGCTCATCGCGGCCACCACGGCGACCTCCGTACCGCGCTTCCTCACGTTGTGGGCCGTCGTCACGGTGTGCGCGGCGCTCGGCGATTCGGTCGGCTACGCGCTGGGCCGGAAGTTCGGTCCGCGGCTGCGGGAGACGAAGCTGATCCGCAAGTACGGCGCCGACGCCTGGGACCGGGCTGCCGCGGTCCTCGAACGGCGCGGGGCCTGGGCGGTGTTCTTCGCCCGCTTCCTGCCGGTGCTGCGCACGCTCACGCCGGCCGCCGCCGGGGCGTCGCGGCTGCCGTTCCGGAAGTTCCTGCCCGCCACCGCACTCGGGGCGTTGTGCTGGTCGCTCGTGCACATCAGCCTCGGTGCCGCGCTCGGCGAGGCCGCCAAGCAGGTCGAAGGCGCGCTCAGCACCGGGTTCCTCGTGGTGGCCGCGGCCGTCGTCGGGGTACTCGTGTTCTTCTTGCTGCGGCTCAAGAAGCGCAAGGCGCTCGACGCGAGCGGCCCGGCGGAGCCGGAAGAGGAGCCCGCCGGCACCACCCGGTGACCAGATCACCCGTCCGGGATGGTCCCGGGTCACTACATTCGGCAGCATGCACGCACTCGATCTCCCGCGGCCGGTGGCGTTCGTCCTGGGCGGGGGCGGCAGCCTCGGCGCGCTGCAGGTCGGCATGCTCCGCGCGCTCGACGAGGTGGGCCTCATCCCGGATCTGCTCGTCGGCACGTCCGTGGGGTCGCTGAACGCCGCGGTCCTCGCCCTGCCCGGAGGGCGCAATCTCGAGCGGCTCGAGGACGTCTGGACCCACATGACCCGGCACGAGGCGTTCCCCGGCGGCGTGCTCAGCCGGGTCCGCACCCTCCGCCACGGCAAGACGCATCTGTTCCCGAACACCGGGCTGGCGAAGATCATCGACGACCACATCGGTCTCGGCTGCCGGTTCGAAGACCTGGCGCTGCCGCTCGGCGTGGTGACCACCGACGTCGACACGGCCGAGCCCGCGCTGATCCGGTCCGGGCCACTGCACGCGCCGCTGCTGGCCAGCTGCGCGATCCCGGGGATCTTCCCGCCGGTCGAACACGAGGGGCGGCTGCTCTACGACGGCGGCCTGGTCGCCAACGTGCCGATGCGGCAGGCGTTGCGGATGGGCGCGAAGTCGCTGGTCGTGCTGGATTGCGCCTTCCCCGGTCAGCTGCCCGGCGCCCCGCGCACTTTCGCGGAGGTGATGATGTTCACCGCGATGATCAGCATGCGGAACCAGGCCGTGCTGGAGGCTCCGCCCGCCGCGCGGGAGGCGCCGGTGGTGTACCTGCCCGGCCCGGCTCCGGTGCGGGTCAGCCCCCTCGATTTCAGCCACACCGACGAGCTCGCGCGCCAGGCCCGTGAAGCGGCCCGCGAGTACCTGAAGGAGCTGGCCGTGGACGGCCCCGGTCTCTACGGGGCACCCGGGCTCGTCATGCCGTGATCCACGTCACGGCAATGCACCTATCCGCCGCCCGGAACGTCTTTTCGATCGCGTAGCTTTGACAGAAGAAGCCTGCCGGTCCGCGATCCTCACAAAAGAGACATAATGTTCCCGAAGAAGACTTTCCTTTCGGTTGCCGGAATTCTTGCGGCGACCTTGCTGGCCTCGGCCTGTTCGTCCGGAGACGACGCCGGTACCGCCGCCCCCGGCGCGCCGGGCTCGAGCCAGTCCGTGACTCCCGTGTCGGTGTCCATCGAGCCGGCCGACGCGAACGGGATCAGCCCGACCACGCCCATCGTCGTCAAGGCGGCCAACGGGAAGCTCACCGGCGTCACGGTCACCAACGCCAAGGGCAAGGCCGTCGAGGGCAAGACCGCCGCGGACGGGCTCAGCTGGAGCACCAGTGAGGTGCTCGGGTACGGCGGCACCTACCACGTGGTCGCGCACGCCCAGGGTGCCGACGGCAAGCCCGTGGAGAAGGACGGCGACGTCACCACGATCTCGCCGAAGAAGCAGGCGAACGCGAACCTGATCCCGGCGCCGTCCGCGGTGAAGAGTGCCGGCGTGGGCGTCGGCCAGCCGATCGTGTTCAGCTTCGGCACCGCGGTGAAGGACAAGGCGGCGGTGGAGAAGGCGCTGTCGGTGGAGTCGTCGCCGAAGCAGGAGGGCAGCTGGTACTGGATGGACGACAAGAACGTCCACTACCGGCCGAAGGAGTACTGGCAGCCGGGCACCACGCTGACCGTGTCCGCGAAGATTTACGGCGTCGATTTCGGAAACGGCGTGTTCGGGGCGGAGGATCGCACCGAAACGTACAAGGTGCACGATTCCTGGATCGCGAAGGCCGACGGCGGCAACGAGCAGATGCAGATCTTCCACAATGGCCAGAAGGTCAAGTCGATGCCGATCTCGATGGGCAAGGACGCCACCCCGACCCACCTTGGCGCGCACGTCATTTCCGACAAGCAGGAGAACTACACGATGGATTCGTGCACCTACGGTGTCTGTCCCCCGGACCCGAAGGCGTACCGTTCCGACGAGAAGTACTCCGAGCGCATTTCGAACGACGGCGAGTTCGTGCACGAGAACCCGAACAGCGTCGGACAGCAGGGCAGCTCCAACGTCTCGCACGGCTGCATCAACCTGAACGCCTCGAACGCCCAGTGGTTCTTCGAGAACTTCGGCCTGGGCGACGTCGTGGAAGTCACCAACTCCGGCGGCCCGCAACTACCGGTATGGGACCTGTACGGCGACTGGTCCAAGTCCTGGCCCGAATGGCAGAAGGGCTCCGCCCTCTGAGCCTCGTGAGGCGCCGAGCTTCGGAACGTTCCGGCGCTTTCTTGAGGCCCGCGAGGTCGTGAGGCTCGGGCGCTTCTTGAGGCGCCGGGTATCGTGAAGCTCGGGGTCCTTGGATCTCCGGGGGCCGTGAAGCTCCGGCGCTTCTTGGGGCGCCGGATGTCGTGAAGCTCGGGGTCCTTGGATCTCCGGGGGCGCGAGTCTCTGGAGCTTCTTGAGTCCCTCGGGGATCGTGAAGATTCGGCGCTTCTCGAGTTCCGGGGGTGCTGTGAGACGCGGGGCTCTCGCTCCTGCGGGCTTCCGGACTCTTCGGTTCGTTTGAATCCTGGCGGCGCGAAAGGCCGATCACCAATCTCCACGGCACGAACGGGCCGGTCACCCACGCGGTGGCCGGCCCTTCCTCTTTGCCCGCCACCGCTCTCTTTCAGCACTGCTCGGCTTCACACCCGCCAGCAGCACGTCAGCACGCGAAGTGAGCACAAACCCGGACACAGCACCTGCCGAGGCCGTAAGTAAGCAGGGCACGCACGTATGCAGGGGCACAGACAAGCGGAGCTTCAGCCGTACCCCTGGAATAGCCTGCGTACGGGAGCTTTCCCCTGGCGACCGCCGTGCATGCGACCGTGCACCGGAGCGTTCCCCTGTGATTTCCCGTCTCTGCGAGCCCCTGGCGTGGCGGAGCTGCGCGGACCGGCACCGACGGAGGCAAGGGACCCCGAGCATCGGCAGAGGTGGCTGTGGAGACAGGGACGCGCGGAGACAGACGGTTCCGCGCGTAGGGCGTGCTCGGGTGTCTGACGTCGGCTTGTGGGTGTGTCGGCTGGGTGTGTCGGCGGTGGTGTGCGCTGTTCTTGTGCCGGCGGTGGTGTGCGCGCAGTATTCCGGTGTCGCCCGCCTTTCTGTGCCGGCGTACGTTTCCGTGCCGCTTGGGTGTGTGTGTCGGGCCGGGTGGGGTGCAGGGTGACGTCCGGGCTGTCTCGAGAGACGGGCGTCTCGACGGAAAGGGGGGTGTGCCGGGGGAGGGTCTGTCGTGAGCGAGGACCGCATCGAGGGAGGGTCCGTCTCGGGGGACGGGGCGCGTCGAGGGAGCGGGCCGCCCCGCAGGAGGAGCGTGTCGTCGAAGCGAGCGCCTCGAGGGCTGGGGTTGCTCCGGGGGGTGTGGATAGTAGTAGGGGCCCCGGGAGAACCCGTTGTGTTGGGTTCTCGGACCGGGGCCCCTGCTACTTCATGTTGGGTTCGGCGGTGTCCTACTCTCCCACAACCCTTCGGTTGCAGTACCATCGGCGCTGTCAGGCTTAGCTTCCGGGTTCGGAATGGGACCGGGCGTTTCCCTGACGCTGTAACCACCGAAACACTCCGAAACAACACCCACCCACCACGCCCCGGGGTGAACCCCGGGAACCTGGGTGGTGGTGTGGTGTTTCAGAACCGTAGAGTGGATGCGTAGCCTCTTCGTGGGCAAGTCCTCGGCCTATTAGTACCAGTCAACTCGACAACACATTACTGTGCTTCCATATCTGGCCTATCAACCCAATCGTCTCTTGGGGGCCTTAACCCACAAAGGGTGGGATACCTCATCTTGGAACAGGCTTCCCGCTTAGATGCCTTCAGCGGTTATCCCTTCCGAACATAGCCAACCAGCCATGCCACTGGCGTGACAACTGGCACACCAGAGGTCCGTCCGTCCCGGTCCTCTCGTACTAGGGACAGCCTTCCTCAAGTATCCTACGCGCGCGGCGGATAGGGACCGAACTGTCTCACGACGTTCTAAACCCAGCTCGCGTGCCGCTTTAATGGGCGAACAGCCCAACCCTTGGGACCTACTCCGGCCCCAGGATGCGACGAGCCGACATCGAGGTGCCAAACCATGCCGTCGATATGGACTCTTGGGCAAGATCAGCCTGTTATCCCCGGGGTACCTTTTATCCGTTGAGCGACACCCCTTCCACCAGGAGGTGCCGGATCACTAGTCCCGACTTTCGTCCCTGCTCGACCTGTCAGTCTCACAGTCAAGCCCCCTTGTGCACTTGCACTCAACACCTGATTGCCAACCAGGCTGAGGGAACCTTTGGGCGCCTCCGTTACCCTTTAGGAGGCAACCGCCCCAGTTAAACTACCCATCAGGCACTGTCCCTCACCCAGATCATGGGCGTAGGTTCAGATTCCCAATCCGACCAGAGTGGTATTTCAACAACGACTCCACCACCACTAGCGTGACGGCTTCACAGTCTCCCACCTATCCTACACAAGCCGAACCGAAAACCAATACCAAACTATAGTAAAGGTCCCGGGGTCTTTCCGTCCTGCCGCGCGTAACGAGCATCTTTACTCGTAATGCAATTTCGCCGGGCCTGTGGTCGAGACAGCCGGAAAGTCGTTACGCCATTCGTGCAGGTCGGAACTTACCCGACAAGGAATTTCGCTACCTTAGGATGGTTATAGTTACCACCGCCGTTTACTGGCGCTTAAATTCTCAGCTTCACCCCCCGAAGGAGGTTAACCGGTCCTCTTAACGTTCCAGCACCGGGCAGGCGTCAGTCCATATACATCGTCTTGCGACTTCGCATGGACCTGTGTTTTTAGTAAACAGTCGCTTTCCGCTGGTCTCTGCGGCCACCCACCCCTGAACCCGCAAGGGGTATCAAGGCGTGTGGCCCCCCTTCTCCCGAAGTTACGGGGGCATTTTGCCGAGTTCCTTAACCACAGTTCACCCGATCGCCTCAGTATTCTCTACCTGACCACCTGTGTTGGTTTGGGGTACGGGCCGTGCATGCACTCACTAGAGGCTTTTCTCGACAGCATAGGATCACCCACTTCACCTCAAACGGCTACGCATCACGTCTCAGCCTGTTCAGCGGCGGATTTGCCTACCACTCGGCCTACACGCTTACACCAGTACAACCACTCACTGGCGGAGCTACCTTCCTGCGTCACCCCATCGCTTGACTACTACGGAATCAGATCCCACGCTCCACAACACCCACCCCGTCCGAAGACGACGAAGATGCGCTTCGGGTGGTTAGTATCAACCGCCTCGCCATGGGCGCACATGCTCGGGTACGGGAATATCAACCCGTTGTCCATCGACTACGCCTGTCGGCCTCGCCTTAGGTCCCGACTTACCCTGGGCGGATTAGCCTGGCCCAGGAACCCTTGGTCATCCGGCGGCAGAGTTTCTCACTCTGCATTCGCTACTCATGCCTGCATTCTCACTCCCACACCCTCCACCACTCGCTTCCGCGGCAGCTTCACCGGATGCAGGACGCTCCCCTACCCACCCACACCACTAGACACAACCCCGAAAGGCTGAGCCGATGTATTGTGTGAGTGACACAGCTTCGGCGGTGTGCTTAAGCCCCGCTACATTGTCGGCGCAGGACCACTTGACCAGTGAGCTATTACGCACTCTTTCAAGGATGGCTGCTTCTAAGCCAACCTCCTGGTTGTCTGGGCAATCCCACATCCTTTCCCACTGAGCACACACTTAGGGGCCTTAGCTGGTGTTCTGGGCTGTTTCCCTCTCGACGACGAAGCTTATCCCCCGCCGTCTCACTGCCACACTCTCACACCACGGTATTCGGAGTTTGGTTGATTTCGGTAACCCGGTAAGGCCCCTAGACCATCCAGTAGCTCTACCCCCGTAGTGAAACATGCGACGCTGCACCTAAATGCATTTCGGGGAGAACCAGCTATCACGGAGTTTGATTGGCCTTTCACCCCTACCCACAGCTCATCCCCTCAGTTTTCAACCTAAGTGGGTTCGGCCCTCCACACGGTCTTACCCGCGCTTCAGCCTGGCCATGGGTAGATCACTCCGCTTCGGGTCTAGACCACGCGACTCACACGCCCTCTTCGGACTCGCTTTCGCTACGGCTACCCCACCCGGGTTAACCTCGCCACGCAGCACTAACTCGCAGGCTCATTCTTCAAAAGGCACGCCATCACCCCATCCCCAAAGGGGAACTCAGGCTCTGACGGCTTGTAGGCACACGGTTTCAGGTACTCTTTCACTCCCCTCCCGGGGTACTTTTCATCTTTCCCTCACGGTACTCGTCCGCTATCGGTCTCCAGGAAGTATTTAGGCTTACCGGGTGGTCCCGGCAGATTCACAGCAAATTCCACGAGCTCGCTGCTACTCGGGAACACCACCAAGACCTACAACGACAGCTTTCGCGTACGGGGCTCTCACCCACTCCGGCCGCCCATCCCAAAGCGTTCCACTAACCATCGCGTACATCCGGAGAAATGTCAGTCTCTCCAAGGTGGATCCCACAACACCGCCCACACAACCCCTGACAGGTATCACATGCAAACGGTTTAGCCTCATCCGCTTTCGCTCGCCACTACTCACGGAATCACTCTTGTTTTCTCTTCCTACGGGTACTGAGATGTTTCACTTCCCCGCGTTCCCTCCACACACCCTATATATTCAGATGCGGGTGACACCACATCACTGGTGCCGGGTTTCCCCATTCGGAAATCCTCGGATCACAGCTCGGTTGACAGCTCCCCGAGGCATATCGCAGCCTCCCACGTCCTTCATCGGCTCCTGAAGCCAAGACATCCACCATGTGCCCTTAACAACTTGACCACAAAGATGCTCGCATCCACTCTACAGTTCTCAAACACCACACCAGAAACAACAATGTGTTGCCTCAGAACCCAACAGCATGCCAGGAACATGACTCTCGCCCGACCCCGCACACCCGGCGTTCCACGACCCCGAAAGATCAGTACTAACCGGCGGCAACGCCACCACGAGTCCACATAAAC